>NZ_WIPH01000034.1 GCF_009547075.1 Gluconobacter aidae
CTAGGAGAGAATATTCCGGGTGTCGTGCGAAATATTCATGTCCTGTCGACGAAAAGCAGGGCTCAGGGCGTGAAGACGACTGTCCTGTTGCCGTTGATGATGGTCCGGCGCTCAATGTGATACCGGACAGCACAGGCCAGAACGCGGCGTTCGATATCGCGTCCTTTGCGGATCAGGTCATCGGGGGTGTCCGCATGGGAAATGCGCTCCACGTCCTGTTCGATGATCGGGCCTTCATCCAGATCGCGCGTGACGTAATGGGCGGTCGCGCCGATCAGCTTCACGCCGCGCGCGAAAGCCTGATGATAGGGACGCGCGCCCTTGAAGCCGGGCAGGAAGGAATGGTGGATGTTGATGCAATGGCCTGACAGGCTGGCGGCCATCTCATTGGACAGAACCTGCATGTAGCGCGCGAGAATGACCAGTTCGGCCCCGGTCGCGGCAAACAGCTCCAGAATGCGCGCTTCCTGCGCGGGCTTGGTGTCTTTCGTGACGGGAAGGTGGTGGAACGGGATGCCGTAGAAATCCAGATCCGCGAACACGTCGCGGGGATGGTTTGACACGATCGCGACCGGCGCGATCGACAGTTCCCCGATGCGCCAGCGATACAGCAGATCGACCAGACAGTGATCGAAGCGCGACACCATCAGCAGGACCTTCGGTTTTACGCTCCGGTCATGCAGGGCCCATTCCATGCTGAACGTCGCACCCAGAACAGCCAGCGTGTCGCGAAGCTGCTGCGTGCCGGTCTGGCCACCCGTGATCTCGAAGACGATGCGCATGAAAAAGATCGTGCTGTCCCGGTCGTCAAACTGCTGGGCTTCGGTGATGTTGGCGTTCAGTTCCGCAAGCCTGCCGCTGATTGCCGCCACGATGCCCGGGCGGTTGGGGCAGGAAAGCGTCAGGACATAGGTGGTCTGCGGAACTGATGGGGCCGTCATGGACTGTCTTTTCTCGTCTTTTTTAAAGCCTGCCGTCCTCAGACGGTGAAGTATTTCGCCCGCGGGTTCAGCATCACGAGCGCCGAGGTCGACTGTTCGGGGTGGAGCTGATAGCCGTCCGAAAGCGACACGCCGATGCGTTCGGCATCCAGCATTTTCAGGATCGGTTCCTGATCCTCAAGCCGCGGGCAGGCGGGATAGCCGAAGGAATAGCGTGAGCCGCGATAGGACTGCGAGAGCAGCTTCTCCATGTCGCGGTTGTCGTCGCCCGCGAAGCCCAGCTCGGCGCGGATACGCTTATGGGTATATTCCGCCATGGCTTCCGCCATTTCGACCGACAGGCCATGCAGGTACAGATAGTCCTGATAGCGGTTTTCCTCGAACCACACCCGTGCCAGATCGGAGGCTTTCTGCCCGACGGTCACGACCTGAAGCCCGACCACGTCGCGGACACCGTCGCTGATATCGCGCACGAAATCGGCGATGCACTCGCCGTCATCCTTGGGCTGTCGCGGCATGGTAAAGCGTGCGGCCTCCGTTTTGCCGTCCTCTTCGAACAGCACGAGATCATTCCCGTCGCCCGCGGCTTTCCAGTACCCATAGATCGCCTGCGGCCGGATGATGTCCTGCTCGGCACTCAGCGCCAGCATGCGCTTCAGCACGGGGCGCAGTTCGATCCTGGCGTATTCCATGAATTCGTCGAGCGAGCGGCCCTGTTTCCGGAAGCCCCACTGGAACTGGTACAGCGAGCGCTCATTGAGGAACGGCAGAACCGCATTGGGCGTCGCTTCGAGCACACGCCCACCCCAGAAAGGCGGTGTAATGACAGGCTCGGAGCCTGAAATCCGCTCACGCCGGGCCTTGGCGGCCTCGCGATCCACGACGCCAAAGCCGCGCGTTTCCGCGATTTCCGGTGCGCGCGCCGTCTTGCGGCTCGCCTGGCTGGCGCGGCGTGTCTGGATCGCGCCCAGATAGGAATCGAGTTCCTTGTTGGCGATCCTGTCCATCAGGCCCAGACCGTCGAACGCGTCGCGCGCATAGGCCACGCGCCCCGGTTCCCCGGCGCCATAGGAGCGGGCGCATTCTTCCTCGACGTAATTGCGCGTGAGGGCCGCGCCGCCGAGAATGACCGGAACGTCAAAGCCCTGCCGGTGCATTTCCTCAAGGTTTTCGCGCATGATGACCGTGGACTTCACCAGAAGCCCGGACATGCCGAGCGCATCCGCCTTGTGCTCCTTCACGGCTGCGATCATATCCGCGAGCGGCACCTTGATGCCCAGATTGATGACCTGATAGCCGTTATTGGTCAGGATGATGTCCACGAGGTTCTTGCCGATGTCATGGACGTCGCCCTTGACGGTGGCGAGCACCATCGTTCCGCGATGCTGGCCTTCCACGCGCTCCATGTGCGGCTCAAGCCACGCCACGGCGGTCTTCATCGTCTCGGCGGATTGCAACACGAACGGGAGCTGCATCTTGCCCGACCCGAACAGCTCGCCCACGACCTTCATCCCATCGAGCAGGACATTGTTGATGATGTCGAGCGCCGGCATTTCCGCCATCGCGTCTTCGAGATCCTGTTCGATGCCCTTGCGGTCACCGTCCACGATTCGGTCTTTCAGGCGCTCCGCCGGGGTTTCGGCGCGGCGCTTCTTGACGGCATCGGCGGCCTTGCGTCCGGCGAACAGTTCCAGCAGCTTCTGGAGCGGATCGTAGTCTTCGGTGCGACGGTCGAAGATCAGGTCTTCCGCGACCTTGACCTCTTCGGGGGCAATCAGATGCAGCGGACGGATCTTGGAGACATGGACGATCGCACCCGTCATGCCGGCCTTGACCGCATGATCCAGGAACACCGAGTTCAGCACCGCACGCGCGGCAGGGTTCAGGCCAAAGGAGATGTTCGACAGGCCAAGGATGATCTGGATATCCGGGAACTTGTCGCGGATCAGCCTGATGCCCTCAAGCGTCCACTGCCCGAGCTTGCGGTCGTCTTCCACGCCTGTGGCGATGGTGAAGGTCAGCGGGTCGATCATCAGATCAGACTGCGGCAGCCCGTATTGATTGCACGCAAAATCGACCAGACGTTCGGCGATGCGCAGCTTGTCCTGCGGCTCCTTCGCCATGCCGACTTCGTCGATCGTCAGTGCAATCATCGCCGCGCCGAACTTGCGGGCCAGCTTCATGCGGGCATGCGCCTGTTCCTCACCATCCTCGAAGTTGATCGAGTTGATGATCGGCTTGCCGCCATGCAGCTTGAGCGCGGCCTCGATGACGGGGGTTTCGGTGGAATCGATCACCAGCGGCGCATTCACGGACGACGTAAAGCGCGTGACGACCTCGTTCATTTCACGGACTTCATCGCGCCCGACGAAGGCCGTGCAGATATCGAGCGCGTTGGAACCCTCTGCCGCCTGTTCGCGCCCGATGGCGACGCAGCCATCCCAGTCATTGGCCTCCTGAAGCTCGCGCCATTTCTTGGAGCCGTTGGCGTTGCAGCGCTCGCCGATGGAGAAATAGCTATTCTCCTGACGGAGCGGCGTCTGGGTGTAGAGGCTGGAGACCGATGGCATCCAGACCGTGCTGCGCTTGATCGGGGCAGGGCGCAGTTTCGTGCCACCAAGGCGACGGAGCATCCCGTCCAGCGCCTGAATATGCGGCGTGGATGTGCCACAGCAACCGCCAATCAGGTTCAGTCCGTCCTCCTGAACGAAGCGCTCCATCCAGACAGCCATTTCTTCGGGGCTGAGTGGATAGACGGTCTTGCCGTCCACAAGCTCGGGAAGGCCGGCATTGGGCTGCATGGAAATGAGGCCAGGCCAGTTTTCTGACAGCCAGCGCACATGCTCGCCCATTTCCTGCGGGCCGGTCGCGCAGTTCAGGCCGAGCGAGGGGACGTCCAGCGCCTGAACGGTGGTGGCGGCCGCGGCGATATCGGGGCCGACCAGCAGCGTGCCCGTGGTCTCGACCGTGACCTGTACGAAGATCGGCGCATCGGAGCCGAGTTCGACCCGCGCAATCTTGGCAGCATTCACCGCTGCCTTGATCTGGAGCGTGTCCTGACACGTCTCGATCAGGAACCCGTCAACGCCGCCATCAATCAGTCCGCGGCACTGTTCGACCAGACCGGCTTCCAGGTGGTCATAGGCAATGTTGCCCAGCGTCGGCAGTTTCGTGCCCGGGCCGATGGAGCCGATGACATAGCGGTGCCGTCCGTCCGAGAATGTCTCGGCCGCCTCACGGGCCAGCGTGGCCGCAGTGCGGTTGATTTCGCGCGTGCGGTCCTGAAGCCCGAACTCCGCCAGCGTGACGATGGAGCCGCCGAACGTGTTCGTCTCCACCATGTCCGCCCCGGCTTCGAAATAGCCGCGATGGATTTCGCGGACGAGTTCCGGGCGCGAGAGGTTCAGGATTTCCGTGCAGTTTTCCTGCCCCCAGTAATCGCGCTCGACTTCCAGATCCAGCATCTGCACCCGCGATCCCATGCCGCCATCGCACAGCAGGACCTGATCGGAGAGGGCGTCAAGCAGATGGGGGCGTGAGGACATGGGGGGCGGGCTCTGTAATTGGGAATGACGGAGGATGGACTGGTCCCGGCTCGGGGCAGCGCCTCTATACACGGTCAGGGACAGGAGGGTGTAGCAAAACGGTTCCGCCCCGGCAAAGAGGCAACAGCACGAAAATGCTGCCTGCTCTGTGCGGGACTGCTACAGAAGGTCGCATGACGTCTTCCGCCACCGCGCTGATCCCGCTGACCCTCCTGTCCGATCCGGTGGAATGGCCCGCAGCACGCAGGCGCAACGCCCTGCTGGTCGGTGATCCCGGGGCAGAGGGCGGATGGGGCAACGTGGCCGATAGACCGGCTGTTTCACCCTTTATGAGCCGTCATGTGGCGGGATGTCTGTGTTGCACCCGTGATCCTGTTGCCATGGTTCTGGCGCAGGTCTTTCAGGATCGGGTGACTGGCAGGCGGCCTTTTTTTCGGGAAGTCGCGGTTCTGGTTGGGGAAAAGGATCTTGTGGCGATCAGGCAACAGCTTGAAAATGACGTTCTGGTCCGCGCCCGGTACAGGCTTGCGCCCTGAGGGTTTTGAAGATCGGGTCTATGCGCCTGAGGGACTTCGGGATAACTGGACGACATGACGACAGACGCAAATCAGGATGGCGAGCAGGACGGGCCGCTCCGGCAGCGCAAGAAGGACCGCACCCACGCCGCGCTGGTGCGCGAGGCGATGCGCCTGTTCTCCACCCATGGTTACGAGGAGACGTCCGTCGACGAAATTGCCGAGGCCGCGCAGGTTTCCCGGCGCACTCTGTTTCGGTACTTCCCTGGCAAGGCAGATATTATTCTGGCCTGGACCGGAAGCGTGACCACAATCCTGACCGAGGCCATTCGCGACGTGCCGCTGGATGTTCCGTTACAGGATGCTGTTCTGGCCGGACTGGTGCCGGTCGTGGCGTGTTATTCGTCTGACAGGATGGACGCTTACGCCGTTGTCAGGCTCGTGGAAGGGACGCCCGCCCTGCGGGACATGGCCCTGCGTCGATATTCCGAATGGGAAGAGACGCTGGCGACTGCGCTGATCGCCCGGCTGCCCGCCACCGAAATGCCGTCTCTCGCGGCCCGGCTTCTGGCCCGGACGGCGATCGCGACGTTCCGGACCGCGCTGGATGAATGGATGAAGACGGGGGGGAAATCCGATCTGGAAGCCATCCTGCGCCGGACGTTCACGCTCCAGCCCCTTCTGTGGCAGAATGACTTCCCCCTGAGCTCGGGCTGAACCTCAGAGGTCCAGCTCGATGCTGAAGTGATAGGTGCGCGGCAGACCGGCCACGGCGGAGTTCGTCGCACTGCTCACGCCATTGATGCTCGACGGATAGACGGACGCCCAGTAGCTCTGGTTCGTAACGTTGTTGACCCCAAAACGGAACACCAGCGGCTGTCCGTAGGCATGGGTCGCGTAACGCGCGCCCAGATCCAGCGTGACATAGGACGGCGCGAAGGTCGTGTTGTACACATTGGCGGCGCGGCGGCCCATGTAATGAACGTTCGCGTTGACGGCGGCGCCTTTCAGGAAGGGCAGCCGATAATCCAGCAGCGCGTTCGCCATCAGCGGCGGGACACCTACGACCTGCTTGTTGGAGGTCTTGGTGGAGTTCGTGTCCAGAAGCTGTGCGTCCAGCCAGGTCATGCCGCCGAGGAATGTCAGGTTCTCGGTGATGTTGCCCGAAGCCTGGAACTCGACGCCATAGTTCCGCTGGTTGCCGAAATTGCCATAGACATTCGTTGCCGGGTCCACAAACCCGAACGGGCGCGACATGCGGAAACCGGCGATGTTCACCTGCATGCGCTTCGCGATCAGGATCTTGTAACCGACCTCGTATTCTTCCGAGAGCAGCGGGGCCGTGACTTCATTGACATTGGCCGACCCCGCAGGCGCCGTCGTTCCTGCCTGAAGCGAGCGCCCCCAGGTGAAATACAGCGTCTGATTGTCTGTCCGTTTGTACATCAGGCTCGTCATCGGGCTGAACGCGGCCGAGCGCGTATAGCTGGACGTCTTGGTGCCGGTCTTGGCATAGTTGTTCGTGCTCAGCCAGCTCCAGGCGAGCGACCCCATGATCGACCAGTGCTTGCCCAGAGAGATGGTATCGCCCGCCAGCAGCGACTGGTTCATCGTATCGGCGGATTTGTAGCGGCCGGAATAATAGGGCTGGGTGCTCGCGAATCTCTTGGGGTGGCCGATCGTGGCTTCACCCAGCGTGATGGTTCCGGTGGATGAGGTCGGGTTGTAGTTCCCCATCACGTAGCCGTTCGTGCCAAGCTCGATCTGGTGCCGCAGGGGCCCGGTGCGGAACTTGCCGTTCAGGTAGGCCATGTTGCTGCCGGCCACGAAGTCATTGGCCGTGAGGGCCGCGGAGACCGTCTGCTTGTACAGGCCGGCGGAATTGAGAAGCTGGTTGGACGTGCTGAAGACGTTACGGGCCGCATTCTGCCACAGACCACCGAGCTTGAGGCTCCAGTTGTCGTTGAAGTTATGGATGATCTTGGCCATCGCCGTGTCGGTTTCCATGTTATAGCCCGCCTGTGGCTGACCATAACCCTTCTGGCCCAGATCCGGCGCCTGGGGCAGCTGGATCGCGGTGCTGTATGCGAAACCGCCCGGATAGCCGCGTTCGGCGTAGGTATACTGGCTGGCGTCGATCTGGATGACGGTTTTGGGTGAGAGATGGATGTCGAAATCGCCGCTGACGAGATCACGCCGCAGATGCGAACCTTCGACATAGCCTTCGCCGTTCTGGTTCAGCAGGTTCAGGCGATAGCCGAACCACTTGTTTCTGCCTACGCGCCCGGAAACATCGGCGCTTTCCAGCGGGGCACCAATGGAGTCCGTGCCCACGACGAAGCGTTCGGTCATGCGGTCGGTCGGGCGCTTGAGTGTGAAGTCGAACGTACCCGCCGGGTTCTGCGGTCCATACAGCGCGCCTGCCAGACCGTTGAGAACCTGAAGGCTGTCGAACTGTTCAGCGGCGTAGGGCGTGGTGATGACCATGTTCAGCCCGTCCATGCGGGTATTGGCAATCACGTCACCTTCAAAGCCACGGGACTGCGGGCGGCTGGTGTTCGGATCGCCGCGCATCTCAAGCTGCGCGGATGGAACATAGGCTACGAGATCGTTGATGTTGCGCGACTGCTGGTTCACCAGAACATCATGCGGTACGACCATAATGGACATCGGTGTATCGAGGACCGAGCGTGTTCCAAGGGGGCCAAGCGCCACGTCCTTGGTCCGGTAATCCGCTGCCGTGCCCGAACCGTTGCGGCTGCGAACGATGATGGTCTCGGCCTTTGGTGTGGCAGGGGCGGTCTTGGCCGGGTGTGCGGGATGTACCGCTTTCTGCTTGGAAGAAGCCGGTTGTGTTTCCGCTGCCAATGCTGGCAGACTGCTCAGGACAGAGCCGGAGAGAAGGCAAAGCAGCAGGCGTGCGGATTTCATGGCGGTCGGTCCTGATTGGTCTACGTCGTAAAGCTAAGCTTTCCTCTCTGTATTTTGGCACTCAGTGTCAAAAAGATTCGCCCGGAGTCGTGCTTTTGCGACCGGGTTTGTTCGTGGCTGTTTCCTGAAAGATACAGATGTGGCCGATTTTACCGGTCTGCATCCATCCGATCCACGATCGTCAGGGCATCCTGCCAGTTCTCCGCACGCGGACTCCAGGTTTCCAATGCGTTATGAGGGGCCGCGAAAAGAACGCCCTGTCCCTGAAACCGCCTGAAGTGACGCAGGTTGTCGTCGATCATCACATCGGCGGCCAGAATGCTCTTGTCGCCGCAGAAAACGATGTTCAGTGGCGAGATGCAGGGAAAATGTTCCCGAAGCCAGGCAAATTTGGGCGCGCAGGACGCTGGATATTCCATGGCGGCCGTCGTGATGAAGACTTCGCAGGTTTCGCACAGGGCTGAAATGGCATCCTGTGCGCCTGGCATGACGCCGAGTGAGGCAAAAAAATCACCCTGATGCAGCATGGCTTCCATGGCTGCATAGTCTTCAGGGGAGACAAGATCCTTGAAGTGGCGCCCGCGCAGTTCGGCATCGGTCCACTCATAGCCGCAGGTTCTGCGGAACCACGCACGTTGCGCGGAGAACGCATCGGCCAGGACTTCATCCATATCGACGGCCAGACGCAGGCGGAAGGGGGTCATGGGAAGCTCCGGAACTGAAGAAGAGCAAACTTCGTCCTGATCGGGGGGCAAGGCAAGGGGGTGGATATCGGGAGTGATAAAAATAAATGATTACTTTAATAAAAGCATTTCATCTCCTGATGAATAAGTATTTCAAATGTGTCATTCCGAACAGAAAACGCTTTACTTAAAGTAAAATATTCTTGTTCTGTATTTCAGTAACTGCAAGCGTGGGGTTCTGTTGTCGGATGGTCCGGTTCAGAACTTCTTTTTCCAGAAGAGGACGGATCGGCACCTGTAGAAGGAAAACCATCATGTTTCGTAAATATGAAGAGAATTTCCGTATCGTTTCCGCAGTTCAGGGCGCCGGAAGCGGCAGTTCCGGCAATCCGGGCAATTTTTCGCAGGATCGCGAAAAGGCATCGGAAGCCGGGCGCAAGGGCGGCCATAACAGCCACTCCACCAAGGGGGCATCCTCTTCCGCTGGTGGTGAACATTCAGGCCGGGGCTTCGCCAGGGACCCGCAAAAGGCGTCCGAGGCGGGGCGAAAAGGGGGACAGGCGTCCCATAAATCCTGATCCGCTTTCCCGATCTCTATCGCAAGGCCTGCCGTGGGAGTGTCTCCGGCAGGCTTTGTGCCGAGTGGATCACTCCTGATCGGGCGATCCCGTCCCGAAGGTCAGTCCGATCGTCGCAATCAGCGGAGTGTAACAGGCATCCGACCGGATAACCGTTCTGCACCGCAATTTCCGGGGCGGGGGGGGGATGCATGTGGGGCTGGGTGTCCGATGGCAGGATTTCACCATTGGTCATAATATTGGGCTGCCACGGTCGGTCATGAAATGGACCGGCACATAATCCCCGATCCGCACGGCGCCGAGGTTGATCTCGCGGATCATGGTCGTTGCGTATCACTCGCCATCCGCGATCAGTATGAACAGGATCTGCGACGATGCCAGAGCTTTGCCCGTTTTGACCCGCGACAATGGGGGATGAGCACGCTTCTTCATTCGGTGGGTCCCATAGTCCGTGTCGAGACCGTGACCCTCATGAAGTAATCTTCGCCCCGCTTGAAGGGCTGCGGGGCATCCGATAAGCAGGCTCGGAAAAATCCCTGTTTCTTCAGCTTCTGGCCCTTTGGACATGACTTTGCGGACGCCCCTGATCCTTTCCTTCGGCAGCATCAATATCGATCTGACGGCCCGCAGCCAGCGGCTTCCGCGCCCGGGTGAGACTGTTCATGCCGAGAGCTATGCGATCGGTCTGGGCGGCAAAGGCAGCAACCAGGCGGCCGCGGCCGCGAGGCTGGCGCAGGCATTTGACGTGGATGTCGCGCTGGCGGGACGTGTGGGATGCGATGCGTTCGGGGCCCAGGCCCGGGCCAGCCTTGCCGGGTTCGGGGTGGATCTGTCGCCCCTGCGGGATGATGCGGAGAACCCGACCGGGATTGCCCTGATCGGGATCGATGCGGCAGCCGAAAACTGCATCACCGTCGCCGGTGGGGCGAACATGGCGGTGGATGAAACGGATATCGTGGTCGCGGCACCCTGGCTGGATCGGGCGAAAATCCTGCTGCTTCAGCTTGAAATCCCTCAGTCTGCCGTTCTGGCTGCGGCGCGCCGGACCCGGAGCGCGGGCGGCCTCGTCGTGCTGGACCCGGCACCTGCGCCGGAGCATGGACTGCCCGAAGCGCTGTGGTCCGAGATTGACGTTCTCACGCCCAATGAAAGCGAAACCTTCAGCCTGACCGGCATCCGTCCCACAACAGTGGAAGAGGCTCGCAGGGCCGCGGAAATCCTGCTGGCGAAAGGTGTGCGGGCGGTTCTGGTGAAGATGGGGGCGAAGGGTGTGTTCTGGCATGACGGGACCGGATCGGGTCATCTGCCGCCATTCCGGGTTGTTCCGATCGATACCGTGGCGGCCGGAGACTGCTTTAACGCCGGTCTGGCTGTGGCGCTGGCTTGCGGGGAAAGCCTGCCTGATGCCGCACGGACCGCGTCCGCCTGCGGGGCTCTCGCCACGACCCGGCATGGCGCCGCTGATGCCGCGCCGGAATGGAATGAAGTCGCATCCCTGATCCGGGTTTGAAAAAACCCTGCTTGCGGCATTGGTTTTTTGGGTTCAGGGTCCCCGCCAGAAAATTTCAGAATGGACCCATGGAGAAATGACCAGAAAACGCATTATCTGGATGGTTTTGTCCGGCGCTCTCATGACAGTGTTTTTTCTGGTCGCCTGCATGACGACGACCATGGATGCCGCCGGCCATATTCATGCCAGCTATTTCTGGATGACCGGCTTCGTTATTTTCGCCATCGTGCATGTGTACTGTACCTGCATGTCCAAATGATCCCCGGTTAACTTCGGTTTTGCGCAGATACGAAAAAAGCAGGGCTCCGTAAGAGCCCTGCCTTTACTGGTCTGGAAGGTCGTGCGGTCAGTACGGTCCGTGGCCATATCCCGGAGCCACGGCACCTGGTGGCGGAGGCGGTGGGGGCGGCGGAACAGGCGCGCCCGGTTGGACCATTCCGCCGTTCGCAGCCACGACGCCCGCGATGAGACCTGTGGCGAGAGCCGTCAGCAGGAACTGGTTGCCGTAGCGCATCCAGTAATAGCCTCGCGGCGGGGCATAGAGGCCGCGATAACTGCGCCAGTTGTTCACGGCCCAGCGATTGCCACGAGGACCGTCATAACGGTCGCCACGACGCCAGATGCGGTTCTGTCCGCCACCAGGACCACCACCGCGGAAGTCTCCGTGACCGCCGCCGGGCCCTCCCGGACCGCCGTCACGCGGATCGGCAGAGGCGAGAGGCGTCGCGGCGAGGATGCAGGCAGCCATCAGTCCTGCAAAAAGTCTTGTCTTCATAACGCACCTTCAAACCCAGTCCAGTCATGACCGCCCGGCTGAAACGGCCGGGGACATGCTCTGAACTGTCATAAAGCCCTTCAAGCGTGGCTGGAATATGGCTTTTGGACCGCGCGATGTAACGGCCCGGAAGAGCCCCGGTTTCTTTTGGTGTGATGGAAAGGTCGGGGAGGGTCTTCACCGGCTTTCCGTGTGATACAATGTGCGCTTATGTTCGTTTTCTCACATTCTTTCTCTGGACCGTGCCATGCCTCAAGAGCCTTCTCAGACCAGCCCTCGACAGGACCGGATCGTGCGTCTGGTCCGCAGTCAGGGCTATATGGCCAATGAAGACATGGCCCAGCATTTCGGCGTTGCGGTCCAGACCATTCGCCGGGATGTGACCTATCTCGCCGGGCTGGGCCTGCTGTGCCGGCACCATGGCGGCGCGACACCGGTTTCGACGGTGGAAAACCTGGATTATGACGCGCGTCAGATTCTCAATTCTTCGGCGAAGGACGCAATCGGGCGTTATGCCGCCTCACTGATTCCAGACCGTTCTTCGCTGTTCATCAATATCGGTACCACGACGGAAGCCTTCGCCCGTGCGCTGACAAACCACAGGGATCTGCGGATCGTGACGAACAATCTGCATGTCGCGTCGCTGGTTTCCGGACGGGCGGATTTTCATACCGTCCTTGCCGGTGGGCAGTTGCGACCGCGGGACGGGGCCATTCTCGGGGCGACCGCCATCGAGACCCTGTCGTCCTTTCGCACGGAATTCGGCGTGATCGGGATCAGCGGAATCGAGGAAGACGGAACCCTGCTGGATTTCGATCTGAGCGAGATCCAGTGTGCGCGAACGATCATTCGCAATTCACGGCGCGTCCTGCTTCTGGCCGATCACGCCAAGTTCAGTCGCCATCCCATGGGGCGTGTCGGCAATCTTGAGGATATTGATGATCTGATTACCGACCGGCCGGTCTCCGAGGCGTTTCAGCGCCATCTGGACGCGGCAGGCGTCACGCTTCATCTGGCTGAAAATAACGCCTGATTTCTTATCGCTCCACACTATTGCGTTACGAATCACACAAAATACTTTCTTTATCGCTCAACATGCTCCAAAACGAACATTGACCGCTCGTTTTGGAGCGTGATGACAGGAGAGTGTGATGTCATCGATTCACGAGGTTTCATCCACGGTGGATTCATCCATGCCTTACGACCTGCTGGTTGTAGGTGGCGGGATCAACGGCTGTGGCATCGCGAGGGATGCCGCGGGCAGGGGAGCGAGTGTGCTTCTCGTCGAGCAGGATGACCTTGCAAGCCATACGTCGTCCGCAAGCACCAAGCTGATTCACGGTGGCCTGCGTTATCTCGAATATTACGAATTCCGGCTGGTCCGCGAGGCCCTGATGGAGCGCGAGCGTCTGCTGAAGATCGCACCGCACATCATCTGGCCGATGCGCTTCGTGCTGCCGCATTCGAAAATGCTGCGTCCGGCTTGGCTGCTGCGGACGGGACTGTTCCTGTACGACCATCTGTGCCCGAATATGACGCTGCCGCGAACGAAGGCTCTGAACCTGCGGACGGCTCCGGCAGGAAAGCCGTTGCGTTCGGAATATGTGCGCGGTTTCGAATATTCGGATGGCTGGGTGCAGGACAGCCGGCTTGTCGTTCTCAATGCGATGGATGCCGTGCGCGTTGGTGCGAAGATCGAAACGCGGACCCGCCTCGTCAAGGCCGTGCGTGGACCGCAGGGCTGGACCGCCACGCTTGAAAACACCCGCACGGGCGAGCAGAGCACGGTTCAGGCCAAGGCGCTCGTTAATGCGGCAGGTCCGTGGGTTGCCGAACTGCTGAAGGATCGCCTGAACGTGCCGAGCCGCAACCGCGTGCGTCTGGTCAAGGGTAGTCATATCGTGGTGCCGCGCGTTTTCGAAGGGGCGCAGGCTTACATTTTCCAGAACCCGGACAAGCGGATTGTTTTCGCCATTCCCTACGAGCAGGATTTCACCCTGATCGGCACCACGGATGTTCCGTGGGAGCAGGATCCGGGTCATGTCGAGATCTCGCCTGACGAAATCACCTATCTGTGCGAGAGCGTGAACCGCTATTTCACGAAGACCGTCCGTCCTGAGGATGTCGTCTGGACGTATGCCGGCGTGCGTCCGCTTTATGACGACAATTCGGGCAATGCTTCGGCTGTCACGCGCGATTATGTCCTGGATGTGGATGCGACCGCCGCGCCGATCCTGTCGGTTTTCGGGGGCAAGATCACGACCTTCCGCAAGCTGGCCGAACACGCTGTCGAGAAGCTCGCGCCGCATCTTCCGGTCCTGCGCAAGCCCGGCTGGACAGATGGCACGCCGCTTCCGGGCGGAGAGTTCGCGCCGAAGGATTTCGACGCCCAGCTCAGCCGTTTCCGGGCTCATGCGCCGCATCTGTCCGAGCGCACATCTTGGCGTCTGATGCGTAATTACGGCCTGCGTGCTTATATCATCGCCACGTCCACGCCCGAAGGAATGGGCCAGATGTTCGGTGACACGCTCAGTGCCCGAGAGGTGGACTACCTCATCGACAACGAATGGGCCCGTACCGCCGAGGACATCCTGTGGCGTCGTTCGCGGCTTGGCCTGTTTGTCAGCGATGCCGATCGCGCCGCCCTTCAGACCTATGTCGAAGGGCGACTGCAAGGGGATGCCACCCCTGATTCCAATCCAGGCCAGGTCGCACGTCAGAACGTCGCCTGAGCCTTATCGCTTCCTTTTTCGTGGCGGATGACAGTCATGTCAGAAAACAGGCGTTACCTTGGTGAACTCCTTTCGGAGTTCTTCGCTGTCGCAATCATCATCCTCTTCGGAGATGGGGTTGCGGCCATGTACTCGCTCTATGATCCCAGTCCGTACAAAACGGCCTACTGGGGCGTGTGCATCGTC
The DNA here is from genome assembly GCF_009547075.1 of Gluconobacter aidae. Lineage (GTDB taxonomy): Bacteria > Pseudomonadota > Alphaproteobacteria > Acetobacterales > Acetobacteraceae > Gluconobacter > Gluconobacter aidae. The sequence goes on from NZ_WIPH01000034.1 coordinate 14,397, forward strand.
TGGGGTCTGGGCGTGACGGTGGCGATCTATGCCACCGGCGCGATCAGCGGCACTCATGCAAACCCGGCGGTCACCCTTTCACTGGCCATGTTCCGTGGCTTCTCGTGGAAGAAAGTGATTCCTTACATGAGCGCTCAAGTACTCGGCGGCTTCGCCGGTGCGGCGCTGGTGTACTCGCTTTACGTGCCGGTCATCGACCACTTCAACATGGCGCATAACCTAACGCGCGCCGTTGATGGTGGCTCGGCTGGCGTGTTCTTCACCCATCCCGGTGACTTCGTGACGGTGGCGCATGCGTTCTGGGACGAGCTGGTCCTGACGGCGGCTCTGGTCTTCGGGATTTTCGCGATCACCTGCCAGTACAACACGCAGGCTCCGCAGGCGAACTCCAGCGCGCTTATCATTGGTCTGCTGGTGGCGATCATCGGTGCGTCCTGTGGTTATCTGGATGCTTGGGCCATCAATCCGGCCCGTGATTTCGGTCCGCGCCTGTTCTGCTTCTTCGCAGGCTGGGGACAGAGCGCGCTACCGGCTCCGGGCAATTACTTCTGGGTTCCTGTCGTAGCGCCGCTGGTCGGTGGCCCGATCGGTGCGGCCCTGTACCGGTTCGGCCTGCGTCCCTTCATGCCGCGTTATCTCGAACAGACCATCACCGTGGCGCCGGACGGGATCAATCCCGCCGAGCCGGTCCTGGTCGTGTCCAACCCGGACGACCCCGCGTTTCCCGTCGTCAACCGGGTCTCCTGAAATCCGTCTGAAACCCTTCGAACTTCCAAGACCTTTCGCCGGAGAACACATCATGAGCAAGAAAGACTGCATCCTCGCCATTGATCAGGGCACGACCTCGACCCGCAGCATTGTCTTCGGAAAAGATGCGCAGGCTCTGGCCATTTCCCGCCGCGAGTTCCCGCAGCATTATCCCGAGCTGGGCTGGGTCGAGCACGATGTCGAGGACATCTGGCGTGATGTGCTCGCCACCGCGCGCGAGACGATCGATGAGGTCGGAGGGCCGGAGCGCATTGCGGCTCTGGGCATCACCAACCAGCGCGAAACCATCGTGATCTGGGACCGCGAGACGGGACGTGCCATCCATCGCGCGCTCGTCTGGCAGGACCGCCGCACGGCGCATGAATGCAACCTTCTGCGCCAGCAGGGCAAGGAAGCCATGGTCCGTGAAAAGACCGGCCTGCTGCTGGACCCGTATTTCTCGGCGAGCAAGATCGCCTGGCTGCTCGATCATGTCCCCGATGCCCGTCGCCGCGCGGAAGCGGGCGAACTGGCGGCTGGCACGATCGACAGCTTCCTGCTGTGGCGTCTGACCGGCGGCAAGCGTCATGCGACGGACATCACCAATGCCTGCCGCACCTCGCTGTTCAACATCCACACGCAGGAATGGGACGAGGAGCTTCTGAAGCTCTTCAATGTGCCGCGCGCCCTTCTGCCGGAAGTCTGCGACAACAGCAGCGATTTCGGTGAGACGGAAGCCAAGCTGTTCGGCGAGAAGATCGCCATCGGCGGCATGGCGGGCGACCAGCACGCCGCTGTCATCGGGCAGGCCTGCTTCCACGAGGGCATGGCCAAGGCGACTTATGGCACGGGCTGCTTCATGCTGCTCAACACCGGCGAGAAGCCGATCATGTCCAACAACCGGCTGCTGACCACGATTGCCTATCGCATCGGCGGCAAGACCTTCTACGCGCTGGAAGGTTCCATCTTCGTGGCGGGCGCCGGCATCAAGTGGCTGCGTGACGGGCTGAAGCTGATCACGCATGCTTCCCAGACCGACGATATGGCGACCCGCATCCCGGACAGCCATGGCGTCTACATGGTGCCGGCTTTCGTTGGTCTTGGCGCTCCTCACTGGGACCCGGATTCACGTGGTCTGATCTGTGGCCTGACGCTTGGTTCCACGCAGGCGCATATCGCGCGTGCCATGCTGGAATCCGTAGCTTACCAGACCTATGACCTGATCCGCGCCATGCGTGAGGACGGGGCCATGCGCACCAGCATCCTGCGCATCGACGGGGGCATGGCTGTCAATGACTGGTTCGCCCAGTTCCTCTCCTCCATGCTCAAGGCCGAGGTCGAGCGTCCGGTCAATATCGAGACCACGGCCCTTGGCGCGGCTTTCCTTGCCGGACTGCAGGTCGGACTGTGGAAGAGCCTGGATGAAGTCGCAGCTACCTGGAAGCAGGAGCGTGTTTTCGCACCGAAGATGGACCCGGCACAGCGCCGGATCATGATCGATGGCTGGCACGATGCTGTCCGCCGGACACTAACGCCTCCCGCTCCAGCCGCGAAGCCCTCTGCGGGCGTCACGTCTATCCGGGCGGCCTGAACTCGCGGGAAAGCCTTATGAAAGCTGGCGCATCGAAGGATACGTCAGCCTTCTCATGGAATAGATATAATAAAAACAAAATTATTAGAATAATAATATCCACAATATTTACGGATGTTGTAATATTGATGAAATTTATGTGCTGAAAAATCCTTTTTTCCTGATCTGCGTCAATAAAAGATCTGAATTGAAGCCCCTGAATCCGTTAGGACGTGGCGTTTGCGGTATGGAAAACAGGCTATGAAAGCAGCAGAGAAGCGCTCCTTTGGACGGAGCGGAGTGGATGTTACCGCCTTCGCACTCGGAACTGCCCCGCTGGGAAATTTTCTGCGGGAGGTGGACGAAGACGCGGCACAACACATGATCGCTCGTGCCTGGGATCACGGAATCCATCTTTTCGATGCGGCGCCGATGTATGGTCATGGGCTGGCGGAGCTGCACCTTGGTCAGGCGCTGCGATGGAAGGACCGTGATGATTATGTGCTGACGACGAAGGTTGGTCGCGTTCTGCATCCACAGGCGCGAAGCAGGATCGATTTTACGCCGTGGAACAATGCTGCAGCAAACTCCATGGCTTTCGATTATACCTATGACGGTACGATGCGTGCCTTCGAAGACTCCCTCCAGCGCCTGGCCCTGGAGCGCGTTGATCTGGTTTTCATTCATGATATCGACCGTTTCACGCATGGTGATACACAGCCGGAATATTTTCGGTAGGCGATGGATGGAAGCTGGCGCGCCCTCGAAAAACTGTGCTCCGAAGGAGTGGTCAAAGGGATCGGTGTCGGCGTCAATGAATGGCAGGTCTGCCATGAGTCGCTCCGGCAGCGCGATTTTGACTGTTTCCTCCTGGCGGGACGTTACACGCTGCTCGAACAGGATGCGCTGGAGGGCTTCCTGCCGCTCTGTGAGGAGCGCGGCGTCACCCTCATTGCCGGCGGCGGGTTCAACTCCGGAATTCTCGCTACCGGCGCTGTGCCGGGGGCAAAATACAACTATACGCCCGCTCCATCGGACATTCTGGAGCGTGTCTCCCGGATCGAAACGGTATGCAGGGAGTATGACGTGCCGTTGCCTGCTGCCGCGCTCCAGTTCGTCGTGGCGCACCCCGTCATCAGATCATTCTGCGCGGGAACCCGGACTGTCTCTCAACTGGAGCAGAATCTCGACTGGTTCCGCCGCCCCATACTCGCGGAATTCTGGGAGGCCCTGAAACGCAAAGGTCTTCTGGCGGAGAACGCTCCGGTTCCGAAGGCGGAAGAGCCCATGGAAATGACCGTACACTGAGGGTGTGACGTCGCGGTCGCGTCCTGCATGCCGGTTACTTCACGGGACTGCGACGCCCTACCCAACGTCCCGTCGTTTGTGGATTTCCGGGCGCATGTGGACGAAAGACGCAGAGCAATTCTCAGGCCGCAAAGAACTGGCTGGATCTCACGCCCCGGACAGCGCGGCGACAGGCGATCGCACTGCCATCCCTCAAAGCCCACGATGTCGATCCATGGAAAGCTCCTGAAGATGAGGAGACATCATTCATGATCCGAGCGTTTTTCGAAAAGAGATCTCCGGAGTGAAATCAGGCGCTTTTATGGAGTTCCGGCTTTAATCTTGCGGGAGGTGGCAGTATCCTGCCTGTCAGCCCGGAAATGAACGAACGCGACTGGCGTGTTTGTTCCGTCCTCTGCCGGCAAACAGGAAGAATATCCGCATGACCGTCCCGCAGCAATCCAGCCCTTTTTTCCAGCAGCTGCGTCAGATCAACGGCGATCGGGGATTTCTTGCAAATCTGGGCGGTTTCTTCTGCGTCAGTTGCATGATGGGACTGGGCAACCTGTTCAGCCAGTCCCTGTTTCATGAAAACATGGCATGGCTTCTGGGGCCGCTCATGGTCATGATCGCGCTGTATTTCTTCCTGCCGTATTTCATCCTGCTGCTGACGAACAGGCGCTCCAGCGAAGGCTGATCCCGGACAGTTCCACAAAAAAGGGGAGATGGGCCAGGTCCGTCTCCCCTTTCTGCCGCGCGGAACGGGCAGGCGTCAGTGCTGCGTATGTTCCTTGCGAACCTGGGCGACCTGATCCGCCGTCACATGGTAGGTGCCGCTGCCGAAGGTCTTGCTGACATAGTTCACGAGGCTCGCGACTTCCTCGTCATCCAGACGCTGCACATCCGACGTGCTGCCGAAGGCAGGCATGCTGGCATGGCCGTCCGCCGTCTTGCGGTTCACGCCGGTCAGGATCGTCATGATCAGATTGTCCGGACGACCGGTGCCCACAACGGAGTTCTTGTACAGGGACGGCGCATACTGATCGGCCGTACCTGCACCATTCTGCCCATGACAGGCAGCGCAGTTGGCGTCGAACAGGTTTTCCGGACTCTTGTGAGACAGGTTGTCGATCCGGGTCAACTCGCCTGAGCGCAGGTCAGGGATATCGTTCGCCTTGCCGAAGGCATCACGCGGCTGATGATCGGCCGTGTCGTCAATCGGCTTGACCTGAAGCACGAAGGCCGCAAGCGCGTGCAGATCCGCATCCGTCAGATGGCTCGTGCTGTGCTCGACGGCCTCGCCCATCGGGCCGGCCGCCTGGCTTTTGCCCTTGACCCGTCCGGTGCGCAGATACTGGACGACGTCGTCTTCGTTCCAGTCTCCGATCCCGCCGGTCCTGCTCGGGGTGATATTCGGCGCATACCAGCCACCAACCGGGCTTCCCGCCAGGAACTCGTCGGATTTCTCCATGAGCATCACGTTGCGGGGGGTGTGGCATGTCCCGCAATGCTCAAGCGCCGTGGCCAGATATTTGCCGCGCCGCAGCTTGTCATAGGTCGCGGAATCGCCGCTTTCCTGCTTCTCGCTGCCCGCCAGCATGTTCCAGCCCGACAGGGTCAGGCGGATATTGCTGGGAAAGCTGAGCTGGGTTGCGGGCGGCGTTTCGGCAACGGGTTTGACCCCGTTCATGAACCAGACATAGAGCGCGTGAATGTCCTGATCCGTCATGCCTGCATAAGAGACATACGGCATCACGGGATACAGGTTCTCGCCATCGCGACGCTTGCCGCGACGCAGGGCCCGCTCGAAGTCATGCTCCGAGTACTTCCCGATTCCATGCTCCGCATCGGGCGTGATGTTCGTGGAAATGATGTCGCCCATGGGGGTTGCGATCTTCAGGCCGCCGGCGAACGGCGTCCCGCCCGGCCTGGTGTGGCAGGCGATGCAGTCCGCAGCCGTGGCAAGATAGGCACCCCGGTTCATGACGCCCTGATCCACATCCGTCGCCCGCGCGGCAGGGGCGCACAGTCCACCCAGAACCGTTCCACCAATAAGAAAAGACCAGAAAACGGTTTTGAAATCAGGCATGGAGCAGTTCTTTTTTCAGCGTATCGGCAACACGAAGCGCAAGGGCTGCGACGGTGAGGGTAATGTTCCCGGTTCCGACCGTGGAGAAGACGGACGAACTCGCGATGAACAGATTCTTGTGGTCATGCGTCCGGCAATGGCCGTCCACCACGGAATCCCTGGGGTCCACACCCATGATGGTGCTGCCCGAGGGATGATCCTGCGGGAAGTAGCCCGGCGTCCACTGCTCGTCCGTGCCGTGCATCAGGCCGATTAGGTTTTTGAACAGGCCGCGTGTGTGCTCGCAGCTACGGACGGTATATTCCGGCAGCTTGTAATAGACATCCGGATGCGGGATGCCGAGCGCGTCCTTGTGCGTCGTACTCAGCGTCAGGCGGTTGTCCGGATCGGGCAGGGCCTCGTTATGGCTGAACAGACGGACCGTGTGGGAGGCCAGATAACGGATCTGCTCTTCCAGGTTCCTGCCGACATAACCCTTTGAAATCGCAAGCTGCGTTGCGAAGTCGACCTGATTGTCATCGACCATGTGCACGAGATATGCGCCGCGATCACCGCGCCAGTCGCCATCACGGAAATTGTCGATGACGTTGGTTTCGAGCGGACCGCGTCCGGGCCACAGAGCCTTGTCGCCACTGATGAACGTCACCTGCACGCCGGTATGGTCCATCATGTTCCGGCCGACATGGCCCGAGCTGTTGGCGATACCATCGGGGCTCTGCTCGTCTGCCGAAACCAGCAGCAGCTTGGCCGTCTCGATGCAGTGCGCGGCGATCACGAAATACTTGCCGGTCACACGGTGCGAACCCTTGTCCGGATCGTAGTAGTGAACGGCCGTCACCTTCTTGTTCGCGCTGTCCCGCTCGATTTTGTAGACGACTGCGTTCGGGATGAACTTCGCGCCTGCGGCTTCGGCGTGATAGACGGAATATCCGCCGTTATACATCGCCCCGATCGGGCAGATCGGCATGCAGTTGTTGTGTCCTTCGCAGGTCGGGCGGCCGTCATAGGGCTTCGTGTTCCGGGCCTGCGGCTCATGCACGACGCGATAGGGCGTCTTTTCGCTGATAAGCTTGCGGAACTGCTGCGCCGCATAGGAAATCGGCAGGGCTTCCATCGGGTAGGGCTGCTTGCGCGGGGAGCCCAGATCTTCGACCTTCGGGTCCGGGCCGCACACGCCCATCATGACTTCGGCCTGATAATAGAAAGGCTCAAGGTCGTCGTATTTCAGCGCCCAGTCACGGCCCTGACCATAGCGGCTTTTGAGTTCGAAATCCGATGGGAGATAGCGCCATGCACATCCGGCCCAGTGCCAGGTCGTGCCGCCCATCATCCGCAGATAGACCTGCTGATAGGCTTCCGCGTTCGGGCCGCTCGTATGCAGGTATTTGTTGGGCGTCATCTGGTTGGGCGGATGCTCGGCCCAGGGCGTGGACGGGAAAGGCCCCTGATAGGAGGGTTTGTTTTCCAGATTGCGGAAATTATCGACGAAATGCTGCCGGTCCACACGCGGCCCGGCTTCCAGCACGATGACGGAAATGCCTGCGCGCGCCAGTTCGTTCGCAATGGAACTGCCCGCAACGCCGGACCCGACGATCACGACATCGGCGGAAAGATTCTGATCTGAAGACATAGGAGATGCTGTTCCCGCTCTCAGGTAGGTTCCACGTCGAACTTGGAGGGCGTCAGCGCGGGCGCGCCGGTCGGCCTGTCGACTTCAGGCGGCTGCGTCGTCCAGTAGAACGGGCCGCCTGCGGCATAGGTCTTGGGGTAGATGGCGTCCTTGGTGATGTCGAACATCAGCGCCGAGCGATAGACCACGACCTTGCCGTCCGCGACGCCGCGATACCAGCCGGTCATGAGGTCATGAATGACATCCTTGAACGCCGGATCGGCCTGTTCGGCAGCTTTGGCGAAGGCGGAGGCGCTCTCGTGGGTTCCGCCGTCCAGCAGGTCAGCCAGTTTTGAGAGCTGGGCCTTGCGCTCGGGACCCGACTGGAGAATGCGCTCATAAAGCGCCTTTCCGATCCGCGGGTCGAGAGAGGGGCGGTCCGTCAGGCGTGTCGAGACCTTCATGAAGCGTTCAAGTTCAGGATCGGCGCCGGTTGCAGGCTCTGCGGCCACGACATTTCCAGCCGCCAGAACACCCATGCCAGCCATGCCTGTCATCAGCGTATCACGACGTGACATCCGCATCAGCCAGTTCAGGCGCATGGCATTGGGAGAGGAAACATGGAGGTCAACAAGAGGGCAGTGACGATCTTTCGTCATGTAAAATCACTCTTCGCATACACTCGAGACTGATGACAGGACCGTGATCCGCGTCACCTTCAGAGGTCCGCAGCCTACAGCGACAACGTGATCATGCAACCGTGATCGGTCAATTATCCGGAAATAATCCCGGAAAAATACAAGTCTGGAAGAGATGTCGGGGAAGGATAACCAACGGAAACGCTCATTGTCTTATTGTGGTTTCCAAGGTTTTCCGAAGATCTGCGGAAGGATTTATTAC
>NZ_WIPH01000035.1 GCF_009547075.1 Gluconobacter aidae
GCCGCAAGATTCAAGGAGTAATGGCGAGCTATTATCACACGATATTAACAGTATACATTAATAGATAACCGAACATTTTTCTTCCTTACGGTACCAATTTACGAAATGGATTGAGCGGAATAGACTTCAAAGAGCTGACGCAATTTGATTGCTTTTTCACTTCCATGATCTGCGGCAAAGTCCAGAAGCCGCTTCGCTTCTGCATGATCGGTCTCGCAGCCCATTCCATTATAGAATAACTGGGCAAGTGTTACTGCTGCCCCAACATGCCCGGCTTCGAAAGCTCGACGATACCAGGAATGGGCTTCAAGAAAATTGGGAGCAACGCCATCTCCCTGAAGGTTGATATCGCCGACCAATGCGATAGCTTCAATCTCACCGCCCTGAGCGGCTTTTCTTAGCCATGTTTCGGCTTTCGATACATCCCGTTCGACGCCTCGTCCCTGATAATAAGCCACTCCGACCTTCATCTGCGCCGCCGGATGGTTCTGTGTTGCCGCTTTCATGAAATATCCGAACGCTTGGGCATCTTTGCCGCCCTCGTATTCCAGAATTGTACCAAGCATCAACTCGGCTTCCGGCAGGCCGTCTGTAGATGCTTGCTGAATGAATGCTACCGCTTTGCGGCGTTCTTCGGGCGTTTGCGCTGCACCAAGCAGCGCAACGCCATGCCCGTATAAACCCTGAACATTTCCACCTTCCGCCGCATGTTGATAAAGTGCGCGGCCTCTTACAATGTCACGAAGAGTTTCCGGTCCTTGCGTCAGGAGATGTGCTGCCAGCACCATACCGTCAAAATCACCGCCTTCCGCTGCTCTCTCGGCCCAGAAGAGAGCCTTTGCATAATCAGGTTTTCCTTGCGTCAGTGTCATATCGAACACTGTGGCCCGCTCTTCAGCGGATACGCTGAAGCCCATGTAACTCAGTACGCCCAGTCTGTGACAGGCTTTGGTATGATGTTGTCCTGCGGCTTGCCTGAACCAGCGGAGCGCCTCGTTTCCATTCATCGGAACGTCCTGATCGGCCATGTACAGTTCTCCGAGCATGAACTGCGCTTCCGCATTTCCTGCGGTCGCCAGTACATGAAGCTGCTTCATTCCGCGTCTGGTTTTCCCGTTTTTCAGAAGATTCTGCGCATGTTTGATTTTTGCTTCAGGAGTACCAAATAATGGGACGCTGAATTTTTTCATATTATTTTTCCGTATCATTATGATGTGGTTGCTGGAATGCAGATTGGGTCGCGGGACAGCGCATGAACGGCGCAACAAACTGGTGCGAAAAATACTCAAGCCATGTCTCCGCCGGGGAGCGCAGGCCATGCAGGCCGATCGTCAGAACCAAACCACCTATTATCAGGAAGACAATAGGCCGTTTTGACCATGCCGTTCCTGAAGACGTGCGTAATTCGTTTTTCCTTGCCAGTATCAGAAACAGGACACCCAGCAAACCAACACTCGCACCAACAGAAACTTCTGCAAACGAATGGACATGAAGAACGATCCGTGCGCATCCTGCCAAAAGCGCAACTCCAAATGCCACAGCAAGCCACATACGCAGAGACCGGCTGAAAAGTACTGCCACTCCACCATAGACAAAAGTCATACCGGCCGTATGTCCACTAGGACTGTATAGGCTTTGTCCCGGAAAACGCCCGCATGCCTCGAAACAAAGCTTGAGGATCAGTGTTATCCCGAAGACCAGAAGTATCAGAATAGAGTACTGCAGGAATATCCTGTATCGTCCTTGGAGGATAAGAGTCAGGCTGATCAATGCCATCAGGGGCCACAGAATGTTTTCGTCCCCGAAATCACTCAGAAAGCCGATGAGAATAAGGGTACTGTCAGGCACGCAGCGTTTTTCTCTTTCTGGCCTGAGCCCTCATCAGGGATGAGACCAATATGGCCAGCAGCACATAGAAATCCATTGTCCCCAGAACGGGACCGGAAATAAGCGTCGCCACTGTCCGTCCTAGCAGTGCAGTCATTGTTGCCTCGATCATCCATGCATCGACCGACTGTTCATTTGCCGCTACCTTCAGGGTACGGAATATGGTTGCAAAAAGCCGCCCGTTCCAGATGACGAGTCCCAGAATGCCCACCACCCCAATAGTGGACAGAAAGCCTGGAAGAAGACTGGAAGAACGATTGCTCCCCCACCCGGTTCCGAGCCCATAAGTCTCCCAGGCAAGCTGGTATGAATCAGTATCTTTCTGACTGCGCTCTTCATAAGAAACGGATTGCTTCTTTTCCTGTGTTTCCAGAATGACTGCCGCCGCCCCCTTGATAACATCAGGCGCGAATGCCGCGAGGGCGAATGTCGTGAAGCCCATACACAGGACGCCGACTCCGATGAACAGCATCAACCGCCGGAACAACTGCCGTTTTCGACTTATAATGGCATAGATGACCAACAGCAGCATCCCGACCAACATCGCAATATACCCGGTGGTCGAAGTCGTCATCAGCAGACAAAGTATGCTCATGACCAGCATGAGCCGTGTCAGCCATCCGCCATACCCCCTTAATGTCGACCAAACTGTTGAATAGAGTGTACCGATAAGAAATGTTGCGCAGGCCGCAGGTTCAGTAAACGTGGAGTTGATGCGCGGCACTGGACCGCTCATTTGCGTATCAAGCACAGCCCATCCAGGATTGGAATAAAAAAGGGTTTTAGGAAATGGAATACTTCCTATAAGTCTGTGCGCCATTTCCCAGAACCCGACTACACACGCAAGCATCGCGCCTATGAGATAGGCTCGATAAAGACGCTGCGGGTCGGCTTCGCGTCTCGTCAGGAATAATACCGTCATGACGAACATGACAAGATCAAGTACAAGGTAGGCGTCCTGCGTCATGTTACCACGTTGAGGGGAGAGTGGTATGCGGGTTGCAATCTCATCCAGCTTCTGAGGCCAGACAAGAACTTTTTCTTCAAACAGGCGCGGCAGGAGAATGGAGCCAAGGATTGCCCAAAAAAACGAAAAAAACAGCGGTGCACAAAATCTTATCGGGCGCATTGCTTCAGGAAAGGTGATGCCCAGTGCAAGCTGAAGTCCCATAAAGGCAATAAATATCATTCCCGGAGCCATGGAAGGCTGTAGGCCCAGCCCTCCCAACACCAGAACAGCGGAAGCCTGTAAAACTCCTCCAATAAGAGTCAGCTCCAGAAGACGCTGCGGATCTTTTCTGAAAAAGAAGATAAGGCAGAGGGGCCAGAAGATCAGCCCCATCGCAGTCAAACCCATGTCAGACCTTGTTGACCGCTCGGGAGGGCATAAATGTCTTCCATTGCTGGTCTACAAACGTCATAAAACGAGATCGGAACAGTTCTTCTGAAAACCGGAGCGCATTCTGATGACAGAGTTCTGGTGTCATGTCTTTTTCATGTTCTTCAAATGTATTCACTGCACCGATGATGCTTTCCACACTCTGGGTATCAAACAGAAGACCTGTTTTGCCAGGCTGAACAATATCGCAGGCGCCTCCACGTCCGTAAGCGATTACGGGAGTTCCTGCTGCCTGAGCCTCGACAAGAGAAATACCAAAATCTTCTTCCCCGGCATATACGAACGCCCGCGCCTGACTTAGCATCATCTGCAATTCCCCGTCTGGGACATGTCCCTTGAGGCTGATATTTGAAGCCCCGGCGGCTTTCTGTCGGACAAGATCCGCATCGGTTCCGCCGCCGATGACGATCAGCTTCCGATCGGGCATGCGATGGAACGCCTCAACCACCAGATCAATTCGCTTGTAGGGTACCAGACGAGAAACAACGACGTAGTAATCTTCCTTTGTACCATTTACGGAAAAACGATTTAGATTGACAGGCGGCGGAATGACATGGGCCTCTCGTCGCCAGGTCTTGCGGATCCGGCGGGCAATGTAACCTGAATTTGCCACAAATGCGTCCACACCTGCCGCAGCCCTCACGTCCCAGTTTCGCAGACGATGGAAAAGCCAGCGGATATAAAGGCCTCGCAACCCTCTGCTCAGTCCGCTTTGACGAAGATAGGTATTCTGGAAATCCCATGCATACCTCATTGGGGAATGAACGTAGGACACATGGAGCTGATCCGGTCCTGTGATGATACCTTTTGCTACTGCATGGTGACTGGAAATAACAATATCAAACCCACTAAGATCCCATTGCTCCACCGCCAGAGGCATCAAGCCAAGATAGTGCCTGAAAAACCTGCGTGCAAAAGGTAGCTTTTGAATGAACGACGTCTGAATTTCTCGGTTTCCCAAGCGCGCACGGTCTTTCGGAGAAAGAAAGTCCACGACAGAGAAAATTTTCGCGTCCGGGTAACATTTAATTAATTGCTCGATGACAAGCTCAGAGCCGGCCCAGTTTTCCAGCCATTCGTGTATGATCGCAACCTGGATAGATTTCATGTCTATTTTTTCTCATTCTGCGGTTTTTAAAGTTCCTCTGTCAGCAGAGACTTGCGCTTCCTTTACTACGCCGACTTCAAAACCAGTTGCCGGAAGCGGCATCGGTCTGGCAGCATTTCTCGGCACATGTATATGGGTTGCCGGAGGCTACTGGCTTTTCTCCTGATCAACCTCACGGACAGGCGGTTTTGCTCATCTTCGGAGAAGGGCGCGCGCAACATCAGAAATGCCGCTCATATACCTTGATGACATCCCCAGGTTTAACAAAACTCTGCGGATAGAGAAGGCCGGTGGTCGTGCTTCCATCCTCCTGTCGGATCGCATACGCATAGCGCTCCCATGAGCGATACGTGAATCCTCCTGCCGCTGCGATAGCTGAAAGCAGCGTCATACCCGGCTGGTATGCATATTGGCCCGGGTGCTCGACCTCTCCGATGACGGAGACCAGGCGGTAGGCCGTAACCTGCACCGCAATTTTTGCGTCCCGAAGAATGGCTTTCTGCCGAAGTGCCTTCGTAATACTCTGCCCGAGCTCCTGCGTCGTCAATCCTGAGGCATGTACAGTCCCCAGCAATGGCACATCAATATTTCCTGCACTATCGATGCGGAAATCAGAAGTTAACTGATCCTGATCATACGTCATCAGGCGCACTTCATCATCAGTGCCAAGTCTATACTGCATCGGATCGTATGCTGGCACTGGTGCCAATCCCCGGCCTGGACTACAGGCCGCCAGACAACAGCCAATCACACACAGAAGAATATATTCCCGCAGGTTCCACAAAAGCCGCATCCCCAAAGATTCCATCATGATGAAAATTTTATTACAACTGATATTTTATGCTTATCACAGCCGTATCGATACTGTATCGCCCCGTCCCGACAGCATTGGCATTTCTATAGACATTCGAGGCTCCAAGAGAGAAATTCCGGTCCAGTGCCCAGTCGAAGCCAATGTTGAAATCAGAATTTAGCTGGGATGTCATGACCTGATACAGTGGGGTGTGTTCAAAAATGGCTGGTGTCTTTCCCGCCCCACCTTGCTGAACCTGCGCGCCTGCATGGAGTACGAGGTTGCGGGAATAGGCATGACGGATATCGAGCGAAGCGTTGGTATAAACAAAGCCGACTACACTTTCGAACGCACTGTCCGCAATCCCTCGCGATACGGTCAGGGAAACGCGTGTGAGATGCGTGGGCGTCCATGTTCCCCGCAGTTCAACATAGAATGTATTAAGAGTTTTATAAGCCGAAGCCGCGTAAGAACGTGTCTGATATCCCCCCAGCACCCGTATGCTGAAGGGGCCGGGCATTTCGTAATCATATCCTGCCAGAGCAGAAAAACCGTTAGAATTTCTGGAAGGAAGGCCGAAACGGTTGCTCGAATACCGGATCTCGACACCTTGGGCGATCATGAGAAGATCGCTACCTTCAGCCATGGAATAGCGTAACCCGACCCCTTCGGAGAACAGGAGCCGATTGCGGTAGGACTGCTGCAGGTAGACATCGCTGCCGCCCAGATCTGCAAACTGAAAACGTTTCAGATCAAAATTCGGAATTATCGAAAGCTTTCCGTGCGTTTCGATCCGATCATCCAAGGCCAGATCCTGCACAAAATAGGGAACAGGCCGATTCGCGGCGAATGCTCCCAGATCAAATGGCATCTGAGTCATTTTCTCATGACTCAGATGATATTCGAGCCGATCGTGGCCCAGCCTTTCATCTCCCGATAAAAATGCAGACCAGTTGGTCTGATCCTGTAATCCGCGTTCAGGATAGTAAAGCTGATTAACGGACGCCCCAATCCTGACGCGCCTCCGCTTCTGAATGAGTGCTCCCTCCAGATTTGCCTTGGTCTGACTGACTGCGCTGGGAACACCGCCCATGATCTGGTCGGCGTTATTGGTATATCCCCATCCTTCGGAGGCTTCACCATTGATGGTCCATGGACCCAGCCTCAGGCCCTGAGCACCGTACCGATGATTTGTATCTGCTTGGAAAGCATCCAGGGTTTCAGTACCTGCGGGGCTACCCAGAGCCGAAAGATTCTGTGTAACGACCTGTGCATATGCCGCCCTACCCAGAAACAGTGGCGACTGGAGAGCAGCCCCAATTCCCAGAGCGCACAATACGCTCAGACCAGATTTTTCCCGACACAAAAACATAGGGAATTTCTTATCAGAAAAACAGATGTCCAGAAATCCTCCCGATGGAAACATTCGAGGAATATACATGAATGATGCTATAACGATTTATTAACTCACGTTGATGTGGACTTACGTTAATTTTTATGTAAACAATAATCGCCATCAACGACATGAATTTCTATGATTATGGATCGTTTGGAAAGCAGGTGTGAGCAACACTGCTATCGCTTTCGTTAATTGGTCTCATTCACGGGGAACCGATGAAATTATCCTCCTCCTTCAATCGGGGTGCTTTCGAAGCTTCCGCAGATAAGCTGATGCTTTCTGCGGTTGGCAGCATTCGTTCCCGGTTTGTTATGGAGTTTTCCCGTCGGGTGCCTCTCGTTTTTTTCTTAAGCGATATGGTGGCTGTATTTCTGTCGGGCATATCTGGAGGCTGGATTGCGTCAGTTGTTCATAACTGGTCCACTGGTGCTCCGTTTTTCCTCGACGCAAACATGAATGCCTTCCGCGCAGCAGGTCATCTTATGCCAATCTGCATCGGTGTTCTGCTTTACATGTTTGTTAGCGGTGAATACCGTAACAGATTTCCGTTCTGGAGTGAGTTCGGGCGTCTGATCGCGGCATCATTCTGTGCGTTACTGGCATCGGGCTTCTGGGCTTTCGCATTTCAGATTTCCGATCTCCGGATGGCACTCTTGCTTCCCTGGGTCATTTTTCCGTTTTGTGGTGAGTTTCTGCGGCAGTTATGCCGCCACGGACTGCACGCAATCCATTTATGGCAAATCCCCACGGTGCTGGTTGGCGGTAAGGCGGAAACGGATCAGGCAAGACGTATTCTGAATAGTGAATCTCTTCCCAGTCATGAAATCACGAAGTGCCTCAGTCCGGCGGACGCGATAAACCTTCTTGTGGTGTCTGAAGAAACGAATTTTTCCCGCTGGTTCCAGTTCCTGTTGTGCCTTGATCCAACCGATATACTTTCTCGGGACCTCATAGAGCGACTGACCCGGAAGCGCATTCCTTTCGCCCTGATTCCACAGGTCTCCGGGATGCCGACGCACGGTCTGACGCAATCATCTTATTTCAGTCATGACACCATTATTCTATCTTATAGGAGTAATCTGGAAGAACCGGTTCAGCGTTTTTTCAAATTTACATTTGACTTTGTGTTGGCTGTGTTTCTGCTCGCGCTCGTTTTTCCTATCTATGTGATCCTCTATGTGCTCATTATTCTGGAGGGCGGTCAGCCAATCTATGGCCATCGTCGGATCGGTCAAAACGGGCGTGAATTCAATTGTCTAAAATTTCGTACAATGGTGAAAAACTCAGATGAAGTTTTGAAGCGTCTTCTTGAAACCGACCCTGAGGCGGCCGCTGAATGGCGGGAAACACAAAAACTGCGCCATGATCCACGGATCACTCGTATTGGACGTGTGCTTCGGAAAACGAGTCTGGATGAACTGCCGCAACTCCTCAACGTCATTCGAGGGGAGATGAGCCTCGTGGGCCCCCGTCCTATTGTGCAGGCCGAAGTCCATCATTATGGCGAAAATTTCGAGTATTATAAGGCTATTCGTCCGGGAATTACCGGTTTGTGGCAAGTCAGCGGCAGAAGCGATACAGGTTATGCTGAACGTGTTCAGCTTGACCGATGGTATGTTCGCAACTGGACCCTCTGGCACGATGTCGCCATTCTGGCGAAAACCCTTCCGGCAGTTTTTTTAAGACGTGGCGCTCGGTAAGCGGAAATTAATATTTATGAGTCAGATTTCTGCTACCATGAACCCAAATTCATCTCACCCGATTGATATAACTCCTGCCCACGAGCAAGAGTTCGCTGGTTTTGGCCAGTTGTTTTCAAGCCTCAAACGGCACAGAATTCTGCTGTGTTCTGTTGCTGGCGGCACATTCCTTCTGGGGGGTGTCGCCATTGCGAGCCTCAAACCTTATTATCAGTCCGTAGCCGAAGTTGCAGTCGGGGCTCGCGGCATGATATCGCCGTCACAACTCAGTCCCTATGCCGATCACGCGCTGGATCTGGTTGCCCTCAATACCCAGCTTCGCATCATAAAAAGTCCAGCAATTGCCCTGATGGTGACGCAAAGACTGCATCTTGCGGACACGCCAGAATACGAGCAGGCGCTGCGTCCGTCGATTTTGTCAAAACTCAAGAGGAGCCTCGGCCTCCAGACAGCTGAAGTCCCCCTGACCCATGAACAGCATGAGGAACTGGTTTCCGACCTACTCATGCAGAGAGTGGTTATAAGCAATGACGGTCGCTCGGCGATCCTCGAGATAACCGCACGGTCCGCCACGCCCAACCTTGCGCCGGCTATCGCCAATGCCTATGTCCACGCATATCTCGACTTTGAGCAGCAGGCCAAAATTCAGGCGGCGCGCAACGCAAGTGTTCTTCTTGAAGAGCAGATTGCCCCGTTACGCGAGAGGGCAATCCAGGCAGAGCAGGCCGTTTCCCGCTACAGGCAGGAACATAATCTGCACCTGCTTGGAGACGACGCGGGCAATGATGCGGACCGTAAGGGGCGTATTGCGCTTCCCGCGACAACGAATGACGTGCGTCTCACGCAGATGAATCGTGAACTTGGCGAAGCAGAAGCGGATCTGGCGCGAAAGCAGGCGATATACAATCAGGCTGAATCTGACGGAAACATTGAAACCATTACGGCAATCACGGCCTCACCGCTTATCCAGAGTCTTCGTCTTCAGCAGGCGCGGGTCAATGCACGCATCTCGACTCTCGCAGCCACAGCTCTGGATCGGAATCCGGAGCTGATCGCGGCCCATGCCGAAGCGGCGCGGATTGATGATCAGATTGCCACAGAAAGCCGAAAGCTTCTGCAAAATCTCCGTTACGAGGCTGAAACAGCCCAGGAACGGGTCAACGCTCTGAAAGAGCGCACGAACACCCTGCAAGCCAATGCGACAGAAGAGGAGCACGCTGATATCCGTCTGCGACAGCTTGTCGGCGAAGCGACGGCCGCGCAGAGCCTGTACAGGGATTATCTCTCCCGCGTTGGGCAGATTTCGGCCGAAACGGCCATACAGCAGGCGGAAGCACGCCTCATTACGCCTGCCGATCAACCCCTCGGCCCTGCGGGACCGCCCAAAAAACAATATGGCATATTGCTACTTCTGCTTTCCCTGGCACTTGGGACAGGGGCTGCCCTACTGAGAGACCGCTCTCGGAGCACTCTTCGGACTCTGAGCGAACTGGAGCAGCAGACCCATCTATTCGGGCTTGGCGCTCTTCCACGCTTTGAAGGTTCTCTGCGACAGCAACTGAGTTCCAGGCATTCCCTTTACGGCCGGATGCTCAATTCCATGCGGGCGATTCTGACCTTCGGCAATCCTTCTATCCGTACGAAAACTACGGTCATTACCTCTGCGGTGGGCAGTGAAGGTAAAACCACACTTGCCATTTCACTTGCCAGTAGTGTGGGGGCGCTTGGCAAACGGACCCTTCTAATCGATTGTGATGCCCATCGTCCAAGTGTCCTGCTGTCGCTCGGGCTGAATGAAACCGCTGACGGCTTCATCCGCGAGGCATTGCCCGGAATGGATATCTTCGTGGCCAGTCAGAGTAGCGAACGCGGTGTGATGAATTTTGAAGCCTTGGGACAGTTTCTCGAAGCGCATCGAGATGATTACGATCAGATCGTTATCGATACGCCACCAATTCTGAGCTTCCCCGAGGCGGGTGTTCTGGCTTCTTTCGCTGAAGGTGTGATCCTCGCCGTCAAATGGCATCATACGCCTGCGAGTGCCGTTCTTGAAGCACAGAGAATCCTACGCACCCATCATGCGAACTGCCTGGGTGCCGTTCTGACATTCGTCGATATCGAAAATCTGCATCCCGAAGAGAGTGTTCGGATCGGTGAATATGCCTACTATCGCAAGCTTGTCTCTGCACCATAATGGCTGCTCGTTCCATAACCCAGATCTCTCTGAACGGGCGTTTTTCTGTTCAGTCCCTAAGCGGAGTCCAGCGTTTCGCAACAGAGATTACACGTGCACTTTCGGAAATCTGGCCAACTGACCTGCCACAGCCCGAGCTCCTGACACCACGGGGTCCCTCTTTTTCGTCCACCCCGGTTGATATTGGCTTTCCAGTACGACCTTGTGGTTACTTTCAAGGTCAACTCTGGGAGCAGATTGACCTCCCAAAAGCAGCAGGGCCGGGGTTGCTCGTGAATCTGGGGAATACTGGCCCTCTTATCCTGCCGGCGCGAAACAGCCGTCAGATCGTCGTCATCCATGATGCTGGTGTCTTTTCCACACCCAAATCCTATTCGCGGCAGTTTCGTGTCTACTACAAAATACTGCACCGGCTACTAACGATAGGCAAAACCCGCATTGTCACGGTATCGAACTTCGCTCGCAATGATATTGCCAGTCATCTACGGATTGATCCAGCCAGAATAAGCGTCATTACAGAAGGATCGGAACACGCTACGCGCATCCCGGCAGACAGGACTGTTCTTGAACGCCATGGACTCGAAGCAGGGAAATATGTTCTGGCTGTTGGTAATATGGCTCCTCACAAGGATTTCGCCGCCCTTGAGCATCTGGCTGCGACATTACCGGAACGTGGGATCAAGCTGGTTATCAGCGGCGGGATGAACAAACGGGTTTTTGAGGCTGACATACCCGATCTGCGACAGGCCACCTATGTCGGTCGTGTGACGGACGAGGAACTTCATGCTCTCTACAGCGACGCAGTCTGCTTTGTGTTTCCTTCTATTTACGAAGGTTTTGGTCTTCCGCCAATCGAAGCCATGGAAGCGGGGTGCCCCGTTGTTGCGCGCGACATCCCAGTATTGCATGAAATTTGCGGACAGGCTGCCCGCTACGGTTGCAGACCCACCGATCTGACCTTACAGGTTTTGGAAATTCTTGATAATCCTGATGTTGCCAGCACACTTTGCCATGCGGGCCGGAAACAGGTGAACCAATATCGCTGGTCAATCGCAGCCGAAAAACTTCTGAATATCATGCGAGAGGAATTCTCAGCATGCTGAGATGGGCCCATATCCTGCATATATTGGTTGTGCTGAGCGCAGTCAGCACCATTATGCCGGTCAGTGCGGAAGAGCTTACTGCAGACGAAGATACGGCTTCTGCTCCATCACCTGCAAAGATGCAGATATGGTGTGCAATTATGGATGCCGCATCGAGCCGCCTGTTCGTTTCTGACCCGACCCCGACAGGGCCACTCAGTCACATGGCGTTGTGGGTCGCTGGCAGTCGTTTCGTGACGATTGTGAACAGTCGCTACAATCTGACGATCCGCAACAGTGACCATGCCTGTACAATGTATCGGGACAAGACGCACGCTACAAAGGCCAGAGACCTCACCATATCCCTGGCGCAACACCATGGCGAACAAATCGTTACCATCGGTCTGGACTAGGCCATGAGACCTGAAACTGCTTTGTTACATCCAAAGAAATCCATTGCTCTGCTACCGAAAAGCAGCGAAACGACCTCGGTGCCAGCCAACGCCAAGGTCGTCGTTGGCATCGCGACCACGGGCCGTCCGGAAATCCTGGCAGAGCTCGTGGACCAGTTGGCCAAGCAGTCGATCCTGCCTCACAGACTTATCATCAGCTATGCCAGACCGGGTGATATTGCCGCTATACCTCAGGCGCTTCGGGACAGCATGTCCGTTGAATTCGTTACCGGCCATATGGGAGCTGCCGTCCAGCGTAACGTTATTCTAGATCGTATAGAGAATGAGGACATCATTCTCTTTCTGGATGATGATTTCTTTCCGCACCCCGCATATATTTCAAGAATTATCGAGGCTTTTCATAGTCATCCTGACGTTCTGGGAGCCACTGGCCATCTTCTGGCAGATGGTGCAAGAGGACCCGGGCTGGAAATCGCAGACGCCAACCGGCTGAACGAAAATGTTGAAACCACGCCTCTTCTTCAGGTTGAGGACGCTTTCAACACTTATGGCTGCAACATGGCTTTTCGCTGTTCTGCCATAAAGCGTCTGGGTACCCGTTTCGATGAAAATCTGCCTCTTTATTCCTGGTATGAGGACATGGATTTTTCCCGTTCTCTCCTGCCACATGGCAGAATTGTCAGGGTCAATGGCGCCCGGGGCGTGCATCTCGGGAACAAGACCGGCAAAGGGTCAGGTATCCGCCTTGGTTATTCGCAGATTATCAATAGCATCTATCTTGCCCGGAAGGGAACATATCCCTGGTCGCACGCACTGAAAAGCGCGGGAAGACATTTCCTCATCAACGCTCTCAAATCCTTCAGACCCGAACCTTACATCGATCGCAGGGGACGTCTGCGGGGAAATCTGATCGGCATTGGCGACGTGGTCCGAAACCGTATCACTCCTGAACGTGCCGCCATACTCACCATTTCAAAAGTAGCATCCTGACATGCGTTTTTCACTTGTTGTTCCTACTCTCAATCGGCAGGTCGAAGTCGAAGCCTTCATGCAGGGTCTCGACCGCCAGACTTTCCGTGATTTCGAGGTTATTCTCGTTGATCAGAGCGGAGCGGATATCTTCGATGAAATTGTTGCACGATACAGCCGTAAATGGCCCGTGAAGCACGTCCGTTCTGACGTCCGCAAGCCACGGCACGCATGTAATCTGGGCGCCCGTCAAGCCGTGGGAAAAATTATTGCCTTCCCCGATGATGACTGCATTTACGAACCAGACACTCTCGAACGTGTGGATGCGTATTTTCGCAAGACCGGTAATCAGGGTTTCATCACGGGCGCCGTACTGAACCTGGATGGCGCGCCAACGGCAATGGGACGATGGCTGGAGAAAAGCCAGATCCTTGACCGACATACGATCTGGACGGGCCTGATCGAATTCAATTTCTTCATGCCGCGTGACCTGTTCGAACAGGTCGGCGGTTTTGACGAAAATCTGGGTCCGTGTACGCCATTTGGTTCCTGCGAAGGACCGGATCTTGCTCTGCGCCTGATGTCAGCCGGGGTACATGGATATCATGATCGCAACCTGCTGGTCCGTCACATGGACAAGTCTTCTGCGCTCAATGGTTCCCGCGCTTATGATTACGGAACGGGGATGGGATATGTCCTCCGCAAAAACCATGCTTCCCTGCGAACGGTCCTGACATTCCTCATCCGTCCCCTGGGCGGAACGCTACTCAGCCTGCTGCGCCGAAAATCTGATCAGGCAGCATATTATTTCAGGACGCTTCAGGGCAGACTGGCTGGATATTTCTCCAGAGAGGGCCGCCAGGCTGCATGGCATACCCCAAGGGGGGAATAGTCCTGATGATTCGGGAGCTTTCCCGAAGCGACTGTAAAGGCAGGTTCATGACAGGAAAATTTTTCAAGATTTTTACCGTTTCGAGTGCAATTCCAGCCGCATTTCTCTTTCTATCCACATCTGCCAGCGCAGCAGACCCGGCCAGAATGATCGCAGCCTGTCCGGCGTGGCCTTCTCATTGTAAAATTGATCTCAAAGGACAAGTTTACAGGCTCCAGCACACGTTGCATCTCAATCCACTCACCATGAGATTGACCAATGGCGTGCTGGATGCCTCGGGCCTGCCGGATGGTGAGCCTGCAATTCTTGTCTCATCAGATGGTCAGGGGCAGCCTGAAAGTTACGATACCGCCGCAAGCAGCATCGATCATATTGTTCTGACGGGCCAGCCGAAAGCGGATGGGATCGTTCTCGACAACAGGAACGATGATAATATCCGTGCGGCCGCCATCACACTGGAAAATGTTGCGATTTCCGGTTTCCGCCGCGGATTGACGTTTGGCAATCATGCCTACGTTTTCGGCCTTTCTCACGTCCAGATCCATAATAACACGACGGGTTTGTATACGATCCCCAACGCAGTGGATGCAGGAGAGCGCATCGCCCTGGAAGACGTCAATATTTTCAATAATAGCCTGGGTGTAGATGATGAAGGCGGCATGGAACTGGACTGGCTCGGTTCGCGTCTGGATTACAACACAACGACTGCGGTAATATCGGGCCTATGGAGTTTTGACGGGCATATTGAGATTTCTCCCCCGCACACTCCTCCGATCCGGCTTCATGCCCTTGTCGGTCAGCCAGCGGGTTCACTTTTCATAACAGCCGGGTCTTTCGTGATCGTCAGTCAGTCTGACGGGAAGGCAAGTAGTGATTACTGGGTCCAGAGCGACAGCCCATATAGTGCGATCCAGTTTCCCGCCCATACTTATGGTGTCCGCGGGAAGATCGCTGTCATGAACGGTCCTGCATCTGTTTACGGACCTGCCTTGCCAGCGTTCAACCCGAACTGACCATTATGAGCCCGTGCCCGAAGCAGGGGCTCATAAAAGAATTGTTATCTCATCCAGCGATCTACTGCTGTCATACCCAATGTCAGAAGCTCTCCGGCCCGCTGTGGCGTGGATGCTTCAACATATACCCGCAGTTCCGGAGCATTTCCTGACGGGCGAAGATGGATAATATCTCCCTTCTGGAAGGTGATGCGGATACCGTCCGTTTCGTCGACGTTTGCAACGGAACCGCAGGCCGCCACGAAACCCAGAGCCTCGCTGACTCCTGCAACGTCCTCACGTAATATGGCCAAACGCGCTGCACTCTGCTTTCCCGGAATATCCTGCAGACGATCGCTTTGTGTAAAACGCGGCGGAAGTGCCTCAAGAAGCCCTGCAACACCGCGTTGTCTGTCCTGAACCGAGGTCAGGACGCAGATCATTGGTAAGACAGCGTCACGGGTCGGTAGGGCAGCAAGAAATTTCCCCTGACGGCTGATATCACTGGCCAGCAGGAACCCACCGTTGGCTTCGTAACCGACAGATGGAATATTACCTGCCTTAACGGCATCCATCATTCCTGTCACGACATATGGTGAACCAATCCGGGTACGGCATACGGAAGAAACAATCCCCGAAGCCTCAAGGGCCGTATTACTACTAACCGGTGTTGTCACTGAAGCGGCATCCAGGCTCTGTGCCGCGAGAATTCCAAGCACATCTCCTCGAATCCAATGTCCATACTGGTCCGTGAGGAGAGGGCGGTCTGAATCCCCGTCTGTTGTCAGAATGGCGTCATATTCACCGTTCTGTGCCCAGTCGCGCGCGAGAACGATATCTTCCGGACGCACGGCCTCCGTATCGACAGAAACAAAAACGTCCGAACGCCCAAGAGGAACAGCCTTCCCCCCCAGGGCCTCGATCACAGACACCAGAACGTCTCGCCCTACTGCCGAATGCTGATACACTCCCAGCGTCTTTCCGGAGAGCGCCGTACGACCAAAAAATTCCACATAGCGCGCAATGTATTGCGACAGAACATCCGTGATGGGAGGGAGCGTGATATCAGTCGTCAGCGCACCCTGGTCATCAAACCAGCCGTGTGGGAGGTTGACGTCCTGTTCACGCATGATGGCTTCGTCAGTTTTGAGAAATTCTCCCCTCGCGCGATTGAACTTGATTCCGTTCCGGTCACTGGGAATATGACTTCCTGTTACCATAAGTGATGGAACATGCTGCGAAAACGCATACAAACTCAACGCAGGTGTAGGAACCTGCCCGCAATAGACCGGCTTGCCTTTCATCCAGACGATGGCGGCAGCGCATGCCCGAAGAATGCGAGGAGTGCTCGGGCGTAGATCTCCCGCAATAGCCACGGGCATTCCAGCACTAAACTCCCCGACTGTCTCCAAATACATCAGGTAGCCAACAGTATACGCAAAGCAGACAGCGTCCGTCATGGATGTGACAAGCCCACGCGCGCCACTTGTCCCGAACGCCACTTCCGACTGCACCATCCATTCAGAAATTTTCATTTATTTTTCAGCCTCATGTCTTCAGCGAAATAGCTCATGCGTATATCTCCTCGAATATACATCGACGTGGAGGGATCGAAAAACCCCTCTGCTTTTGAGATCTGCCTTGTGATTCCATTTTTTGTTTGGCAATTGGGGAGATGACTCCCGCAGCAGCCCGCTTCCTGAAACGGATGAATATCCACGGTCGAGGCTCATTGGATGTATTTCTGAAGTGTTCGGCCCAGTCTGTTGGCTGGCATTTCAATGAAATGGAAGCAGAAATATGCTGATATGAACGAGATTATCAGGACGGGAATCAGCATGCCTGACATTTGTACGGATAGTGGCCTTGAGAGCAGGAGGGGGGCCATCAGACGTGCAACAACGACAATCACCAGGAAATGGAAAAGATATATTCCAAACGATATATCGCCGATCTGAGAGAGCCCACGGCAAGACAAAATTCTGGACATGTGATTTTTTGTCGCCAGGCCGTAAATAATGATCGCAGAAAAAAGAGCTTCAATCAGACTGCACAAAGGGTCATGGAATGGGATTTCTCCTCGGTGAGTCAGGATACCCAGTACTTCTCGAGCGCCAAGAAGCCCAATCACAGCGAGATAGAAAAATACATCAGGATAGGTTTTTTTATGTGACTTCAAAACTCTAAATGTTATTATTCCAATAATAAAGTCTATCGCATAAAATATTGGCAAAGTCTTTCCACTCCCGCCAATCATCAGAAAGGATAATCCTGTAAAAGAGGCTGCGGTAAGCACAGCCATCCATACCCGGCCGCTGCATGCTTTGATGAAGAGAGGCAATACAATCGCGACCATAATTTCACAGGCAATCGTCCAATTTTGAGGAACGAGAGCACTGTTTAATCCAAGAAAGCATTTGCTGATCGTGAAGCCGGATAAAGGCATATCATGATTTAATAACCCCTGAAACCAGGCATTGAGGAATGGAACATTCCTTTCCGAGAAATGCGACTTGACGTAAATCAGGGAGAGAGTGGTAACAACCATTAGGAGAGGCAGTATCCGGAAGATACGGCGCGTATAGAAACCCGCGATCTCTTTTATTCCTGCTGGTTTTTTAAAAAAAGAAGGCGACAGAACAAAACCGCTCAGAACAAAAAACACAACGACTGCGGCATGGGAGTTCAGGAAAATACCTTCAAGTGTAAGCCAGAAAGAACTGCTCACAGGGAAGCAAAGCACGTAATGACGCAATAATACGACCAGGGAAGCAATCCCGCGCAATGATTGAAGGGACGAAATATGATTATCGAAGGATTTCGTCACCCTGAATGATCTGTCAATCGTATAAGACACCGGCGCTGCTTTCTTTGACAAATCTTAGTTCATTATAAAATATCTGAAACAAAAAAAAGGAAGCACCCGAATACGGATGCCTCCTTTCCTGTCTGGAACACTACTTTGGGGGCTGAAGCGATCAGCAACCCCAATGCGACGTGTTGTTATACACAGGAGGCTGCGAATGCGAGGCCGACTGCATGGCCGACGAGAAGCATCCCTGCGAGCCCGTGTGGCTCGACACTGTGGAGCAAGCCCATGCATTGCCCGATTGGCCGAAGACGCCACCGCAGTTGTTTGCCTGCCACCCGTTACAGGACGAGAAAGCGCCATTCATTGCAGAAATAATCTTCTGAATGGAGGAGGCGAGATCACTTCCGCCGCAGCCGCCACCAAAGCCCCAGCCCCAGTTCCCGGTCTGACCACCGCAGGCAGTGCTACCATCATGGTCATTGTGCATCGGGCCTCCATCATGACCATTCCAGCCAGAATGTCCATCGCCGCCACAATGTCGGTTATGGTCCCAGTGACCACAATGATCGTCAGAGCTACCATTGTTGGCCGAGGCATCAGAAATCAGATAGTTTCCGCTCTTGTCCTGGGTAATCTGAAGCGTACCAGGGGTGTAGCCTGAAGCCATGGATACATTGCTCAAGGTCAGCGTATGGTTGTCGCTTTCCTGAACAACAAGGCTGTAGCTGCCGTTGGAATTTTTGACGTAAGAAGCCGAAAGCGGAGTTTCGCCTGTATTGGCGGTAATTCCGAATTCCGTCTTGCCGGAAACATTGCTGAAGCTGGTGTCAACGGTTGTGTCCTGACCGTTGAGGAAAAACTGCTCACTCGACTTGGAGTCGAAAGAGACAGAGACGCCTGTCGCCAGAAAGCCCGTGTAGACGGAGCTGTTACCGCTCAGGGTGATATGCATCGAATTGGCAATGTTGACGCCGTCCGTCTGGCTGCCGAATGTCGAATTGACAAGATTCAGCGTGCCAGTACCGTTCAGTCGCTCACCATCGCCCATGAAGACGTTGCTGCGGTTATTTTCAATGGTCAGCGTCCCGTTCATGACGTTGATGTCGCCCAACTGAACAGCCGAATGGGTATCGATTACAATCGATCCGTATTGCGACACCTGAAAAGAACTCGTCGAGAAAACAGGTGAGCTTTCACTGGATTTGCAGGAAGACGCCGTGATGTCGAGGGTGCCGTAATCACCGATTGTGAGGCTAGGGACAGCCGTCGAACTTGCTGTTCCTGCTACGGCTTCAGCTGTTGCCGTTGAACTTGTTCCAGTAATATCGACATCGTGATAAGTCGTGGGTGAAGCCCCCGTGGACCAGTTCTTGACATTATAGAAATCGCCACATGAACCGCCAGTCCAATAAGTAGAAGCCATTACACAAGTATCCTATATATCATGGAAACCCGGATTATTTTTGTTCAAAATTCGAGTGCAGAATTATCCAACCCGCGCACCCGCATCCGGGAGCAATGCAGATTTAATTCGCACATCTTAAAAATATTTTCTCATTAATAAGACGTTAAATCGTTTTTTTTTATAAACGCTGAATGCTGAAAATCCTCGGGAATCTCGAGAATCGGCCCGAAACTTTCCGATTTGCAGATGCATGCCGAAGTTCTGTTTTGGGAGTTCTGTCAAGAAAGATCGGCTTTTCAATCACGATTCGTCTGGATTGAAGAATTGCACAGACAGGCAAAAGGCGATTATGACAGCCACAACATATCCGGAAATACGGGAGTATGGTGTCCCTTGTCTGGCGTTCTTCCGTCCCAGGATGGTTGGATCATTGATCGGACGGAGGCTCTGAACAGATCTAGGCTACGTAGACCAATTTCGCGGACTTCTCTACCTTCCCACCAAACAGTATCACAGTGAGACTCCCATTGAGCGCTGAAGTAAGAAAAATCGCATTTTATTTGCCGCAATTTCATCGTATCCATGAAAACGACATGTGGTGGGGCGAAGGCTTTACGGAGTGGACTAACGTCCGTAAAGCGCGACCTCTTTTCAAAGGACATGTTCAGCCGATCCTTCCAAGAGAACTAGGATATTACGATCTGCTAGACGAACAGGTCTATACTGCGCAGGCGCAGATGGCCCAAAATCATGGAATTGAAGGGTTCTGCTACTGGCATTACTGGTTCGGAAATGGGAAGCGTATCCTCGAGAAACCTTTTAACAAGGTTCTGGAGACGGGGAAGCCTGATTTTCCTTTCTGTCTGTGCTGGGCCAACCAGTCCTGGACAGGTGTGTGGCATGGTGCTCCGGGTCGGGTTCTCATGGAACAGACCTATAATGGCGCTGCCGATATGCGAGCCCATTTTGCATTTCTCGCGCAGGCCTTCCGTGACCCTCGCTATATTACTTTTAATAAGCGGCCTGTCTTTCCAATCTATGGCGTTCGTGATCTTCCTGACCCACCAGCTTACATTATGGCATTGCGAAATCTGGCAATCGAACATGGATTTCCTGGTCTGCATATTATCGGTATGGCCAATAGTGATACCGATAAACTTCTGACCTGTTGCGATCAGGTGATGCCTTTTGGGCCTGGCGATTATCTGGAACACAGGCGATTAGGAGTGTTAAAACGTGTGTTACGTCGTCTTGCCTGTACGTCGCAGGCAGACTGTCTTCCTGATGTTGTGCGCAAAGCAATGAATGCACCGATTCATTATTCATTCCAAGATGTGGTCAATCAGGCTTTCAAAGACCTTCCGGCATCTCCGAATTATATCCCCTGCGTCACGACTGGCTGGGACAATACTCCACGTTCGCAACGTAGAGGAGTTGTTTTCGAAGGATACTCTCCTGAATTACTGGGCGAATATGTGCGCAAAGCAGTGTTACGCAACAGGCAGGTTGGTGGTGATAATTTCATTTTCTTCAAAGCCTGGAATGAGTGGGCGGAAGGCAATATTCTGGAACCCGAGATGCGTTTCGGATTGAAACCGCTTGAAGCCGTAGCGGTCGCCCTGAAGGACTGATCTGAACTCGTGACTGACAGTTCTCAGCAAGAAAGTCTTCTGGACCCGGAACATGGGGCCATAACGGGCACAGGAGCAAAAACAGCGCGGGGCGCGGCATTTCTGCTTGGCACCAAGCTTTCAGGCCGCGCTCTGGATTTTATTTCTCTTGTTGTCCTGACACATCTTTTGCGGCCAGCCGATTTTGGCATGGTCTCTCTGGCTATGTCGGTAATCTATTTGGCAGAGGCTGTTTTCGAATTGCCTCTGTATCAGGCTCTCGTTGTTCTTGACCTGATAGATAAAGAGCATCTTGATACTGCATTTACATTAAGCTTTTTGCGTGGATTTACAATCTGTATTGTTATTCTTGTTGTTTCCGTTCCGTTTTCAATTTTCTATGATAATTTTAGACTTCTTCCGCTTCTCATGGCACTTAGTCTGGCGCCTGCATTTCGTGGCATGCAGAGTCCGGGCCTCGCACTTTATGCTAAACGGCTCGATTTTTCGCGCGAATGTGTCATTGAACTGGTAGGGAAGGGCTGCGCGATGACCGTCGCCGTTCTGGTCGCTCTTACAACGCGCTCCTACTGGGCCATAGCGGCTGCAACGATTACCAGTTCTGTTGTTTCCATGGCTGTCTCGTATGTTATTTCCGAATATAAGCCACGTTTCACGCTATCTCGATGGAATGATTTCAGAAATTTTCTCGGCTGGAGCAGTGGCGCCCAAATCCTTAGCGCTGTTAACTGGCAATACGACCGTCTCATTCTCGGTCGTCTTGTCTCTGCACCGACCTTGGGCGCTTTTTCGATAGCAAGCGATCTCGTTGCCATTCCGTCTCAGGCCATTGCTGTTCCTCTGAGTCGGCCCCTTCTTTCGGCTCTCGTCGCGTGTCGGGATAATCTGGGTCGTCTGAGAAATCTTTATCGTCTTTCGAACGCGGCCGTTTTTATGGTCATTCTTCCTATTTTTATTGAAATGTCTTCTCTTTCCCAGGAAATCGTTCATTCGATCTTGGGACCTAAATGGGAAAAATCCGTAACTTACATTGCTCTCCTTTCCATACCTCCAATCATTGCGGGGTTGGCTGAAGGAATCGGGGCTCTGGTGATGACTTTTAAGAAAAACCATCTTTATATGCGCCTTAATACTATTGAGTTTTGTCTTAAGATCCCCATTATTACAGGTGTATCGATTTTCTTTGGAGCGATCGGGGCATGCTGGGCTCGTATAGGCGTAGCATTCATTATGATGTTTGTTTGCCTCGCGACAACCAAATCTCTGATTAAGATGCCCTACACCGAAATCTTTTTTCAGAACTGGCGTACCGGTCTGGCTGGAATTGTTTCATGCCTCGCCATAGAAGGCATGAAATACGGTATTCTGCCCGCGACGTGGCCAGGACTTGCGAGGCTGTTCATTTTGGCTGGAAGTGGAATAGGGGTCTATATCCTTGCGCTGCTTGTGCTCTGGTATCTGAACGGGAAAAAGGCTGACGATATTGAAGCCAAAATAATCGGAACATGCCTGTCAAGATTCAGGTCCTGAGAGGTGGAGGGATCGAAAAACTCTCTTGGTTTTAATGTCTATACTGCGATTCCATTTCTTCTACGCTGGTTGGGGGAATGATGAAACAGCCTGATTTATTCAGATGATGGTTCGCGCAGGACGGCAAGCCACGCTCCCTCTCAACCGAAAGCCCTATCCGCTGGTCCAACGACGCCTCCAAAAGGCAGCGTTGAATCAATCATGGACACGACTGTCAGTCTTTGTCCACGAAACCCAATTTGATTAATTGCAAGTATTATCGAGAGATTTAACGTGTAGCTCTAGAGCGGTTCCACTTTAAT
>NZ_WIPH01000036.1 GCF_009547075.1 Gluconobacter aidae
CCAAGCGCTTCTGAATCGTAGGCAGCGTCGAAGCCACGCGGCTTGCGGCTGCCACGATTGACCGTGACCATGATCTTGAACGACTTGCCGGGGTGCTGAAGCGCAGTGTCGCGGCCAAAGCTCAGAATGAGCAGCTTGAGGCCATCTACCGACTTCGCCTCGACGATGCGGCGCTCACCAAGCTGGGACATGAGCGCCATCGTGGTGCTGGTAAAATAGCCCTCACGTTTTGCGGTAGCGGGCGTCGCACTGAGCGTAAAGAAAGCCATGTCGGTCTCCGGATATGACAAAGGCCGCCTCGCGGCGGCCTGGAAGAACTGTGACGAAACGAGGTGGGATCAGAAGACGTATTCGGCGCTGCCGAAGACTTCCTGCCAGGGGCTCCGGCTCGTGGAGTGACAATCGGACACCGGATCATAAGACCCCGATCTGAACTGCTTTCGGATGTTGTCGACAGTCGTCTGCGCGGCATCATCCAGCGGATTGTCGCAGTTGACCGATACGGACCCGTAAGAGGATTTGCGCACACGGAACGTGTGCTTTGGCAGCGCAGCTTTCAGGAGACGGCGGATGTTCTTTCCTGCCAGCACGCCGCTCTGGTCCGACCCCTGCTCCAGATGAGCGTATTCGGGATCGGCGCGCAGACGCTCGATTTCAGCCGCATGGGCCGCGGCAGCCTGATCTTTCCGCGCCTGTTTTTCAGCACGGCATGCTTCGGCATGAGCGTGCAGCTGCGCAATTTCCTCCGGGCCAGCCTTGGGCTCGTCGTGGAAGATCGTCCACTGCACGCCGTGCAGAATGCTCTCGGGCAGCTTCTTGCTGATACTTCCGCAGGCAAAGACGATATCAAAGCTGGCACTGCCTCCCGCCGCGATGAAGCCACCAGCAAGGCGTCTGATTGTCTCTGGGCGAGGCGTGCCATGGACCGCAGACACGACACCCCGGCCTCTGTTGTACAGGATGGTGCTGACGCGGGTGCCTACGGTGACAGTCGGGTGTTCGGACATGCTGATCTCCTTCTCTTCATGTCTCTTCAACTGTCCTCTCCGGGGTCAGGGCCTGACTGGCGGGGCAAGGGCGACGCGTCAGCGGCGGTCCCGCAGGCGTCAGCCGAGGACACCACCCCTTGCGGCGACAGACAGGCTCTGGCACCCCGCCCCTCTCTCCTCCTTCTTTTTCTTTTTTCTTCGCTTCTCGCCCTCGCGCGGGCAGGCTCTTCCCCTGTGAACCCAGGCACCGTCTCACTGCACGAAAAAGGGCGGAGCCATGCTGACTCCGCCCTTGAAAATCGTAACCGGTTCGTCCAAGTTCAGAGGTGAGCCGTGAGGGGCTTCGGGAAAAAACACCTCACGGCCCGGTTTACCTTAAGTGATTTACTCGGAGAGGCTCTTCAGTGCGGTGGCAACCGCCTGAAGGGTCTTCTTCGTTTTACGAAGGATCTTCGTAAACCACTTACGGTCCACCACGATCACGAAGATCATGGTTTCCCCTTTCACTCTGACGACTGTGGGCAAAGCGACCCCCGACCCACATCCGGTTACGATTTTCGGGGGCCGCGACGTCTGAACCGTAACCTGAACAGACGTTTCGTCACGCGGACTCATCAGGCGGCCCCGATCTCCTGTTGTGCCAGATCAGGCGTTCCACGCAAGTCTGTCGCGAAACGCTCTGTCATCAAGCCGCCTCAGACCCGAAGGATCTCCAGCCGCCCTCCCATGGCGGCCTGCATGGCCACCAGTTCCTGCGGCACCACGAGGTCCGGCTTTTCTACTGGCTCATCCTCCATGACGTCTGGCTCGCCAACCTCTTCCCCGCCTTCGTTGTCCATCACGTCTTCCAGACCCTCTGGATCAGCACACTCAAGGTCGTCTTCATCCTCGTCCTCCAGTCTGCTTTCAACTGCAGCCCATGTCGCACGGCGAGACTGGTTTTTCCGAACCTCGTCCGCCCAGACGCCAGTCGCCTGCGCAAAGCCTGCGGCCTCCGGAACCCAGTGCCCGTCTCCCACGGCGTTCAGCAAAGCGGCCCGCATCTCTTTGCCTGTGTTGAGTGGCGCAAGCCCATGTGCCTGAACCGCCTTGGTGATCCCGGGCTTGCTGTAGGTCTTCAGGAAGTCCTCATCGGCCATGCTCGGCATGTGGGTATCCGCGTCGAACAGACAGCCCAGCAGTTCCGCTGCCATGCCCGAACCGGAGTGCATGCTCACTTCGCAGTTCATGAAACCACCGAGGCTTTCCAGCGCGTGGCGACGGATGAGCGCCTCATCACGCACCAGCTCCCCCTCCGGGAACAGCTCTTCCATTGCGGTTTTCACCGCGTTCTCATAAGGCGACCGGCCTGATGAACCGTAAATATGGACGTTATTGGCATTCAGTGCGAGCAGCAGGCCGGCCACCAGATCCCACGGATCGGCATCTTCACTTTTCGCTTCCAGCGCCTTCTTCAGCGCGAGAGTCCGCACGGAGCCGATCATCTTCAGACCCGTGCCGGAGATGTCCGCGCGCTCTTTCTTTGGGGGTGGCGTCTGCTCCACCACACGCGCTTCGGAGCGAACGGTTTCTTCACCCGTGTAGCGAAACTTCCGCTCTTCGATTTTCAGGGTACTCCGATTGAGCCAGTAGCCGACAACATCGGTCTCCTGCTCGCCCATCCAGTACGCGACGGAGTTGTAGCCCTGAGGGCGCAGGGGAGATCCGTACTCGTCCGTCTCAATCGCAAGTGTGCCTTCAGGGCGATGCTCGGCAATCCAGTCTTCCTGCGCCGCCCGAAACGCCGTGGCATCCGTGACGTAGCGATTATCCTCACTGCCCTGCCCGAACAGATCTTCGGTCCAGACGACGCCATGCTTTTGCGCCAGCGCATCGTCAAACCGGGCATCCCGCGCATACCACTCGTCCTGACGCAGGTGCCAGGTGAAGTCACGCCAGTTCACGATATCCTCCGGATCCTCGGCGTTGAGACGATATCCGGCCGGATCCTCTCCTTCCTCCACGCTCTCGGCAAACATCTCAGCCCAGGCAGCGGCCTGCTCCTCCAGAGACGACAGAGCCAGAGTCCGACGCTCTTTCTGGTCCGGGCCACGGCCAATTTCGATGGCGTGCAGGATTGGCGGATGCAGCTTCGCGAGCAGGGTCAGTCCACGGAGATAGGCAGGCGTGATCATCAGCGCCATGCACAGCTGCTGATCCGTATAGCCAAGCTCTTCGCGCATTCGGGTTACGGCACGCCACTGGTCCGGCTCGGTCATGCCCTCACGGATCATGTTCTCACTGGCTGCCGCCAGATCCTCCAGACCATTATCGATCTTCGTCACATGGACCTGAATTTCCGTCAGACCCGCATAGATCGCTGCTTCCGTCCGTCGATGGCCCGCAATGATCATCAGGCTGCCGTCACCGAGCTCACGCACGCGCGGCGGATGGACAAGCCCGACTGCACGGATATTCAGCGCAAGCTGGCGAATGCTCGCCTGGCCGGACGTGGTCTGGCGGGGATTGTTCGGATTTGCGATCAGGATGTTAGGATCGACAAGGCGCAGTTCGTCCATGATGGGCTCCAGTGATGTCGTAAGGGTGTCGAAAAGGTATCGTGGGGGAGACGTCAGGCGGTCAGGCTGTGCGCGAGGTGGGAGACCACACGCTCGATATGCTCGACCTCAAGCTGTCGCGTTTCCAGCGTCAGCGTGGCCGTGCCGTAAGACCCGTCTTCATCGGTGTCGTAATCGGCCTGCACGCGCCGGATAACGGTTTCGACGCAGTGCCAGACCACAAGGTCAAAGCTGTTCGGAAACAGAGGGGCAATCGTCTGGTCAGGTCCAAGCGCTGCAACGGCCTTCTCAAGGGACAGGTCTTCGAACAGATCCGGACTGTCGTCCGCTGTCACATGAAGCGTTGTCCACCAGCCTTCCTTGGCCTCGTACTCAACTTTGACCGCCTTCACGCCATGCGCCAGCATCGCGTCAAAGATCAGCGTCAGGTTTGCTCTGAGCGCCACTTCGGCCGCGGGTTGTCCTGTCGGGTCTGACACGCCTGTCTCCTTTTTTCTGTCGTGATGATCTCGGCGCGGGCACGGGGCGTGGCTTCGCGCAAGGCCGCGCGTCAGCGCGCCCGGCCTGAGCCTTGCGCGGAGCCGCGACCTGTGGCGGCTCCCTCTCTCTTTTCTGTTTGTTTTCCTGCCCCCTTCTCTTCTTCCCGAGGCAGGCAAGGCGGTGGCGGTTCAGTCGTAAAAAGGCAGCGTCTCGTCGATCGACCCGTCCCGATCGAAGTGGATGTAATGGCAGTTCTGCTCCCGCGCCCGCACCATCAGGGCAGCCAGTTCGGGAGACACATCCTGCGGGACGTCCTCCGCCTCAGTGGGCACATGGATCATCCAGCCATAAGGCCCACCAAGGCAACTTCGCCCTGCCGTGCCCCCGCTGCTGAGATAAAGCTCGCACGCATCGCGCTCTGCGAGCGGAAGATGCCCGGTGCTGAGATCCAGGTGTCGGCAGACGAAGCCTGCGGACGTCGGAAGAACTTCGCTCATGTCCGGGCCTCCGGCCGGACAATGAACGACGTCAGACAACTGCCTCCTGTCCAGCGATCCATGGTCAGCATCATCTCGACGCCCTCAAGCGTTTGCGCAATAGTCCCATTCCGGCGGCCCCGTTGCAGATCCTCCGGGGTAATTACGGGCGGCGCGTTGCGGTCCACGAAATCGGCTTCCGCGCAGGTCGCATCCTTGTATGGCCCGTGCCAGTCATTCCCGTTGACGGGATAGCTGTCCACGGTGCGCAGAAGGGCCTCACCATTCGGATAGGTGAAAATCTCCACGTTCACACCGCACAGAACCTTGGAAATGATGGCCTTGTCCTTTCGGCTCATGCCGCGCGCTCCACGAATGGGGTCAGGCCTTTCATGATGGAGTGTCGCTCGTGACATGGTCCATGGACTGTCGCCCGGTTGTAAACAGGCGCATCATCCAGATCGGAGTATGCCAGAAAAATGGCCGCATCCTTCGGGTCGCGCAGCAGGTTCAGCCAGGACCACACCGGAGTTTCGCCTGTCCTCTCCGGAGCCTTAATCGTCGAGAGCTCGTCCACACGCTTCTGGAGCCACGCGGAAACCGGCCCCTTGCGAAGCGCGAAATGTCCCGTGCAGGTCATGCCCCGATCCAGAAGCGCCTGCGCACCCACAGCGTCCCGCAGAACGTTCCGGCACTTACGAATATAGGTTTCTGCCAACGTGTCACTGACCCCGGAAAAGCGCATACCGCCCCCCTCACAAGCCGCCGCATACGTGACCACCTGACGCATGATCCGCCAGTCCTGCCCTGCTCCGATCAGGGACCAGCTTCTCACCCGGACAGAACCCCGTCCCTCATAGAGATTATTGTCTCCACCCAGTTCCATCAGCAGATACTGATCGGCATAAAAGCTGCTATCCGCGACATGAGGGCGCAGGGTTTCTGCGGGAATTCGTACGGCAGCGAGGTCATAGACGATACGATAGGACATGCTCTCTTCCTCTGATGTCTCTTTCAACCTCTCCGCGGATGCAGGGGCTGCCCGGTGCGGCAAGGCCGCGCGTCAGCGCGCCCGGCCTGAGCCTTGCCGCACCGGGCGGGCCATGCCCGCCCCTTCCCCCTCTCCTTATGCTGCCGCTTCTTCTTCCTCTCCTTCTCCCCCATTGTCGTTGACGCTCAGGCTCTCCATCGCGGCCAGCGCCTCGGCGGCCTCCGCCTCCCGACGCGCTGTATCCTCGGCCAGATCCGCCTCCAGAGACGCCATTTCTTCTTCCTTCTCCTCCAGAAGTGCGGCCTCGCGGAACGGCATCCCGTCACGGGCGCGGTAGCCGGGCAGCTTGCGCTCCGTCTCGGCAACTACACGCTGTGCATCCGCAAGCTCGCTATCGAACCGCAGCAGGGTGTTCTCGATGCGGGCGATGAACCCGAGCGGCGCGGTGTCGTGATCGAAGTCGATCCCGATCATCCGGTCCTCAGCCACGATGGCGATGGTCGCGTCCCATTCCGTCTCACCCATGAAGGTCGAGCTCCAGGTCTCACACACCAGCTCGAACCCGCCGATCTCGCCGAGTTTCCACCGGCCTTTCTGCTCGGCACGTTTGGCGGTGCGCGCCTGACCCATCAGCCACCTGCCGGCATCCTGCCGCTCGGTCATCACATCCGACTTGCGCACAAGCTGGAACGCCTCCCCCCGTGTCGACTGGCGTTTCGCGATATCCGCCCGGATTTTCGGAATAACGGCTTCGGCCACCCTCTGATCACGCTCGGCCCGCTCGATCGCGCGACGCACGTTGAACTGGTCGTCGTAATGGGCGGCTTTGAGACGACGCAGACGGGCCAGCTCTGCTTCCAGTCCTGCCTTTTTCATCAGGCGTTCGTCGCCCGAGGCCAGGGCCTTCGCCATGGCAAACTGGTTCGCACTCTCGCCGATATCCTCCAGACGGCGGATCGACCGGTCTCCCGACATGGCCAGACACAGGAAGCGCTGCTTGCGCTCCAGAAGCTGCCAGTTCGTGGCATCCACCGAGCCTTTCAGGGCATAAGCGTAAATCTGGATGACCGGGTTCTGGTTGCCCTGGCGTTCGATCCGTCCCTCACGCTGGATGATGTCGGCCACCAGCCAGGGCACATCCAGATGGTGCAGGGCAATCAGACGCTGTTGTGCGTTCACGCCCGTCCCCATTGTCGCACTCGAGCCGATCAGGATGCGTTTGCGCCCGGAATTGAGATCCCGGAACAATCCCTGCTTGGCGGCACTTTTCTTGTAGTGCTGCATGAAGGCGATCTGCTCGCGCGGCACACCCATCCGCATCAGCTCGTCGCGGATCCACAGATAGGCCGAGAAGCCCCGTTTCTCCAGCGCGGCTTCCGTACCCAGATCCGAGAAGATCATCTGCACGGCCCCGGGCAGATCATACGGCTTGCCGGTATCGGGATCGGTGTAGCGGTTTTCGCGCGTCGCCTTCCAGATGTCGAAGACCCTCGCGATCATGACGTTCAGCTTGTTGCTGGTGTCATTGTCCTCCGAAGGTCGGACAAAGCGCAGATCAATCGCGGCATGACGCGCATCGTTGATCACGGACAGGATGATATCCTCACCCTTCTGCGGCTTGCCCTTGCGCTCCTCGATCACCTTGATCCGCGCTTCCAGCTCCTTCTGGTAATCGCGGAAGGCGGGTCCGCTGTCTGCGACGATGATCTGGCGGCTGCCCGTGGCGATTTCAGGCAGCTTCACATACTGGCGCAGGTCGTCCTGCTGCACGACGTCCGCGAAATGCCGGTACATGGCCATCAGATCGGCCACGTTCACGAACTCCGCAAACCGCGTCACAGGCTTGTACAGCCCGCTCGGCTGAAGCTCGAGTTCGGTGCGGGTCTCCCCGAAATTCGCGGCCCACGCATCGAACTCGTGCAGGCCACGCTCGATCAGGGCGTCGATCTGCTGGAAGCGCTGCACATTGTACATCTCGCCCAGGGTGTTCGTAATCGGCGAGCCCGAGGCCATGACCAGCTCGCGACCGGGGTTGAGACGGCTGAGATAGCGGGCCTTGACGTACAGGTCCCAGGCCCGCCCACTGCCGTTCGGATCGACCCCTTTGAGGCTGGACTGGTTCGTACCGAAACTCAGCTTGCGGAACTGCTGCGCTTCATCCACGAGGATCTGGTCGATGCCAATCTCGCCGAGATGCACCAGATCGTCCTTGCGGCTGGCCAGCCCCTCCAGTTTGGCTTCCATCCCTTCCTTCATGCGCTCGATGCGCTTGCGCGACACGCGATCATCCTTGTCCACATCGCACAGCAGGCTCTCGTAAGACGCGATCTGCGCCTCGATCATCGCCTGCTCAAACGCGGTCTCGACCGGAATGAACTTGAAGGCATCATGCGTGATGATGATCGCGTCCCACTGACCCGTGGCCGCACGGGCGAGAAAGCGCTGGCGCTTCGCCTTCACGAAATTCGTCTCGTCCGCTACCAGGATCTTCGCGGTCGGGTAGAGCATCAGGAACTCGCGGGCCATCTGTGCAAGACAGTGTCCCGGCACCACAACCATGGCCTTCGAGATCAGGCCAAGACGGCGCTGCTCCATGATGGCCGCGCACATTGAGAAGGTCTTTCCCGATCCCACCGCGTGGGCCACGTAAGTGTTTCCCGTGGCGATGATGCGCCAGACCACCCGCTTCTGGTGGGCGCGCAGCTGGATCGTGGTGCTGGCCCCGGGCAACTGCAGATGCGAGCCGTCAAAGGCGCGGGGGACGAGGTTGTTGTAGGTGTCGTTATACAGCCGCACCAGACGCTCGGCGCGCTCTGGATCCTGCCACACCCAGGTCTGGAAGGCTGTCTTGATGGCGGCGAGCTTTTCCTTGGCGGCCTCGGTCTCCTGCGCATTCAGCTGCCGGTGCTCACCGTTCTCGTCGCGCCAGGTGTCCCAGATCTGCGGAATGGCCTGATTGAGCGCATCCTCGATCAGTTCGCCTGCGGGACGGCGTTCGGTGCCCCAGACGGACGTCGCCTCGGCCTTCCCCCGGAACGGTCCCTTGTCCAGGGTCCAGGACGCCACCTCTTTGGTGTGCCACACGCCGGCTTCGACCCCGATCACCTCGGCGATGAAGCCCTCGATGTCGGCGGCCGGGATCCACGGCGCGCCCAGACGGGCTGTAATGTCACTTGGCCGTAGATCCTCGGGCTGGGCCTCTTCCAGCGCGGCCACGGTGCGGGCAAAGCGGGGATCGGTCTCAGCGGCCTTGCGGGCGTCTGCCAGCTTCGTGCGCACGGCTCCTGACAGCGCCTCGTCGGCTGGCACCCAGACGTCGCGTCCGGGCTGGCTGCGTCCGGCATCGAGGTAGATGGCACTGCCCAGTTCGGCGATAACCTCGTCCTCGGACCGCCCCAGCAGTTCGGCAATGCGCGGGATCTCCACCACACCCGTCTCGTGCAGGCAGACCGCAAGCGCGTCATGGGCGCTGTGGACCTCCGGCTCCAGCGTCGCCTGGATCACACGCTCGGAGAACAGCGGCCCCTGTGCGCCGACCTGTCGGTCCTCGTCGTACTCTTCGATCGAGCTGACCAGCCAGACGTCCGGATCGTCGTAGAAGGGCTGGAGGTTCGGACGCCGCTGCGTCGTGCTCTCATCCCCGGTTTTGGGATCAACACGCGTGCTGGTGATTGTCAGGTTGATCGGCCCGAACTGTCGCACAAAGGACTGATAGGCGCGCTTGAGTTCGGCCTGGAGCGCACTGTAAGGCAGGTTCTCCACCTGGGCGCGCAGGACCGCGCGTGCGGCATCACGGACCGGGATCAGACCTTCGATGATACGCGCGTGTTTCTGGAAAATACCGTCCTTCTGCTCGCCTTTCTTGACCTGCACCGGCACCGACTGGCCGTCAACGATCTGGTGCAGGGCCCCCTTCTCGATCAGGTAGCTGCCTTCCTTGAGGCTGGCCCCCTCCCCTGCCGTACCGACATCTACTCGGCGGCTTGCGCGTATAGCCTCGACGTCGAGCGTCTGTGGCATCGGGAAGCGGGCCAGCGCGGCGAGACGGGAGAGTGAGCGTGGCAGGGCATCGTCGAGCACCAGCATCGGGTTCGCCGTGCAGGTGTATTCTGGCCCGAACTGTCCGCTCGTCCAGCCGTGCCGCCCCAGCACCTGCTGACCGTTCTCCGCAAAATAGCGGTTGATGCTGAGCGGGCCTTCACCCTCGTCTGTGTCCGGCAAGTCAGTGACCTCAAGCCAGGCGGTCCCGCCCGAGCTGTCCCCGATCTCGCGACGACGCAGGACCAGCACGTCCACGACCACGTCCGTTCCGGCATCATCGCGCATCGCGCCAGCCGGCAAGCGAACCGCACCGACCAGATCAGCCGTTTCGAACAGGTGCCGGCGCGCAGTCGGGTCGCGCTTGTCCATCGTCCAGCGTGACGTCACGAACAGCCCCATGGCACCTGGGCGCAGCCGGGAAACGGAGCGCGCGATGAAGTAATCATGAAGCGACAGGCCAAACCGCCCCAGCTCGTCCGTGCCGCGCACAGTGCGGTTACTGAACGGCGGGTTGCCAATCGTGAGGTCGAACTGCTCGGCAATCTTCGCCGTCGTGAAGTCCTCTGACCGGACCCACTGGTTCGGAAACAGCTTGCGGGCGATGCGCGCCGTCAGAGGATCGTTTTCGATCGCCGTCCAGGCCGTCTTCGGGGCAAGTTTCTCCGGGATCGCGCCCATGAACAGACCCGTGCCACAGCCCGGCTCCAGCGCACGTCCGCCGCGGAACCCCATCTGCGCCACCAGATCCCACAGCGCATGCACGATCAGTTCCGGCGTGTAATGGGCGTACTGCGTGGCCCGCGCCAGTCCGGCCCGCTCCTGCTGGCTCGTCAGCGTCTCAAGCTGCACCCCGATCTCTTCCCAGCCCTGACGGAAGGCTTCGCCCGGACGGGGGAACAGGCTGTTGGCGAGCTCCCCGGCTCCAAATCCCGTAAACTTCGCCAGCAAAGCCTGCTCGGACGGCGTTGCATTGCGCCCCTCGGTCTCCAGTTCGCTCACGAGACGGATGGCGGCGAGGTTATCCCGCGCCCGCGCTTTCCAGCCTTGGGACAGGTCGCGCGTGCCACACAGGCGAAAGTCGATCTTAGGCGCCACGACCGGGGCGGCAGCGGCTTCTTTCGCGAGGGAGGCGGCCTCGTCGAGCGCACGATCCCCGGGCAGGTCGCCCCAGAACAGGGTGTTGCTGCCGCCACCCAGGGCGGAGGTGTCGAAAAAGCTGAGCTGGGTCTTGCTCATGGGAGAAACTCCGGACAAGCGGCAGCGCCCGGTGCTGCGCGGGGGCAGACCGGGGGGCCGGAAAACAAACAGGATGGGTTTGGGCGAAAGGCGCTCAGGCCTTCCGGGTCAGGTCACAGCGGACCGAAGCGCAGGGAGATCTGTTCGCGCTCACTGTGAGACAGACGCGACAGGGCCTCACGGTGATAGGGCGATCCCTGACGGGCCTGGCGCGCGACCTGCCACCAGGCATTCTGGTCCGAGCAGGTCACGCCGCGCAGCTGTGTGTCAGCGTGCTCCGGGCCGCAGCCTTCGAGAATGGTCCAGCCCTCGCGGTGGGCCTGAACCAGGCTGAAATTCTGTGTGGGGGTTGGGCGTGTGAGGGCCATGACGGGCATCGTCTGCTGTCTCCTTTCTGACCCTTTCCGGCGAGCGCGGCGTCGTTCTGTGCCGCAAGGGCGACGCGTCAGCGTCGGGACCGCCCGGCCCGCAGCGCCAGCGAGGACACGGACGGACCCACCCCTTGCGGCACAGAACGATCCCGTGGTGCCTCCCCTCTCGCTTCTTTTTTCTCTTTTTCCGTTCTCGCCTTCGTCTGTTGTGACCTGCGCTGGAACGGTCAAGCCAACACAATTTCGTTTTCAGAACGGATCAGGGAACTGTTAGCGTCGGGTCCAGTAATAGACATATCGACTTGAAGTCATGACCTGTGCACCCCATGTATAGGGCACTTCCAGAACCTTGAGGGACATTTATGACTGACCTGACCGAAACCCCGACACGCCCTCATGCTGATCTCATGCCGCTTACGGCCGACATCGTGGCCGCCTATCTATCGCAGAACGAACTCTCCGCCGACCAGCTACCTGCGTTGATCCGGAGCGTGCACGACGCCCTCGCCACCCCAGCCACGGCCGAGCCTGTCGCGGAAGAAGCCCCGACCCCCGCCGTGAACCCGAAGCGCTCCGTGTTTCCGGACTACATCATCTGCCTGGAAGACGGGAAAAAGCTGAAGATGCTCCGCCGCCATCTCAAGACGGCCTACAACATGACGCCAGATGAGTATCGGACCCGGTGGGGCCTGCCGAGCACGTATCCAATGGTCGCCCCGAACTATTCCGAGAAGCGTTCATCCCTGGCACGCGAGATCGGGTTGGGCTCCACCACCCGCGCCTCTGCGCCGCAGGAGCCCTCCCCTGAGGAAGAAACCCTTCCTCCGGTAAAGAAGCTTCCCGAGAAACGTCGCGGCCGTCCGGCTCGCGCCTGACACTACACTGGCCCTTCTCCGGAGCCGAAGGTTCCGGCCGGGAGGGTCCAGTCCTCGGTTAGAACGGTCCTCAACGCACCGTCTGACAGAAAAGCAGCGA
Source organism: Gluconobacter aidae (assembly GCF_009547075.1). Lineage (GTDB taxonomy): Bacteria > Pseudomonadota > Alphaproteobacteria > Acetobacterales > Acetobacteraceae > Gluconobacter > Gluconobacter aidae. Next base: position 12,118 of record NZ_WIPH01000036.1, read on the forward strand.
CCAGATCGGGGCAGGACCGGGCCGCCTGATAGGCCCTCCCCTCGGAAGACAGCTCGTCAAGCCCTCTGGCCCGCTTAATCGTGCAGCCGAAGTTCTTTTCATATCTGACCAGTTTCGCAAACCTGTTCGCATCCATCCATTTCAGGGTAGCGAACTGGTCTGCATTGCCGAAGATACAAAACGCGCAGGACAGGCGCGAAAATCCGGCCTGATAGGGATAGGCTGGCATCACGCGCCAGCGTCTTAAGATAGCCCAGACTTCAGCCTCAACCCAGGCATGCACGGGCCTCCAGTGGTCGACATGCCGACGACGCCGCGTCCCGTTTCTCGTGTCGGTGCGGTGAGGCTCAAAGGCCGCATATCGAGCCCGTGCGGGACTCTCTTCAGCACGCTCGCCTGTCACGACCAGGGTACGGCGGTTGAGGAACCGGTCCTGTCCGCGAACGGCACGATCGGCTACGTCGACTTTGAGGCTTGCCGAACACCAGCGCACAGATAAACTGGCCGAGACCTGGGGAAAGCGCATACGCGTTCCCATTGGCCCCTGCCCTCCTGCTCTGATGGTCCCGTCAGGCGTTTCGAAGACAACCGGAGCTATGGGCGCATTGTCCCGCAGCATTTCGCGCTCGAAGCCACCCTCGCGCCAGGAGCGGTAGAGCGGCAGGCTGAAATCCCGCGCCAGGGCTGCGACATACGGGCCTGTGGAGGGCCAGTCCATGAAGGGCCGCCCTGCCCCATCCACCTCGTGATGCCAGAGCTCGATACGTTCGGCCGGAGCACCGGATTCCAGCAGGGCGAGCAGACAGGCCGTGCCGTCCTTGCCTCCCGACACGGCGACAATGATGCGCTCATAGGACGCGAGATCCGGGCTCATGAGGTCCACCGACTGACAGGCGCGCCTGTCCGAACCGAGCGGCACATCAGAGCGTGGGCGATCGGGCGTTCCCGCAGCAGCAGCGGCTTTTCATGGCGACCATCCCAGGTCAGTCCCTCACAACGTGTCAGCAGTCCCATTTGGACGGCGGCTTCGTCGCGACAGGCGCACACACGCTCATTGCCACCGGAGCTGCGGCGGCACGGCTCATCCGCAGGAGCGCCGCAGCCCGTGCAGGCAATCGTCAGTGCCGGATCACCGTCTTCCCAGTGCGTGTTGCAGCGGCGGCAGGTTGTGGGCTCCTGCGTGTCGGTCCAGCGCATCGGAGGCCGGCCACGGGGGGTTGGGACATAGGGAAACTGGTAGCGTCGCATGATGCTCGATCCATCTCTGGTTCTTCAAACATCCTTGCGACGGCCTGTTGGTCGCCCGCGCTGCAACAGTGCCGCGCAGCGGCAGGATCGGCGTCACCCGCACCCACGCGCAGGCGGCGCAGCCGGCGAGCATGGGAAGGACTGACGCCGACCCACCTGTTGCAGTGCGGGCGGCTGACAGGCAGCGGTTCTCTCTTTCGATCCCCTTTTTTCTATTCAGCAATTTCACATCTCTTTAGTTGACAGCTGTCAACTGGTCTCGTTAAATGCGGTCATATCACCTCTCTGCGCGTCATACCGCATCTGGCGCAACATTTCGCACCCAAAAGAAAGCCGACGTGCATGTCCTCTCCAGCTAATATCAATCCAAACCTGGCCAGCGGCGTAGACGAATTACTCTCGCAGCAAGCACGAGCTCTCTCTGAGCGTCTGCAGGCGCATCGGCTTGAACTCTTTCCCCCCAATGCCTCAAAGACACTTCGGTCGTTCCAAATCGGAGAAGTCGCCAAACTGTTGGGCTTGGCGCCTGGATATTTGCGGAATTTAGCACTTGAGGGGAAGGGCCCGCTTCCTGCCATCGGCAACGGTGGCCGGCGTCACTACACAGCCGAGCAGATATCCGACTTGCGTCGTTATCTCGATCAGAACTCACGCAGCCAGAAGCGATATGTTCCTTGCCGTAGCGGAAGCGAGGGCCTGCAGGTTATCTCGGTTGTTAACTTCAAAGGTGGAAGTGGAAAGACCACATCCGCAGCTCACTTAGCACAGGGTCTCGCGTTGGACGGCTTGAGAGTTTTGGCGATTGACCTTGACCCTCAGGCTAGCCTTTCGGCGCTACATGGCTTTCAGCCAGAGTTCGATGTCCATGCGAATGAAACATTATATGGAGCCATTCGCTATGATGACGAGCGGCGTCCACTGTCGGATCTCGTACGCAATACGAACTTTCCGGGATTAGATATCGTACCAGGAAACATTGAGCTCATGGAGTTCGAATATGAGACGCCTCGACTGTTGGCGTCTTCTGACCAAGCTGGCGCAATCTTTTTCTCACGTGTCGACGAAGCCCTCCAGGACGTCGAGGAGAACTACGACGTAATAGTCATCGATTGCCCGCCTCAGCTTGGCTATCTCACCATGTCTGCTGTGTGCGCGGCGACAGGGCTTCTCGTAACTGTGCACCCCCAAATGCTAGACGTAATGTCGATGTGTCAGTTTCTGCTCATGATGGGCGACGTAATGACACATCTGCGCGACGCCGGTGCAAACGTGTCTTATGACTGGGTCCGGTATCTTCTTACGCGTTACGAACCTTCTGACGGCCCCCAAACGCAGATGTCGGGATTCATGCGGACGGTGTTTGGGGATCACGTTCTCACCAATCCGATGTTGAAAAGCACCGCTGTCTCTGACGCAGCAATCACCAAGCAGACGCTGTTCGAGATCGAGCGTAAGCAATTTACCGGCTCAACCTACGATCGTGCGCTCGAATCTGTAAACGCAGTTAACGGCGAGATTAGGGACCTGATTTTTAGGGCGTGGGGTCGCAAAAGCTGACCTCCAGGCAGGGGGGCGCCGAAGTTGACAGCTGTCAACTAATGGCTGGTCGCGTCAAAAGTTGGCAGCTGTCAACCAAAGTGCGCGCCAATTCAGATTTCGCAGAACTTCTGCACGAAAACGCAAATAGGAAACGAGAACAATGGCAAGAAAGCATAATCTGGGTAGTCTGGTCTCCGCGCAATCGTCGGCTCCGAGCAAAACGCAAGCGCCCTCACCGACATCGCTATCAGGGTCCTACCGCAGTAGCGGAGCACTTGGGTCGGTAGCAAAGAGCCTTGGGTCTCTTCGCCAAAAGGCAGACGAAGCCGCTGAGCTAGAAATTCTCCTAAAGACAGGAGCAACCATCATCGAACTCTCGCCAGACCTCGTCGAGACGTCCTTTGTCTCAGATCGTATGCCTGGCAATGAGGAGGCATACCTTCAGCTACGAGACGCGATTAAGAGCACAGGACAGCTCTCTCCAATTCTGGTCCGCCCGCACCCCACTAAAGCGGGTCATTATCAAACCGCTTATGGCCACCGTCGTCTACGCGCTTGCCGTGAGTTGGGCTTGAGTGTCAAAGCCGCAGTGAAGGAGCTATCGGACCACGACCTCATTATCGCTCAGGGGCAGGAAAATAGCGCGAGGGCAGATCTCTCCTTCATTGAGAGAGCGACATTTGCCCACAGCCTCCTTAAACGAGGATATGAACGCTCTACAATTATGACTGCCCTCAGCACCGACAAAACAACGCTATCGCGTATGCTCTCGGTGTCTGAAGCTATTCCGCATATCTTAATTGAGTGGCTTGGACCTTGTCCGACTATTGGCCGCCCACGCTGGCAAGAGCTGGCCGAAAGTCTCAAGGCGTCGCCAAATCAGACATCGTGGGAAACGTTTATCGGGGCTTCCGGCAAAACGGAGGATGTAGATAAATTCGCCGAGCTACTTGATCAGGTTCAGGATCGAGCAAGGCAAGCGCGCCAGTTAGAAAAGCAGAGCATTAAGCCGGTGACTAAAGCTGCTCCAACGGCGAGTTGGGTGTCGACCGACAAAGTCCTCACGATCGATCTGGAGGCAAAAAAGCGGGCCACAAATCTTGTATTCAAATCGGCTGATGCGTCAGAGTTTGCAAGCTTTGTTATGACTGCAGTTCCTGATCTTTATGAGCGGTTTAAAGCACAGACAACCGAAAAGGATAAAGCCAAGAACTAGGAGGAAACGGGAGGCGGGGAGGGCGATAATACGAGCCCTCGCTCGGTTACAGCGACCTTTGCAGAACGATAAGCGGCGAGGGCAAGCCCCAAAGGTTCCTTGAACTCAGCCTTAAATGATTTGAGAGTTTTAAATTCGGTTCCGAACTGCTTCCACAGCGAACCCCAGCCTACAGGGGTATCCCCTTGCAGGGCATGTAATCGGAAAGCTAACCACAGATACGCATCGATAGCTCTTGGCGAGTTCTGTATGTCACGAATGGCCGCGCGGTCGATAAGAATGGGATGCCTTCGCAGCTCCCGATAGAAGGCCTCCGACAACACGACTGTTTCAATCATGCGAGTGTTTCTTTTCGTTCTGGGGTCTACCTTCCCAACGTAACGAAAAGACTCAACGAGACGTTCATTGACGACAACGCCTTCGCGGTCGTTTCCAAATTTAAAGTCAACGGTGCAGGTCGCCAGCCTTTCGATTTGCTCGACCAGTTTTTTGCTAATAGGACCTCCGCGACTAAGCCCCATCCTTTTGAGTAAAGACGCAGGAGATTTTGCTAGCGAGATTTCCCGTGACCCCGTTTCAAGAGCCTCGGACTGCCAGTCGATCAAGAGCAACCTAGCGATTGTCCCGCACGGAACTGACAGTTTTTCAGTTGAATCGTCATCTCGCAGTCGAACACCTGGTCGAACTAGCAACTGAGCAAAGTCCGTTTTTATTAGCCAGTCTTCGCCTGGTTTTCGTTCTCGGTGGGGAAGACCGGCAAGACACCATGCGCTATAACTATAACCTATTGAACTGCCACCCTCGATTTCGCGAACCAAAGATGAGGCGGCAGCGTCTACAATCTTACGCCCGGATCTGCCTGCAACGACGTCAAGTATCGGGTCAGTCAGAGCTGATGCTTCGCTATCTTTTTCTAGCGAATGGCTCTGAGCGATTTTGATAGCGTCTTGAGGGCCATGTACTTCCACCAGTTCGTGGATTGATCTGAACAGATCGTGCTGTGACTTAGCGTTAGAGTGCATAATGCGATTTCCAGCAGATCCTCAATAAGCTCAGAAACACACATCATCAGGGCCTTGTCGATGTGTTCGTTGCTTTCCCTCCTAGATGTGTTCGGTGCCTACCTGCGTCACGTGGCGTGGTTGTGTTTCTTGCCGACTTAACAATAAAAAATTATATTGTTATTATATTGTTTCGTCGGCAGAGAACACGTTGATAACTCCGTAACCCACTGAAAAAACGTCTTGTTTTTTTTCTCCAAATTAGCGCCGTAGGCAGAAAACACTTCACCGATCTTGGCTTTTAACGCGAACCGTCTGAAAAAAACCGTGCCGGTAGGCAACGAACACAGGGAAAACCCTGCCGCCTGCGGAAAGCATTAAACACAACTTGTGGCGGTTTTTCATGGTCGGGAACGAACACATCGACAGCGGCGCACGATTCGATGGTAGGCAGTGAACACATCTGACGGTGTGAAACAGATAGTCGCCTTCAGCTAGCATGACGTCAAAACCGGCTGCGCCCTGGATGCTTGGTCATGGCGTCCTCGACCTCGATATATTTCTCCACGACGCCGAAGGTTTGGTGGCGCGAGAAACGCTTGAGCGAGACCAGATCCGTGCCGTCACGAGCTCCTGTGGTGATCGCTCCGCGTCGTAGGCTGTGCCCGCTGAAATCGCCTGTCACTCCCGCATCCAGGCAGCGCTTCTGAATGATGCGAGCCACAGACCTGTCAGACAGCGCCTCTGACCCCATGGAGGGCAGTGCAGGGGGCTGACCGGCCTCGGCGGCAGGCGGAAGCCACACGCGTCGAAAAACCGGTCCCTTGGCCTCTTTCAGTCTGGCCGCGCGTAGCCAGGCCTCGTAAGCCCGGACCGGGCAGAGACCGGTAATCCCCCTCGGGATCGCCACCTCGACACCCTGACCGGTGCGATCGCCCTTTGAGCGGTCCAGCCGGATCCGCATTCCGTCATCATCGAGCGCCACGCTTTCTAGGCACAGCGCCGCCACTTCGGACCGTCGGAGGGCGCCGGCAAAGCCGAGCAGAAGAATGGCCTTGTCCCGAACGCCCACCAGTTCATCCGTATCGATCTGCTCGATGACCTCGCTCAACAGATCCCAAGTCAGCCCCTTGACCTGACGGGACGCGCTTTCCGTTGACGTCCTGCGGATACCCGCAACCGTTTCGGACACCAGAGCATGGGAGGTCGGGACGGGAACCTGAGCGATATGGTGCAGATACCGCAGTGCGGCACGGTGCAGATCCACCGTCGCGGGCCGCTTCTTCTGCAGCGCAAGATCAGCCAGATAGGCGGCAACATCCTCGCTGCGGGCGGGCAGAGCAGGGAGCCCATGTCCTGCCGCCCATGCGCACCAGGAGCGCACGGCCGAGCGATAAGTCCGGCGTGTGTTCACTGCCTTCGCCGCCCGGGAATAGGTCTTCGAGGCGCGCTCCGCCGTGACCAGCGTTCCGTCATAGTCGGGCAGAGCCTCGTCGGTCAGGGCATCGAACCACTGCAGGACGGCGCCAGACTGCTGACCCAGAGGAGAGGCCAGCGGCGCCAGCGTTGCCGCCTGCGATCCCGCTTTGCGCCGTCTGGCGGCCTTCGGCCTGAGCCAGGCGACGAATACCGGTTCTGGTTCGAGATCCAGAGCAATCGCCAGTTCGTGCCCGGAGGGCAGGGCCGTCAGATGGGCACTGGCGATGGCCAATGCCTCTTCAGCCGTCTCGACATCTGTCGACAGGACCGTGTCTTCGGCAAATTCGTTGTCGCGGTATTCGATGCCCCGAATGACCAGAGAGAGACGGGGGGAGAAGCGACCGGTCGAGAGAAGCGCCACCGCTTCTGTCAGATCGCCGGCAGGAAGCTGCTGCCGAGTCTTCTGGTCCAGCCGGTCCAGGACGGCCTCACGGGCAGCCTTTGCCGAGCCTGCGATGTGAAGATGGCTGAGCATGAACGCCTCCGCGAAACCAGAACCTGGCTTCTGATAGCATGAAGCCGGGGCAGGGCAGAGAGGAGAACAAACCCTGTCCAATGCAGACCGGAAATGTGTTAACGAAGACTGAATGCCGATCCGACCGGAACTGAAAGCGCTTTACCCTCCCAACTGGCCCGAGCTGAGCCGACAGGTGCGGTTCGAGCGGGCAGGGGGTGTCTGTCAGCGCTGCGGCCGGCCGCATGGACATCGCCTTCAGGTGCTACCGGGTGGCCGGTGGAAGCATCCGGAGACGGGGCACTGGTTCAATGGCCGGGGCAGGCGGATCTCGCCTCCGGATCTGATCGAACATCTGCAAATGCGACAGACGAAGGTGGTTCTGGCAGCGGCGCATCTGAATCATGATCCCACCAGCAACCGGCTGCGCAATCTGCGTGCGCTGTGTCAGCGCTGCCATCTGCTGCACGACCGGATGTATCATCTGGCTCAACGACGCCTGACCTTGCGACGGCGCCTGGCGCTCGGGGATCTGTTCGAAGGTCTGTATCGGGCCGGGGTCCCGCCTCTGGGCCTGTAACGGGTCAGATCAGGCAGCCGTCTGGAATGCGACGGTAGCCTTCAGCCGGCCGGGGGAAGGGGGCTGCTTCCTATCGCTCACCGATCAGATGTTCAATGTGCGTAACATGCCCGGCCCTGACGCCAACGCGCGTCTGCGCCTGCCGCACGAATTTCCGGTTCAGCTCGCGGGCCAGCGTTTCGCCGTCCTTGATCGGCACAACATTGTAGGTTCTGATTGCCCAGGAGATGTCGCACTGCCAGTCGGTATGACGGCTGCGCGTATGCCACTGCTTCATGGCCTGGTCTCCGCACTGCGCCGCTTCGGAGTGGCTCCAGCCATTCACCTCTGCCATCCAGGCCAAAGCAGCATCCTGCCTGCCCTCGGTCATGGTCTTTCCCCAGTGACGCACGCCATGGCAGTCAGGGCAGAGGGAAATCACCCCTTTGAGGGTCTGGATCCGCCGCTCGTCGTCATACGCCCACCCCTCGTCAGCTTCGACCGGCCATTGGGGACCCCGTCCTCCGCACACCCGGCAACGGGACCCGGAGCGGGCATAGGCATCCTTCCGGATGCGGTTCCAGTCTTCGGGCGCCAGGAAGGCGCGCAGATTAAAGCCCCACAGAGCCTGCGGCACCATCCATGGTCGGATATAGGGAGGCTTGCGGTCCGGCCGATACCGGTAAGGGACGAACGACAGGAGAGCGTCGAGCTTGTCCTGCTGCGCCATCCAGCACTTCTGCTCCCCGTTGAACGTGGCACCGCCCCGGGCTGCTTCCTTACGGCGCTCAAACGGAACGCAAAGAGGAATGAGTGTCGTCAAGGCAATCACCACAAAAGGGACGGCCGAGCATGGCCGCCGTGGAAGAAAGAAATGTCGATGCGCTCGGGATATATCCCGTCAATGCTGATGGGACGACCCCGGATCATTCTCCCGCTTCGGGGCCACCCTCGCGTTTCCCTCAGTCGCGTCAGCAGAACTGTCCTCCGGCCGCAGACTTTTCGAAGAGGCCGTGCGGCTGCGCGCCTCCGCCATGAGGCGTTTCACGCGCTCGACTGCCATTGCACCACCATGCTCCATCGTGTTCATCGGCTTTCTCCGTTCAGAATGTCAGCTCCAGGCCGGGCACCTGCCCTGTGAAGAGGACACTAGCTGGCCCGTTTGTGAGTGCAGACCGGAAGAGCCCGATTTCCATGGCGCTGCCGGCTTCGTTGTAGTAATGTCGCTACATAAGAAACAGGAGCCTCCCGAGATGACTGTCACCACGTTTTCCAGTCGTGAGTTCAACCAGGACACGTCCCGGGCGAAAAAGGCTGCCGTTGAGGGGCCTGTCTTCATCACCGACCGCGGCAAGCCGGCGCATGTTCTGCTGAGCATCGACGACTATCGCCGGCTGACCCACAGACCGCGAAAGATCGCGGATGCACTCGCCCTGCCTGGTGCGGAAGACATCGAGTTCGATCCGACGCCCATGACCCTAGGCCTGCGTCCCGCGGACTTGGGCTGATGTTCCTGCTGGACACGAATGTTGTTTCCGAACTGCGAAAGGTGCGGGCGGGCAGGGCCGACCCCAATGTCGCCAGATGGGCAGAGCAGGTGGAGGCCGAGACCCTGTTCCTGTCTGCCATCACGGTCATGGAGCTGGATGTCGGCGTCATGCGGATCGAGCGCAGGGATCCCGCCCAGGGAAGCGTCCTGCGGAACTGGCTGGAGAACTACGTTCTACCCGAGTTTTCGAAGCGGGTGCTTTCCGTCGATCTGGCGGTCGCCCGCCGCTGCGCTCACCTGCATGTTCCGGATCCGGGCCCGGAGCGCGACACCCTCATCGCCGCGACCGGCCTGATACATGGCATGACGGTCGTGACACGGAACACCGATGATTTCCGGCACTCCGGAGTGCCACTCCTCGACCCATGGAAAGCACGGCCTGACTGCAACAGAGGAAAACACCATGCCATTATACCATGGGTCTAAATGCGACATTTAGTAACTAAGTTGAAACAAACTCGATGAACAAAAACTCAAACAAATACGAGATTGCTTACAACTATTCACTCAAGAAAGAATCTGACCCAATAGTGGTTTTTACTCCTCCTAATGGGCATCCACGTTGCGTCAAAGCACCTGAACCATCATCAAGACCCAAATACTGATTGAGTGTAAGATTGGGGTGATGATCTTGAATGCGAGCCTCGTTTAATCCTGACAGCATTGCTGCTGTAATAAGAACATTTTTTGGGGAGGGTCCTATGTTAGCAGAACTTACACCATCAATGGTTATAACATTTCCATTCATAGCGCCACCTTGAACGAATCCCATTTCCACTTCGCTGATAGTACGCATAGATGTTCTCCATTTGAGGAAAAATATGTTAGACACACAAAAGCCAGAGACACAATATGTTTCTAAAAAATTTCTCAGTAGGTATATTCAAACCAGTGATGCATTCATGATTAAGACACATTATGTGAGATAGAAGATGAAACATGCGGCGATTTTCCCCGCAGATACGAATGCTTTCTTAATGCAGATATTAATTGTAGCGTGGTCTTAATTTACAGTTCTTCTTCGGCGGAACGCAGGCGTTGATATTTCGTTCGACGTGAGTCCGCTTGGTTCTGTGGCTGTAATAACTCAGGCCATAGATGACTTTTTCCCCCTAGAGGTTTAGGCCACGTTGACAAAAGATCCAATCCAGAAT
>NZ_WIPH01000037.1 GCF_009547075.1 Gluconobacter aidae
CGTGAACATTGACACATGGGGGGCCGGTAATTGGTCGGACGGCTGTTTTCCTTGTCGGGAAACATCTGTTTTACGACAGATATATGGAAATTATGCTATCCCTAACAGAAAGGACTAGCCGCATGTCGGCTTACGCCTTCATCTTGTCCGCTATGGCTGAAGGCGTGTCTTCCCGAAACCCGTCTTCGAGTCGGCCGCACGTGTCGCATTATTCCATGTCGAGCAGCGCATTTCGGGAAACGAAATCGGGGCAGATTACGTTTCAGGCCCCGATCATATCACGATAGAGCTTATGCAGCTGAGAGCCTGTTAATGGGTCTGCAGAAGTTCTCGCGCTCGAGATTTACGCTTCTGCCACAGTTGGCGGTCGTCGAAACGCGATAGCGACGCGGTTGAAGGTATTCATCAACCCAATCGCGATCGTCAGATCGACGACTTCTTTTTCTTCGAATTGTGAGGACACATCCTCGAATGCTTCATCGGGAATGGCGGTCTGCGCTACCTGCGTGACCGTTTCTGCCCATGAGAGGGCCGCGCGTTCGCGCGCGCTAAAGGCTTTCCCCGCCTCGCGCCAGACCTGCAGCACCGCCAGCTTCTCGGGCACGATTTCACGCTTCAGTAAGGCGCGGGTGTGGGTTTCAAGGCAATACGCGCAGCCATTAATCTGCGAGACCCGCAGATACACCAGCTCGACCAGAACCGGATCGAGCCCGGACTGTGCAACATAGCTATACACCCCACCGAGCGCCTTGATGCCTGCGGGAGCGGCCGTTTCGTAATCAATCCTTGCAGTCATCGCCTGACTTTTCCTTATCGCCTGAACCTTCGTTGTCACGGCCCTAACGTCCGCGATCTTAAGGCTGCGCGCAAGTACCCAAAACGCGTAGAGTCATTGGACCAGACCCGAGGGTACAATCATATGAGATCTTTTCGGTCCTGTCCCTTTGAGCCAATGCAGCGATGTAGCGGGGCAAAACATCAACAGCAGTGCAGCATGCAAATGCAACAGAACGGCCCGGACACCCCAACGGGCATCGCTTTCAGACACGCAACCACACCGGACGATCTCGCGGCTTGTTATGACGTGATAGCAGTGCTCCCCCGTTCTGGGGTCGGCCGAGGATTGGATTCAACGCGCCTTGCGACAGATGGACCACCACTAGAGGCACTCCGAACCTTATTTTCTTCCTCCCTTCAAATTGCCGTAAGTGTACGAAATGCACACTATTGACGACTGCTTACGCCTCCTTTCGGACGTTGAGACGATCGCTCTGCGCTCCACAAAGCAGACATGATCGATCAAGTGCGTACAAGTGTTTTGTAGTCAGATTCTGTAATGCCCATTGCCATGTAGGCGCGCTTGGTCTGGGCGTCCCTGATCGTGTCCAGCGACAGTCCGTTTGCGAGCATGTCCTCAATTAGGTCGATATGCAGGGCTGCCAGAAGAGCGTGGGCGTTATAAAGGGCCGCACCCTCCGGGGGCGAGCCCGTCCCTTCCTCGATGAACCTCGCGGTCACCCCAAGCATCCAGCGATAATGCGGCGATTGCAGAATGCCCGGACCGAATTCGAGCGCTCGGATCAGGTGGCGGTTGTCGAGCTTGAACGTCAAGATCAGGTCAAGAAACGCTGCAAGACGCTGTTGCGGTAAGGTATCTTGCCGGAAAGGAGCCGCACCACTCTCCACGCTTGCCCGTAGAGCTTCGATCTTTGTGGCCCAGAGAGCGTCGAGCAATCCCGCGCGACTACCGAACGCGCGGAACAGTGTTCCCTTCCCGACACTGCATGCCGCCGCAATGGCATCCATGGTCACACGTTCAGGCCCATCAGCCTGTGCAAAGAGGATATCGGCGGCCTCAAGCATGCGGATCGTGGCGGTTGGCGGCCGTCCGCGACGAACTACTTGATTTTCGGACTTGAGGTCCGATATATAATGTAAATCTGGACTCATGGTCCGGAAATCATATCAAGGAAGCACCATGTCACCAACATCCGAACTGCCAGACTGGCTCGAAAATGCACTGGACGCACTTCGCGCAGGTGATATCGCGGGCTGGATGGCGATCTACGCAGCCGACGCATGCCATGAATTTCCGTTCGCGCCCGAGGGCGCCCCGCGTAAGCTGATCGGACGGGACGCCATTGCGGCCTATATGGCCCATCTGCCATCTATAATCCGGTTCGGCGCGCTGAGCGACATTCGCGTCCGTAGCGCTGGCAACGAACTGATTGTTGAGGCAACGGGCCATCATGAACGCGTTGTCGACGATAGCACAAAGAGCTTGTCCTACGTCTGGTTCATCGAAAGGCGTGACGCGAAGGTCACTCGGATACGCGACTATATGAACCCGCTTCAGCTTGCAGCGATTGTCTCAGACTGAATGACACAAGCTGGCATGGCGTCCCCAGAAGACTAATTGTCGGAACGGACGGCTTGAATGGGGCTGCTCTCGCCTACATCTCGGACAATCCGAAATACAAACAACTGATCTTAAAGCGGATGACGCTGCCCAATCTTGCCTGGGTCATTTTTATTTTCTCAGGCGAGTATCCATGCACGACGGGTTCAGTTCGATCCGAACTAACGTTTCCTCTCTGAAGACTTGATGAAACGCGTGGTAAGCAACAGAGCGCCATGGAATAACGCAAGCAATCCAAATGTTTCGGCATAAGCCTCCGATGCGACATGGGAGGGAGCGATTGTCGCAAGCCGCCACCCGAGGAATGTGGCGCACGCTGTGATCAATGTCGGTCCCCCAATCCTTTGCATGATGTTCAGCGCAGTCGTTGCCATCGGAATATCTGGGCGTGCGATCGAAGCATATCCCACGCTCATCGCCGGAATACCGACAGCGCCCCCACCTCCGCCACGCAGCAACAATGCTAAGGCGAGCAGGACGACGTTCAGACCGTTATAGGCGAGCAACGCTAAAATCAGTGTGCCAACAAAGGACAAAAGAGCCCCGCAACCGGTCAGATCGCGCGCGTCAAACCGGTCACTCAGACGGCCAATGAGCGGATAGACGCACATCATCCCCACACCCAGGGGTGCCATGAACAGGCCCGTCCGCTCGGGCGAAACACCGCAGGCGTGAATCAGCCATACGGGTAGAAGCATCTGACCAGCGAACGACACCCCGTTCGTCAGAAACATGATGATCGCCGACACCGAAAAGGCAGGCGCACGCAGCAGGCGCAGGTCGATCAGCGCGTCATCGCCCTTGCGTCGCGCGGATCTGACATACAGGACGAACAGCACGAGGGACGCGCCTAAAGTCGCCTGTCCATAAAGCCGGGCGACATGATCCATGCCGTAAAGAAACGAGACGAGAGCGGGAGCGAGAAATCCTAGCCCTGTCAGGTCAAGTGGACGGGGGCGCTCGTCATGCCGATCATCAGGGAGAAACAGAACGGCAAGGGCAAAAGCCGCAAGTCCGACCGGCACATTGAGAAGAAAGATCCATCGCCAGGACGCAATGGAGAGAATGGCACCGGCGACGACGGGTCCAAGAAGCGGCGCGAGCAGAACAGGTGCCGTCATTGCGCTCGCGACCCTCGGCATCTGTCGGCCCGCCACACGAGCTACCGTCATCTGCGCCATAGGAGCGAGCAGTCCGCCCGCCATGCCTTGCAGTAGCCGGAATACGATCAGGGACGGTGCAGACCACGCTAGTGCGCACAGGCCTGATGTCAGCGTGAAGGCACCGAAACACCATAAATAGACTGCTCGCCCCCCGAGGCGGCTTACGAGCCATCCATTCAGGGGCAACGTCAGGGCGAGCGCCAGCAGATAACCGCTGACCACCCACTGTATGTATGAAAACGGCGCGTGCAGGGTCGCGACAAGATCGGGGAGCGACACATTGACGATCGTGGCGTCCAGTTGCGCCATGAAAGATCCGACCGCCGCGACGCTCACGATTTTCCAGGTGCCCGGAGGCAGTTGATCCGAACCCTGGGATGGCAACGATGTTCTGGTGTTCATGAACGATCTCGTCGGGAACCGTGAGACGCGCAGACATCCACCATGCGCTTACGCGTCCAGTGCGATTGCGTCGCTTGTCGTCACGCGGCCAAGGCGGGGGAAAATCTCCTCGCAGGCAAAGCGCTGCATCTCTTCGGTGAATGTGGACATGACATCCGTGGCGAGCACGACGTTATATCCATGCTCATGAGCCGCCCTGGCGGTAGATTCCACGCCCAGATTGGTCGCGATTCCGCCCAGCACGATGGTCGAGATACCGCGTCGTCTTAACTGAAGATCGAGATCCGTACCGTAGAAGGCACCCCATTGCCGCTTCGTGACACGCAGATCGGTCGGTTCGGCCAGGCCGTCGACCAGTTCTGTCCAGTCTGGTGCGAAGCCGCCAGGCGGTGAAAAGGAGCGATCGACAACCGCATGCACGGCATCAGCGAAATCAGGCGCGAACGCTACATTAACCAAAATGACCGGAGCTCCGGCTGCTCGGAAACGTGCGGCGAGCTCTTTCGAGCGCTTAACAAGCGCAGTACCCGGTGTGGGGGCCAGGGGAAGCCCCGTGATGCCCTTCTGGAGATCGATCAGGACGAGGGCCGTCCTGCTGGCTGAGAGTGAAATCATGGCAAGACCTTCCCTGTTGACGTTTAACCGTCATCCCGAACCGTTGTCCGGAACACGCGGAAACGTTAATAAGTTGAGTAGGCACTCAAGCAGGAGCATTATTTGAGGATGGACTCAAATTCGTCAAGGGGTAAACGGATATCTCTTCAACCGCAGCGCGCGGCTGGGCGTCAGCGCGTCGAGGAATTACTGGAGGCCGCGTCCGACCTCATGGCGGAACGAGGGTACGAGGCGACGACTATGGCGGAGATCGCCGCGCGCGCCGGGGCGAAGATCGGCTCGCTCTATCGCTTCTTTCCGAACAAGGAGGCTGTAGCGGACGCTCTTGTGCAGCGGCATATCGCCGTTCTGGAAGACGAATACGCGGCACTCGCCAAACGTGCCGCCACACTATCCCCGGACGCTCTGGCAGACGTTCTGATCGAACTGCTTGTCACGCTTCATCCTCGTGTGAAATCCCTGTCTGCGCTGATGGAGGCACGGACTGACAAGATGGAGATCCGTGATCGTGCACGAGGACATGCCATAGTCGGAATTGCGGCAGCGTTGCGTGTCTGTGCGCCAGAGTTGGAGGACGCACTGGCGAGAGATATTGCTGCGGTCGTTCTAAACAGTATGAAAGTGCTGCGCAGCATGCTGGCGAAGGACGCCCCCACGATGCCGGGTGCGCCTGATGAATTGCGGCGAATGCACCGTCTCTATCTAACGGACCGGCTGCAGCCGTTTCGGCGTACTTCAGACGGCATAACGGACGCAGAGCCATAATTTCGCAGATTGGTGCCGCCCGGGTTTCAAACGCCAATTTCATCGCATCTCAAGTGAGGAGGCTAAATGGATGCAAGAAAATCGGGGAGAACTAACACAGTTTTGACGCGAAAATCTCGTGCCCGGCAATGGCCAATTGCTTAGCAGGTAGGCGGCAGTCGCCTTCATGCCAGACGCACATGAGCTCGTTGACGGTTCCCGAAAGCAGACGTGCCTTACAAGCTTTTCGTTCGAAACTGACCTTCATCTTCAAGTGGCACCGTGTGACTTGATCGTCCCAGGATGACGAAATATAGCGTGCACGACGATTAAGTCTTGCGAGCACTCGTGAAGTACGCTCCGGCTTCCATATCGGCCAGCAAGCCGACCTTGGTGGGAGCCCAGCTCAGCGCTTGGCGCGTCATCTCACTTGTTGCTGGGTTGTCGACGCTACAGAACGGTGCAAGCCAGCTGAAACGCTTTTGCGCAGCCCGTTTCGAAAGGCTCTGACTTGGGATGCCAAGCTTACGCGCAATGACCGCGGCGATATCAGCAAAAGCAATACCCTCCTCCGCCACGCCGTGATAGCACGCACCCGCATCGCCCCGCTCCAGAGCAAGCCGGAACAGATGCGCTGCGTCGTCACGATGAACGGCACACCAGCGATTGCGTCCGTTGCCGACATAATCCGCCGAGCCTGCCTTACGAGCGGCCTTGATGATCTGTGGCACGAGGCCTTTGTCCCCATCTCCATGGACTGACGGCGGCAATCTCATAATCATCGCCCTGACGCCACGGTCCGCCCACGCGTGCACCGCAGTCTCAGCGACCGCCCGTGCGGCCCCTGGAGACCGCGGATCGGGAAGATCTGCCTCCGACATGCCGCCGGGTGCCAACCCCATGGTGCCGAAGGCCGCGATGAACGGGCGCCCCGACCCTTTCAAGGCACCCGCCATCGCGTCAATGGCCCGACTGTCCACGCGTGTGATTTCAGCACCGAACCGCGCGACAACGCCCGTTGGCAAACCGCCTCCGAAAACACGCAAGCGTTGGAGCCAGTCGAGCTGCCCAGGCCCATGGATAAAGGCCAGATGGATAACACCGTCGGCTTTCGATGCTGCAGCTGTGAGGCTCTCTATGTCGGTCAACGCCCCTTGATGAACTTCCACCCCAGCGGCGGCCAGCGATTTCGCAGTCTCCGCAGATCGCGCGAGACCGATGACTGCATGTCCGGCGTCGTGCAATTCGCGCACGACAGCACGACCGATAAATCCGTTGGCTCCGGTCACAAAGATCCGCATGTCATTATCCCCTGCGCGACATCTGGCCGCTTCCTGGCTGTTGATCTATCTTTACCCATGCTTTTCAGAGCTGTAGATAACCAAAACTCCCGAAATGATTATCGAGCGTCCAGAATGGGTATGCCTTCTGAAATCGACCCCCTGTCACGGACGATCGCCCTGCTCAGGCCGCGCGTTCTGGCGTGGCGTGTGATCGAGGCTCGTGGGTCATGGGCGATTGCGTTCCCAGCCAACCCAGTCATCTCGTTCGGGCAGGTCATCTCGGGCAATCCGACAATTAAGATCGGTTCCACGCATACTGCGTCCCTGACGCGCGGCGACCTTGCCTTTTTAGGCACCACGGAACCATGGGTGATTAAAACCGGCCCCAATCCACGTTCGATCGATTTCATGACTGCCATCGCCGAACCCGCACGCCTGATGCAGACAGACGATCCATCCACAAACGTGACGTGCTTCGTGGCCGGAGCGTTCGTGCTGGAAGCACCGAATGCGGCGCTGGTCGCAGATCTCATCCCGCCCTTGCTGCCGGTCCTGCACAATGACGTGGCGGCCGAACGCCTTGGCATGCTGCTAGGCCTGGTTGGTGACGAAGCAACGACCACCCGGCCGGGTCGAAGTCTGATCCTTGATCGGCTGATCGAAATCATCCTCGTTGAAACACTGCGCACGCGTCCTGATGCGCTTCCGGGTCACGCCCAGCGCCTGTTGACGGCCCTAGGCGACCAGAAGCTTGCCCGCGCTTTGCAGATCATCCACGGTGAGGCATCACCGCCCTGGACTGTGGAACGTCTAGCCCGCCATGCTGGCATGTCACGCTCCGCATTTGCCGATCGTTTTGCCAGGACGCTTGGCACGAGCCCGATCAACTATGCCACGCAATGGCGCATCAATCAGGCCCGCTCGATGCTTGCCTCACGCGACATGCCGATGGCACAGATCGCCCGGCAGGCTGGCTTCCAATCTGTCAGCGCCTTCAGCACCGCGTTCAGTCGCGTGGTCGGTGTGTCACCAACCGCCTATGCGCGCAGCTTGGAGATGCTGCCTGTGTCGGCAGCATGAGAGTTTTGGTTGCCTACAAATAGCCCCGACAAGACGGCTCTCGCCTACATCTAGAGTAGTTCCACTGAACCTTGAATCGAGAGGTGACACTGAAGGCGTCTTGTGATTCACCGTTTTTGTTGATGGAGACGGTGATGGCACGGGCATTGAGTGATGATCTTCGGCAGCGGGTTCTGGAGGCTGGAGTTGCGGGGGCATCGGCCCGCTCGATTGCGGCGCGGTTCGGAGTTGGGATTTCGACGGCGATCCGCTGGTTGCGTCGGGAGCGCGAGAGCGGTGAGCGGACACCCCGTCGCCAGGGCAAACCGCGCGGGTCACGGCTGGACGCGCACGAAGCGTTCATTGCCGGCATGATCGAAGCGCAGAAAGACATCACGCTTCACGAAATGATAGCGCGTCTGAAAAGTGAACGGGCCGTCGGGATCGGTCGCAGCATGCTCAGTCGCTGGCTGCGCCAACACGGATGGACATTCAAAAAAAGACCGCTCATGCACTGGAGCAGGAGCGTGAAGACGTCCTGAAGCGACGACAGGACTGGTTTGATCTCCAGCCTGACCTTGATCCGCAGCGTCTGGTATTCATTGACGAAACCAGCCTCTCCACGAAGATGGCCCGTCTGCGCGGGCGTGCCTTGCGCGGGAAACGTTGCCGCGCCGGTGTGCCGCACGGTCATTGGAAAACCACGACTTTCACCGGGGGGCTGCGTCTGACAGGCCTGACCGCGCCCTTCGTGCATGATGGTCCCATGACCGGCAGGATCTTTCAGGTCTATGTCGAACGGGTTCTCATCCCGACACTGAAGCCGGGCGATATCGTCGTGATGGACAACCTTCCGGCGCATAAGCTTCCGGCAACACAGAAGGCCATTGAGCAGGCAGGGGCGGAACTGATGTTCCTTCCGCCCTACAGCCCGGACTTCAACCCCATCGAAATGGCCTTCTCAAAACTCAAAGCCTTGCTGCGTGCCAAGGCCGAACGGACTGTCGGTGCTCTGTGGGATGCCGTCGGAGCGCTGCTTCCGGCTTTCACTCCCAGTCAATGCGCCAGTTTCTTTACAGCCTCTGGGTATGAACCAGATTAAAGTGGAACCGCTCTAGATTACACGTTCGCCCTGGCGGCGGGTTTGCGTCGATGGCTGATACCTTCGCTTACTGCCTAAAACAGGGCATCTTGGGCGTTGGTTGGCTGGTGGATGAGATTCAAGAAACGGCGGACTGGGATACGTTCTATAAGGTTGCCGTAAACATCCACAAAGATCTAAAGACCTGCGCCTACATCAGGGAGCGCGTCCAGAAAGACGATCTCGTCTGGACCCGCGACACCCAAGGAAACTACTATCTGGCTCGCGTCCTCTCCGGCTGGGAGAGGAGAGAGGTGGACCCGTCTGATCGGACAGTTTTTGGGTTTGAATAAGCTATACCCGGTTATTGTTATGCCGCCATTCTGACGGCTTTGCTGTTGGCTCTCTGGTCCGGGGTTAACCCCGGACCAGAGAGCGTCGGCGCGCCATGATACGCCTCATCGGGCGTGCGTCCAGCCAGTGCCGTATGGGGACGTTGGCCGTTATAATGGTCGATCCATCTACCAAGCCCGACCCTCAGCTCTGATCCGGTCTCGAATGCGTGCAGGTAGACGCATTCGTATTTCAGCGACCGCCACAGACACTCGATGAACACGTGGAGGGATCGAAGAACTGTTTGTTGATATGCCTTGGCGAGTAATTTCTGGTTTTTGGCGATTTGATTGACGGTTCTTGAGGTCGTTTTCGGTCCGCGTTTTGCGCAGATCAGGGGCTGTCTCCCGCTGGCTGGCTACGCGCTCGTGCTGATCCGCTCTAGGAAGAGAAAGCGGCGCATGTTGTAGACAATATTGGCGAGCCCGATCCTCATGGTGGCCCGGGTGATACCGACAGTCCGAATGAAGAGCCCCGTCTGCGATTTCTGGTCGGCAAAGACATGCTCGACACGCGACCGGATCACCGACTTCCCTGCGTTGGACCGCTGGATGTGGCGGGGCATGGGCTTGATGAGACTTGTGCGCGGGTGGTGGATTTTTGGGGCGAAAAGTGATTCTCTTTTGGCTGATATCAAGCCTGGAGCATGACGATGGCGCACCGGTCGATTGGTCAGGATTGCCTGGTATTTTCGGGACAGGATCAGAAATCGTCATCATTGGATGACATCTTGGCTCTGATCGACTGGCAGCCGATTTCGGTGCTGCTTGCCCCACTCTACGCCGCACCGAAAGGCGAAGCCGCATGGCCACCGCTTACGATGTTTCGGGCAATGCTGCTTGCGGTCTGGTATGACCTCTCTGATGTCAAACTGGCTGAATCCTTGGACGATCGAACATCCTTTCGTCGGTTCTGCGGGTTTTCTGCACACGAACCTACTCCGGAGCGCACAGCCTTTGTGCGGTTCAGACGCGAACTGGCCAGCCGCTCGCTCGATCGCGCTCTGTTCGAAGCTGTGACGGTTCAGTTGAAAGCGCGGGCAATCCGGATCAAGACCGGTACGATCGTCGATGCGACGATCATCGCGTCACAAACGGAACGCGATGACGAGGCGCGGTGGGTTAAGCACAAAGGACGCAAGACCGTGCATGGCTTCAAAGCTCATGTCGGTGCCGATGCCACGACTGCTCTGGTCGAGCAGATTGCGATTACGCCAGCCAATATCAACGATGGTCGGGCTGGACCGGATGCCATACCCAACGATCCAGGCGAGGTTTTTGCGGATAGTGCCTATCGGGGCAGTCATTTTCGTGACGCAGTCCACTCGAAAGGCGGGACGCTCCGCGTTGCCGCAACGTCGATGTGGGGGCACGACGAACAGGAAACGCTTGCCCAACTGAAGACATGGAACGATACCGTCCACCGGACCCGGGGCCGGATCGAGAAGATCTTTGGTACCTGGAAGCGCAGCTACGGGCTACGCCAGATGCGATGGCGCGGCCTTGCCAAAGCCGCCATCCAGATCCACGTCACAGCCATTGCCTACAATCTCAGACGGACACTCAATATCCTCGCTGGAGAGGCATGAGATGGTTGACACCGTAGCCTTTGCAACGCGTTGTGCGGCGTCCTCGGCATGGAGAAAACAGGTATCAATACCGCGTTTCTTAATCAAATTGAGAGGGCACCGACAATATCCACCACCCGCGCACAAGTCTCATAAGTCTCTCCAGAGCCATAAAAGACCCACTCATAGGGCTGTGTCAGCAATGGAGTGCCAACCTGTCAGACGAAGCCCTCAGAACGATTTAAGGGTAATGCTCGTCGTTGGGACGTGGCTCTGAGGGCTATGGTGGGCATTGGGGTCATGACCTGATGGCTACTGGATCCGTCAGGTCTGAGAGCGAACGCCTCGGACGACTGTTGTCTTGAAAGCCCAAGGCGCACCACTCATTCCCCAATACCCGCGATATCCAGTGATAAACCACCAGGTGGAAGGAAGCATCAAACTTTAGAAGCGAGCATCAATACGTCCGAAGTAATAGCCGCCGGTCATAGGAACCTGAGCGGAATTGGCGTCATAAATTCTGGCGCCATAGTTATTGTAGATTTCTTGCACGCGACGTGGGCGGACGTTGAAGATGTTGTTCGCACCCACTGTCAGATGCCACTGTCGATTGACGCGATAGCCAATCGACAGATCTGTCAGCCAACGAGGCGTATTCTTAAACTGCGCAAAGCACTTGCTGGAGTAACGCAGAGCGCTGGCAACACCGTCGCTGATACAGGTCGCACTGCTCGGGGTCCAGTCCTGGTAACCCAACATGGTGGTGGTTTCACCATAACGGGTTTGCCGAAGATTGATGTCCCAGTTGCCAACCGTCCAGTACGCATTGAGGATGAGCTTGCTGCGCGGGTAAGACGTGGTGATGTAGCTTGCGGTGGCTGCATTCAACAGAGGCGTAGATACACCGTCAACGGTAGTCGTACCGACATGAGACAGACGCGTCCGGTTCAAATCAAGCGAAGCCGAAAGTGCAAGGTTTCCGTACCGGTGCATATGCAGAAGGTAATCGGCCTTGATGTCCAGCCCCTGTGTTCGCGTGCTGGCACCATTCGCAAAGTAGTAGGTGCTGACAGCGTTCGGATCCAGGCCGGATGGTATGACGAAGCCGAGCTGTTCAACTGCATTAATAGCCACGGGGCCATTGGTGGATCCCCCGGCGATAATACGGTCACGAACATTTATCTGGTAGGCGTCAACTTCAACGTGGAAGTTCTTGAGCGGCTCGAGGACGATGCCACCACTGGCGTTGGTTGACCGCTCTGGCTTCAGCGGTGAAGCGCCAAGAGTACGGGCAGCTTGAGAGCTTACCGGAAGCAGGCCAGACACGGTGGTTGCACCGACATTGATGGCACTGAAATGCTGTTCTGCCAGTGTCGGCGCGCGGAAGCCGTTGCTGATGGTGCCACGGATAGCAATACGCGGCGTGATGTCATACCGTGTGGAGACTTTGCCATTCTCAGTATTGCCGACATCTGTGTAGTGCTCAAAGCGCCCAGCGAAATCGAGATCCCAGTGCTTCGTGGGATGGAAGTCGCCATCCAGATATCCTGCCCAGATATCCCGGCTCCAGTTGCCGGCATTCTGTGGCTGAAGGCCGACATACCCAGCCATACCGCCTGCTTCATAGGAGGGTGGCACGCCGGCTTCGACCTTGTAGGTTTCGAGGCGATGTTCTCCACCGAATGCGACTGTAACCGGAACAACGGACGCAATGTTGAAGCTTCTCTTCATGTCGAGATTGTTCGTCCACTGCGCCATGCGATACGTTTCGGCACGCGCCGACGTCGGAGACCATCCGCAGCCATCGGTCGAAAGATAGGGGCTGGTGCTGCCGGGATTAGCAGAACGAACCAGACATTTGCTGCTCAGCATCCCTGCGTTGACACTGTTCTTGTCGCCGACCTTGTCTTCGTCAGCGCCATAAGTGGTGCTCAAATCCCAGGAAAAGCCGAGGAAATTGCCACCCTTCAGACCGAGGGTCGCAGCGTAATCATTTTCTTCAATCGTCTCGAGTGGAGAAAAACCATACGGATACATGCCCTGGATCGTGCCCGGAACACGGTAGTTCTCGTATGATTCAGCATGCCGGTGGGCATAGGTAATCAAACCGTAGCCTTCGATGCCCTCTGACAGCTTCTTGCCGAAATCTATGCTCAGATTTTCCCTGGTTTCTTCAGGCGTGCTGGTAACCTTGTTGGAGTCTTTCGGGACTTTGACCGAACCCGTGTAGAGCGACGTTCCTGCTCCTTCGGGTTTATAACCCAGCAGACGGTGGTCCTCTGTGTAAGGCACCATATGGTCCGTATGATAGACTTGACCACTGAGGTGAATATAGCCATCGTTACCGAGCTTTGTGCCGCCATCGACACTGGCCAGATACTGCCATCCATCGCCGTTATAAGCGTTGGCCCCTGTCTGGAAACTTGTGTTCAGGCCGTGGTTGGTCTTCTTGGTGATAATGTTCACCACGCCTGCAATAGCATCGGATCCGTAGAGTGCTGCCGCGCCGTCTTCCAGGACTTCAATATGGTCTATGGCCGCCGCGGGAATCATGTTCAAATCGACTGGGGTCGAACCAAAGTCAGGACCAGCGTCCGCATAGATATTCGCAGTCGTGTGGCGTCTCTTGCCGTCAACGAGAACAAGAACCTCATTAGGATTCAGGCCTCTCATTCGGAAAGCTGATGTCAGGGCACCGGCATCATTGCCCATGTTGCTGACATTGATAGAGGCATATGTCCGGGTGATGGCATCTGCGAGGTTCATTTCTCCAGAACGTCGCAGAACCTCGGAAGAAAGCACCGAGATGGGGCTCGTGCTCTGACGCGCCTTGCGATTGCTCGCATGCGTTCCTGTCACAATAACCATTTCATTGCTGCTTACATCGGCATTACGCGTCTTGGCCTGCTGCTTGGCCGATGCAGTCTTTGCTTTCGTCGTGGTGTTCGAGGCATCAGCCGCATAGGCAGAGCAGCTCAGAAACGTGGAGACAAGACACGAAGTTACAAAGAAAGATTTTCTCAGTTTCATTTAAAATTCCCAGCATGGCAGCGGTCTGTAAGTGACGAAGTCACCTACATCCAATATCTCGCGGGAAGGATGAATATTATATGAAATCAGTAAGGAAATTCCACAATCCGTGACGTGCCCCCCGAAAATGTAACCATTTAAAAGTAGAGTCCGATCGAGAAGGATACGGACGAATGAAACGCAGTCGTTTTACGGAAGAGCAGATCATAGGGGTGCTGAAGGAACAGGAGGCTGGGCTCAAGGTCACTGATCTTTGCCGCAAACACGGGATCAGTGATGCGACGTTTTACAAATGGAAGACCCGCTATGGTGGCCTTGAGGTATCTGAGGCCAAACGGCTGAAGGCCTTGGAAGATGAAAACAGTCGTCTGAAGCGTCTCCTGGCGGATGCGATGCTGGATAATGCGGCGTTGAAGGAAATTGTTGGAAAAAAGTGGTGACGCCTGTCGCAAGGCGGCAGGCGGTCCGACACATTCAGGAGGCTCTGGACCTGAGTGAACGCCGCGCCTGTGCCCTTGTTGGTCTTGCCAGGCGTGTTGCGCGGTATGTTTCCACCCGGGCAGATGATGCTGCCCTACGCCAGCGTTTACGGGATCTGGCAGGGCAGAGACGCCGCTTTGGCTATCGCCGCCTGGGCTATCTTCTGGCGCGGGAGGGGTTCAAAGCCAATCACAAGAAGCTGTTCCGCCTTTACCAGGAGGAAGGGCTGAAAGTCCGCCATCGGGGTGGCCGCAAGAGGGCGCTGGGGACACGTTCTCCCATGACCATCCCTCAGAAACCCGGGCAGCGCTGGAGCCTGGATTTTGTCTCGGATGCCCTGATCTGTGGCCGCCGGTTCCGCATTCTGGCTGTTATCGACGATTTCAGTCGCAAGAACCTGGCATTGGTTGCCGACACGTCATTATCAGGTGGACGTGTGGCGCGGGAACTGACGGCCCTGGTGGAACGATATGGCAAACCCCTTATGATTGTCAGCGACAACGGTACGGAGTTCACATCCCATGCCATCCTGAAATGGGCGGATAAGATGAAGGTTGAATGGCACTATATCGCCCCGGGGAAACCGCAGCAGAACGGGTTTGTCGAAAGTTTCAACGGCCGATTGAGGGATGAATGCCTCAACGAAACGCTGTTCACCTCCATCAGCCATGCCCGACAGGTTCTGGCTGACTGGCAGGAAGACTACAATACGGTGCGTCCCCATTCCCAACTGGATGGCAGGACACCGGATCAGGTCGCCAGACAAGGGTCTCGGGGGCATGCCCCCGAGACCCTTGTCATCCCATCAACCTCAAGCCATAAAAAACGGGAACTCTCCTTTTGAGTGGATACAAAAAGGGGGGCACGTCATCCGGCATGAAGAAATTGATGTTTCCTCTTAAACATAATTTCTAGTGCTTTAAGAATACTAAAGAATACATGGAGAGTTTACCTTGACACACTTTAACCGTCGTGCCCTCCTCCAGACGGCCAGCGTTATTCTACCGGCGATGGCCACTCTTGGGAGCCGGTCTGTTGCCCAGTCTGCTGAGGTGGAGCATGCGCGCCTGAACGTCACTGAGAACCCATTTGGCCCCTCACCTGCTGCAAGACGTGCTATCGCGCAGAGCGTTGCTCTGGCTCCGTATTACGTTGAAGACGAAAGCGATTTGCGGGACATCATTGGAAAGCGCGAGAACCTGCCTAGGGACAAGGTTGCGCTGTCCAACGGCTCATTAGATGCTCTCTCCCTTCTCAGCACGGACATCGGCCAAAAGGGACATATCCTCGCCCCACAGCCAGGCTATTCGACCCATCTGTCATATGCGAAGCGTCGTGGGGTTACGACGCGGTTTATTCCCCTCAAGAATCACCAAGTAGATCTTGCAGCCATGAAGGCCGCCATCACGGCGGAGACGGCTCTTGTTTATCTCTGTAACCCGAACAATCCGACGGGCCAGATGATACTACATGAGGACCTCAAAGCTTTCTGTCAGGAGGTCGGAAAGACCATTCCTGTCATCATAGACGAGGCCTATTATGAGCTGCTTCCCTCTGCGATGCAGCAGACAATGGCGGCCCTGGTCCAATCTGAGCTGGATATCATCGTGACCAGGACATTTTCCAAAGTCTATGGCATGGCCGGGCTCAGAATTGGGTACATCCTGGCGCAGCCTGCCCGCGTCCGCCAGCTCTACAGCCTGACTACAACCTCCCGCAACCAGCCCGGTTACGCTGCAGCCAAGGCTTGCCTGGGAGATGAGCACTACCTGGCCGGGGCCATTGCGTATCTCAAATCCTGTCGCTCCATGATTTACAAGATCTGCGAAGAGAACAATTTGTCCTATCTCGAGAGCCAGGGGACCTTCGTTTACGTTGATACAAAAAGACCCTCTGGCGCCGTGAAAGACGCTCTTGCCAAACACGGAGTAGAGGTTCGGACATTCGATGCTCCAGGATATGAAACCTGGATCCGCGTTGGTACGGCCACGCCTATGGAGCTCAAGTTCTTTCAGGCTACCCTGCCAGGCGTCCTGGCTGAGACACAGACACTCTGAAAAGCCACAGCTGACTGGTACCGCGCCTGCAGTGCCAGTCAGCGTCTGTGTCAGAACCGGTGCGTCAGACTGGACCCAGGCCAGTCTGACGCACCGTAGTGTCCGTTACTGGAGCTTGTAGGCCCGGATGTAGTCGCCCATCTTCGTACCGAAGGACTGATGTCCACCATCGACGGTTACGATGTACTGCTCGCCATTGACCTCATAAGACATCGGGTTGGACTGCCCGCCTGCCGGCAAGCGGTCCTGCCAGAGCATCTTGCCCGTCTTGACGTCGAAGGCCCGGATATACTGGTCCAGGGTCGATGTCAGGAAGGCAACGCCGCCGTTGGTGACCAGAGGGCCGCCGAGCATCGGTGTCCCGACCTTGAGCGCAATCGGAACCGGTGAGCTGTCACGGGTCGTTCCTACGCGATGCTGCCAGACCACCTTGTTCGTCTTCAGGTCAATGCCTGCAATGTATCCCCAGGGCGGAGCCATGCAGGGCATGCCAAAGGGAGAGAGGAAGATGTCCAGATTGACACCAAAGGGCGTGCCAAACATCGGCTGGACACCCTTCTCGCTTCCCGCGGGCAGATTTGCGCCTGGCTCGGCCGGGTTGTTCGGTCCACGGGGAATAAGGTGCTGAACGAACGGGATGGAACTTGGAGGGTTCGAAAAACCCCTGGTTTTGAGAGCTGCTCTGTGATTCCATTTCCTGTGAGTTGATTGGGATATGGAAGATGAAGCAGACTGGCTTTTTTGATGTTGAAGAGCGGCTTGCCCGGTTGAGCGGGCTTGGCGATCAGCTCGAAGCGTTTTCCCGGACTGTGGATTTTGAAGTGTTCCGCCCTGATCTGGAGCAGGCTTTGGCCTATTCGGACGGCCGTAAAGGCGGGCGTCCGCCATTTGATCCGGTGCTGATGTTCAAGATTCTGGTGATCCAGACGCTGAACAATTTGTCTGATGAGCGGACAGAGTATCTGATCAACGATCGCGTTTCCTTGGTCTGGGGCTGTCGGAGCGTGTGCCTGATGCCAAAACGGTCTGGCTGTTCCGCGAGCGCCTGACCCAGGCGGGGGCCATTGAAAGACTGTTTGAGCGCTTTGATGCCACTCTGCGGAACGCGGGTTATCTGCCGATGTCGGGCCAGATCCTGGATGCAACACTGGTGGCTGCTCCAAAGCAGCGGAACACCAACGCAGAGAAAGCCGATCTCCGGGCAGGCCGTATTCCCGAAGACTGGCAGGACAAACCCGCAAAGCTGTCACACAAGGATCGTCATGCACGATGGACACTGAAGTTCACCAAAGCAAAACGGCAGGATGACGGAACGATCCCCACAACGGATCTCGCTATCCCGTTCTTTGGCTACAAATCTCACATTTCAATCGACCGGAAGTTCCGGTTCATCCGCAAATGGAAGACGACAGATGCCGCCGCCAGTGATGGTGCGCGATTGCGAGAAAGACTGCTGGATAACACCAATACGGCCTCAAGCGTCTGGGCGGAGCCATTCAGGCTCCCGTCAATACGGAGTATTGATGGGATAATGGCGGAGGGAGACACGGCGTATCGCTCCAGAGCCAACGAAGACTTCATGGCAAAGCAGGGTTTTGTCTCAAAGGTTCACAGGAAAAAGCCGCATCTCAAGCCCATGCCACGCCATATCCAGCGCTCCAATGCAGGAAAGTCCGTAATCCGGTCCCGTGTCGAGCATGTCTTCGCCGATCAGAAATCGCAGACGGGACTGTTCATCCGAACTGTCGGTATCACCCGGGCCACCATGAGGATCGGGCTCGCCAATATCGTCTACAACATGCGCCGCTTCCTCTTCCTGGAGCGGATCAGCGCGAGCGCGTAGCCATCCAGCGGGGGGTAGCACTCGATCTGCTCAAAACGCAGATCGAAAGCTCTCCCGAAAACCGTCAATCAAATCGCCAAAAGCCTGAAATCACGAAACAAGCGCATCAATCAACGGTTCTTCGATCCCTCCACTTGGATTGGCAATGGCAATCTGGTGGACAGGATCCACGCCAATTCCGCCCCATTCAAACATGCCAAAGTCGCCAGGATAGACGAGTGTTCCTTTGACACTCGGCGGTGTGAAGGGGCCTTCATAACGCAGGGAGTGGAACTTGATGCGGCACAACAGCTGGTCGAAGGCCGTGGCGCCCAACATATCCGCACCCGTCAGCTTCTCCTTCGGGCGGAAGCTCAGCGCAGAGAAGGGCTGTATCGGGGTCACGACACGAAAGTGTACTTTACGTACGCTTAGAGCCTGACCGAAAATGAATTGAGTGATTTCAGTGGTTTGTGATTCCTCCGTCTTTGCGAAGAGAAGGAGTGAATTGTGGCCTGGACTGAAATCACCCGTCGTCAGTATCGTCGCGATGATCTGACATATGCAAGTGATCTACGTGATCGGGAATGGGCGCTTCTGGCACCGTTAATGCCACCCCAAAAGCGGTATGGCCGTCCCAGAAGAACGGAACTCCGCCGGGTTGTTGAGGCGGTGCTGTACATCGTCTCGACGGGATGCCAGTGGCGTGCCCTGCCACATGACTTCCCACCCTATACGACCGTTCAGGGGTATTTCTACGCATGGCTGCGCGAAGGGCGCTGGGAGGCCATCAATCATGTCCTTGTGATGCTTTCACGCGAACAGGAAGGCCGTGAGGCCACACCTTCTGTCGGCATTCTTGACAGCCAATCCGTGAAAACTGCGGAAAATGGCGGCCCCAGAGGTTATGACGCAGGCAAGAAAATCAAAGGCAGAAAACGGCATATTGCGACAGATACCCTGGGGCATCTCATCGTCTCGGTTGTGCATGCCACAAATATTCAGGATCGCGACGGAGCCCCTCTGGTCGCAGAAAAAATCAGGCCACTCTTTCCCTGGCTTCGTCGTCTCATCGCAGACGGAGGATACGCAGGGGAGAAACTGCAAAAGGTTCTGGCACGAATGGGAGACTGGGTGCTGGACATTGTAAAGCGTTCAGACCGTGCTCAGGGTTTTGTCCTGCTGCCAACGCGATGGATCGTGGAACGGACATTCGCATGGCTCGGAAGATGCCGCCGTATCAACCGAGATGTCGAGGCAACACTCCAAGCCTCACAAGCATGGCTCATCGTTGCTCATATCCGCAGATTGCTGCGAAAATTACTCAGACCGCTTTTTGAGTCAGGCTCTTACTGCGGCTGACGAGTGTAGAAGGTCGTGATGCTTTGTGCGGGCAGCGGGGCGGTGAAACGCCCGTTCGCTTCCTTGATCGGTGGTAGCGACGCGAGGCTCTCCCGCGCCGAGGTTCGGGTGACGAAAAACGTCCCGGCATCACCGCCATGCTTAATGCGGAAAGTTGCCCGCTGATTCGCATTGCCCGTGTTCACCGCGATGATCACCAAGCCATTTCCCTTGTAAGCAGTGATCATGAGCATTCTGCCCGGATCGTCCGATGCCGCGACCCGAACGAAATGCGGCCTGACGAATTTCGAAAACTGTGCCAGCGCCGCGCCGTTCGGTTGCAGGTTTCCTGCGTTGTCAAACAACCGGTCTATCGGGTTGGCGGAGCCGGGGGCCGTCATCCACCACCAGAGATAGGCACTGAAACCGTTCGCCATGGCTTTGCTGACCTCGCTTGCCACGACGATAGCGCTGTGGATGTCGGTCCCCTTAATCGCATGCTCTGTCATCCAGACGGGCTTGCCGTGTGCCATGGCGTTGAGATGCGGGCGGTTTCCAGAACCATAGAAATGCCCTCCGACGACCGCGACGTTGCGTGCGGCCGCGGGGGCGTTCAGGCTGGGATCGGTATCACGATCGTCAAACGCCGAGTTCTCGGCAATGATTACCGGGCGGTTGACGAGAGCCCCATAGTTCGAGACGAAATCTCTGATCTGTTCGCCAGTCCAGCGGAAATGAGGGCACCCGTCGTTGGGTTCGTTGGTGATCGAGACGTAATCGAGGCGCATATCATCAGCCGAGCGCCGGAGGAAGGCGGCATAGTCGGCATAGCGGGCCGGATCCATTGTCCAGCATCCACCCGCCCCGGCCGGGGCGGTGAGTAGCATCTGGGGGTATTTCCATTCTGTCCCCAGCGCCCTGGCGCCGCGCAGATGCGCCGATGCGATATTGGCAATCTCATCGTTGCGTCGCTTCTGCATCGTGGCGTCATCCTGATTCCAAATCCCCGCGCGTTCGAGTGTGAAGCCCAACTGACCGGGGCCGTTGCGCCAGATTCGGTCGGCCAGCGTGTCCGGAATGATCCCTTGCCACGCTGACGCGCCGCCGAACCCGTCGATGGATTGGTACGAGGTCGCGGAATCCACGACGATGTCCTGCGCGCTGGCGGTCGCGGCGAGCGCCGAAGCCGTGAAAACCGCCGCGAGGCTCAACCGGGCAAAGCTTCGAAGAACTGACGTCAGGCGAGTCATGATTGCTTGTCTACCTCATGCTGGCAATACCGGTGAAAAAGAGCGCGGGCGCAGATATTCCAAATTGCCGGTACGTATAATGGACTCTGATCTGGACGGATTGTGCCCCGCGCTCTTGTGTAAGAGCGCCTTTCCTCGGTCGAGGATAGAGGTGGCCCCCATTTTTCGGACAGGTGTC
>NZ_WIPH01000038.1 GCF_009547075.1 Gluconobacter aidae
GCACCTGAACAGGAGGCGCAAAATGAAGCCGGCAGTGTTGCGTTTCCTCTTGCTTCTGTCGGTCCTTGGTGGACTGTCGTCTCATACCCTTGCGGCTGAGAACACGGCCTTTGAAGCGCCCGCTCCTCTGGGGGGCGCTGGCAGGGACCTTCGTGAATGCGGGGGCCGGTATGGCCGTCGTTCTGATGCTTCCGGATTCCGGGCCAACGGATCGGGATGGAAACTCGGTTCTGGGGCCAAAGTCTGCCACACTGCGGCTGATCTGAAGGCGGAGGTTGTTCTGCTGCCGAATGTGATCCATCCCGCTGGCGGACCTTGGTGTTGCTCCGGCTGCGGATGGATCACTGCCGCTGGATGGTGCAGTAGTGTCTGATATTGCAGAGTTTGTTCTGAAACATTGACCCCAGCCCCGTGCGATCACACATCTGGGAATAACGGAGGATCAGAAATGGCAGACGACGGACATCCCGCAGAGGATTATCTTCGCCCGAAGCTGCAGGCCCTGATCTCAGACGGTGTGCGGGCCGGATTCCCGCAGAATGAAGTCATTGCGGTCCTGATTTCCCTGCTGGATGAGGGACCTGAAGAAGACGGGGAGATGACATGAACGACCCATATTCGGTACTGGGCGTTTCGAAAACGGCGACGGACAAGGAAATCCGCAGCGCGTATCGGAAACTGGCCAAGCAGTACCATCCGGATCACAATCCGGACGACAAGAAGGCCGAAGAGCGCTTCAAGGCGGTCGGGCAGGCCTATAACATCATCGGCGACAAGGAAAAGCGCGCGCGTTTCGATCGCGGTGAGATCGACGCCGACGGTCAGGAGCGCGGACCGTTCGGTGGTGGCTTTGGCGGCGGCGGGTATGGTCCGGGCGGTCCGCGTGGGGGCACACAGGGCTTTCAGGGCGGCTTCAATCAGGAAGATCTGGGCTCTTTCTTTTCGGATATGTTCGGGGGCGGCTTCAGCGGCGATTTCCAGCCGGGCGGTTCGGCCGGACGGCGTGCGTCCAAAGGGTCCGACCGCCGTTATGCTGTGACGATTTCGTTCCAGCAGGCTGTTCTGGGGACCTCCCTGGATCTGACACTGGGAGAGGGCGGGCATACCGAGGTCCGTATTCCGCCAGGAGTCGAAGACGGCCAGACCCTGCGCGTGCGCGGCAAGGGTGCGCCTGGCCGTCCGGGAATGGACGGGCAGCCGGGTGTTCCGGGGGATGCGCTTCTGACGATCACGGTCACGCCCGACAGTCGGTATGTCCGGGAGGGACGCAATCTGCGCATCACGCAGAACCTCGACCTGAAGACGGCTGTTCTGGGCGGCAAGATCGCCGTTCCCACCCCCAAGGGCGATGTTTCGGTCAAGATTCCGAAGCATTCCGACAGCGGCAAGGTCCTGCGTCTGTCCGGGCGGGGGATAGCGGGCGATAAAAAGCATCCGGCCGGTGATCTGCTGGTGACGTTGCAGGTTCATATCGGTACTGTCTCCCCCGAGCTGGAGGCTTTCTTCAGCCAGCAGGAGAGCTGAAAACATGGGGATGGTGCGTCGCGTCCGGTCGAGACTGCCGGAATGGCCGTGGAGTGACATCATCGGCGGTATTGTGGCGCTGATCTTCGTGATGGCTCTGGGCATCGTCAGTACGCACGCACTGATCCTCGCCGGGGAGTGGCATTTGCCCTAAGATGCGGCCTGTCTTCTGGTTTCTGACGGGTTCTGCATGACTGCATCCTCTTTTTCTACAGCCGGGGTCTCCGCTCCGGGACTGCGCCGCAGGGCGTTTACGGTCGTTCTGGCCATCGAATTGTGGGAGCGGTTTGGATATTACGGCATGCAGGCCGTCCTGACGCTGTTCATGGTCGAACAGCTCAGAATGGCCGATGCGGCCGCCAATCTCATGATGGGCGCTTTCGGAGCGCTGACCTACATCACGCCTGTCATTGGTGGCGTCATTGGTGACCGCGTTCTGGGCGCGCGGCGGACGATGGTCATGGGGGCCCTGTCCCTGACCTGCGGCTATGCCTTTCTGGCGGCAGCGCTACAGTCCCATACGCTGCTTCTGGTGGCGATGGCTCTGATTTCCACGGGGAATGGCCTGTTCAAGCCCAATGCAGGCAATCTGGTGCGCCGGATCTACAAAGGGGATCATGCCGCGCTCGATGCGGCCTTTACGCTGTATTATATGTCCGTCAATGTCGGTTCGACCGTTTCCATGCTGCTTACGCCCTGGCTCCAGATTCACTACGGTGCGCCTGCCGCCTTTGCGACCTGCGCGGGCGGACTGGGGATCGGGCTGCTTTATTATGCGCTGCGTTCCAGCTGGCTTGAGCCGACGACGCCGGTTTCGGAAAAACAGCCGGTCCCGTTGTCACGGCTCGGAATGGTTGCGGGTGGTCTTGCCGTGCTGACTGCCTTCAATGCCTGGGTTCTGGGCAGCGATACGCTGGCGCGTCTGTGCGTGATTGCGGCGGGGACGGGACTGGCGGCGATCTGGGTTGCGCTCTATGTGCGGGCTCCCCAGACCGAGCGTCCGGGGCTTCGGCTGACCTATATGCTGTGTCTGCAGGGTACGATCTATCTCGTATTCTACCAGCAGATGACGACGTCCCTGACACTGTTTGCCCTGCGTGGGGTTTCCGGCGACTACCGCATCGGGAGCGTGACGCTTTTTCACATGTCGGCCGGGCAGTTTCAGGTGCTCAATTCCGTCTGGATCATGGCTCTCAGTCCGGTTCTGGCGTTCCTGTACAACCGGATGGGCCAGCAGCAGAAACAGACATCCCATGCCCGCAAGATGCTTCTCGGTTACGCCATGGTCTCGATCGGATTTGCGGTCTGGTGGGCGGCGGCCGCTCATGCGGACGGGCTGGTGTCTCCCTGGATCATGGTGGTGGGATATGGCTTCCTGTCTCTGGCGGAACTGCTGACGAATGGGTTGGGACTGGCCATCATCGCACGATATTCGCCTGCGCGGCTGAGCGGTTTCATGATGGGGGCGCTCTATCTGCTGTGGGGGATTGCCATGTATGTGGGCAGCATTATCGCCAATCAGGCGGCGCTTCCGCCAGAGGTGGTGGCGGGTGGCGGTGGGGCTGCGCTCTATGCGGGGCTGTTCCGGACGCTGTGTAAAGTTGCGGCTGCCGTCGTAGTGGTTCTGGCGCTTCTGGAGCCTCTGACTCGGCGATGGGATCGGGAACACGTAACTGTGATCGGCGGATAAGTCCCGGAAACTGTAGCGTTAAACTTTTTGTAATCCGGGAGAAATCTCCGGATAAAAATTTGACGTTCCGCTTCAGGACAGCGTCGCGAAAGGCATATTACGAAAACATAGGTCTTCCATACCCTATTCTGGACCGTTTCCGGACTGTATGACAGTGCCCGGCAACAGCCTCACGCGCTGTCGGCTGCAATGGTGTCACAGGGAGACAGTTTGGAAGATGGGGACGTTCGGGCGGGATTGGACGAAAGCGCTGTTGATGGCCTGTGCCATGACGGCGGTGCTTCTTGGCATGACTGCCGTTGGCCATGCACAGACGACACCAGCCGGCGTTGTTGACGGGCGCCAGAAAGCTGCCGCCAGAACCAGCACGGCGACCATGGGTACCCCGCAGATCCGGACGAAATCCGTTTCTCCGGTCCCGCTTCTGGTCAAACCAGCTCCGACAAAGACGGGCGTCGAGAGCGCAGCGAAAACGTCCGATACGACGGAAAGCCGTTTCTTCCCGGCATCCTTCCATGACTGGCTGACCCAGAGCACCATGACGGGTGACTGGGGTGGCTGGCGTACCTGGCTGACCGACAAGGGCATCAATATCGGTGGTCACTATCTTGAAGACAGTGCCGGAAATCCGATCGGTGGCAAAACGAAAGCCGTGCGCTATGCGGATGAATTCGGCATCAATGTCGATTTCAACCTCAAGAAGCTGACCGGCCTGAATCTGGGTATGTTCCATACGCTGATCACAGCGCGTCAGGGACTGGGCATTGGCGCAACGCTTCCGGCGCTGGACAGTCCGCAGCAGATATTTGGTTCGGGCGAGACGGTGCGTCTGACGCGTCTGTCATGGGAAATGCCCTGGAACCGTTATGTTTCGACCGAGGTGGGTGAGATCAACACCGAGAACGATTTCGAGCAATCCTCCATCTACTGGGGCATGAGTCAGTACTGCCAGTTCGAATCCAACGCGATCTGCGGTATGCCGCAGTCCATTGCGATGAACTCGGGCTATGGCTGGTATCCGACGGCCCATCCGGGGGCCTGGGTGAAGTTCTATCCGGCTGGAAACAACCATTATCTGGTGCAGTTCGGCGCATATTCGATCGATCCGACGATCTCGAACACGCATAATGGCTGGAAGCTGAATCTGCATGACGCGATCGGGACCTATCTCCCGTTCCAGCTTGGCTGGCATCAGGGTGGCAAGGACGACTATAGCGGTCCGCTCCAGACTAACATCAAGATCGGTGGCTATTGGGATACGTCCGAAGTCAGCGATGTCTATTCCAAGCTCAGCATGTTCTCCGTTCCGGCGGAGTATCTGCTGTCCGCTCCGACGCAGAAGGTTCGTGGACGGTTTGGTGGCTGGTTCCAGTTTGACCGGATGCTTCAGCGTGATGAGGCCGACCCGAACCGCGGAACGACACTGTTCACGTCTTTCACCTGGGGCGATCCGCGCACAGCCGTCGCACCGTATTTCATCACCTGGGGTGTGACCCGCAAGGGCACGTTCCGCAATCGTCCGAACGACACGATCAGCATCGGCATGAAAATGCTATGGGTGAACCCGAAGCTGACGAACTGGGCGCGCCAGATGCAGGCCGCCGGGGCGCAGGGCATCAACAAGCCGTCCGGGGAGCATGCGCTTGAGCTGAACTATGGCTGGCGTCCGACGCCCTGGCTCGTGATCCGGCCGGGTGCACAGTATATCTGGAGTACGGGCGGCACGAACCGCTACAAGAACCCGCTGCTGCTGGATTTCGAAACGGGCATCACGTTCTGATCTTTGCTGGTCGGAAGACCGGATATGAAAAACGCGCCGCTCCTGAAGGGAGGGTGCGTTTTTCGTTTTCAGCGGTTTGAAACGGACTACAGATCCGTCGTGAAGGAGAATTTGAAGGTGCGGGGCATGCCCTGCATCAGATAACCATTGAAGGCCGAGGACCAGTAACGCGTGTTGGCCAGGTTATCGACGCCGAAGCGCAGCGTGACCGGCGTGTGATGTGTCACGAAGGTGTAGCGCCCCGCCAGATCGAAGCGCGTCCAGACCGGGATGTGCAGCGTATTGGCCGTGTTGACCCACTGCTTGCCGGTGTTGACCACGCGGCCTACGACCGTGGCGCCTTTAAGGAATGGCAGATCGTATTCGAGATTGCCGTTGATCGTGTAATTCGGCACGCCGATGGCCGTGTTGCCGTCCTGAAGGCCGCCTGCCGTATGGCGCAGGTCCGCCTGGATCACTGTGCCACCGCCATTGAATCGCAGGCCGGGCAGGATTTCTCCATTCAGCGTCAGTTCGATACCGCGATTGCGTTGCAGACCGTCTTCGCGAAACGCGAATTCCCCCGTATTGCCGACTGCCACGGAATAGGCATTGGGCTGTGAAATTTCATAGACGGCAAGCGCGGCGCTGAAGCGGCCCGTGTCGTATTTCGCGCCGACTTCATACTGGGTGGATTTGTAGGGCGGGAAAATCTCGCCCACGTTCTGAACATTTCCGGTCGCCGTCGGACCCTGCGAAAGACCCTCGATCCGGTTGAAATACAGCGATGTCCGGCGGGTGGGGTGAATGACCAGCCCGACGACGGGAGTGATGGCGTCCTGGTCATAATGGCTGCTCATCGCGCCCTGACCGGTCGTGCTGTAATTGTAGCCGTTGATGAGCATGTTCTGGTATCGGAAGCCGCCTGTCAGGGCGACGCGGTCATGGAAGAGCGACATCGTGTCCGAGAAGAACAGGCTGTACAGGCGGGTTCGGCTGATCGTCTGCGGATCGTTGACGACGCCACCCGCAAAGGTCTCGGCCGGGGCGGAAAACTGTGGCGTATTGTAGATGTTGGTCGTACTCGGTGTGAGAGCCATCGTATAGGCGGCGGCGCTGTCTTCCCACAGACCGGAGCCGCCGGCGTTGATCTCGTGGCGGACGGGGCCGGTGCGGAAATGGGCACGCACACCTGCGCGCGTGCTTTCATTGGTCTGATCGTACGGCACATACATGGCACCGGCGGTTCCAGAACCGGTCGCCGTGTCGGTGACGGTCGGGTTGGAGTAATTGCCCTTCTCGTTGCTGGTCAGAGCTCCGAAGGCACCATAGAGCATGACGTTTTTCGTCAGGTCATGCTCGACGTTGAGCATGCCGAAGACATAGTTCAGGTCGTTATAGGCCCAGCGCTGACCGAAATTGTGCGAGGGCGCAGCGGGGCGCGGAACGGATGTCACATCGCTGCCCAGGAAGATCGCGGGTCGCCCACCGTTCACACCCTGGTTCTCGTAATCGATATCCATGGTGATTCTGGTGTGGTTGCTGCGGTCATGCCAGTCGAAATCGGCACCGAGCGTTGTGGAATGGCGATATTCATCCGTGACGGAATCCTCCCCGCTTTTGCCTGCGACATTCAGGCGCACACCGAAGGCCTTGTCCTCGCCAAAACGACGGCCGACATCGATGCTGCCACCGCCCATGGCGCTGCTGGTGTAGTCACCCGTGATGCGGGTGAGGGGAGCGTTCGTTGCGTGCTTGAACAGCAGGTTGATGTTGCCGCCAATGGCTGACCCGCCCGGGGCCGCGCCGTTGAGGAATGCGCTGGCACCGTTGAGAACCTGCACCTGGTCATACAGTTCTGGCGAGACAAGCTGGCGGGGGGTGATGCCGTACAGGCCGTTGATCGACACGTCGTCGCCATCCACGGCAAAACCCCGGATAACGAACATTTCCGAGAAATTGCCATAGCCGAAGGTCGTACGGACGGACGGATCGTTTTCCAGCACTTCGCCCAGTGTCTGGGACTGCTGGTTCAGGATCAGGCTGGAGTTATAGCTGCGGATGTTGAACGGAACGTCCAGACCTTTCTTGTCGCCCAGAGCGCCAAGCTGGCCGCCGCTGCTGACCTGCATCTGGTCCCGCTTTCTGGCCCGGACGACGATCTCTTCGTCGGGTGTGACCTGCCCGGTCGTGCTGGCAGGTTTGGCGGCTGGCTTGCTCGCGGGGGGCGTGGCGGTTGTCGTGGTCGGGACGGGACTGGCTGCGAGAGCAGGAAAGGCTGTTCCCGCCAGCAGCAGGCAGGACAGACGCGCAGCCCGCAAAGGGTGTGAGAACGGTGCAGAAAACGATGCGCGCACGAAAACCTCGGAACAATGAACGGCCTGGCAGGTTATCGGTATAATGCGAGTTATTCGCAATTAAATTGTGATTGCCGAATGTTGCCGGATACGAAAAAGCGGGACCCTTCAGGCCCCGCTTCGCAGAAAAACCGCTGTGTTCCTTGTGTCAGAGAACGACGGTGAACTGAACGCCCAGAACTGCGGCATCATGAAAGGTCGTCGTGGCACTTGGGCGCTGGATGTACTGGAAGTCCGGCTGAAGCGCCATCGCCCGGGCGATATGGGCGGAATAGAACAGTTCGTACACGTTCTCATGGCTCTGCGGACCATAGACCGCGCCCCACTGGTTGTTCTGATAGGGCAGCCCAAGTGCCAGGGACGATTCCTGCTGCAGGGCTGCCGTGTGGCTCATATCGAAATGCTGGTACATCGCGCCAACCGTATCGAGCGGACGGCCCCAGGCGGAGCCGGTATCGACCAGACCGGCCCATTCATGGTCACGCATCGCAACGGTCTT
Organism: Gluconobacter aidae; assembly: GCF_009547075.1. Lineage (GTDB taxonomy): Bacteria > Pseudomonadota > Alphaproteobacteria > Acetobacterales > Acetobacteraceae > Gluconobacter > Gluconobacter aidae. The sequence continues at coordinate 7,830 of NZ_WIPH01000038.1, forward strand.
GCCATCGCTGTACATTGCGCCAGCCATGGCGATCAGCCCGTTCGTTTTGCCGGGGCCATTGCGGACCAGCATCTGGTCGAGGATGAGCCACGCACTGTTGCGGCCCGCCTCGTAGCGGCGGGGCTGGCCCGTGAGCTGCCAGGAATTGCCGTGAATGTCCCCGTACAGATTCACGTAACGCGAATTGTCGTAGGAATAGCCGATGACGTAATGGCCCTGAAGCTGGTTGTGGCCGAACTTGGGGGTCCATCCGATTTCAACGGGTGTGGAGAACTTGCCGAGACCCGACTGCGCCCAGGACCAGCCCGAGATACCGCCATTATAGGAGTGCGGGCTGACAGCGAAAAGGCCCGCCATGATATAGGTGTCCATGGTCGGCATGACCCGGACGATTGCGCCCAGATTGCCCGACGGCCAGTCACGATTGCCTTCCGTATATTTGTTCGGTGCGGGATTGCCGCACATGGCGACGTTCATGAAGTTGCAGAACAGCGGGGAGGCGGCGAAGAAGCTGCCGACCGGAATCCAGCCTGCGTTGATATCGATGCGGTTATGAACGAAGGACATCTCGCCATACATCGCGACCATGTGCGCCACCACGTTTCCTCGGGCACCGTATATTTCCTGCACGGCAGCGATGGAGTCGCCGAAATTGCGGGAAACACTCTGGCCATGTCCATTGACGATGAGGGTATGTGTCCAGAAGTTCCGCACGCCAGCGAGCTTGTTCCAGTCGATATCCAGTTCGATGCCGAACTGTCCGGCGTCAGAATAGGCGCGCTCCTTGCCGCCCGTGAAATTGCCGGCAAATTCCTCGTTTATGGCGGCCATGAGGTGGATGCCGTGTTTGAGAAGCCACGGTTGCACGCCACCCCAGTCTCCCAGGAAATGCTGTGATCCCATGGGCGCGGAAAAGTAGGGGCCCGGGTCTCCTTCCGCCTGGGCGAAACCGGAGACGGTATTTTGCATGATGGGTGTGTTGCTGCCACCATTGGCCGGTGTCTCACTGTTCTGGGGGGCAGGAGACGGCAGGGCAGCGGCTCTGGAAACGCGATTGCGGGCGCTGTTGGGGGCGGGATCGGACTGCGCCTGAGCACTGTCGACGGTGGCAGCCAGCATGGAAACGGAAAAAAGCCCCATCAGGACAGACCGCAGGTGTTCGGAGCGGATTCGGGAAGAAGTCCGGGCGAAAGAAGCGAGTACAGGCATGAAACGGACGGGGCCTTTGCAATAAAATTGGTGGAACGGGAGTCTGGTTGTGGTCCAGAGCTGCTGGAAGCTGTGTATCCCTGAAGATCCTGTCAGGGGCAGAATTGGTCCCGAAGCGCCGGTATTGGAAGAAAGGCGTCGAAAAGAAGACGCCACCGGAGTTCGAGGATACTGAACGCATCCGTCCGGAGGATGTTGCTCTAACCGGAGTTCAGAAGAAGATTTGCCAACGCTGGGAAGTCTTGTAGCGTAAAAGTCAGAGATTTTCTCATCTTTTTCATTACAGGAGATTGCCAGATGTCCCTTCCCTCCCTGCTGGCCCGGAGTTTTCTTGGCGTTTCGCTTGCCGTGTTCCCTGTTATCGGAATGATTACAACCGAGCAGGCTCACGCCGCCCTCCCGGCGTCAACTGTTCCGCTAAAGTTGATGACGGTGGCCGTTCAGGGCAACAGCCGCGTTCCGACGGCGGATATTCTGCAGGCCTTCGGTCATCATGCGGGCGACATGGTCACGCGCGATGAACTGGCCGCCGCGCAGAAGCGCGTGGGCGATCTGTATTCGGCCCGGAAGGTGGGTGTCAGCCTTGGAGAACAGATGCGGATTTCCGGCAAGGCCGTCTCCGTCAAGCTGGTCATCGAGGAACAGGCTCCCGGTGCCGCAACGCCGACCGCTCTGGTGCTCGACAAGGTGGAGTTCCAGGGGAACAAAAAGGTTTCGACCGCTGATCTGGAAGCGGTGACAAAGCTTCGGGCCGGCGGCCCGGTTACGAACGAGCTTCTGTCCGCGGACATGCAGGCCATTCAGGCCCTGTACAAGAGCAGGAAAGCGTCCGGTTCGATCCAGCCGCAGGCGACTTATCCCAACCATGACCAGCACGTGGTGCTCGTCTGGAGCATTCACGAGCAGGACAAGGCCGGGAACTGACCCTCAGGACCGCGGCCCGCCAGAAACGCCGCTCAGTCCAGCATATCCGGATCAAGCGGCTGCGGGGTGAGGGCGGAGGGCAGGTAGAGCGGGTGTTCCGGACGCCCGCTTTTGCTCAGGCGCAGTGCCGTCACCCTGATACCGTGATGGGCCAGCATCCGGGCGACTTCCGTTCCCCGCGCGCGCAGCCCCTTGGCCTGTGGCGAGCCGTAAGCCAGGACCACAAGATCGGCCTTCCGGGCCATGTCCAGCAGATGGGCGTCGTTGTCCGGCCCGACAGGATCGGACACTTCCAGCAGCCGCTTCTGGTCCGTGCAGCGATAGGCAAAGCTGTTGCCCACGAACATGCCGCCATAGCCCCAGGCACGTGCATAGCGCTGGCACTTGGCGACCGTCCGGTCATCGCCGAACTCGGTCGCGACAGACGGATTCATCATCAGCCACATGATCATGGGACGGTTTTCGTCCCAGACGCGCCGCAGGGTGTAACGGTAACAGTCCTGCGGGCCGCCGTAGATCGCCGTGCTGGTGATGTCATCAGCAAGCTTCAGGGGACGTGAATCGCCCACATGATGCTGCCCGAACAGGTCCGGGCCTATGGACGAAGAACAGACACTCACGGATGCTGCTTCAGGGCCTTTACCGCGGCCAGGGCGCGCGAAACATGCTCGTCAGGAGACATGGAGGCATAGCTCATGGCGATATGGCCATCCTGTGCGATGACATAGGACGTGCGGCTTGCCATGTGGAGCAGGGGCATCTTGGCGGCATAGCTGAGGGTGATCCTTCCGGTCGGATCGGCTGCGACCGGGAAAACGCTGCGGCACTCACTGACCGAGAAGCGGTTCAGCTTGTCGATCGGATCCATGGAAATGCCGATGACGGTGGCGCCCTGTGCCTTGAAATCCGGGATGGCATCCGCGAACTCATGGGCTTCGATCGTGCAGCCCTTGGTGAAAGCCGCCGGATAGAAATACAGGACGACGGGGCCGGTCTTGAGCGCATCCGCCAGATGATAGGTGAACTCGTGCCCGCCGAGGCTGGCAGAAGCGGAAAAATCCGGGGCATGGGTGCCGGTTTCAAGGGCAGCATGCGCCGGAGCGGTGGTCAGGGCGCCGGCGAGGGCGACAGCGCAAAAAGCGGTCGTTGCAAAGAAGCGGCGCATCGGGGTGGTGTATCCCTGTCAGAAAAGCGGGCGGAAAGGCCCGGAAAACGGATCAATATGCGCCGGGCGGAACCACGACGCATGGAGAACCGTGCGACAGACGGCGGCAGGCTGCAACTGCATTTTCATGCGTCAGACCGGTTAGGCGCGCGCGATAGAGATGGGAACGGCCCCCCTTCACGCTCTCGACCTGCGATCGGGCCGAAGCCACCACGACGCCGCCTTTGCTATGGGCTGCAGATGTGGCGATGCTTGCCTGCTTCGCATTGGCGAAGGCCCCGACCTGAATGGCCCAGTTGCCCGTTGCCGCTTTGGAGGATGCGGAGACCGCCGGAAGGGAAATGTGGGGGTGCACCCGGTTGACTGGCATGACGGCCATGATCGGCTGAGGCTGCAGATGATGCCCGATCGGGATTTCCTGCGCTGTAACCCGGTTATCCGCGACTTCGTCATCGGGAACGGATGCCTGCCGGACGGCCGGACGGGCCGGTGTCGGCGTAAAGCCTCGCGCGGCCCAGGCTGCGCTGATGCTCGCGGGGGCTTCGGAGCCTGCGGCGGAGGCGACCTGCACGGGAGCCGTAACAGGAGCCGTCTGGAGTGTCGCGGCCGGAGTGTCCGACTCTGAAACGTCAGACGACGTGTCGGCGGCTTCCCTGTGGTTCCATGCCGCGCTGACAGCCTGCCGCTCGGAGGCCGAAGTCACCGGGGCTATGTCTGCCGACTGTGTGTTCTGGGCCAGCATGACCTGGGAATTGGGATCATGCTGGGCGACCAGAAGGTCGGCCGCGGAGCGGTTATGCGGCGTGATGCCAGCGATATGCGGTCCGATGGCAGCCACGTAGCGGCGCGTTTCACGGGGCAGGGCGCGGCCCCGGCGAAGATAGCGGTCGAGGCTTCCGGGCCCGTCGTTATAGGCCGCGAGAAAGCCGGGAGATCCGTAGATGTCATACATCTGCCGGAGATAGGCTGTTCCCGCGAGGATGTTGTCGTGCGGATCGTAAGGATCTTCGCCGAGCCCATATTGCTGGCGCATGTCGTCATAGGTCGGCGGCATGAGCTGAAGAAGGCCCATGGCGCCGGGAACCGACGTGATGAAATTGCCGTTATGGTCAAAGAGGTGCCCGCCGGATTCCTGCTGCATGACGGCCCGGATCCAGGCTTCGGGCACATCAAAGCGGTTGGAGGCTTCCTGGATGTACGGTCCCCAGGGATCGCCGGGCGGGCCGGGGGGGGCATAGTAGGATTTTGCGTGGGCGCGGTAATTCGCTGCTTCCTGTGAAACCGGAAGCTCCGGTCCGCCGCCCATGTCGGCATTGTTGCCGGCGCAGGCGGCGAGCAGTCCGACCAGACCCAAGGCAGTACCCGCACGGATGAGAGACAGGGTGCGGACAGTGGTCCGGAACGGAAAGACGGGTCTGGGCATCGGGTCTGGGCACCTGAGGAAAACTTGTCTCAATGTGGCAAGCATACACGGGGATTACGGCGAAACTAGGAAAAAGGGCTCTACAGGGCAGATTTTCTGACAGGGAGAGGCTTACGGAAAGGAGTGTAGCGGAGATTCATTTCCCGAATATGAACTTCCCCCGCGCGCCGTCTTGCCGGGGGTGGGGGGATCGGGTAGGCGGACGATATGAGTGTATCTTCTCCAGCTTCAGATGTCGCACACAACGATGCGCCGCACAGGCAGGGCAGTCGTGACGCTCTGCGGGGCAGTCCGGCGACCCGGGCCTGGGCTGACTGGAAGGAAACACGCCGTCTGTGGCGGCTGGGTGTCAGGCTGGGCTGGCTCGACATCCGGCTTCGGTACCGTGGGTCCACGCTCGGGCCATTCTGGCTGACCATTACCTCTGCCCTGATGGTTGCCTCGATGGGGGCGCTCTACAGCAAGCTGTTTCACATGCAGCTTGCGTCCTATCTCCCGTTTCTGTCGCTGTCGCTTACCCTGTGGAGCGTCGGGTTTTCCAGCCTGATCCAGGAATCCTGTACCTGCTTCCTTGATGCCGAGGACATGGTGCGGTCCGTCCGGCTGCCGTTCCTGCTGTATGCGGTTCGGGTCGTGGTGCGTAATGCAATCGTTTTCGCCCACAACATCGTCGTGCCGCTTGGCGTGTTCGCCCTCTATCATCTCTGGCCGGGGTTGGATGCCCTGCTTGCGATCCCCGCGCTTGCGCTGTGGGGCCTGGACGGTTTTGCCGCATGCATGCTGTTCGGTTCGCTCTGCGCGCGTTTCCGCGATGTCGCGCCGATTATCGGTGCTCTGTTGCAGATCGTTTTTTATGTCACGCCGGTCATCTGGATGCCGCAGCAGCTTGGACCCCGGGCAGCTTACCTGCTTTACAATCCGTTCTATCCGCTGCTGGAAATCGTGCGTGAGCCTCTTCTGGGACACATGCCGTCCCTGCAGATCTGGGGCATTGCGCTGGCCACCAGTGTCGTGTTCTGGCTGATTGCCGTGCAGTCATTTATCCGGGTACGGTCGCGCCTGGTTTTCTGGATCTGACATCATGGCTCATATCCGTCTTGAAGACCTGTCCCTGTCTTTCCCCGTACTCCACGGCGGCTCCCGCTCCCTCAAAAAGACGCTGCTGTCGCGCGCCCGAAGCACGGTGGCCGGAAAGACGGAAACGCTCGGTGGCCGGATGCGGATGCGCGACAATGCAACCGAGGTCGTGGAAGTCCAGGCTCTCTCCAAAGTCAGCTTCACGATTGGTGCAGGAGAAAGGGTCGGCCTCGTCGGGCATAACGGGGCGGGAAAATCGACGCTGCTGCGTGTTCTGGCCGGAATTTACGAAACGGATGATGGGATCCTGGATATCGATGGCGATACCCATGCCCTCATTGATCCGAAAGCCGGGATGAACAGCGAACTCACGGGGCGGGAAAACATCCAGCTCTTCGCCTGCCGGATGGGACTGAGCCGGACTGCAACGCAGGAACTGGAAAAGGATGTGGAGGCGTTCTCCGATCTGGGTGCGTTTTTCGATCTTCCGGTGCGCCTCTATTCCTCGGGCATGTCCATCCGGCTGGGGTTCGCGCTGGCAACGGTGCCGCGCTCCCGCATCCTGCTGATGGACGAATGGTTCATGGCCGGTGACCAGAAGTTCCAGGACAAGGCCAGGGCGCGGCTGGAAGGGATGGTTGATTCTGCGGAGATCCTGATCGTAACATCCCATGCGCTGACGGTTCTGCGTCAATGGTGCACGCGCATCATCTGGATGGAGAGCGGGGAAGTCCGCATGGACGGGCCGACTGCGGATGTGCTGGACGCCTATGAGGCAGCGGTGGCGGCAACGCCCGTCTAGGGTGTGCTGCGGCGATGCGGGGGCGACGGAGTTGGTATCCGATCCCGCGTGGAGTAGGCTGCCTCCCGGTTTTGACATTCAGGGAGACAGTTCATGTCTTATGCCGCCATTGACGCCGCGCGTGTCGCCAAAGCGTCCGAATCCGCTCTGCAGACCTTATCGACCGTCAAGGAAACGTCCGAGGCTCACCAGCGCAAAACGATCATGATCGAACGCATTCACGCCCTCGCCAAGGCTGCGGCCGAAACGAAGGACTGCAATGCCATCACGCTGACCTCCGAAGAGTTCTGGCTGATTTCCAAGAACTGGTGACCCAGCGGGCGGTGGGGCGTGCGCTCTGCCGCCCTTAGCCGTTATAGGAGGCCAGTTCGATCAGATTGCCGTCCGGGTCACGGCAATAGACAGACGTGATCGGACCCAGCGCCCCCAGACGCGCCACCGGGCCTTCGACGATTTCCACCCCGCATTTTTCCAGATGCCGGACGATATGTTCGCTGGCGATGGCTGTCGTAAAGCACAGGTCTGACGTTCCCGGCGCGGCATCGCCCGCCGTTTCCCAGCCTTCCGAGCCTTCGGGACGCAGATTGATCTTCTGTCCGCCAAAGCTCAGGGCCACACGGTTGTTGCGGCCGTATTCGTCGATATCCATTCCCAGAACACGCTGATACCAGGACGCAGACAGGGTCCGGTCCCGGACGGTCAGCACGATATGGTCAAGGCGATCGACGGTAAAGCGCATGGGGATCCCTCATGAGAGCGACGTTCCGGCCAGTATAGGCCGGAAAAACACTGTCTGGCCAATCCGTTTTCGAAATCCCGCGGGGCGGATGCTCAGGTCGGCGGCCGCTTGCGGAATGCGGCCAGGCTGACGACTTCAGCATCTTTCTTCATGTCTTCGGACGAAGCCGTTTCCGGCTGGACCTCAGGATGGTGGGCGGGATCGATATCGTCCGGCTCCGCGGCGCCTTCGGGGATCTCGACGTCTTCATCCTCCTCCAGCGGGGAATGGCTGAAGCGCAGTGCCATGCGGATATGGGGATCGGCAAAAGCCGTGATGGCGTTCACGGGGATGCACAGGATGCTGCCAACGCCGCCGAAGGACAGGCCAACGGAAATCACGTTCTTCTCTCGGTCCAGCGCCAGATCCCAGAACTGGTGCTGAAGGACGATGGTCATCTCTTCAGGATATTGCGCCCGCAGACGGGCCGGGATGATGACATTCGGGCGGTTCGTGCGGAACGTCAGATAGAAGTGATGGGCCCCTGGCAGCCCTTCGGCCGCAACATGCTCGATCGCACGGAGCATGACTTCACGATAGGCGTCTTCCACCCAGTCATCATAAGGGAGAAGGCTCTCGGGAAGCTCGTGCTCGAAGCCGTCCTGGCCGTTGTGGTCGTCGTCGCTCATGGTCGCAAGCCTGATGTTTCAGTCAACTCGCTCAAGGGATGCGACAGACGGGCGCGGATGGCAAGCCGTCTTTGCTGTGAATGTCGGGGACACATGATGAGGTGGGAGGGCTTCTGTTGCCCGGTGCCCTCCCGAACCGCGCTTATCGCTTATGCAGCGACAGCGAGCACCTCAGAGTTATCGTTGGCACTTGTAAGTTTAGCCCGATGACGGTGGTACAATGCCGGGCAAAAGATAAGTCTTTACCATGCGTGTCGAGCCTGTTTCGTCCCCACAGATCCCCGTTGCGAGGGATTTTCATGGTGGAGACGCCGGGCACTGCCCCCGGGTCCACAACACTTATTTCACTTACCGTTTATCGCCATAGCCGGGGACGAACCCCTTGCACTGCTGAACATAGGAGTGCGGGTGCTTCGCCGCAAGGGAAAAGGCGGGGATGAAAAAAATTAAGCCTCCGGAATCGTGTCAATCCGATTCATTCGGATGACGCCGGGCAAAAGCCCATGCTAAAGCCGCCGCCATGGCACTGACATCCGAACAGCGCGCTGAAATCGAAGCGCAGCGCAGCGAACCCCAGCTGACCTCCCGTCCGACCGTGGCGGCGATGGAAAATCTGCTTTTCACACCTTTCGAGGTGCTGGATCATGGTTTCCTGCGCGTCGTCGATTATATGGGCGATGATGGTGCGGTCGTTCAGGCTGCGCGGGTGTCCTATGGCCGTGGGACGAAGAAGGTGTCCGAGGATGCGGGACTGATCCGCTATCTGATGCGCCATCGTCATTCCACGCCGTTCGAGATGTGCGAGATCAAGTTCCATGTGAAGCTGCCGGTCTTCGTGGCGCGTCAGTGGATCCGTCATCGCATGGCGAGCGTGAATGAGTATTCCGCGCGTTATTCCATTCTGGACCGCGAGTTCTATCTGCCCGCGATGGATCAGGTCGCTGCGCAGAGCAGTTCGAACCGGCAGGGGCGGAGCGATGCTCTGGATGCCGATACGGCGCATCAGGTTCTGGAGATCCTGCGCCGCGATGCCAGCCAGTGCTATGATGACTACGAAAGCCTTCTGAACCCGGAAGGCATGGGTCTGGCGCGTGAGCTCGCGCGGATCAACCTGACCCTGAACACGTATACGCAGTGGTACTGGAAGATCGATCTGCACAATCTGATGCACTTCCTTGCTCTGCGGGCTGATCCGCACGCGCAGTACGAAATTCGCGTCTATGCGGAAAAGATGATCGAGATCCTCAAGACGTGGGTTCCGGCAACGGCAGCAGCCTTCGAGGAATATCGTCTCGGCGCTTTCACGCTTTCTGCCGGTATGCTGAAGGTGGTGCGCCGCCGTCTGGCCGGTGAAACGGTCACACAGGAAAATTCCGGCCTGACCAAGCGCGAGTGGTCGGAAATGGCGGCGGTTCTGGATGGCGCATCCTGATCCCGCTCCGGGACCAGCCGGAAACGATCTCGAACGCCTGATGCTCGCCGCACGGGAAGCACAGGCGCTCAATCCGGTCGAAGATGTGGCAGAAAAAGCGCCGAATCTATTTCTGTGGGCAGCAATAGCGGTGATTCTTGTCCTGACATCTCTCGCCATTCATTTTTTCTGGCCTGCTTCATAAATACTCAGACCTGTAAATAATAGGTAAAATCCGGTCTCTGCTTCTGTTTTTATTTGTGCAGATTTTGTGAGAGATTCGAGCCGAATGTGTGTGATGATGCTCACATCAACTCCCGATCTTTTTACGAACAGAGTTATCCACAGGGATGGAGTTTCTCTTTTACCGTTGATCGATTCGGGTCAATTTCCAGATGTCTGTCTCTAAAGACTTGATTTCAGGCAATAATTTTTGGAAAGAATTGGTTGGAATATCTGGATTCCAGCGCAGATATGTCAAGAAGATTCTTGGAATACCCACATTTCATCCTATGTGACCGCGATACTTGTGCGTGATTGATTTTCAGGACATGTTTTCGGAGTCCGAAGAATTGGAGATGGGGCGGTTTCTGCCCGCAAGTCCGGATCTGTTTTGATCCGCCCGGACACGCCCATCCGGACCGAATCATTCTGTCCCAGGAGTACTCGGGCTATCCGGCCTGCCCCGGCATCCGGCAGGTCCATGGTCGTCGATCCGGCCCAACAGGTCGGGAGGGCAAGGAGTCTGTAAAATACCAACCTCCTCACGCCAGTGCCTCACCGCTCAGACCAGTCCACGTCTTGGTGTTCGGGTTATACATCGCCATGACACCCTGCGTACCGCCATTGATGGCTTTGTCTGTCACGACTGCGAAGCACCAGTCCTGAGGAGAAGATGGAAGATTGGTGTAGGTATAAGCCGCTGTCTGGAGGGTTCCTGGCCAGCAGAACGCCCCTTGCCCGCTTCCGCCTGCCCATACAAGGTTATTGTAGGACCATTGGGTATAGACGTATGTCCCTGCGTTGTCCTTGAACGTCAGCCCGAGGTTGCCCGGAAGCGTAATGCCGCCTGTGAAAGCCGCCCCGGCGAGTGCTGCGTACTCGTCCCCGTTAGCGGGCGTGTAACCGAGCGCCGTCGCAATATTGGTGGCCGTCACATCAGCGTCTGAGCCAGCCGGACCCATCGCGCCCGTCGCCCCCGCTTCACCTTGTGGTCCGGCCGGTCCAACGAGAGTAGTCAGCCATTCCGCTTCCGTTCCGGAATAACCCTCCGCGACCGCGACCTGATACGCGCTTTTGCCGTCAACCCCCGCAGTTCCGGTTGCTCCTGCGGTCCCGGCGTCCCCCTGCGCGCCCGTGGCCCCTGTTGCGCCAGGAACCCCGGGTGGAGCTACAAACGTCGTTTCCGTCGCTGTGCCATCCGTGAGGGTGGCCGTAAGCGTGACCGTGGATGGTTGTCCCATCGTGAGCGGCCCCTGAGTCGCCTCGATGGATTTTATACCCACGCCTTCGCTGGCACCGGAGAGCGATGCAATCCATTCCGCGATCGTCCGGGTTTTCTCCGAAGCAGTAATATCCAACCCCGAACCGTCACCAGAGTAAGAGGTAGCTTCAACACTCGTAAAGGAAGGCGTGCCGACAGGGGTACCGTCCTCTGTCGCCATTACGACACGTCCGTTGGATGAATAGCCTGCTGGTAGTGCCTCCACGCCAGCGATCAATACTTTGCCGTTCGTCAGGGTATCGACAGGGAAGTCCGATGAGGGCGGAGCTGTGGCGGCCGTCAGATTCGTTATCTGAAGAACCGCCATCACCGAATAGACGCGCCCCTGCGAAGTCGTAACTTCGAACAGGATCTTCTGGGTTGTATTCGGCTGTCCGCTGGCAAGGAACGTAACCAGTTGCGTCCCGGCTACGGCGCTCCATACGATTGCGAGGGCATAGTTTCCGCCTGCGGTGGTCATGACTGTTGCAGACCGGATCGAGGCCAGCGTGTCACCTGTTCCAGCCAGAAGTGCCGAGAAGTCCAGCGTGTAGTCCAGACAGTCAGCCGATGCCTTCGGGCTGAAGATGACCTGTGATAGCGTTCCAACGGCGCCCTCAAGCACAGTTGTCCGCAGCGTTGAAGGAGTCAGATTGTGCACCGTCGTCATGCGGCCCTCACTTCAGTCATGTGT
>NZ_WIPH01000039.1 GCF_009547075.1 Gluconobacter aidae
CAAGGTTCAGTGGAACCGCTCTAGAACCCTCCATCTATAAACTTTCGGGATTTTGCTATGAGAGCAGAGAGCTGGGGGAAATATCCGCCAAATGATCTACGGTATGAACCGGAATCGGAACGGTTTGGATGTCTGCAACAAAGCAATCATTGACTAGGAAACCCCGAGGCAGTCCTGCGGCGGCGGCGGCCTGCATATCACTGATTTTGTCGCCCACCAGCACGCTTCGCGTCAAATCAATGTCATATAACAGCCCCGCTGTCGTCAGCATCCCCGGTGCCGGCTTGCGCCATTCGGAAAGAGAGCTGGCATCGTCAGGAGCTGCGCCGCAGAGAAACACGGCGTTGACATATGCCCCTTCGTTCAGAAGCAGTGCCTCGATCCGTTCCTGCACGGCGAGCATGGTGCACAGGTCGAAATAACCGCGACCGAGACCGCTTTGGTTTGAGACGATGATCACCGGCCATGCCGCAGCATTGAAAGCCGCGATCATTGTCGCGGCACCGTCACGAAGCGTTACGTTTTCTGGGTCTGAGAGATAGCCCGTGTCGATATTGACGACGCCGTCCCGATCCAGAAACAGTGCTGGCGCACCAGGAGTAATCGGCCGTCGCACCAGCATGACATTACTACCGTGCAGCATGATGAGGTGTCTTATCCAGTATTGTCGTCATGCTGCGGCCGCGTTCGAAGACGTGCGTGAGAACCCGCAACAGTCTGTGTTCTGCCCGAACAGAGGGACGCGCCGACGATTCAGCCTTGCCCGAGAGAATCATTAGGATTTTTCCGCCAAAAGGAACCGGACATAGGCCGAAACTCCCGCGGCAACATCCGCGAATACATGGTCGCAGCCGGTGGCACGCAGACACGTCAGATCGGCCTGGGTGAAGCTCTGATATTTACCAATCAGAGCTTCAGGAAAGTCGATATATTCCACAATCCCCTCACTAACCATCTGCTCCAGCGTGATGGCAGCTTGGCCCTGTGTACTGCGCAGGCTGTTCACCAGGGCATGCGTCACATCATTAAACGCCTGCGCCCGGCCGGAACCAAGATTGAACACACCGCTATGTTCTGGATTGTCAAAAAACCAGAGATTGACCGCCACGACATCGTCAACATAGACAAAATCACGCAGTTGCTGACCGGGCCCGTAACCGTCATAAGCGCCGAACAGCTTGACCTTTCCGTCCGCTCGGAACTGATTAAATTGGTGATACGCGACCGACGCCATGCGGCCTTTATGCTGCTCATGCGGACCATAGACGTTAAAGTAGCGAAACCCTGCGACCTGACTGCGGATCCGCGGCAGGGACTGACGGACCACCTGATCGAAAAGCAGTTTCGAATAGCCATATACATTCAGCGGACGCTCGAAACGGGGATCCTCGATGAATTGCGATGAACCACCATAGGTCGCGGCGCTGGACGCATAGAGCAGGCGCGTGCCCATAGACGCGCAGGTATCGAGCAGCGTCTTGCTAGTGGCATAGTTGTTGGCCAGCATGTAGCGGCCGTCATGCTCCATCGTATCGGAACACGCCCCCTCATGAAAAATGGCGTCTACCGAACCGAACTTTCCTGCCGCGAAAGAATCGTAGAATGTCGTCTTGTCCACGTAGTCGCTAATGGCAAGATCGACGAGATTATGAAATTTCTCCGCTTTCGCGAGATTATCGACCGCGATGATATTGGTATACCCGCGGGCATTCAGTCCTCGCACAATATTACTGCCGATAAAGCCGGCTGCACCGGTTACAATGATACGTTTGCGCATATTCTCGATTCACTCAACGGGAAAGGGAGTTTAACCTGTCTTTCAGTTTGATGCCCCGACCATAGAACCACACAACCCTTTCGATAAGACGATAACTCGAACGGCCTGCGATCAGATGGAAACCTTCGCCTCCATCCCAGGATAGGACATCCCAGTCTTCGACTGTTCGAACACGTCCAGCGCGGCCTTAAGAACGGTCTCGACAGATATTGTGGTGATGCACGCTGCATCCCGCCCACAGGCATCACGGTTGTTCAGTCCGCATCCCGCACACGGAACCGTACGAGAAAGGATCATGCCCCCCTGGTTCTGCCCCCACTCCTCCCAGTTCAAACGGGGAATGGAGATACTGACAACTGGAACACCGCGTGCGGCAGCCAGATGTTTGGGACCGGTATCATTGGCTACAAACAAGGCGGCGTTCGCAACCAGGGCATCGAATGCATCCATCGGCAGACAGTCCATGAGCGTCACGCCAAGGAGTTCCATACAACGTACCCGTACTGCATCGTTCAGCGCATGGCCGTCAACGAAAAACAGAACCTCGCGCCCGCTCGCCGCCGAAAGGGCGCCGCAGAGTTGCAGGAAATTCTCGATCGGCCAGCGATTGATGGAATGGCGCGCGCCTGAATGAACGATGATGGGACGATCGCGAGGACATGTCCTGTCCTGTTGCGGGGAGGCAGGTTCACAGCGAGGAACGATTTCACGCTGTTGGTCCATGAGTTGCCCAAGGGAAGAGACAAGGAGTTCAACATGGGCCGTGTGGGAGATGACCGGCTTACGGTTGATAGCCTCGCGGGATATCACCTCGATTCCGAAGTCAAGGAATGGAAACTGCTCGGGCTTGAAGCCCACGCGAAAGCGCGCCGAACAAAGAAGGAGAATATGCTGACTTTCCGCACCAGGGGAGAGGTCGATAGCCAGATCGAAGCGACGCCCGCGAAGCTGGGCGCGCAGATGGGCGTCCGCCTCTGGGTCGAGATAGCGGCGCTCTGTCTGTGGATCGTAGTGCAGTGTCAGGTCGAGATACTCGTCCGCGACCCCCGAGGCGCGGGCTACAGGCACATTGGCCTTCTGAAGAAGCATGGTCACGGTGGCCTGGGGGAAAAGTTTCCTGAGCCGGGCCATGGCGGGAAGGGAAGCGGCGACGTCACCAAGCTGATCGGTTCGCAGGACAAGGATCGAGTTTACAGGACCTGAGAACAGGGCACCCGGAGGATAGTGGCGCTCGACCGGCTGCGACAGCACCCAGGAGGTGGCGTCATCCGTGGGGGAGTCTGGCGACTGGATATAAGAGGAAGACTGCACCGCATCGGGTACCGCGCTCAGGGTCGCCTCCTCGCTCTGCACCACGACAAAACGACGCATCCGTCCGGCCAGACGCGAGCCGGCCCAGGCGCGAATATGAATTTTCTGTTTGCCAACCCTGAGACGGGACGTGTCGATCCAGAGATTGGCCGACCAGGTGCTCACAGCGCCGATCGTCGTCAACCGTACCGGGACAATGCGGCTAATGACTTCTCCCGTATCGTCCGAATAAGCCCGAACCTCCGTAAGGTCGTGGCGCGAATGAACGAGCACACGGAAGGCCACCACACCGGAAAGAAGTGGCATGCCTATTCCGGTTTTCATCCAACCGATCTGGACAATCGAAAAGCGTGTCCGGCTCACAGCAAGAAGGGCGGCAAGGGAGTTTCCCAGAGGACGCAGAACAGGCCCGACGAGCGGATTCCCGTTCCGCGACCATGAGATCAGTTGTCTGGCCAGCCAGCCGACATGGCGGAAAATGACACCATCGAGCAGGGCCGCCGCACGGGTCGGGCCTGCCTGTTGTGACAGATGAGGGAGAGGCGCATCCCCGTCAGCATACAGGTCGCGATACCCTGTATTCCGGTCGGATGTCAGACCCGGAAACCGTTCAATGCCGTCTGGAATGATGGATACCCCCGTCATGCTTCAAGACTTTCTTTTTCGTCCCAGATTCCATGCTGAAATCCACATTAAAAGACCGGTGCCGGCTGGATTAAGGCCAGCACCGGCCTAAGGTAGGAGCAGATTATGGCGACAGGGCTAGGGCTTCCCGAAGCACCTCTTCGATGGTGATCTGCCTAATGCAGGCGAAGTCCTGACCGCATTCCGTTTCGTCATAACGTATGCCGCAGCCCGCGCAGGGTACCCGACGAGCAAGCACCACGCCGCCGAAGACCTGTCCCCATTCGCGCAGGTCGTCGCGGCCGGGATGAAGGCTGACAACCCGTGTGCCGCGAAGGCTCGCCCAGTGTTTGGGGCCGGAATCGTTACCGATCATCAGCGTGGCACAAGAGAGCAGCGCGTCGAGGTCATCGAACGGGATCTTTCGGTCGAGATAGACGATCCGCCCGTCCTCAAGGGCTTCGGCGGGCAGACGTGCCTTCTGCTGTTCGTCACTGCCCATATAGACGACTTTATATCCCTCCTTGAGAAGCCGCACCGTCAGTTCGGGATAATGGGGCCAGCGGAGAAACTGGGCAAAGCTCGAGCCGGTATGCAGGACGACATAGCGATCGTTCTCGGACAGACCGTACCGGGCCAGAGGCTCGGCATTCGGCTTAGTACGAGGAAGCGGCCGCGCGTTATTATCCAGCCAGAGAGCGAGCGCCTCCGAGAGCGCGCGAGCGCGGGCCGTATGCGCCAGAGGGGATAGACTTAGACCACCACTCGGCGAACGGCCGTCAAAAACAACCTCCAGATCTTCAATTTGGTCGGAGCGTGCGACTGTCATGGTAACCGATGCCCCTGTCAGAGGGAGCAGTTTGTTGGCATGCTCGCTGTAGAGGAAGTCGATCGCAAGGTCAAAATTATAGGGCTTGCACTGCGCGGCGAATGCTTCCTGCGCACGCTTGTCCATGACGCGCCTGTCCTGATACTTGTCGTCAGGAAAACGGATGACGACAATATCGTCGAACACTCCAAGCGTAGCCGCTAGATCAGCATTGGCAGGGCTAAGAAGCCCAACGATCCGGGATTTAGGCGCAAGCTCCCTGATGCGCCGTACCGCTGGGAGCGTAATGACCATATCCCCAAGTTGATCGGGTCTGATAATCGCTATCGTATCGAGTTTGCCCGGAAAAGATCCTGGCGTGACTTTTCGCACCAAGCTCGGGAGGCGATTGACCTGTTCGACTACCGATAGTGATGACTCAGGGTCCAACGGTGGAATCAGGGCAGGACTTTGCTCATCATATCCTTTCGACAGCCGCGCGGCGAGAATAATTTTCTCACGTTGCCATTCGATGCCTTCACGCGGCTCACCTTGAAGTGGGTTCGCGCATAGAACGATCTCGTGCTTCCCGACGGGGAAATCACTGAAATCAATCCAAGCATTAAAAACATATTTCCGTAGGTTGGACGGTTTTTTTTCCCAACGCAACGGAACGACCTGCAAAGGTGCGGAGTAAATCAGATCGTCATCAAGGAAAATGTCGATGCTATCGCACAGCATGGACGTGATGATATGGCCACGCACGGCGTCAACGCCGCGGATCACACGGCCTTTTCCCGAGCTTGTCTTGCGGTGGTTACCAAGACGCGAAATAATGAAGGTCTCGTGATAGTCCCGTTGAAGCTGGTCGAGCCGCCTTGGGAACAGCCGCTCCGAGACAAGCCCCTTGAAGCCTGCGTCTTCAAGGGAATTGCGCCGCTCCTGTTCGCGGGAAAGCTCATCGCTTTCATGAATTGCGCGAAGCTCGTGCCTCACCTCGTCGAAATTAGGATAATGTTTTTGCAGCGCCAGCATGTAATGGCGTTGGGCATCGCCATAGCGGCCAACTGTCTTGTAGAAATGGCCGAGCTGCATGTAAATTTCCGGGTCATCCGGGTTGGCATCACGGACACTCTGATAGTGACGTTCAGCCGCAACGAAGTCCTTGGCCTCCTTGCGCATGTGCCCGGCGGCCATTGAAAGGGACAACGGCCCTCCAAGAGATATGACCTTTTCGTAAAGTTCGGCAGCGGCAAGATAGTCTCCACCATCCCGCGCCCTATCCGCCATTTTCTGAACTTCGCTGCGCCACTTGCCTGCGCTGATCGTTGCGCTCATGCCATGTCTCCTGATGCGAGGGTGGGTGTTGATGACGTGGTGGAGACCTCTGGCGCGTTATTCGGGTGCGAAATCTGTTTAGCGACCTGGATAAACACCTCGTCGACAGTAATATCTTTCACGCACGCGATGTCGTAAGTGCACTCCTCCTGACGGGATATGGGAATTGGACCACATCCCGCGCAGGGGACGCGTCGGTAGAGGCACACACCCGCCAGCTCGGATTTCCATTCGGTTCCGCCGAGACGTGCAGAAAGTATTCTAACGGCCTTCGCACCCCGCAGCGTGGCGAGATGACCCGGGCCGCTATCATTGCCTACAAAGCTTGAGCAATAAGACAGGAATGCATCAAAGTGATCGAATGGAATCAAGCCAGCCAGAAAGATGATTCGTCCATCTGAGAGAGCTTCTTCGGAAAGATATGGGCGTTGGCTCTCATCGTGAGCAATATAGACAACCTTCAGTCCCATTTGCTCGACAATTCGGTTGGCAAGCTCGGCATAACCCGGCCATTCTGTGGCCTTGATGCGGGAACCTGTATGCATGACGACAAAATCATCATCAGGTCCAATTCCGTAAGGCTGTAATAAGTCACGGTTCAGATCATCGCGCCGCTGAACCCGTGCGCCACTATCAAGCCATACTTCCAGTGCCTTGGCCAAAAGCCCATATCGGGCGGCATAGTTAAGAATATTTGCGCCGGAAAGCGCGTCGCGCGAGGTGTAATAAACATTGAGGCTTTTGTGGTCTTCACCATCAAAGCCAATGGTCACCGGCGCGCCAGTCATCACTGAAAGCTGCCTGGGCCTGTCGCTTACCATGCCGGTGATCGCCAGATCGAACTTGTAGGAAGCGAGTTTCTCCATAAGCTCAAGCTGCTGATCTTCGGTCAGATATCGGCCCTGCTCGTAAGGATTTTCCGGGAAATCAATCTCGATGACCTCATCGAAAATCTCAAGTGCCCGGCAGCCATCGGCATTGTCCGTCGCCGCGAGAACGACAAGGCGGGCTGAGGGAAGAAGCTTCCTCAGATGCTGGAAGAATGGCACCGAGACGGCGACATCACCCAAACCATCAAGCCTGAGAATGGCGACATTGCGTATGGGGCCGGGATAGGAATTGGGGCTCGCCTCGGAAACGACGGTAGGCAGGGCCCGCACCTGTTCGACGAGGGAACGGGACGGATCAAGGCCGGCAAGAGGCACGCGCGCCGTCGCATCCTGGAAAAATTCATCGGCAATCGGGGCGTCCACGATAATATCGTCGATACGCCAGTTGATATTGACCTCGACGCTGTTCCCGGTGCCGACCGCCCGGTAGTAGACTTTATGCCATCCGAATGAGAAGCGCGAAAAATCAACCCAGACATTATAGGCGTATTTGCGCAAACGCGCATCGGACTGTTCGTTCTGTACCGGCCCGACCGTCAGCGGCCCATCGTGCACAAGCTGCCCGTCGATATAAATCTCGATGCGATGATAGGGAACAATCGAGAGGATATGGCCGCGCAGACTTCCTACGCCGCGCACCACATCACCGGCGCCCCAGCGCGTTCTCTGATAAACGCCGTTGAAGGTGCGTACGAACTGGGGAGAATGGTTCTGCGTCAGTTCATGCCGGGTGGGATGAAAAAGCGCGGGGTCGATCCGCTGATCGACATCCAGACGGTTCAGCGCGTCAAGCTGGGCAGCCTGGGCGACCTTCTCGCGTTCATCTTCAAAATCGCGTTTTTTCTCGAAAACCATCTGCGCCTTGACGTCGGCGCGTCGAGCGGTCGCCAGTGACCAGCCGGGGTGAAGAAGAAGCGCGCTGTCGTAATGCTCGATCGCCTGAAGGTAGTGCTTCTGGCAAAGCTCGAGTTCGCCCCACTCAAAGTGAATCTGCGCATTGCCAGGCTCGATTCGCAAAGCCTTGTCCAGGCTATCCCGAGACGCCTCGTATCGCCCCATTTTACGCTGAAGCTGGGCGATAGCGATCCAGAGCTCTGGGGTTTCTCCCCAGAGCTCGATGATCTTCTCATAATATAGGACGGCCAGCGCCGGCTTCTTGTCCTGTTCGGCTTCTTTGGCGAGTGCCCGTATGGCATCGGCGTCAATGGACGAAGAGGCTCTGTCCTGATCCGGAGAACCTGTTGTCCTGTCCAGCTGCAAGCGCCCCCCCGAACGACGACGGACGACCTCAAGCAACTTTCCCATCTTTACCATACGTTCTTCTCTGTGTTTTGTTCTGGCGGCGGTAAGCTCATCCGGACCGTTAAGACCGAATGGGTTGCGGCATGATAAAGTCTGCCCACGTTTTTATCTTGCCCTCGTCGGAGGCATCCGTGAAGAGCATCCGGCACAGTTACAACGAATCAATGGATCGAAGAACCGTGATCCGACGTCATAATGTCTGCACGCGGAATGAGTCGCTTTGGTTCTGAAGTCCAGATCTGTGGACAGTTCACATGAGGCAAGACCCTTCAGGGTCTTGAGACTTTGCCCGACATTACCAGCAGTCATAAAGGTGCTGGTGTAACGCCGCAGAATGTTTCATCCCCTCCCCGCAGGAGTAAAAGAATGACCGTTGCCGTACCACGCCCCCTTCATGTGACCCTCGATGGTTTCAATCTCGCTCTTCCCCGCGGGACAGGTGTCGCTACCTATGCCAGAACCCTGAGCGAGGCTCTCAAGGGGATGTCCGCGCAGGTTGACGTGCTCTATGGCTTTAATATCCCCTCCCATACGCCCGCCGCCCTCCGGGAAGTCCTGTTTTATGACCGCCTCGGCGAGGAAGAGCCAAAGACGAAGGCCCGCTTCCTGTCGGAACGATGGAAAGCACGTCAGCGCAGTACTTTGACAGGATGCACGGCCCAAATGATACCTACAGACCCCCGGATTGACGTACGTTCCTTCAGTGAACGCATGCCAGCCTTCGACCGGTTACTGAACGCGCGCGATCTCTTCTTCGTCGCCGCACAGCGATACCGGGCCACGCGCCGTTTCATGACGGTGGAGCTGCCGGAAACACCTGACGTGATGCACTGGACCTATCCTTTCCCGATTCGGGTCAAAGGGGCACGGAACGTTTATACGATCCATGATCTGGTCCCTTTGCGGCTGCCGCACACTACGCTCGACGACAAGAGTTATTATTTTCGCCTGATGACCGATTTATGTCGGCATGCAGATGCAATCTGCACAGTCTCCGAGGCCTCAAAGCGCGATATCATCGCTTTTTCTCCCCAGGCCGCCCCGATCGTCCACAACACCTATCAGACAATCCGCACTCCCACGGTCTCTCTGAATATCAGCGAAGAAGCACTGAAGGACGTTCTAGAACGTCTTTATGGCCTGCGCCGGGACGGTTACTATCTGTTTTTCGGTTCGATCGAACCGAAAAAGAATATTGGTCGTCTTCTGGAAGCCATGCTTTCATCTTCCGCCGAGCGGCCGCTGGTCATCGTGGGCGCGATGACCTGGAAGGCGACGGGCGAACTCAGGCTACTCGAGCGCTGCCTGAATACCGGGCGGGTAATCCGCATGGAATATCTGCCGGAACGAGACCTGATGACACTGGTGCGTGGTGCACGTGCATTGCTGTTCCCCTCTCTGGCGGAAGGTTTCGGCCTCCCGGTCATCGAAGCTATGGCGCTCGGTACGCCCGTCATGACCTCACGCGAGGGCTCTCTTCCTGAAGTTGGGGGAGACGCCGTCCTGGCCGTGGATGCCTATGACATTTCACAAATCACAGCGGCCATCGAGCGGCTGGATAAGGACGACGCGCTCTGCGCTACGCTACGCGCCGCAGGACCCGGCCAGGCGGCGCGCTTTGACATGAATGGCTATCGAACCCGGCTGGAAGCATTTTACGCCGATGTCATGCGGGCTCCAGCGAAGCATCCCTGACGGGCGTGGCGCACCTTACTCGGAGATGCGCCACACTTTCTGATATCCGGAGTAAAGAACCTCCGTGCGAATCGTATGGAGAAATCGATCGACAATCAGCCCCTTGCCGCCCGGACCCAGCGGCGCAACATCGAAATCGTCGATACACAGGATCGTTCCTGGGCCAAGGAGACGCCGCGCGGCCATGAGTTCCATCGCGTGATGAATGGCGCTCGGCATCGGATTATCGAGGTCCAGATCGAAAGAATCGAGATAGATCAAGGCTGCCGGTCCCATGCCGGCCGCGCCCAGGGCGTCGAGAGTCGCGACGGAATCGTTGAGGATGGTGCTGGTGACGCTGCTACAAGCACGGCGGGCACTGTCAATGCTCTGGGGGTTGACGTCGATGGTCATGACCCGCCCCTGCCTTTCACGCGCGTACCAGTCGAACTGAAAAGTGCTTTGCCCATCGCCGTCCCAGTTGCGCGGCACGCGCAGGCATCCGGTCTCGATAATGAAGGGCGCTTCGTGCCGGTCTAGTGCTTCGAAAATTGTCGCGAACCCGTCGGCGCGCTTACCGAGGCGCTCACGCAGATAGGTGTCGAATCCCGACCTGAAATCGCAGTCTGCCGCTTCGGGAGGCAGGCCGACATAGTCGTAATCCGCCTGCGTAACCCACGTGCTACCGGCCGCCTCTGTTCCTGTCCGGACGAGTTTGACAAGCTCTTCTACGGCCGCACCTGAGGCGATCTCGCGTACGATAGCCTCCATGTCAGCATTTTGATTATTGATCCGGGTGAGGAGCGCCTTGCCCGCGCCATCCGTAAGCCTGTCCAGAAAGGCTAGCACATGAGCGGAGAATGTGTCCGTCGCAGCAGATCGACCTGCCTTCTTAGCCGTGCTTTTGCGTGTCTCAGCCATGATTTGTCTCCCGCACGCGGCATGACAGCAGCCGCGCCGCGCCATAAACATGATAGAGTGAACTGGCAGGCATGTAATCCACTAGCGGCGAGCCGACCTCGTCGAAGCGGTCTATCCATCCACCGGCGAGGCGTGACGGAGCAAATCGCGCCAGAAATGTCATACCCAGATCGTGAACCGGGATGCTCTCATATCTGTCCCGAACCTGGCGCGTGCACAGCAGGCGCAGGAGTTCTGTCTGTGGCCAAATCCGCGTCGTCCGCTCGAAAACAACTCCATCCTCGGTCATCGCATCGAAGACTAATCCCGTCTTCGGATCGGTCCCGCGTGTCAGACCGGAACGGAACAGCCGGTCCGCCGTTTCTGTCAGTCCGGTCAAATCCTCTCCCGACGGGGAGACGAGCCGTTCATACTCGCCCAGCAGCCATGCCCATTCGAACAGATGGCCGGGTTCGACACGATTATGGGACGCGGGTTCCGAAGGCTTCCACGAAGAATCGAAGAACTCTAGAAGCAGACCGGAGCGCCGGTCGAGAAGATGGTTCCGCGTAAGCGCGATCAGACCGCGCAACCTGTCAAGGTAATACTCGTCTCCCGTAGCTTCGAACAGGACGAGATAGGCTTCGAGCAGATGCATATGCGGGTTTTGCCGCCGCAGGGAATCCGTTGGAGGGACCGTATCGAGATAACCTGCACCGGGCGCGGCAAAGATACGCTCCACCTCCTGCGTCGTCTGGCGGGCGATTTTCCGGTATCTCTCCTCCCCGGTCAGCCGGATTGCCCATCCATAGGCGAACAGTATAAAGGCATGGGCATAGAGATCGCGTTGAGAATCGGCAGGCTTTCCGTCAGGCGAGAGGGAAAAAATCCATCCCGCATCCCCGTCGCTACCATGATAGGCGCGCTCGACAACATCGAGACAGCGCAACGCCTGTGCGGAGGCGTCATAAAACCCGTCGAGCGTGGCGCGGCAATAAGTCGAAATCTGGCGCGCCTGTACCATCAGGCGCAGCCCGCTCATGGGTACAGGACGCCCGTCCCAGTTCAGCCGCTCATGATAGAGATTTCGCTTCCCATCGAAACCCGCGTCACTCCAGAGCGGGAGCGTCCTTTCACTCAGCCAGTCTCTCCAGACTTCACTGGAGTCTGCATCCCCCGTGTCGGACAGTAAGGAAAGCTTGTCAGAAACCATCATGAGTGTGTCCTTAGAATGAACCGGCAATGAAGCGTGTCATCAGACAAGAGTCGATGCTGTCTGCATTTTTCTGACGATGGACGTCGTGGAACGACCGGACACGATATCCACGAGAACAACCGATCCACCGTAGGACTTTACGAAATCCCCGCCTACGACCTGGTGTTCCTGGTAGTCTGCCCCCTTGACGACTACATCCGGCCGCAAAGCCTGAATGGTTTCGAGTGGCGTGTCCTCGTCGAAGATCACAACCATATCGACGTCGCGCAGCGCCCCCATAACGGTCGCGCGGGCCCGTTCATCCTGAAGCGGACGCTTCTCCCCCTTAAGGCGCCGGACGGAAGCATCGCTGTTAAGAGCCACGATCAACTTATCGCCCTGGCTGGCAGCAGCCTGGATTAGTGCGACATGCCCTGGGTGGACAAGATCAAAGCAGCCATTGGTGAACACCACCCGCGCACCATGGTGATGCCACTGCTCGATTATGGCGCGGGCGCCTTCGAGCGAAACGATGGCTCCGTCCTTTTTCATCTCGTCTATCAGCGCCGCACTCAGTTCCGCACGAGAGACGGTCGCCGTCCCGAGCTTTCCTACGACAATCGACGCCGCGCTCGTCGCGATAACGACAGCGGTCTCAAGATCCTGCTTGGCCGAAAGTACGCTCGCCACCGTCGCCACCACTGTATCGCCAGCGCCGGACACATCATAAACCTCTGATTTACGGACCTCCGCATGCGTGATCCGTCCATCTCGGCGGAAGAGTGTCATCCCTTTTTCTGAACGTGTCACCAGAACATGGCCGCCGAACTGCTCAGACGCGACATGCGCGGCCCGTTCGATTTCCGCATCGTCGCGCAGAGGCATATTCGTGGCCACGCCAAGCTCGCTCTGGTTGGGCGTAATGAGATCCGCACCACGATAAGCCGTGAAATCCCGCCTCTTGGGATCGACGATCACCGGAACGCCATTCTGTTTCGCAGTTTCGAAAATGGCGGCAAGCACCTCGTCCGTCAGAACACCTTTGGCGTAGTCAGAACAGATGACGACATCCGCCCCGGAAATTGCACTCTGAGCCGCCGCCACGAGACGGCGGCGCGTGGAGGCGGCGATCGTCTCGATTTGCTCCTCGTCAATCCGCACGATCTGCTGGCGCCCGCTCAGCACACGGGTTTTGGTAATCGTCGTCCATGCGGGATCGACCACGAGACCACTGATATCAATGTCTGGCTGAGCGCCGAGAGCCGCACGCAGCCTGTTCGCCGATTCATCGTCCCCGACAAGCCCGACCAAGGTCACACTGCACCCCAGAGTGGCGGCATTCAGCGCCACATTGGCAGCACCTCCTGGCACAGCGGTATGATTGGCCCGAAGAAGGACCGGAACGGGTGCTTCGGGAGAGATACGGCTAACAGAACCGCTGATATAACAATCAAGCAGCAGATCGCCGATAATGGCCACCCGGCCGAACGTGAAATTATCAATCATGACCAGATTCTCGTGATTACCGTGGAGGAAAAGGGAGCCGGAACTGAACGGACCTCCCGAAAAAAAGAAAGCCTGCAGAACAACCGGGCCGACCCCACGCGACGTGCGATCCGCGAAAGACGGATATGCGCACGCGCCTGCCCTGCCCCACCGCGCCGCTGATTATGTGCCAGAAGCGCCGCATCTGTCTGAAAATGACAGACAGAGAGTAAAGACCGCATCAATCGCCCCTTTCTTCCTGACATCACACACTCCGCTGACAGGACAAGACGCAACATCTCAGAGCTACTTGGCAATCCACGCCGCTGTAATGGCCGGACTGACCAGCGTGCTGATCAACTGGTTGAATTTGTAAAAACGGTTTGTCCGTGCATTGGCGACGAGAAGAACATCCTTGCTTTTCACCGGGATCTGCTGCGTCAGGAAATAGGATGTCGGACTCATCAGATCGACCTGATACACGACGGGAACGCCTTTCGGCGTCATCGCCGTCGTAAGACCCAACCGCCGCGCGGTCTGAGGGGTCTCGAAGCGGAATAGGAATGCGGCGTTCGGATCTGCCCGCTCATCCGCGGGCCCTCCAACACGCGCAAGCGCCTCCGCCAGGGAGACATGCGGCGTTTCAAAACGCACTTCTGTCGCCTGCCTGCCAGCCGCTCCGAATACCGTATAGCTCCGTGGCTGATACACGACATGCAGCCGGTCTCCCGGGCGAGCCCGAAGATCTTCGGCAGGATATGTTTCCAGCGTTCCAAGATCCGTCTGGGCGGCGCGATTGCCGCGCACGACCTGAACCTGCGTATCCTCGGGCGGATACATCGCTCCCCCGGCGATGGCCACCACATCCGACAGTCGTTCCTGCGCCGTACTCAGTACGACGCGTCCCGGATGGTGGACCGCGCCGGACACGATAACGGTGTTGGAAATATCGGTCGCGATGCGAACCATGACTTCTGCGTTCTGTGACTTACCAACGAGGCGCGCCCGAATCGACGCAGCGGCCTGCTGAGGCGTAAGGCCCGAAACATGCAGACGACCGGCATATGGGATGGCGATCGTCCCGTCTGCCTCGACCTCGGTGGGAGGCAGATTGGACGTCGTGACGCCCGTTGTGCCATGCGAAATCGCCCCGACATCGCCACTCTGCCCTGCCGCCGACATTGAACCACTGGAGGAGAACAGCCCGTTACCGAGCTCGAAAACCGTGATCGTAAGAACGTCACCGGCACCAATCCGGTCATTATGAGCCGGAGGATTATTTGCCGTATCCAAGCTCGAAACTAGCGGTGTCACCTCCGCAGCCAGAATGGCTGCAACATGGGGCGACAGGCGCACAATCGCGAAATCGAGCGGATTGCGTTTCGTATCCCGGGCTTCTGCAAGCACGCCGCGTTCTGTCGGACCGCTGTCAGGAAGCGCCGAGCAGCCACCAAGTATCAGAAGAAGCGCTACCTGAGACAGGCCCAGAACGCTGGGATACCGGGAAGAACCTGTCAGAAAATTATTCGGCATAGCGGCTCGTTGCTTGAAATGTACGATCATGCAGTCTTTCTGGTCTGGTTTTCCACTCGTTGCAACAGGTGGCGGGTTTGAAAAACCCTTTGAATATGAGGAACGCCCCGCAATTCCGTTCCTCAGGGCAGAACAGAAAACGTGGCCATAAAACAGCATGATTTATGGCCGGAGGCGATTGACGCATCTGAACACACAAGACGATTCACTTGAATCCTTTACCTGGATTGTGGATTTTGAACCGCTTCGGACGGTCTTGCTTCAATCAGATGGAACAACATCGGCCTGAATTAAGGAGTTAGTGTGTCATCACAGACTGGAGAAAGCAAAATGTCCATTTATTCCAATATCCTCCCCCTCATCTCCCATGCCAGTCCCTCACCGTCACAACAAAAAACTGACTAGAGAGATTCGTAAGTAGAAATGGCTTCATCCATGTTGTCGTAGGGAGTCAGCCTCCCCTGATCAAGAACCGCAGCCCGGTTACACGTCTCTCTCATAAAACCCATATCGTGCGAGACAACGATCATTGCGCGTTCGTCGCGTTTTCCAAAGAGCTCTTCCTGGCAACGCGCATGAAAACGTGCATCTCCGACCATTATTACTTCGTCTATCAGGTAACAGTCGAACTCAATAACGATCGAAAGGGCAAAAGCCAATCGTGCCCGCATTCCGGACGAATAGGTTTTGACTGGATCGGTAAGCTGATGCCCGAGCTCGGCAAAATCATCTACAAAAGCGCGCGTATCCGCATAATCAAGATTGTAGATCCGGCAAATGAATTTCAGATTGTCAAGCCCACTCAGGCTACCCTGAAACGCTCCCCCAAAGGCGAGGGGCCACGAGACAGTCATGTCCCGCTCGATTCTCCCCCCCGTAAGGTACTCCACCCCCCCAATGATACGGATCAACGTCGATTTTCCTGCACCGTTACGCCCAAGAATCCCTAGCTTTTCACCCTTTTCAAGGGTGAAATTGACGCCGTTCAGTATACGCCGCTGTCCTCCATGGACCGGATAGTCCTTTATGAGATCAATGCATTGTAACATTAGTAACTCTCACATACTTTTATGTTCACGGGCACCTGCAATCAGTAACGCACCAATGAGATACAGTCCAAGCATGGTTACGAAAACGATAGCGACGTCTGCAACGCTTCGCGGATAGGTAGGATAATCGGGCAGATCAGGTTGGGAGATCTCTTCCAGGTAAAGCTGCTGCCGATCAGCCTGAATTCGTGCGGTGTCGAGCGCCGCATCCGCTGCGCTGACTTCCCGCTCCAAAAGCTGCCGTTGAAAGACCAGATCCTCATATCCGCTGATCTTCGGCACGAATGATTTGCCATCCCCTGTCACTTTGGTCGCCGAGTTGGCGATTTCCTGATCCAGAGCACTTAGTCGTCGTGTCAGAACCTCGATCAGAGGACTATTGGGCGTTGAGCGCCGGAGTTGCTCAAGTTGCACACGGGTGGTCATCCTCGCCGTATCGAGACCGGCAAGATCGGTCAGAAGCGGCTGGGACTGACGCTGCGGATCGAGCAGACCTGTCTGATTGCGGTATGCATCGATCCGGGCGTTGAGTGCCTGCAGACGACTGATGGCCGTATCCCGCTCATGCAGAGACGCTGCGATGGTATTTTCGCGCTGACGTGCGTTCATCTCGTTGACAAGTTGCTCGGCAGCCGTG
Source organism: Gluconobacter aidae (assembly GCF_009547075.1). GTDB lineage: Bacteria > Pseudomonadota > Alphaproteobacteria > Acetobacterales > Acetobacteraceae > Gluconobacter > Gluconobacter aidae. The sequence continues at coordinate 16,524 of NZ_WIPH01000039.1, forward strand.
AGGAGCGCGCGGGCGATACGTTGGGAAGCCGCGGCTCTGAAGGTACGAACAGAGAGCGTGGAAAGGCCAGTCGTCGTATCGAGTTCGGCTTTTATGTGTCTCTTATAGTAGCGGTAGAAATGCTCGAACGTGCGCCCAGAATAGAAATTCGGGAAACGCGCCAGAGCATCCGCCTCAGGAATATTGAAAACTTGCGCGAGATCCTGCGTCTTCAGCAGAAGCTGCGCGGCGTCGCGCGACATGACATAGTCTTGAACGGCATACGTGTCTTCACTGCCACCTGCCGCACCGCCAGAGGAGAGGATCCCCGCCAGTAACCCAGGCGTCTGCGGCGTTTGTCCGCGAACGACGAAATCAGCCTGCGAGACATATTGAGGAGACGCGATAAAGCCATAATAGATAATGGCCAACAACGTCGGCAGGACGACCATCAGAAGAAAAACCATACGACGCCTGCCCCAGGCACTTATCTGCCTGATGCTAAGCCCAAATTTTGCATCGGATCTGGAGGCCGAGATGATGAACAGTTTAGCCATAAGTCTGCTTTGCCTTAAACACCCCAGGAAGGCAACGCAGCGCTTCCCTCTTCATTCCATCAGGAAAAGTATAATCCGTGGCCACGCTCACATATCGCCCCTTGTGAAGAGTTCGTCTTGAAACATTTGGTCCATTGGACAATCGGAAAAAAAACCACTGCACGAGCCGTCACGTCCACTGGCTAATGGGATTTGCGCAGGCGTTTCCATAGAAAGGCAGGACGGTCCTTTCAACGGACCCGCCGACCTAACTCCCATAAAAATCCGACTGACCAATGTAACCCACAAGCCCAATATGGATAACAATATTTTAATAAATTAACGTATTGTTATCCGCCATCACTGAACATTGATATATTTTCTACTCCTGAGTGTCAGTGAAATTCCCATAATGAGCATAAATGCTATTGCGTATGAATCATAAACCATATCGTAATAGGGATGAATAGTGTGTCCGAACTGGCCACCACGAATCATTTCAATATTATTGACTGACGGAGACCACAGAAGGAGATTCCTTGCGTTGAGTGGTAACCAGCTTTCCAAAAGAAAAGCTCCGGAAAACGGCAGAGAAAGATAAGAAAAAACAGTAATAGACTTCTCAACCAATTCCGATCTCTGACTCAGAGCAGCGACAAGCAAAGCGGTCGCATAGGAAAAAAGACTCTGATAAAAAATCCCTATGTAAAGGAGCCCGTAATCCTTTGGAGGTGTCATATACCCCAGCAACATAGCCCCGGAGCAAACGATAATCCCCGCAATGATCGTTCCAGCTATTTCAAGAATGCTTCTGGCCGTAATGATGTCGAGAGGCGTTACCTGCCGATGAAAGAGCAGGCTTCCGTTTGCTTCAAATGCTCGAACGGAACTTGCCAGGCAGTGCCGCCACATCGTCAGGGGGACATAGCCTGTAATGACAACGGCTGTCGTCTGGAGACCGTGTTCGTAAGAAGGACGGATCGCTGTCCAAGCGATGGCGACGCCGCCGCAGAAGAGGATCGGTTCGCCTACAACCCAAAGATATCCGAGATTTTCACGTCCGAACCGTGTATGCAATTCGCGCAACATCAAGGCGCCGATAACCCGAAGCTGGATCAGAAAAAGTTGCGGAAGAGTTTGACGATTTTGATGCATGAATCATCATCACTCAACAACAGAATCATCGCAAGCCGCAAGCGTCGCGACCCAGTATTTTGTCCTGTAAATATCTTTACATAATCTGGAAGCGGATGACACCTTCGTTCTCTTCAGGGAGAACGGGTACTCTGCATTAATGAAAGCGAGCGTGAAGGGTTGGAGCGGATGAGCCGTTCGCATTCTGCTCCACACAGTGTGGTTCGTCGTGCGCAAATTGTTCTGGTCTCCGCCGATGGCGAGACCAACACTGCGGTTATGCACCGTCTCGGCAGTACCAACCCAACGGTTTGCCACTGACGTAAGCGATGGTTCGTCGAGCAGACGCTTGTCGGACCATACGGAGAAAGCCAGCCAAGAACTCATGGCGAAGAAAAGGCCGCGCAATTGTTGCGGATGGTTTTGCAGAGCAAACCTCCAGACAGCACCCATTGGACGGTTTGCTCGGCAGCATCGGTTACCAGTCTGTCAAAGAGCACGACGGGGCGCATGCTGGCGCTGTTCGGTGTTCGACCGCATCGCTCGAAAAGCTTTAGGCTCTCGACCGATCTACTCTTTGTCGACAAGGCGAAGGATATCGTCGGCCTTTATCTCAATCCGCCAGATCATGCAGTTGCTCTATGTGTCGATGAAAAAACGCCGATCCAGGCATTGGAGCGTACACAGCCTGTGCTGCCACTTGGCCTTGGGTATCTCGAAAGTGTCACACACGATTATGTCTGGCGCGGCACTACGCCCCTGTTTGCCGCCCTCGATATCGCGAATAGCCAGATTCTCCCTGGAAAAATCAACCCTTCGTCCAGACCTATAACGCCAGAGCGAAACCATTTATCTGGACCGCTACAGGCAAGGTCATCTTTATGTAAAACTACTTGCAGGACAGGACAATAGCGAGCAGTAAATGATTGGCCCGAAACGGCCTCGGCTTTTGGTTGCATGACAATGCATGCTTCTGCAACTCAACCGGTCAGGCGTCTATTATCAGGCGGTGCCGGAGAGCAAGACAAACATGAAGTTGATGCGGTTGATCTACACCCAGACACCATCAATCAGCACACCAAAACCCTAAAATCAGGAGTCAAGCACCTAGAGGGTTCGAAAAACTC
>NZ_WIPH01000004.1 GCF_009547075.1 Gluconobacter aidae
TCAGATCGGTCGTAAGCTGGGCACGGGCTTCGCCGTCCGGGTATTTCTCGGTGTGGAGATTGATGTAGCTCTGTCCGGCCTGGACCTCCTTGACTTGCTCGGGCGTGAGCTGGAGCGTGCCGGTCATGCGGGTCGTGTATGGGCCGCTGATCGGGGCCAGAACGCCAGCGTCCTGACCGTCTGCGGCAGGACCATGCAGGTGAGCCGCCGTGACCGGACCCGACAGGCCGTTATCCTCAAAACGGTAAGTCAGGGTATTTTTCGTGGTGTCCAGCATTGCGGACGCCGAACCCTTGATGGGGGCCGTGGCGCCATGCTCGCCCTTGAACGGGCCGAAGAGATGCAGCGTTTCGGCTGAGGCGGGGAGGGCGGTGACGGAAAGGCCGAGGGCCAGCGTGGTCAGCAGAAGTCCAGTACGCATGGAAGTCCATCCTTGCAGAAGTTGGACCGGTAAAACGCGTGCTCAGGTTTCGAGTTCGGTGTTCCAGTACAGATAATCGCGCCAGCTTTCGTGAAGATAATTCGGCGGGAAGGTCCGGCCGTTTTCCTGCAGGAGGCGGCTGCTGGGACGGACGGGTTTACGGTGCGGATGCATGCCCAGTTCGCTCGGGAGTTTTGAGCCTTTCAGCAGGTTACAGGGGCTGCAGGCAGTTACGACATTCTCCCAGGTCGTACGGCCACCCCGCGCGCGGGGGATGACGTGATCGAAGGTCAGTTCATGGGTGGGCAATCGGTCATGGCAGTACTGACACGAGAAATTGTCCCGCAGAAAGACGTTAAAGCGCGTGAAGGCGGGCTTGCGGGCGGTGGGGATATAGTCCTTCAGGGCGATGACGCTGGGCAGGCGCATACTCTGGCTCGGGGAGTGGACGACGGCGTCTTCGTATTCCGAAAGGACTGAGACGCGGTCGAGGAAGACAGCCTTGACGGCTTCCTGCCAGGACCAGAGCGAGAGCGGGAAATAGGACAGCGGACGGAAATCCGCGTTCAGGACAAGAGCCGGAAAATGCTGACCGCTGACGGACACCACACGCATCCTTTCTGCAAGGACGACACATGCGGGGTTACGGCGCCGAATGAAAACGGGACAAACAGCGGGAAAACACGTGTCGTCGGCTTCTTTGAAGGAACTATTCCAGTAAACTGCGCGGACCGCAAGCAAACGCTGGTGACACATTCATGACGCTTCCCGCCACGACACGATTTGCGCCGAGTCCCACGGGATTTCTGCATCTGGGGCATGTGGTGTCGGGGCTCTATTCGCGGATCATGGCGGGTGAGAGCGGAAGGTTCCTGATCCGTATCGAGGACATTGATACGACGCGCTGTACGCCGGAACTGACGGCAGCGCTGCGGGAGGATCTGGACTGGCTTGGGCTGTCGTCAGACGAGCCGGTTCGGCAGCAGTCGAGACATTTGCTGCAGTATCAGGCCGTACTGGACATTCTGCGGGAGCGGAGGCTGCTCTACCCGTGTTTCTGCACGCGGCGGGAGATCGCCGACGCCGCGACACAGACCGCGCCGGATGGGAGTGTCGTGTATCCGGGGACCTGTCGGCATGGCGCGAGTCATGCAGATCGTGAACCGGTCTGGCGGCTGGATATGGGGCGGGCGCTTGACGTGTTGCAGCAGGTGCCGGGCTGGCAGGAGCTTGGGCGCGGGCGGATCGCGGGGCAGGCCGATGCGTTCGGCGATATTGTTCTGGCGCGGCGGGATACGGGCGTGTCGTATCATCTGTGCGTCACGCATGACGATGCGCTGCAAGGTGTGACGACTGTAACGCGCGGACGGGATCTCTATGAGGCAACGTCAGTTCAGCGTGTGTTGCAGGAGCTGATGGGCTGGCCTGAGCCGGTGTACGCCCATCATGCGCTCATCATGGGTGCGGACGGGCAGAAATTGTCCAAACGGGACGGCGCGGAAGGCGTGCGGGCTCTGCGGCAGGAAGGGTGGACGGCCCGACTGGTTCTGGACCATCCACTGGTGCGGCAGGCTCTGGCGGCGAGCTTTATTCCGGCGGATAGACGCCCGGATAGGTGATGTCCTGCGACGGGCCGGGGGCGTGGGGGGCGCCTTTCTTGCCGCAGGCGGTCAGGCTGAGAGCCATGACCGTCATGCTGACGAGCAGCAGTGTTTTCATGCGGATTCTCCAAGTTTTGCGAGCCATGCCTGAGCCTGATGCTTTACATTGGCCGGTGCGGTACCGCCTTCGCTCGTGCGGGACGCCAGAGACGCCTCAACGGTCAGGACATCGAAAACGCCCGCGTTGATCTGGGGCTCGACGGACTGCATTTCGCCCAGCGACAGATCGGCCAGATCGCAGCCTTTCTGTTCTGCCATGCCGACCAGACGGCCGGTGACGTGATGGGCCGTGCGAAAGGGAACGCGCAGTTCGCGGACCAGCCAGTCGGCGAGGTCGGTCGCGGTGGAGAAGCCCATGCCCGCGACTTCGCGCATCCGGGGGGCATTAGCCTTCAGGTCCCGGATCATGCCGTCCATGGCAGCCAGCGAGAGCGTCATGGCCTCGGTGGCGTCGAAGACGGGCTCCTTGTCTTCCTGCGTATCCTTGGCATAGGCGAGGGGCAGTCCCTTCATGACCGTCAGCAGGCCCACGAAATCGCCCATGATGCGGCCGATTTTGGCGCGCACCAGTTCGGCGGCGTCCGGGTTGCGCTTCTGCGGCATGATGGACGAGCCGGTCGTGAAGGCATCCGACAGCGCGATGAAGCCGAAGGGGGCGGAGGCCCACATTACGATTTCCTCGGCCAGACGCGACAGGTGCATGGCCTGAAGTGACAGGGCGGAGAGGAATTCGAGCGCGAAATCACGGTCCGAGACGGCATCGAGCGAATTGGCGGTCGGGCGGTCGAAATCCAGCGCTGCGGCCGTCATGCGGCGGTCGATCGGGAAGGATGTGCCGGCAAGGGCGGCCGAACCGAGCGGACATTCGTTCAGACGGGCGCGGGCGTCACGCAGGCGGCCACGATCACGAGACAACATCTCGACATAGGCCAGAAGATGGTGTCCGAACGTGACCGGCTGGGCCACCTGAAGATGGGTGAAGCCCGGCATGGGCGTTGCGGCATGTTCCAGCGCACGGGTGGCGAGGGAGCGCATCAGGGCGGCGGTCTGCTCCTGAAGGCCGTCGATGGCGTCACGCACCCAGAGGCGGAAATCGGTGGCGACCTGATCGTTGCGCGAACGCGCCGTGTGCAGGCGCTTGCCGGCCTCGCCGATCCGTTCGGACAGGCGGGCCTCGATGTTCATGTGAATGTCTTCGAGGGCCGGGGAGAACTCGAAGCGGCTTTCGCCGATTTCCTGTGCGATATCGCCCAGCCCCTGACGGATTTCGGCCAGTTCGGTTTCGGTCAGCAGGCCGACTTTCTGGAGCATCGCGGCATGGGCGAGGGAGCCGCGGATGTCCTGTCGCCACAGGATCTTGTCAAATCCGATGGAGGCGTTGATCTCGCCCATGATGGCGGCCGGGCCCGAGGCAAAGCGGCCACCCCATTGCGGATTGGCGGCTGTGCCTTCAAAGGATGTAGCGGCATCTGATTGTGTGTCGACAGGAGCGTTTTTCATGGGAACCGTAAACAGATGATTCGGAAGCAGATCGACCGGCGAACCCTTCTTGGAGGAGCCGCCAGCCTAGCTGCGGCGGCTTCCCTCTGCAATTGCGGGCTCGGGAATTCTGCCCGCGCGGCGGATGGTGCGCAGCCGATGCTGCCGTCGCTCAAGCCCGGCGCGCCCAGGCTGGAGCCCGTGAACTTCCAGCTTGTGGGACCCGGGGGGACGGCATTTTCCCTGTCCACGATGAGGGGGCGGCCTTTTGTGCTGCATCTGTGGGCGACCTGGTGCCCGCCCTGCAGACTGGAGCTGCCGGCGCTCAATACCTTCATCGAGAAAACAGGCTCGACCGTGCCCGTGATCCCCGTGGCCGTCGCCAGCCCGATGCCGAAAGTCATGGTTTTTCTGGCGCAGGGCAATCTGCCGCATATCGCGCCCTGGACGCTGGGCCAGCATGAGTTTTCCCAATGGTTCACATCCGGTGCGCCAAGCCTGCCCATGACCTGCGTGATTGATGCGCAGGGGCGGCTGCGGGCCAGTGTCGAAGGGGAAATGGCCTGGGCCGCGCCGGAGAGCCAGGCGTCTCTGGAAAAGATCCTGTCGGATCTTCAGCCCGCCAAACCGGCATGAGTTCAGGTCTGCTCAGTCGGCGGAACGTTGTTTTCGGGACAGCGGGCCTCGCCGTTGCGGTGAGTTATGGGGCCTCGAAGCTGGCGGGGACAGTCGTGCGACCGGGGATGCCGATCGACCGTCTGACGCCGGGAAAAGCGGTTTCGGGGCCTGTCGGGTTCGGGCTCGCCGGCCCGGGAGGCGTGCGTTATGCGCTGGCCTCGCGTCGGGGGGCGCCTTTCCTGCTGCATGTCTGGGCGACGTGGTGTCCGCCCTGCCGCCATGAACTGCCGGGGCTGGCGGCTTTCATGAAGACATGGGGGCCGGACTGTCCGGTTGTCCCAGTGGCGGTTTCAAGTGGATCGCCGGAAGAGATCCACGCGTTTCTGGAGCGCGATGATGTGGCCGGCCTGCCCGTCTGGGCGGTGGCCGGGGAAGATCTGAAGGCATGGTGCGGAAACAGGGCGCTTGCCATCCCCGTAACATTTCTGATTGATGGTGCCGGGTGCATTCGCGCGACGGCGGCGGGATCGCTGGACTGGGCGACTCCCGGAGCGCCTGCCGCGATGCGTCGGGTGCTTGCCGCCACGACCGCCTGAACTGCGACGGGATGGATTTGCATGTAATGAAAGAACGGATTTCCAACATGACTCTCCCCCTGACACGTCGTCATCTTCTGGGAGGAGCCGGTGCCCTTCTGGTTTCGGGGCGGGCCATTGCGGCAACGGCTGCAAAGGAAGAGGCTGGCAAGGGACTGCCTTTCGAGCCGAACTCCTTTGGAAGGCTCGCAACGCCGAAAGTTCTGCCGCCGCTGAGCGTGCAGAACGAGCAGGGGCAGGACGTGTCGCTGTCGCACTGGTACGGCAATCCGTTCATCCTGCATTTCTGGGCGACCTGGTGCCCGCCCTGCATCCGGGAACTGCCCTTGGTGAATGCGACGGCCAAGGCTCTGGGCGCGGATGGACCGCAGATCGTGGCCGTGGCTGTGCGTGGCAGTACGATTCCGAAAGTCCGGGCGTTCTATGAAGCGCATGGGATCGACGCCCTGCCGCTGCTGGTTGATCCGGTGTCGGGTGTGATGATGGAGACGGCGGATCAGGCGGCTCTGGTCCAGTCCATCCGGCAGGTACGTCCCGATGATCTGAAGAGCCTGAAACCGGATGTCATGTCCCTGCATGGCGTGCCGCGTTCGCTGATCCTGAACGGCAAAGGCGAGGTCGTCGCGGAGGCCATCGGGAACATGGACTGGTCTGCGGACGCCGTGAGGCATACTGTACGGGCCTTGGCTGGATAGTAAGAGTGTGAAGTCCTGATGTCTGCTCCCCTTCTTGGCGCCAGTGATCCGGCGCCTTTCCTTCTTTTTCCTGAAAAGACGCCGTCGCCGTTCGTGTTCGTCAGCGACCACGCGGGGCGGGCGGTTCCGGATGCGCTGGGGGATATGGGGGTGCAGACCGAGGACTGGCAGCGGCACATCGCCTGGGATATCGGCATCGTGGGTGTAGGGCGCATCCTGCACGAACTGCTGGGGTCCGCGCTGATCGAGCAGGTTTATTCCCGTCTCGTGATCGACTGCAACCGCGCGCCGGGCCATCCGACGTCCATGCCGCTTGTGAGCGACGGGACGCCGGTTCCGGCCAATCAGGCGGCGCGGGAAACGTGCCGGGCGAAGAGGGAGCGGGAAATCCTGCATCCGTATCATGATACGATTGCCGAGGTTCTGGCTGAGCGCGGGCCGCGCCCGACGGCGCTGATCGCGCTGCACAGTTTTACGCCGCAGATGAACGGCAGGGAGCGGCCCTGGCAGATCGGCATCCTTCACAATCAGGACAGCCGCATGGCCTCGATTGCGCTGGAGCTGCTGCGTGAGGATGCGACGTTGTGTGTGGGCGACAATGAACCTTATGTTCTGACCGATACGTCCGACTATACGGTGCCACGGCATGCGGAAGCGGCTGGTCTGCCTTATCTTGAAATCGAGATCCGGCAGGATCTGATCGTCGAAAAAGCCGGACAGCGGGACTGGGCCCGGCGTCTGGCGGTACTTCTGCCGAAGGTCTGGGAGAAGTTGGTAGCGGGGCCGGGCGCATGATTGACGGTCACACGAAACTTGCAGGCGTCATGGGATGGCCGGTGGAGCATTCGCGCTCCCCGCTGATGCACAACCATTGGTGCCGGGTGAATGGCGTGAACGGCGCTTATGTGCCGCTGCCGACGCGCCCGGAGGGCTTCGATCAGGCACTGCGTGGACTGGCGGCGGCCGGGTTCCAGGGTGTGAATGTCACCATTCCGCACAAGGAAGCCGCGATGCTGGCCTGTGATGATCTGACCCCGACGGCAAAGCGGGCAGGAGCGGTGAACACGATCTGTTTCGTGGCGGGGCGCATGATTGGTGACTGCACGGATGGGACGGGTTTTTGCGATAATCTGGCGGCGCATGATGTGGTGATTGCCGGTCGTGCCATGGTTCTGGGCGCGGGAGGTGCGGCACGGGCCGTTGCTGCGGCGCTTCTGGACCGGGGCTGCGAGGTCGTGATCGCCAACCGGACGCTGGAGCGCGCCGAGGCACTGGTCGAGGCACTTGGCGGCGGCGAGGCCGTGGCCTGGTATGAATGGCCGTCTCTGCTGTCGGGCTGTTCGCTTCTGGTGAATGCCACGTCGATGGGCATGGGTGGTAAGGCCGGTCTGGACTGGGACGCGGCGCTTCGAGAGGCCGCGCCGGGGCTATGTGTGACGGATATCGTCTATACGCCGCGCGAGACGCCTCTGCTTCTGGCCGCTCAGGCGCGCGGGCTGCGGACGGTGGATGGTCTGGGGATGCTGGTTCATCAGGCGCGGGCGGGGTTCCAGGCATGGTTCGGCGTTGACCCGCAGGCCGACCGGACGACATTCGATCTGCTGGCGGCGAGCCTGTGCGCTGACGCGTGAAGATTATTGGTCTGACCGGGGGGATGGCGGCCGGGAAAAGTACGGTCGCCACGCTTTTTCGCAGGGAAGGCGTGCCGGTTTTCGATGCGGATGCGTGTGTCCGGGCACTTCAGGGCGAACGGGGGAAAGCCCTGCCGCTGATCGGGCAGACATTTCCCGGAACGGTCGTTGATGGTCGTCTGGATCGTGCGGCGCTTCGTGAGACCGTGCGGGGACAGCCCGAGGCGCTGAAGCGTCTGGAAGCCATCATGCACCCGCTGGTCCGGGCCGAGCGTGAGCGGTTTCTGAAGCAGTGCCGGGTGCGGCATGAACCGTTCTGCGTGCTGGATATTCCGCTGCTGATGGAAATTGGCGAGGACCGCCGCTGCCATGTGGTGGTGGTGGCTGAAGCTCCGATGGCCATACGTCTGTCCCGTATCCGGCAGCGTGGTCGCAGTGGGGGGCGTATGAGCATGGCGGATGCCAAAGGATTGCTGGCGCGCCAGATGAGCGAGCATGAGCGCAGACGCCGGGCCGACATCGTGATACGAACCGGCCTGTCGCGTGGGCAGGCCGTCAGGCAGGTCCATGCCCTGTTGCACCGGCTTCGTGAGGCGTCATGAAACGATCCATCCTGTTCGATACGGAAACCACGGGTTTTGACCCGGATATGGGCGACCGCATCATCGAGATCGCGGCCCTCGAACTGATCGATGATCTGCCGACGGGTGAGGCCTATCACGTCCTGATCCATCCCGAGCGCGATATTCCGCCCGAGGCGACCAAGGTGCACGGGTTCCGGATCGAGGATCTGGAAGGAAAGCCGATATTTTCCGAGGTGGCGGACGGGTTTCTGGAGTTCATCGGGGACAGTCCGATGATCGCGCATAATGCCAGGTTCGATTTCAAGTTCGTCAATGCGGAACTGGTCGCCTGCGGTCGCGAGCCGCTTGATTACGCCAGCCGGGCCATCGATACGGTGGAAATGGCACGGAAGAAATATCCGGGCCTTCCTGCCAGTCTCGATGCGCTGTGCCGGCGTTTCGGTATCGATCTGTCGCAGCGTGGGACCCATAACGCGCTGCTGGACTGCAAGCTTCTGGCCGAAGTCTATGTTGAACTGATGGGTGGCCGTCAGCGCGGACTGGGTCTGGCGGGGCCTTCCCGCAGTCGCGGCATGACGGACGGGATCAATGCGCTTGCCAGCCGCAAGCCGCGAAAAATGGCGCCTCCGACTGCGGAAGAGCTTCAGGCGCATGAGGCGTTCGTCAGCACCATCAAGGATGCGGTCTGGCTTCGCGAATGATGCGGATCCTGTTCATCACGTCCAACCGTCTGGGCGATGCGGTTATTTCCACGGGGGTGCTGGAGGCGTTGCAGAAGCGTTATCCGGCAGCGATGTTCACGGTGGTCTGTGGGCCTGTAGCGGCGGGGCTTTTCGAGGCCGATCCGCGTTGCGAGCGCATCATCACCATGGAAAAGCGCCGGCATGACCGGCACTGGATCGATCTGTGGCGCGCCTGCTGCCGGACGCGCTGGTTCATGGTCGTGGATCTGCGTGGCTCGCTGATCGGACTGATATTGCGAGCGCGACGGCGGATCATCGTGCGCGGCGGGCGGCGTCCGGGTCGGCGGGTTGAGCAGCTTGGAGAGGCCCTCGGATATCGCAGGACGCCCATGCCGCGTGTCTGGATTTCGGAAAAGCAGCGTGCGGAGGCTGTTGCGGCCTTGCCCGAAGGGCGGTGGCTGGCGCTGGGACCGACGGCGAACTGGGATGGCAAAATCTGGCCGCCCGAGCGGTTTGTGGAACTGGCGCAGGCATTGAAGGCGGAAAATCTGCGTCCCGTCGTCTTCTATGGCCCCGGAGAGGGGGAGCGCGCGCGGGCGGAACCGGTGTTGAAGGCGCTGCCGGACGCTCTGGACCTTGGCGGAGACAAATCGCTGGGCGAGGTCGCCGCGCTGCTTCAGCGTTGCGCTCTGTTTGTGGGAAATGATTCCGGATTGATGCATCTGGCGGCCGCCGCGGGGACGCCGACGCTGGGTCTGTTCGGGCCGTCGCGGGCCTCGGAATATGCGCCGGCCGGGCGGCTTGCACGGTTCGTGGAGGCAGCGGGACCGGAGGGTCATGCGCCCATCGAAGGGTTGGGTGTCGCGGCTGTGCTGAAAGCCGTGAAGGAAATCCTGCGTGAAAAAGACATGTGTGTTCCGGACAGGCGTTCGGACTGACTTGATGCCCTGTCGGTCATGGCCGATAGAAGAGAGATGAAGTCTGCATCGTCCAATGGATACCGGGGTCGTGTGGCCCATGTGATGGCTGGGGCTCCCAGGGGCGGCGCGGAGCTGTTCTTCGAGCGTCTGACAATGGCCCAGACGCGGGACGGGCGACCCGTTCAGGCACTGATCCGTCAGGATGAAGGCCGGGTTGCACGGCTTGAGGAAGCGGGCGTCGAGACCCAGTCTTTCCGGTTCGGCGGGCTGCTGGATCTGCGGACCACACCGGGACTGCGGCGCAGTCTCAAAGCGTTCAGGCCGGATGTTGTCGTCGCGTGGATGAGCCGGGCGGCGCGGCTGGTGCCGTCAGGGCCGTGGCAGATCGCCGGGCGTCTGGGCGGGTATTACGATCTGTCGAATTATCGCCGCTGCGACCATCTGATCGGCAATACGCGCGGTCTGGCGGAGTGGATGCGGGCGCAGGGCTGGGCGGCCGATCATGTGCATCATCTGCCCAATTTCGCGACGGATTTTTCAACCCTGACGCCACAGCGGCCCGCGTTTCTGCCTCCGGACGTGCCGTTTGCCCTTGCTCTGGGGCGCCTGCATGAAAACAAGGCCTTCGATGTGCTGATCCGGGCGATGAAGCATCTGCCGGGCGTGCATCTGGTGATTGCAGGCGAGGGGCTGGAGCGTTCCGCGCTTGAGGCGCTGGCGAAGGCGGAAAATGTTGCAGACCGGGTGCATCTTCCCGGCTGGATCGCGCAGAGCGGCCCCTGGCTCCGGGCATGCGATGTTCTGGTGTGTCCGTCGCGGATCGAGCCGCTGGGCAATGTCGTGATCGAGGCGCTGTCAGCCGGGGTGCCGGTTGTGGCGAGCAATATTCAGGGACCGCAGGAAATCCTCGAAGGGACGCAGGACGGTCTGCTGGCCGAGGTCGAGAATGAGCGCGATCTTGCCGCGCAGATCGGCAGCGTGCTGGATGATGCGTCTGTTGCGCAGACTCTTTCCGTAAACGGGCGGGCGCGGTTCGAGCGGGAGTTTGCCCAGGACGTTGTCATGGCGCGATGGTCGGCTTTTCTGGACGGAGTGCGGGCCTGATGTGTGGAATTGCGGGTCTTTCCTGCCTGCCGGGGCATCATCCGGATCAGGACGCGCTGGAGCGCATGTCGCAGGCCATTTTCCACCGTGGGCCGGATGGGGAAGGGCGGCTGGATCTGGGTAGTGCGGCGTTGCGTCACCGTCGGCTGTCCATCGTTGATATCGCCGGGGGGGCGCAGCCGTTCAGGCTTGGCGCGGCAGCCCTGATCGCGAACGGGGAAATCTACAACGATCCGGCCATTCGCGGGCGCTTTCCCAAAACCTGTTTTCAGACCCATAGCGACTGCGAACCGCCTTTGCATCTGTGGCTGCATGACGGTGCGGGATACACGCACGAATTGCGGGGTATGTACGCCATTGCGATCGTCGAGAACGAGCATGGACGGCATGAGATGGTGCTGTCGCGTGATCCGTTCGGCATCAAGCCGCTCTATATCGCAGCGTATGAGGGCGGCATCGCGTTTGCGTCCGAGCCGCAGGCGTTGCTGGCGGGGGGCTTTGGCAAGCGCAGCGTTCGGGATAGTGCCCGCAATGAACTGATGCAGCTTCAGTTTACGACAGGGCAGGACATCATTTTTGCTGGCATCCGCCGACTTCTGCCCGGTGAGACGCTCCGGATCGTTGACGGACGAATCGTGGAATCGCGTCGGCGGCATGTTCTGCATGAAGCGCGGGATACGGTTCCGGCCCGTCTGAGCGATGAGCAGGCGCTGGCACGATTGGATACGGCACTGCTCGACAGCGTGTCGGCGCATCTGCGGGCGGATGTGCCGCTCGGGCTGTTTCTGTCCGGCGGGATCGACAGTTCGGTCATTCTGGCGGCGGCGCATCGTCTGGGACTGCCGCATCCGCGCACCTGGACGGCGCGCTTTGATGCCGGAGCTGCGGACGAATCCGCTGATGCCGCGGCATTGGCGGCGTCTGTCGGGGCCGAGCATCATGTGCTGACCGTGACGGAAGACATGGTCTGGCGCGATCTGCCGGCCATCGTAGCGTGCATGGATGATCCCGCCGCCGATTATGCCGTCATCCCGACATGGTTCCTGGCGCGTGAGGCCCGGAAGGACGTTACCGTTATGCTTAGTGGTGAGGGCGGGGACGAACTTTTTGCCGGTTATGGTCGCTATCGGCGCGTGATGAAGCCCTGGTGGAAGGGCGGTCGTGCGCCATATCGGTCCGGGACGTTCGGCAAGCATTTTGCGGAGCAGGGGCGGCAGTGGCGGCGCGGGATTGCCATGACGGAACTGGCTCTCGGGGTTTCGGGGCTGGAAGGCGCTCAGGCGCTGGATATTGCGGAATGGCTGCCCAACGATCTGCTGCTCAAGCTGGACCGGTGCCTGATGGCACATTCGGTCGAGGGACGTACGCCGCTGCTGGACCCGGTTGTGGCCAAAGCAATCTGGCCGCTTCCCGAACACTTCAAGGTGCGGGATGCTTACGGCAAATGGCTGCTGCGCTGCTGGCTTCAGGATGCGCTACCGCAGGCGCGTCCATTTGCGCCGAAACAGGGATTTACCGTACCGGTTGGGTCATGGATCGAGAAGCAGGCGCACCGTCTCGGGCCTCTGGTCGCGCGCCAGTCCTGCATCCGGGCCATGATGCCGGGACCGGATGTCGAGCGTCTTTTTGCCCGGGCCAGCCAGCGCGGCATGGCGCGGCAGGCATGGACGCTCCTGTTTTTCGCGCTGTGGCACCGTCATCATATCGAAGGGGTTCCCGTGGACGGGGATACGTTCGAAACTCTCTCGCGCGCTTCATGAGTGTCTTACTGATTTGCAAGGACGGAACATGCATTACGATCTGATTATCCGCGGCGGGCGCTGCGTTTTTCCATGGGGCGAGGCCGAAGCGGATATCGGCGTGCGCAACGGGAAAGTGGCGTCGCTGTCCGTGGGATCGGCGGACGAGGCGGATCGGGTGATCGATGCACGCGGCCTGCATGTCCTGCCCGGGCTGATTGACGCGCATGTCCATCTGCGCGATCCGGGCAAGCCCGAGGTCGAGACGCTGGAGACCGGGACGCGGGCTGCGGCGCTGGGCGGTATTGCGACGGTTTTCGACATGCCCAACACGTCCCCGAGTGTGACGGACGTGACGATGATCGACTGGAAGCGCGATCATATCCGCAAGACGGCGCATGTGGATGTGGGTATCTATGTCGGCGCGACTCGTGAGAATACGCCAGATCTGGCGATGCTGGAGCAGCAGCCGGGTGTGTGTGCGGTGAAGGTGTTTGCGGGATCGTCCACGGGCAATCTGATGATCGAGGACGATGCCGGGCTGGAAGCGGTCATGCGCTCGGGGCATCGCCGCGTGGCCTATCATTCGGAGGACGAATATCGCCTTCAGGCCCGCAAGGCAATGTTCCATGAAGGCCAGCCTTACGAGACGCACAGTGTGTGGCGGGACGTGGAATGTGCGTTCCTCGGCACACGCCGTATCATGGTGCTGGCTCGCAAGACCAACCGCCCCGCGCATATCCTGCATGTCTCGACCGCTGAGGAACTGGAGTATTTGGCGGATTACCGCGATATTTCCACGGTCGAGGTTCTGGTGAACCATCTGACGCAGGTGGCGCCGGAATGTTACGAGAAGCTCGGTGGTCTGGCCGTTATGAACCCGCCGCTGCGGGACCGGGCGCACTGGGAAGCAAGCTGGCGGGCCGTGCGGGATGGCCGGGTGGACGTGGTTTCGTCCGATCATGCGCCGCATCCTTTGGAAGCCAAGCGGCTTCCCTGGCCGAAATGCCCGGCGGGTCTGACGGGGACGCAGACGATTGTGCCGGTCATGCTCGATCATGTGAATGCGGGACTTCTGTCGCTGTCGCGTCTGGTGGATCTGATGGCGGCAGGGCCGGCACGGGTTTACGGATTGCAGACGAAGGGACGTATGGTCGTTGGATTCGATGCCGATTTCACGCTTGTGGACATGAAGGCCGAGCGCGAGATCACGAATGACTGGATCGTCACGCCGGCTGGCTGGACGCCGTTTGACGGAACGCGCGTGACGGGCTGGCCCATGGTGACGATCGTTCGTGGAACGGTCGTGATGCGGGACAATGAGGTCTTCGGTGGTCCGACTGGCCAGCCTGCCAAATTTGCGCCTTGATCTAGGCGTAGGGCGCGCAACGCTTCGAACAGGAAAGGGAGCTGTATGAGACGTTGCGTTGTCGCCCTTCGTAAGGCGGCGCTGTTTGGTCTGGTGTTTGCAGGGACCGCCAGTGCCGGGTCGGCCAGTGCGGCCGAGGCTGCATGGACTGCTTCAAAATGCGGCGCCGAGCCGCAGGCGCCTGCGGTGAAGGCCGCGACGGTCGCGCAGTATAACGAAAGCGTGGATCGCGTGACGGCTTATGAAAAAGCGGCCCGGGTTTACAATGCGTGTGTCGCGGCGCAGGCCAACCGGGAAGAGACGGCCATCAGCCAGGAAGCAAGCGCGCGAATTTCCCATGTCCATGCGGGCAGCGCGGCTGTTCAGTCCCATATTGCGGCGTCCTTCCAGACGCTGTCCGCCAATCTGGCCGCTGCCAGCCGCAAACTGGGCCATCACTGACGCTCTGCAAAGCGCGCCGCGATTCTTATTGTCTCATGCGTTCCTGATTCTGGGCCGGAGTCAGGGATGTGGGGCCGCCATAGGTCTGGCGGGCGACATTGGGCATCAGATCGGGGCGCGCCCAGCAGGTCGTGCCCTCGAAGCTCGTGGTGCAGTAGGGCTGCGGCGGAGGCGGCCCGACCGGCCGGGCACAGAAACTTTCGTCATCGTATAGATAGGCCGTGTTGCAGTCCTTCCCCGTGACGGCGGACGCGATGCGATCCGGCGCGCAGCCTTCAAGCGCGCAGAACACCAGGGGAAGCAGCAGGAGCGGGACGGGCTTTTTCATGACCGTCAGGATGCTTCCGGTGCGGTTAAGGAAGTCTGAATGTCGGCTGGATTTTCTATCGTGATACCGTTTTTCATAGTCATGGACTGCTTCAGCCAGCCTTCGGATGTGTGAAGCGTTTGCCGCGACGGTGCGGCACCTGTATGGTCGCGCAAACAGTTTGAAGACCGATCCAGCAGGGGACCAGGTGGCAGACGATTTCATCACGCAGGTGAACGAAGGAATGCAGGCGCAGCGGTTGCGGGCCATGGCACGGCGTATTGGCGCCGTGGTGGGCGCCGTGGCCGTTTTTGGAGCTATCGGTGGGGGCGTGTGGGGCTGGAACAGTCACGCGCGCCATGCGGCACAGCAGGCGGCATCGGCACGGTATTTTACCGCCATGACGGCCCTGTCCGACCCCAAGCATGACGCCGCGGCCACTCAGAAAGCCACCGCGACCTTCCAGGATCTGGCGGAGCATGGTCCGGTGGGCGTGCGCTCCTATGCCGCGCTGCGTCTGGCGGATCTGCAGAGCCAGGCCCATCAGACGGACGCTGCGCTGAAGACGTGGCAGGGCGTGGCGGATGATAACGCTGCCGATCCGGCCCTGCGGGACATGGCGCGCTACATGAGCCTGAACGCCCGGACCGCGACGGCCGATCCGAAGACACTCCGCCCGGGCTATGAAGCCCTGGCGCAGGGCGGTGGTGCCTGGGCTCCTCTGGCTCAGGAAGGTCTTGCCGCGCTTGACCTGCGCCCCGGTGCGACGGCGGACCAGCAGAAGGAAGCCCGGCGCATCCTGACGCAGATCGTTGGCAGTGAAAACGCGACCGAAGGGGTGCGTGCGCGTGCGCAGGCCCTACTCGAGACATTTGGAGACGCCGGTTGATGCGCCGTCCTGTTCTTTCCCGCTCTTCCCTTTTCGTGAACCGCTCCATGGGTCGCCGTGGTCTTCTGCGGACGGCCTGTTCGGGGAGTGCCCTGGCCGTTCTGGGCGGGTGCAGCCTGTTCGAAGACGACAAGAAGCCGCCTCTGGCCGGACATCGCGTGGATGTCCTGTCCACAGGCGCCGGGCTGACGGTCGATCATGACGATCATACGCCGATCAGCCTCGGTCCGGTCCAGCCGGTTCGGGAGTGGTTGCAGGAGGGAGGGCGTCCGTCCCATGTATCGGTGAATGCAGCGTGGAAGGGGCCTGATCTGGCGTGGAGCCATTCGGTCGGCGCGCCGACTGATCCGTCCAGTTTTCTGTCGATGATCGCCATCATGCCGACCAACCGGGGCGCCATCCAGTCGCCGCCGGTGATCGGTAACGGTCATATCTTCACGACGGATGCGCAGGGCGTGGTGAAGGCCTGGACCTGGCCGGAGCGTCGTCACGTCTGGACGCGTCAGCCTGCCACGGCCAGAAGCCGATCGACCAATATCGGCGGCGGCCTCGCCCTCGATGGGGACACGCTCTATATCGTGGACGGCGTGGCTCAGGCCCTGGCTGTTGAGGCCCTGACCGGCAAGGTGAAATGGCGCGTCAACACCGGGACGCCGGGCCGTTCCGCACCGACGATCGCGGAAGGTCTGATGGTTTTCGGAACGATCGACGAGCGTCTGATCGCGCTGAACGCCAAGACCGGTCATCAGATCTGGACGTATCAGGCCACGGCAGCCGATACGGTCATCTTCGGTCAGTCCGCTCCTGCTTTCGTGGACGGCGTCATTCTCGCGGGCTTTGGCAGCGGCGATCTGGTGGCACTGCGAGCGGCGTCGGGCGAGATGGTCTGGAGTGACAGTCTCGGCGGTTCCAACGGCATGGGCGCCATGCTCGATTTCTCCTGTATTCGCGGCGCGCCGGTCATCATGGATGGGACGGCCTATGCCGTGTCCATGTCCCGCGTGCTGGTCGCGATCGACATGCGGTCAGGCCGGCGTCTGTGGGAACGTGAGGTCAGCGGGCAGAGTCCTATAGCGCTCTGTGGCGACTGGATGTATGTCCTGTCCACAGATCAGCAGATCGCCTGTCTGGATCGTCTGTCCGGGCATGTGCGCTGGATCACGCAGTTGCGTCGCTTCATCCGCGTTGACGTGGAAAAGGACGCGATTGCCTGGGTGGGCCCGCTTCTTGTGAACGGCAAGCTGATCTGCTTCTCCACCTTTCCGAAAGAAGGCATGGCGGTCCTGAATGCCGTGACCGGGAAACTTGAACTGACCCGTAAGACCCCTGCCCCGTGCCAGGTTCAGCCGATCGTCTGTGACGGTCAGGTTCTGACCCTGTCCCAGGACGCCGTTCTGCGGGCCTATGGCTGAACGAATGACCTCTGAGAACCTGCCCGTTGTTGTTATTGCCGGGCGCCCGAATGTCGGGAAATCCACACTGTTCAACCGGCTCGTCGGCCGCCGTCAGGCGATCGTTTCCGACATGCCGGGCGTTACGCGCGACCGCAAGGAGGGGGAGGCCCTTCTGCGTGGTCGTCGGGTCCGGCTGATTGATACCGCCGGTCTTGAAGAGGCGGCGCCGGATACGTTGTATGGACGGATGCGGGCGTCCTCCGAATCCGCTGTCGCAATGGCGGATCTGGTGCTGTTCTGCATTGATGCACGTTCTGGAATCACGCCCGCGGATGCGCATTTCGCGAGCTGGCTGCGCCGTCAGAACCGGCCGGTTCTGCTGATTGCCAACAAGGCCGAGGGGCAGGCTGGCACGAATGCGGCTCTCGAAGCCTATTCACTGGGGTTGGGAACGCCGCTGGCGCTGTCCGCCGAGCACGGCGAGGGCATTGCCGATCTCATGGGGGAGATTGCCGAGCGTCTGCCGCCAGCGGAAAAATCCCGTCGTCGTGAGGCTCCGAAGGCCGAAGGCGAGGACGACGAGCGCCCGGCTGGACCGCTGCGTCTGGCCATTATCGGTCGTCCGAATGCGGGTAAGTCCACGCTGCTGAACTGCCTGCTGGGCGAAGAGCGGATGATTACGGGGCCTGAAGCGGGTCTGACGCGCGATTCCATCACTGTCGAACTGCATGACGAGCATGGCCCCATCCAGCTTGTCGATACGGCGGGGATGCGCAAGCGCGCGCGCGTTGAGCAGCATCTCGAAAAAATGTCCGTCTCGGCTTCCATCGAAGCGCTGAAAATGGCGGAAGTGGTCGTTCTGGTGATTGATGCGACGCTTGGCGTGCATGAGCAGGATCTCCAGATCGGCCGCCTGATCGAGCGTGAGGGTCGGGCCTGTGTCATCGCGCTGAACAAATGGGACGCGGTCGAGGACCGGAACGCGACCAGGAAGGCGATTCTGGACCGTCTGGAAATCTCGCTGGCCCAGGTGCGTGGCATTCCGGTCGTGACGTTCTCCGCGCTGACGGGAGCGGGCGTGCATCGTCTCCTTCCGGCCGTTCGGGAGGTTTACGAGATCTGGAACTCGCGTGTCTCCACGGGTGAACTGAACCGCTGGTTCGAGGATGCGCTCGAGCGTCATCAGCCGCCGCTTGTGGACGGACGTCGCCTCAAGCTGCGTTACATGACGCAGGTGAAGGCGCGTCCGCCGACATTCCTGCTGTTTGGCACGCGGGCGGAGCAGCTTCCGGATTCCTACAAGCGCTATCTGGTTAACGGACTGCGTGAAACGTTCCACATGCCGGGTGTGCCGGTGCGTTTGCAGTTACGTGGAACGAAAAATCCTTACGCGGAAAAGTGATTTTCTGTTCGTTTGTATATAGACCACACCCCTGATCGATCATTAATACAGGACCGGCTGCTTCCGGTTTCGGAACGTTCGGTCCTGTCCCCTTGAATGAAGGGTGTGTTTCGGGGGAGGTGACTACGGATATGGTTGGGATTGCTTCGTCTTCCAGTGGGGTGCTGTCCACGCAACAGCCCCGCAGCACGGCGCGGGCGACAACCCTCGGTATTCTGGCAGCTCTCGCCGGACTGATGTTCGGCCTTGATACTGGCGTCGTCGCCGGTGCGCTTCCGTTCATTGCAACCGATTTCCATGCCGGCGATGTCCTTCAGGGCTGGATTGTCTCGTCGATGATGGCGGGGGCGACGGTCGGGTCATTGTTCGCAGGGCGGACCTCGGTCCGGTTCGGCCGCACGGGCGCCATGCTCGGGGCGGCGATCCTGTTCCTGCTCGGAACGCTGCTCTGCGCCCTGGCGCCCGGGGCCGCAGTCATGATTATCGGGAGGCTTTTCCTGGGCCTCGCGGTCGGTGTGGCCGCGTTTGCCGCCCCGCTTTATATTTCCGAGATCACGGTTGAGTCCGTCCGTGGCGCCATGATTTCGTTCTATCAGCTCATGGTGTCCCTCGGGATTTTCCTCGCTTTCGTCTCCGACAGCCTGTTGGCTTCGGGCGGTCACTGGCGCTGGATGCTCGGCGTTATGGCGTTGCCGGCCAGTTTCTTTCTTGGAATCGTCCTGATCCTGCCGCACAGCCCGCGCTGGCTGATGATGCGCGGGGAAAAGGAGCATGCACGGCGCGTCCTGCAGAGCCTGCGCTCGGATGAGGAAGTGGCCGAAGCGGAACTGGTCGACATCCACTCACGCCTCCAGAAGAGCAGCGATGCCGGTCTGGGGCTTTTCAGGAGCAACCCCAATTTCCGCCGCACCGTCTTCCTGGGCATGCTGCTCCAGATCATGCAGCAGCTCTCAGGGATCAACGCGCTGCTCTATTATGCCCCACGTGTCTTTCAGGCAGCGCATTTCGGGACGAATGCATCCATCTGGGCCACGACTCTTGTGGGCCTGACGAATATGGCGCTGACCGGAGTGGCGATTGCCTGCGTCGACCGCTGGGGGCGGCGCCCGCTGCTGATCCTCAGCTGCGGTATCGCGGCATTTTCGCTGGCAGGGGTGGGGATATTGCTGGCCATCGGCGCGCAGAGCTTTGGGCTCCAGCTCCTGCTGTGCGGATTCGTTCTCCTGTTCGTGGCGGGTTTTGCCATTGGTGAAGGGCCGCTGGTCTGGACGCTGTGTTCGGAAGTTCAGCCGACGCGGGGGCGGGATTTCGGGATCGGCTGCTCCACAGTGACCAACTGGGCCGCGAACTGGGCCATTTCCAACATGTTTCCGCTGGGCATGGCGATGATGGGAGCGTCCTCGACGTTCCTGATGTTTGCCGTCTTCAATGGTCTTTTCATTCTTGTGACCGTATTGTTCGTCCCCGAAACGAAAGGCGTCTCGCTCGAGAGGCTGGAAGCCAATCTTTTTGCAGGCACGCGCCTGCGTGATCTGGGGCGCTGAGAGAATGACGGTGACGACGGAAGACGGTCCTCAAGAAGAGTACGACGCTAAACGCCATGCCGGGCTGTATGGAGCCCAGCGCCTCAAGGCGATGTCGGCCGTGCTTCTGGCGCTCCTTCTGTCGGTTCTGGATTATGCAATCGCCAACGTGGCCCTGCCGCTGATCGCACAGGACCTGCATGCGTCGTCTTCGCGGGCCATCTGGGTCGTGAATGCCTATCAGCTGGCCAATCTGTCCTGTCTTCTGCCGCTGGCGTCGCTCGGATCACGGGTTGGTTTTGCGAGGTTGAGCCAGCTTGGGATATTTCTGTTCCTGATCGCGTCCGTCGCCTGTGCGCTGTCGCAGAACCTGCTGGAGCTGACGCTCGCGCGGGCGTTGCAGGGTGTGGGTGGGGCCTGCATCATGAGTGTGAACATCGCACTCGTCCGCTTCATCTACCCACATAAGGAACTGGGGCGCGGGATTGCCCTGAACGGGTTGTTCGTGGGCATCGGTGTGGCGCTTGGGCCGTCTCTGGGGTCGTTGATCCTGTCCGTGGCGAGTTGGCCGTGGATTTTCTGGATCAATCTGCCGCTGGCCCTTGCGGCCCTGGCGCTGGCTCATGCCGCACTGCCGCAGACCCCGCGAAGCGATATTCCGACTGATATGGTGGGTTCCCTGCTGACCGTGGCCTCCTTTGCGCTGACCGGTGTGGGGCTCGACGGTCTGATGCATGCCGATTTCCTGTCCGGAGCGGCTGTTACGGTTGCGGGCGTGCTGTGCTGGGCCATGTTGCTGCACTATCAACGCGAGAGGCTGGAGCCGATCGTGCCGGTCGATCTGCTGGCGCGCAGGCCGTTCCTGCTGGCCTGTCTGGTCGGGTTTCTGGGGTTTGTGGCCTCCAATCTTTATATCGTGGCGATGCCGTTCACGCTGGCGACCGCTTTTCACCGCGGGCCCGGGATGATCGGCCTTCTGATTGCGCCCTGGGCTGTGGGTGTCGCGACGATGTCCTTTGTGGTCAGCCGTCTGGCGGACCGCTTTCCGGCGTCGGTCCTCTCTTCGATCGGTCTGCTCATTACGGCGAGCGGATTCTGTCTGCTGTGGTTTCTGCCGACGGATGCCAGCAACTGGGCCATCGCCTGGCGGACGCTGTTTGCCGGATGCGGATTCGGGTTATTCCAGCCGCCCAATAACCGTGCGATCATGGTGACCGCGCCGCCGGGCCGTGAGGGCGGGGCGAGCGGCATGTTGTCCGTTGCGCGTCTGGCGGGACAAACAACGGGTGCCCTGCTTGTCGCGGGGCTGTTCACGATTTTTGCTCATCCGGCGTTCATCTGCCTGGGCGCTGCGATGGTAGCCGCACTGGCGGGGTCCACTCTTAGTCTGGGGCGGAAATATCTCGCAGCCTGAAGAGCGTGGTGGTGCGCCGGTCCGCGCTTTCCAGCTCCTGCGTGACGGGAACGGTCTGCCGGGTCAGCACTTCGAGCGGCATTGACGGCGCATAATGCCGGCCCGGATCGCAGAGCCAGACGTCGCAGGTTTTCGAACATTCCAGCAGCCATGGCACGATCCGCGCCGCCATGGCTTCATTGTAACAGACGTCTCCGATGACCAGAAGGTCGCAGTCCGGGAGTGTTCCGATCAGGTCTCCGGAAACGGGGGCGATGGTCACGCTGTTGAGGCGTGCATTCAGAGCCGTGGCTTCCAGCGCCATGGGATCGATATCGTTGGCCTGCACCTCGGACGCACCCGACAGGGCAGCGGCAATGGCGGCGAGACCGCATCCGCAGGCTACATCGAGAACGCGGCGCCCCCGGACATGCCGAGGGTTGTCGAGAATGAAACGGGCAATGAGCTGGCTGCCGGGCCAGGCGAAAGCCCAGAAGGGCGGTTCGATGCCGATCTGTTCGAGATAGGCTTCGCTGGCCTGCCAGATGGGTGTGATTTCGGTCGCCAGATGCAGGGAAATCTCCGGCACGAGCGCGGCCTGTGCGATGGCGGTGTTGTTGCGGATAAAACCGGCGGGATCGCTCAGGACTGTGCTCATCCGAAAAGTCTTGCGGCGACAAACCCTGTGGCCAGTACGAATCCGATGGGTACGTTGCGGCGGAACTCCTTAAGGCAGGCCGGGGCATCGTAAGGGTTCAGCGCGCGGGCCTGCTGGAGAAGCAGGGCCGTCGCAAGGGCAAGGAAGGGCCAGAAGATCCAGTGCAGATGCGCGTGGATGGCGACGAGTGCCAGCGCCAGAAGCATGAGGATGTAGCAGGTGGCGATGAATGGGCGGGCGCTCTTTTCCATCAGGCGGGAGGTGGAGCGGACGCCGATGCGGGCGTCGTCATCCATGTCCTGAAAGCCATAGATCGTATCGAATCCGAGTTGCCAGAGAATGACGGCGCCGTAGAGCAGCAGGCCGTTGCCATCCAGCGTGCCTGTGGCAGCGGCATATCCCATGGGGGCGCCGAAACCGAAGGTGAAGCCCATGACCAGCTGCGGCCACCAGGTGACGCGCTTGGCTGCGGGATACAGGGCCACGAGCAGGAGCGCGAGCGGTGCAAGGGCCCAGCAGACGGGCGGCAGGCAGACGAGCACGCCCAGTCCCATCAGCAAAAGGACGGCCAGCAGAATCAGGCCCTGTTTCAGCGATAGCGCGCCGCTGGCGAGGGGGCGGCCTGCGGTGCGGGCGACCTTTGCGTCGATGTCGCGGTCCCAGATGTCATTCACGACGCAGCCGGCCGAGCGCATGACGAGCGAGCCGAAGGCGAACAGGGCCGTGTCGATCAGGCGCGTCTGAAGCGATGCATGGGGTGCGAGGAACAGGCCCCACACGCCGGGCAGGAACAGGAGCCATGTTCCGACCGGACGGTCGAGACGGGCGAGCAGGGCGTAGGAGCGCCATGGCTCGGGCAGGCGCGCGATGCGGCCGGTCAGCTGGATATCGGTATGGGCGCGGGTCTGGCTCATGGGAGATGTGATGCGGTGCGGATATGCTTCCGTCAATGGGCGAGGCGCGCTATCGGAAAAGGATGAGCCGATCCGACCCCCGTCTTTATGTCCCTGCGTCTGAAACCGCCTTCGCGGAAGGCCAGACGATCTCGCTTCCACCGGGGCAGGCGCATTATCTGGGCAATGTCATGCGGCAGGGCGTGGGCAGCACCGTTCGGGTGTTCAACGAACGTGACGGTGAGTGGGGGGCAGAGATTGCGGCCCTGAAAAAAGACAAGGGAAATGTCCTGCTGCATCGCTGTGAGCGGACTCCGGTTCCGACGCACGGCATCGAACTGCTGTTTGCGCCGCTCAAGCGCGATGCGACGGAACTTGTCATCCGTATGGGAACCGAACTGGGCGTGACGCGCTTTCGTGCGGTTGTGACGGAGCGGACCAATACCCACCGGCTCAATCTGGAGCGACTGTCGGTGATTGCGACCGAAGCGGCCGAGCAGTGCGAGCGGCTGGATGTTCCGGAGATCCTGCCGCCTGAGTCGCTGCGGGTAGTGCTGGCGGAGTGGCCGGACGATCGTCCGCTGTTTGCCGCGCTTGAGCGCCGTCCGGGTGAGGGTGCCGCGGTGCAGGCCGCGGCCCTGCTGATCGGGCCGGAGGGCGGTTTCTCCGAGGCGGAGGTGGAGCTTTTGCGGCGGCATGCAGCCGTTCATGCGCTCAGCCTGGGCGCGCTGGTGCTGCGGGCGGAGACGGCCGTGTGTGCAGGGCTGTCCCGTCTGATGGCCAGGGCCGCCGATGCCGGCTGAGGGTGACAGAACCGTCGGACCTGCTACAGTTCAATCATTATCGAACAACGAATTCAGACCGAGGCCAAACGCCATGTCCAATCCCGGCACGTCCAATACTGCGTCGATCGAAAGCCGGGCGCAGCTCGTCGAGGCGATCGCGCGTGGTTGCAAACCGAAATCGGAATGGAAGATCGGCACCGAACATGAAAAATTCGGTTTTGTTCTTCCTCATGCCGCTGACGGACGCGAACCGCTTTCCCCGCCGCCTTACGCGCCGCGCGGAATCGGCGCATTGCTGGAGAAGCTTCAGGGACCGGACTGGGCGCCGATCATGGACGGTGAGAACCTGATCGGTCTGAAGGGCCAGAACGCACAGGCAGGACGGGCGATCTCGCTTGAGCCTGCCGGGCAGTTCGAGCTTTCGGGCGCGCCGCTTGTCTCGCTTCAGGAAACCGAAGCGGAAATGCAGGCGCATTTCGATCAGGTCCGTGGTCCGGCTGCGGAACTCGGGCTCGGTTTCCTGCCGGTTGGCTTTCAGCCGCTCTGGCCGCGCGATGCAATGCCGTGGATGCCCAAGAGCCGCTACGCGATCATGCGCAACTACATGCCGAAGGTCGGTTCTCTCGGCCTCGACATGATGACGCGGACCTGCACGGTTCAGGTCAATCTCGATTTCAGCGATGAAGCCGATATGGCGCGCAAGATGCGCGTGTCGCTGGCACTTCAGCCTGTGGCCACCGCGCTGTTTGCGAACTCGCCCTTCGTTGAGGGTAAGGCCAACGGTCTGCTCTCCAATCGGGCCCGGATGTGGACTGATACGGATAACCAGCGTTCGGGACAGCCGTCCGTGTTCTTCGAGGACGGGTTCGGCTTCGAGCAGTATGTGGACTGGGCACTCGACGTGCCGATGTATTTCGTCTCGCGGGACGGTAAGAATATCGACGTTGCCGGTTGCTCCTTCCGTCGCTGGCTGGCTGGCGATGTTCAGGAACCGCTGAAGGGCCTGACGCCGACAGTCGGGGATTTCGAAGACCACCTGACGACGGTATTCCCGGATGTCCGTCTCAAGCAGTTCCTTGAAATGCGTGGCGCGGATGCCGGAAAGCTCGAGATGATGGTGGCGCAGTCGGCCCTGTGGGTCGGTCTGCTTTACGATCCCGCCACGCTGGAAGCGGCGGAAAAGCTGGTGCGTGAGCAGCCCTGGAGCGTGTACCAGCAGCTCCGCGCCGATGTGCCGCGTCTGGGACTGGATGCCGCGTTCCCGGGTGGTCTGAAACCGTTTGCCAAGCGTGTGGTCGAACTGGCCGAGCAGGGACTGCGGGCGCGTGTGCGCAACGAGGCCGGCTATCTCGATCCACTGCATCTGATTGCTGATGGTGGTCCAAATCAGGCCCAGTACTGGCTGGATCTGTATAACGGCGCCTGGGGCCAGAGCGTGACGCCGCTCTTTGCCGAAGCCGCCATCTGATTTTACGAGACGGGATCTGCTGCCTACGTGACGAAACTTTCCGATCTGACCGAACGCGAAATCCTTGCGCTGGCCATCGCCAGCGAGGAGGAGGATGGTCATATCTACGCGGATTTCGGCCAGATGCTGGCGGAAGACTATCCTGACAGCGCCGCCATCTTTCAGGACATGGCGGAAGAGGAAAACCACCATCGCCGCGCGCTGATAGACCTGTTCGTCAGGCGGTTCGGTAATCATATCCCGCTGGTCCGTCGGCAGGATGTACAGGGATTTCCATCCCGCAAATCGGCCTGGCAGATGCAGAATCGCGGGATCGAAGCGATTCGGGCGCAGGCTGCCGACATGGAGCGACAGGCGGCGCGGTTCTACCGTCAGGCCGCTGGACAGACCAACGATGCCGAAATCCGCAAGTTGCTGGGCGATCTGGCGACCGAGGAAGACCGGCATCAGCGTGAGGCGCGGCGGCTTGAAGACGCGCATCTGAATGACAATACGCGTGACCGCGAGGACGAGCACAGTCGCCGGGACTTTGTTCTGCGGATCGTGCAGCCGGGTCTGGTCGGGCTCATGGATGGCTCGGTCTCGACGCTGGCGCCTGTTTTCGCGGCGGCCTTTGCAACGCACAGCCCGCATGCGGCCTTCCTGGTCGGACTTGCCGCTTCACTGGGGGCCGGGATTTCCATGGGCCTTGCGGAGGCGCTGGCGGATGATGGCAAGTTGTCCGGGCGTGGGGCTCCGTTGCTGCGTGGCCTGATCTGCGGCGCCATGACTTTCGGTGGCGGGATCGGGCATACGCTGCCGTTCCTCGTGCCGGATTTCCGTCTTGCCTTTGGTGTCGCAATCATCGCCGTGGCGATTGAGCTTCTGCTGATTTCCTGGGTGCGCTGGCGGTATCAGGACACGCCGTTCGGATCGGCTCTGGTGCAGGTCTTCCTCGGCGGGGCTCTCGTTTTCGCAACCGGTGTGCTGATTGGCAGTTCCTGAGACATGATGAACCGTTCTTTTTTCCGCGCTGCCGCTCTGGCGGCGCTGCTGCCCGTTGCACTGCCATCCATGGCTTTTGCGCAGGCGATTCCCGCCCAGCTTCGTCCTGCGGATCAGGGCTGGATTTCACGGATCGAGGACGCGCTGGGGCAGGTCACGACCCTTCAGGCGCGTTTCAGACAGACGGCGGCGGATGGCAGCACGACGGTCGGAACAGCGACGCTCGACCGGCCGGGCCGCATGCGTTTCGATTACGACAAGCCGAGTCCGCTGCTGCTGGTCGCCAATGACGGGCGCGTGGTGTTTCAGGATCGCAGCGTCGATCAGGTGACGACCATTCCGCTGGACCGTACGCCGCTGGGGCTTCTGCTGCGTCCGGACCTCAAACTGTCGGGCGATGTGACGGTGACGGGCTTCGAGCACAGCAACGGGCAGATCCGGGTGCAGGTGGTGCGGACGCAGAGTGCGGGAGAAGGCACCCTGACGCTGGTTCTCTCCGATGCGCCGCTCGGGCTTCTGGGCTGGACGGTCGTGGATGCGCAGGGGCGCACGACTACGATTGCCCTGTCCGATGTGCGTCTGGGCGGGACCGTGCCTCAGTCCCTGTTCGTACTTCCCAAGGCTGACTGAGGCTTCAGTTTTTCAGTTCGCGTGAAAGTTCCAGCGCGCGGGCATAGACCGTGCGTTTGGGCAGTTTCACGATGCCTGCCACGAGAGCGGCGGCATCCTTGACCGAGTGGGTCGTCAGGGCCTCGCGCAGATGCGTGTCCAGATCGGCGGCACCGCTGTCATCTTCGGCAGAGGGGCCGATCAGGAGCGTGATTTCGCCGCGTGGTGCGGTGGTGCGGAAATGTTCCAGAACATCCGCCAGCGTCCCACGCACCATTTCCTCGAAGCGTTTGGTGAGTTCGCGGCCGACGGCGGCTTCCCGGTCAGGACCGAAGACGTCGATCAGGTCTTCCAGTGTTTCGATCAGGCGGTGCGGGGCTTCGTACCAGATCAGTGTGGAATGCAGCCCGGCCTGTTCGGCGGCACGCAGGGTGGTAAAGCCGGTCTTGCGGGCTTCGCTTCGGGGGGCGGGAAAGCCCAGGAACATGAAGGGCAGAGGCGGCAGGCCCGACAGCGTCAGGGCCGTGACGACGGCGTTCGGGCCAGGAATGGCCGTGACATGGATGCCGGCTGCGATGGCGGCGCGGACCAGCCGGTATCCGGGGTCGGACACCAGTGGTGTGCCCGCGTCGGAGACGACGGCATAGCGCGCGCCGTCGTGCAGTTTTTCGATCAGGAACGGAGTGCGGTCCTGTTCGTTATGGTCGTGCAGTGTCCGGGTTGGTGTGGCAATATTGCGCGAAAGCAGGAGCTTTGCCGTGACGCGCGTATCCTCGCAGAGGATCGCGTCCACGGTGTTCAGCGCCTCGATCGCGCGTTCGCTGATATCGGCCAGGTTGCCGATCGGCGTTGCAACCAATATCAGACATCCACCTTCGGCCTGGCCCTGCGCTGGCAGGGGGGCGGCCGCTAACATTTCAGCCGCATCGCTCAAGGGAGTTTCAGCGGAACATGACTTTTCGGACATCTGCATCCTCGGTGACAAACTCAGGGGCGTATTGTCGCCCCTTGAGCCGTCTGCGCAAGGGTGTAAGCACCGGCCTTGCCGCGGGAACCTTCCTGACCCTTGCCGCCTGCTCGGGTGGCGGGTCGTCTTCCGTGCCGGGTGTGGGCGGCGTTCCGGAAGGTGCGGGCGCGCATGATGTCGGGCTGATCCTGCCGCTGACGGGGCGCAATGCCGCTTATGGTCTGCGGATGCGCGATGCGGCGAAGCTGGCTCTTTCGGCCAGGGGATCGCCTGCGCTGGACGTGCATGACACCAACGCGCCGGGCGGCGCTGAGCAGGCGGCCCGGGATGCGCTGTCGCGTGGTGACGCCATCGTGCTGGGACCTCTGACCGCGACGGAAACGTCTGCGGCGGCACCGCTTGCCGTCAATGCGGGCAAGCCGGAGCTGGCTTTTACCAGCGACTCCACGCAGGCCCGTCCGGGCGTCTGGGTCATGGGTCTGACGCCGGAGCAGCAGGTGCGCCGGATGGTCGATGCCGCCCGGGCGACGGGACGCCGGACTTTCGCGGCCTTCCTGCCGGACAACGCTTTCGGACATGCGATGGGTGACGGACTGGCGCGGGCCTGCCGCGATGCGGGGCTGAAAGAGCCGCAGATCGTGTTCCATACGATGGACGCGCAGAATATCAATGACGGCCTGAAGACGCTCTCGGCCATCGAGACACGCCAGCCGGCCGCTCCGGCGCCCACGCCGACAGATGTTCCGGCCGGACCATCCGCGATCGATCCGACGGGTGAGGCTGCGGCAAACCCCTCGGTTCCGGCACAAACGGGTGCTGCGCCGCTGGCCACGCCTCCGGCCACTCCGGCTCCGGCACCCCAGGCCGTACCGGTTCCGCCGCCGCCATTCGATGCGCTGGTGCTGGCCGATACGGGGCTGGAGCTTGGGCGGGTCATTACGGCGCTTCAGGCGGATCATATCGATTCGTCGCAGGTCCAGATCATGGGGCCGGCGCTGTGGAAGGTGTTTGACGGCAAGCTCGGTGCGCTGCACGGGGCCTGGTATGCCGCGCCGGATGCGCATGACCGCATGGGCTATGTCGCGCAGTACCGGGCTCTGTACAAGCAGGCCCCGTCACCGGTTACGGATTTCGCCTATGACGCCGCGGCTCTGGCGGGAAGTCTGATCCGTCAGGGTGGCGTGACGACGGAAGCACTGACGCGGCCGGATGGTTACATGGGTGTGGACGGGCTGTTTCGCCTGCGGCCGGACGGACATGTGACGCGGGCACTGGCGATCTATCAGATCCAGCGCGGCGGCGGTGCCCGCATCGTTGTGCCCGCTTCGCGGGATGTGGCGATCCGTCCGGGCTGATACGATATTTTTTCAAAAGAAAAGCGCGTCCGTTTTCTGAACGGCGCGCTTTTTTCATGTCTGGTCGAGGAAATCCGGGCGCGGGATCAGGCGGCGCAGGTCTCGGCGAGCGGCAGAACCGGGCGGATGACATGCAGGGCAAGCTCGAAGCTGGCATAGCTTCCGAGTTCGTGGCCACGGATCTGGTCGACCAGCACCCAGCGCATGCCCTGGGGGCGTAGCATATAGGCCGGATCGGGATTTTCACGGACCCAGACCAGAACATGATCGACGGGAGCCGTGCCATCCATATTGACGGTGTCATGGGCGGCCGGGGCGATTTCCGCATCAAATACCCCCATCCGCTGTCCGGCTTCCAGCCAGCGCAGCAGGTACTCGCGGTGACGGGGGAGAAGGCCTTGACGCAGAGGTACGATGTTGCTCGCGTTGCGGCCATGAGAGAGGTCGTGAAGGTGAGCCACCTGCGCCATCAGGAAGTCCTCATCATAAAGCCGGGCAAGGCACCCGGGTCGTGGTGATGGGTTCAGGCTAGGGTTCGAAAGGGACGTTTCACAATCTTTAATAACGTCTGAAGACAGTTTTGCGACACAAACCATCCCTACTGTGGCAAATCTGCCATGCTCTCAGTGCATGGCTCAACATTGTGTTGTCATATTCCGGTACAGGGATTTGTCCCAGCGGCGATGCAGCCAGAGCCACGAGCCCGGAATGTCGCGGATCCATGATTCGAGACGGTCATTGAACAACTGCGTGAGGGCGAGAACGTCCCTGGCACGGTCGTCCGTTTTTTCCGGCATGAAGGGCGCATCCACGACCAGCACGAGTCTGGCCGGACCATCACGGCGGACATGTCCGGTCACGATCAGGGCGTCATGTCTCAGGGCGAACACGGCGGCGGCGGAGGCTGTCATGGCGGGGCGACCGAAGAGCCTGGCCTCGATCCCGTCATTCATTTTCTGATCGCCCAGAACGCCCAGATTTCCGCCTTTGGACAGGTATTTCAGGGCCGCGCGCGCGCCTTTCGCGCCTTTGGGGAACATGGGCACGTCCTGTCCCATCGCGTCCTGTCGGAGCCGGTGGATCAGGCGGTCAACGCCGGGATTGCTGGCCGCGCGGTAGAAGGACGCAAATGGCATGCCATAGCGCGCCACCACAGGCGGCATGAGTTCCCAGTTGCCGATATGACCCGAGAAGAAAATGACGGGCCGGCCTGATGCTCCGGCCGCTTCGAGATGTTCCGCGCCTTCGACGCTCCATCCCGCGCCGGAGGGTGTGTCCTGTTTCAGATGGCTGATATGGGGGAACTCGCCCACCGTGCGGCCCAGATTCTCCCAGCAGTCGCGGACGATGCGGCGGCGCGCGGAAGCGTCATATTCCGGCAGGGCGAGCTGAAGGTTCCGGTCTGCGACTTTCGAGACGGGCAGCAGCGGTCCGATTGTGCGGGCCACAAACCCGCCCAGACTGGAAGAGGCTGCGGGCGGGAGGGTCCGGATGGCGCCCAGAAGAACACGGACCAGAAGGGTTTCCGCGCGGTACAGGAAAGACGTCACGTGCCGGAAAACAGCAGATCGAGGAGACGTTCGGGGGATTTCGGGTCGGCCCAGAGCAGCTCTACGCCGATGACCTTTACCTGCGTACGGAATGGGAATGGGAGTTTCACGGCGTCCTTGGCGGTCGTGACCAGCGTGGTCCCCGACTCCCGGCTGAGGGCTTCGAGGCGCTGGATGTCACGGGGCGTATAGAAATGGTGGTCGGGGAAGGGAAGCGAGCGGATGGGGACTACGCCTGCGTCCCGGAGCATATCGAAGAACTTTTCAGGGCGTCCAATGCCCGCGAAGGCCACAATGCGTCGCCCCTGAAGGGTCCGGATTTCGGGTCCGGGCACCAGTCGGGCCTGCGCGGTCAGGAGATGCGGCGGGAATGTCGGGATCAGGTTGTGCCGGTCATCCCCCATGACGATGACGGCCTGGGCGCGGGCAAGGGCATCGGTTACCGGCTCGCGCAGGGGACCTGCGGGCAGGACGCATCCATTACCGAAACCGGTGACGCCGTCCACGACGAGAACGGAGACGTCCTGATGCAGTGTCGGGTTCTGGAAGCCATCATCCATGACGAGGCAGTCCGCGCCCTGGGAGATGGCGAGGCGGGCGGTTTCGGCGCGGTCGGCCCCGATCCAGGTCGGGGCGCTCTGTGCGAGGAGAAGTGGTTCGTCACCCACGTCGCGGGGCGTGCTGCGGTTTGGATTGACGCCCATCGGGCCACGCTCGCGGCCGCCATGACCCTTGCTCAGGATATGAGGATGATGGCCCCGGTTCCTGAGGCGCTGGACGAGATCAAGGGTGAGGGGGGTTTTGCCGGTACCGCCTGTGGTGATGTTGCCGCAGCACAGGACCGGAACGGAGGCATGGAAGGTCGGCTGTCTGAGGCGACGGCGGGTGAGTGTTGTGGCGATGAAGGAAAACGGCCGCAGGAGACGGGCGGCGATGCTGCGAGTGGGACGCAGCCAGAAACGGGGTGGGCGAGGGGTCATCGTTCAACCGTTTTCAGGATGCGGTCCCGCAGGACGCTCACCACGGAGCGCTGCAATCCCGTTGTCCTGACGGGCGGGAGGGGGGATTCGAGCCATTGTGTCAGACACTCCACATCGTTCACGATGTGGATGGTATCAGAAACGGTGGCCATTGCCTCCCGCCAGTTCTCCATTTTTGGCCCCGTCGCCGTGGGAACGCCCAGACGCAGCGGCTCGAACGGGTTGTGGCCGCCGCCCTTTCCGGCAAGGGAATTGCCCAGAAAACAGCGGTCCGCCAGCCGATAGAACAGGCCCAGCTCGCCCAGCGTGTCAGCGAGCCAGACCGGCATCTGCGGGGCTGGATCCTGGCCTGCCGCCCGGCGGGGCAGGTCAAAGCGGGCTGCCAGCTCCACGCCACGGGCGGGATGGCGCGGGACAATGATGGTCAGCAGATCGGGCTGGAGCCCGCGGGCCCTTTCAGCGGCCTGAAGAACAGCTTCTTCCTCGCCCGGATGGGTGGAGGCCGCCACAAAAACCGGACGGTCGCCGATCAGGCTCCTCAGCCGGGCATATTCAGCCTCGTCATAGGCCAGTGGCGGGGCGTCCTGCTTGAGGTCGCCATCTTCATGGACCGGGAGAGCCCCCAGAGCCCGGAAGCGGGCGGCGTCTTCGGAGCCGCGGGCTGCCACCCAGGACAGGCGCTTCATCATGCGGCGTGCGGGGTCTCCCAGACGGGTCCACAGACGGGCCGAACGGTCCGACAGGCGCCCGTTGACGAGCATGACCGGGATGTCGCGGCGCGAACAGGCGGCGATGATGCCGGGCCAGAGTTCGCTTTCCACGAATATGGCGCCTTCCGGCTGCCAGAGGTTCAGGAAGCGCCTGAGCCAGCGCGGCACATCATGGGGGATGAAGCGGTGGATGATCCGCTGCCGGTAGAGCGGATGCCGGGCCACGATCTCGCTGCCGGTGACGGTTGCGGTCGTAAAGAGGATGCGCATCTCGGGCCGGGCCTCGAGCAGGGCTTCGGCCAGCGGCAGGGCGCAGAGGGTCTCGCCCACGCTGGCGGCATGGATCCACAGAAGCTGTCCCGTGGGGCGATGGCCCTGGCGTGGTCCCGTGCGCTCCAGTCCCATGCGCTCGCGCAGGCGGCCGGGGAGTTCACGTCCGCGATGCAGGCGGATGCGCAGCATGACTGTCAGGGCCGGGGCCATGAGGGTTCCGGCCATACGCCACAGACGGTCCGCCAGATTGGACTGCCGGTGCTGCACCACGCTCTCGGCGCGCAGCGAGACGTCGTTCAGGGCGTTCTGGAGGATCGTGGCATCGGGCTGGAACAGGGGCTCGCCCATGATGAGGGCGCCGCGTCCGAACGGCAGGGGGAAAGCCAGCCCGTCCCATGAAGGCAGGCGCAGGCTCGTGCTGGCCATCCCGACGGGGACGACCGCGCAGGCCGCAAGGCGGGAGAGCGCGACGGCTCCGGGCTGGACCTGTTCCGCCGGGCCTCGGGGGCCGTCCGGTGTGATCCCGACCAGCGAGCCTTTTTCAAGTTCCTTCAAAGCGGTGCGCAGAACGGTCGCGCCCCCCTTGTTCTTGCCCTTTTTGCTGGAAGATCCGTGGATGCCGATGATGCCCCAGGGGCGGACGACATCGGCGATCAGCATCCCGTCCGGATTGCGGGAAATCAGGACCCGCAGTTCCAGGCGGGGTTCCAGCGTCCGTGCCCAGAACCACAGGGCCGGGCTGAGTGTCAGCGAGCGGTGCCAGAAGGCGACGACCGTCCCCTGCGCCGGGGTTGTCAGGGTTTCGAGGGCGCGGGGTGAGCCACTGACCTGCCAGCGCGTGGAGCGCAGGCAGGTTCCCAGCCACAGGCGCAGGAGGCGCGGAAACAGGGTCATGCCCTGTCGGGTAGCACGCGGCGTTACAGGCGGCAAAGGTTGGACAGGCTTTCCCGTAAGGTTCTGGCCCTCACGGCGCCGGATGACGGACTTCCAGGGACGTGAAGGTCACCTGCGCCGTGTCACCGTGACAGGGCATATGCCATCCGGTCTGGCCGGCGACGGCTTCGAACCACATGACGGGCGCGGTCCCGGCCATGGGCATGGCGAGCACGCTGCGGCTGCCATTGACGACAACGACGAGTGTTCCGTTGGGACGCGAGGAGATGGCATAGCTGACGTTGCGGTCCGGATAGATCGTACCGGCGACAATACTGCGGGCCGAACTGCCATCATGGACGGTGACGGTTACCTGTGAGCGATGACCGTCTGCGACCAGCTCCACGACGGGACCGTGCGGGCTCTGGATACGGCCGATGATGATGCGCTGGTCGCTGGGCCAGGTGTCGATATGCAGACTGGCGTTCATGTCGGCCGGGGTCTGCTGGAAATACCAGGCCGTGCCTTCACGAAGGACGGTCGCGGAGGCCGTCTGCCCCCGGATGAACGGCTGAAGCCCGTCCGTCCGCAGGGTGATGGCGCCTGTTGCCGGGTTCTGCTGATAGAACGGGCTGTGATAGCCGGTTGCGAGCGTGGTGCCCGGAACGAGGCGCAGTTTCAGCCGTGCCTGCGGCTCCTGAAGGGTGAAGCTGCCCGCCTGTGGTGGAGAACGTGTGTCCATGGCCGATGCGGGGAGCAGCGCGGTACCTGCCAGTGCGAGGGTCAGGCAGGTTGCGCAAAGGAGGCGGGGCAGGGACATGACGGTTCCTTCAGATCGGCAGGCAGGCGTGAACAGGGCGTTTCAGCGGCTCATGAGAACGGTGAGTTGCGCCTGTTCCAGAATATGACGGGTGACGCCGCCCAGAATCATCTGGCGCAGACGGGAGTGGGAATAGGCGCCCATGCCGAGCATGTCGGCATTGAACTCCGTGGCCGCCTTCAGGAGTCCCGCGCCGATGTCACGGTTGACGGCTTCGAACTCGCGGGAAGTGGCGGAAATGCCATGCATCCGCAGATAGGTCACGACTTCATCCGCGCCCGGTCCACGACGCTGGTAGTCCTGACAGGTCAGGACCTGCACGGCTTCGGCCTTATGGGCCCAGGGCAGGATGCAGCGCAGGGCCAGCGAGGCTTCGGGCGTGCCGTTCCAGGCGATGGCGATGCGCTTGCCTACCGTCTTCGGCGGGGCGGGCGGTGCGATCACGAGCGGGCGGCCACTGTCGAACAGGATGGCATGCAGCGTTTCTGAGGCGCGCGGGTCGCCGTCCTTGGCGAGATTCGGAACCAGCGTCATGTCGGCCAGACGTGAGCGCCATGTCAGGGAGTCATGCTCGGTCCCGTTGAGGATATCAAGGCTGGCGCTGACGCCATCGCCAGCGGATGAGCCGATCTTCGAGGGTTCGACGCGGCGGATGTCATGCTCCTGAACAAAGGCGTCGAAGGCCTTGCGGATCGCGATCGCGCGGCGCTGCGCCTCGGTCGTGGCCGTGTCGATCATTTCATTGACCATTCCGGCCGAGATGCCCTCACCGGCCAGCGTCGCGACTTCGGACGGATCCGAGCCGACCACGACAGCGGACAGATGGGCATCGAAACGGCGCGCGAAATCGAGCGCGACCGACATGACGGCTTCGAGGTCACCGGAGCCATTGAGGGGGAGAAGGATATTCTTGATGTCGATAAGCATGGGTCAGGGCTCCCCGGCCAGAATCTGCGGAACGTCGTTATGATGTATTTACGGATAAAGTCGCGTGACGTTCCATCCGTTTCCGTCATGGGCGTTTCCGTCACGGGTCCACACGGCTCTGTCATGCAGGCGGTAGGGACGGTCCTGCCAGAATTCGATGGCTTCGGGCAGAACGCGGAAGCCCGACCAGTTGGCGGGGCGGGGGATCGGACCGTCGCCGTATTTCTCGTCCACGGCCTTCAGGCGTTGCTCGAAGGTGGTACGGTCATCCAGCGGGCGTGACTGGTCGGACGCAATGGCGCCAAGGCGGGACATGCGCGAGCGGCTTGCGAAATACGCATCGGCCTCGGCGGCGCTGACGGCTTCGACCGGGCCTTCGATCCGGATCTGGCGGCGGAGGGATTTCCAGTGGAACAGCAGGGCGACATGCGGGTTGGCCAGCAGTTCGCGTCCCTTGCGGCTTTCCAGATTGGTATAGAAAACGAAGCCGCGCTCATCCACGCCCTTGAGCAGGAGCATCCGGACGGACGGTCGCCCCTCAGGCGTGGCGGTTGCCACGGCCATGGCGTTGGGATCGTTCGGCTCGGATGTCCCGGCATCCGACATCCAGGCCGCAAACAGGGCGAAGGGATCGGCCTTCAGGTCAATCAGGGGGATGTCGGACATGGGACTCTCCTTGGAACTGGATTGGCGGAACAGGCAAGGCGTGGCAGCAGCGACGCAGACCGGTTCCCCAGTGTGAGGATCATAACGCGGATGGCACGTTCCAGCCATCCGGCCCGGTAGGGGAACAGTTTATACACTCCGCTTGCAGCGCGCCTTGATCTGGGACAGCATGCGTCGCCGCAGCAGACCACTGACGGGGCGGATCACGAGCCAGTAGGGCAGGAAGCGCCGCCGGACATGGGAAGTGGGGCACAGGACATGTGTCTGCGTGACAAGGCGCGTCCGTTCCCGCTTCGCTGGCACTGTCATAAAGGACAGGATCAGGGTTGCAACGGACGCATCCCTGTTACCGAGAAACTCCATGGGTGTGTCAAAGCGGCGCAGGCCGTAATCCGTCCGCCAGAAAGCGCCTTTCAGCCCGTAGACCAGACTGTGACCGGTCTGGGAAAGGAGCGTGAAATCCTGAAGCTCCAGAGGCGGCGGAGAGGGGGCATGCAGCAGGCGGGCCGGCAGTCCACGCAGGTAAAGGGCGGGGCGGAGAAGCGGATCATCTCCCAGACGGTAGCGGCGTACGGAGTTCAGAATGGTCTCGGGCCGGGCATGGATCAGGATGGAATGACGTTCGGAAAAATCGAACGGTTCCATGGTGGCGCAGGCGGATTTCGAACGCATGGGCGGAAATTCCTCAGTGCCGGAGTGATGCCTTAATGCCCTGTCAGAGGGCAAAAAACGGCGCAATCGTCGCAAAGTCTTGTCTGTAACGGGCGCTTGTGCAACCACGGCCCTCAATACGCCAACGCGATTCAGGAAATCACCATGTCTGAAACGGAAGACAATATCCCGGCTCCAGTGACCGGCACGCTCATGAAGGGCAAGCGCGGTGTGATCATGGGTGTTGCCAACAAGCACTCCATTGCCTGGGCCATTGCGAGTGCCTGCGCTGCACAGGGCGCGGAACTTGCTTTCACCTATCAGGGCGAGGCGCTGGGCAAGCGCGTCCGTCCGCTGGCCGAAAGCGTCGGATCCTCGCTGGTTCTGCCCTGCGATGTCAGCAACGACGACGCCATCAACGCGACGTTCGACGAGATCGAGAAGATCTGGGGCAAGATCGACTTCGTGCTCCACGCCATCGCTTTTGCGGACAAGCAGTATCTCCGTGGTCGCTATATCGACACGCCGCGTGATGCCTTCCTGCAGGCCATGGACATTTCCTGCTATTCCTTCGTTGCTGTCGCGCGTCGCGCGTCCGCGATGATGAATCCGGGCGGGTCGTTCCTGAGCATGACCTATCTCGGCGCAGAGCGTGTCATGCCACACTATAATGTGATGGGCGTGGCCAAGGCGGCTCTGGAAGCTTCCGTGCGCTACATGGCCGCCGATCTGGGACGTGACGATATCCGCGTGAACGGAATCTCCGCCGGTCCGATCATGACGCTGGCGGCCAACGGGATCAGCGATTTCCGCTACATCCTGCGCTGGAACCAGCTCAACTCCCCGATGGAGCGCAACGTGACGCTCAAGGATGTCGGTGGTTCGGGCATGTACCTGCTCTCCGACCTGTCCAGCGGCGTGACGGGCGAAATCCATCATGTGGACTGTGGCTATCACACGGTCGGCATGAAGAACCCGGACGCCCCGGATATCGCCGCGGTCGGTTCCGGAACCTGACATGTCGGACAACAGCTTCGGGAAGCTCTTTCGCGTCACCACCTGGGGAGAAAGTCACGGGCCGGCCATTGGCTGCGTCATTGATGGCTGTCCGCCCCGCCTGAAGCTGTCCGAAGAGGACATCCAGCCCTGGCTCGACCGTCGTCGGCCGGGGCAGTCCCGCTTTACCACGCAGCGTCGGGAGCCGGATCAGGTCCGGATCCTCTCAGGCGTGTTCGAAGGCCGGACGACCGGCACGCCCATTTCGCTGATGATCGAGAATACCGATCAGCGGTCGAAGGATTACGGCGATATCGCAACCCGCTATCGCCCCGGCCATGCCGATATTGCTTACGACATGAAATATGGCATCCGCGACTATCGCGGGGGCGGACGTTCTTCGGCGCGTGAAACGGCCATGCGGGTTGCGGCGGGTGCTGTAGCGCGTGTGCTGCTCGGAACGCTGGTGGGTGAGGATGTGAAGATCCGCGCAGCCCTGACGGGAATCGGTGGCCAGACCATCGATCCGGCCCGCTGGGACTGGGACGAGGTCGAGCGTAATCCGCTGTGGTGTCCGGATGCGGAATCCGTGGGGCCATGGGAAGCGCTGCTCGACTCCGTTCGCAAGGATGGATCATCGATCGGGGCGACTGTCGAAGTCGTGGCGGAAGGTCTGCCAGCCGGACTCGGCGCGCCGGTCTACGGCAAGCTGGATGCCGACCTTGCGGGCGCCATGATGGGGATTAATGGCGTGAAGGGCGTCGAAATCGGAGACGGTTTTGCCGTAGCCGCCCTGCGCGGTGAGCAGAATGCCGATCCGATTGCGTCGGGACCGCAGTTCGCGTCCAACCATGCCGGCGGCATTCTGGGTGGTATTTCAACGGGACAGCCCATCGTGGCGCGCTTTGCGATCAAGCCGACCAGTTCGATCCTGACGCCCGTTCCAAGCATCACGCGCAATGGCGAGTCTGTCGAAGTGATGACGAAGGGGCGGCATGATCCCTGCATCGGCATCCGGGCCGTGCCTGTTGCTGAAGCGATGATGGCCTGTGTGCTGGCCGATCATCTGCTGCGCGATCACGCGCAGTGTGGCTGGGGGCGCTAGGCCCCAGCCACCAGACGCCTCAGCCTTCGAACGTGGCGTCCAGGGTGATCTTGGCCTTGATGACCTGTGACAGCGGGCAGCCTTCCTTGGCCTTGTTGGCAATTTCCAGGAACTGCGCTTCCGATGCGCCGGGTACCTTGCCGCGCAGGGTCAGGTGAGACTGCGTGATGGCGAAACCTTCGCCGGACTTGTCCAGAGACACTGTGGCTTTCGTTTCCAGGGCTTCGGCCTTGAAGCCAGCCTGTTCGAGCATCATGGACAGCGCCATGGTGAAGCAGCCGGCATGGGCCGCGCCGAGCAGCTCTTCGGGATTCGTGCCGGGCTTGTCTTCGAAACGGGTGTTGAAGCCGTAGGGTTGGTTGTGCAGAGCACCGCTTTGGGTGGAAATCGTGCCTTTTCCGTCCTTGAGACCGCCGCTCCAGTGTGCCGAAGCCGTTTTTTTTATCGTCATGATGGGCTCTTCCCTTTTGTGGGCTGCCCGTTCAAACGTGTTGGTGTCCGGATCGTTGCCCGCCGCAATGTTCACGAAATTTCCCAATCCTGTGACTGGCATCACACACCTGGAAGAGGCTCCCGGGAGAAAACTCTTGGGATAACAAGGCTTAGGCCCGGTTTTCTGCGATCAGCACTATATCTAGGGGCATTAACGAATTCCTTCCCTAGATATGGGATGGTTCAAGTTCACAGCTCTTTCGATTTTGCAAGCGAACTTCGTGCTTGCGATCGGGTTCGGAGTGATGGAAATGAGTGCTCGAGAGACCAGAAATAGACGCCCGGCGGAGAGAGCGAATGACCCTTCATGACGTGACAATGGACGTGTCCGACAAGGCCCGGCGCACTCATGATGTGCGTCCGCTTTCCGATCATCCCGTGGGCGAGACGCCGATTCCCGGAGATGCCAATTCTGCGGACATGTTCGACGATGTGGTGCAGCTTCCGGGCCATCATGCCGTGCGCGTGGATCGCTCGCGCGATTCCCTGCTGACTGATTTCGGCAAGGCGACTCTGAATAACCGCTATCTGCTCCCGGGCGAGGACTATCAGTCGCTTTTCGCACGGGTGGCATCCTATTACGGGGCAGATGCGGGCCATGCGCAGCGGATTTATGATTACATTTCCCGCCACTGGTTCATGCCGGCGACGCCCGTTCTGTCCAATGGCGGGACCGAGCGCGGTCTGCCGATTTCCTGCTTCCTGAACGAGGCTGAGGACAGTCTCGAAGGAATCGTGGGGCTGTGGAACGAGAACGTCTGGCTGGCGTCGAAGGGCGGTGGCATAGGGTCCTACTGGGGCAATCTGCGCTCCATCGGCGAAAATATCGGCCGCAATGGCAAGACGTCGGGCGTCATTCCCTTTATCCGCGTCATGGACAGCCTGACGCTGGCGATCTCGCAGGGTTCGCTCCGTCGTGGCTCGGCCGCGGTGTATCTGCCTGTGTGGCATCCGGAAGTGGAAGAATTCGTCGAGATGCGCCGTCCGACGGGTGGCGATCCGAACCGCAAGGCCCTGAACCTGCATCACGGCGTGCTCGTGACGGATGCGTTCATGCGCGCCGTGGAAAATGACGAGGAATGGGCGCTGCTGTCGCCGAAGGATCACAGCACGATCCGCAAGGTTTCGGCGCGCGGTCTGTGGATCCGGATCCTGACGGCGCGGATGGAGCAGGGCGAGCCCTACATCATCTATTCCGATCATGTGAACCGTGCGCGGCCCGAGCATCACAAGCTGGCTGGTCTGGAAGTGAAGACCTCCAATCTCTGCGCCGAGATCACCTTGCCGACCGGCATTGACCATCACGGCAAGAACCGTACGGCCGTCTGCTGCCTGTCCTCGCTCAATCTCGAGACCTGGGACGAGTGGAAGGATGATCCGCAGTTCATCGAGGACGTGATGCTGTTCCTCGATAACGTGCTGCAGGACTTCATCGACCGCGCACCGGACGACATGGCG
This sequence comes from Gluconobacter aidae, assembly GCF_009547075.1. Lineage (GTDB taxonomy): Bacteria > Pseudomonadota > Alphaproteobacteria > Acetobacterales > Acetobacteraceae > Gluconobacter > Gluconobacter aidae. The sequence continues at coordinate 40,070 of NZ_WIPH01000004.1, forward strand.
CGGGCGAAATACGCCGCCGCGCGTGAGCGTTCGGTCGGGCTGGGCGTGATGGGCTTCCATTCCTTCCTTCAGGCCCGGATGATTCCGTTCGAGTCCGTAATGGCGAAGGTCTGGAACCGGAAGATTTTCGAACACATCCGCAAGCAGGCTGATGCTGCGTCGAAACATCTGGCGGAAGTGCGTGGTCCGTGCCCCGATGCTGCCGAATACGGCTTCATGGAGCGATTCTCGCACAAGCTCGCCATTGCCCCGACGGCCTCGATTTCCATCATCACTGGCAATGCCAGCCCCGGAATCGAGCCGATCAGCGCGAATGTGTTCCTGCAGAAGACGCTCTCGGGCTCTTTCTCGGTCCGCAACCGCCACCTGAAAAAGATTTTGGAAGAGCGCGGCTATGACACGGACGAAGTCTGGTCGGCGATCACGCTGAACAAAGGCTCCGTGCAGAACCTCGACTTCCTGACGCAGGACGAGAAGGACGTGTTCAAGACGGCGTTCGAACTCGACCAGCGCTGGGTTGTGGAACATGCCGCCGACCGTGCGCCGTTCATCTGTCAGGCGCAGTCGGTGAACTTGTTCCTGCCAGCCGATGTTCACAAGCGTGATCTGCATCAGATCCATTTCCAGGCGTGGAAGAAGGGCCTGAAGTCCCTGTACTACTGCCGCTCCCTGTCCGTGCAGCGCGCGGATGCCGTGTCCAACCTCGCGGTGAAGAGCGACATTCTGGAAGACGAGAAATACGAAGCCACGGCTCAGGCCGCCCCGCGCGGCGAGATGAGCAGCGGCGATTACGAAGAGTGCCTGTCCTGCCAGTAATGGCGGGATGCGAAAGGACGCGATCATGAGCGACACGACCCCGACGACCGGACATCAGGCGGAACAGCATTTCGACCTGATGACCGCCAACCCGGTTTACAAGCCCTTCCGCTACCCCTGGGCCTATGACGCCTGGCTGACCCAGCAGCGCGTCCACTGGCTGCCGGAGGAAGTGCCGCTGGCCGATGACGTGAAGGACTGGCACCGGACGCTGACGGAAGCCGAGCGTCATCTCGTGACGCAGATTTTCCGCTTCTTCACGCAGTCGGACGTGGAAGTGAACTCCGCGTACATGAAGTATTACAGCCAGGTCTTCAAACCGACCGAAGTGCTGATGATGCTGTCCGCGTTCTCGAATATCGAGACGATCCACATCGCTGCATATTCCCATCTCCTTGATACCATCGGGATGCCCGAGACCGAGTATTCGGCCTTCCTGAAATACAAGGAGATGAAGGACAAATACGATTTCATGCAGTCGTTCAACATCGACAACAAGCGTGAAATCGCCAAGACGATGGCGGCCTTCGGGGCGTTCATGGAAGGGCTTCAGCTTTTCGCGTCCTTCGCGATCCTGCTGAACTTCCCGCGTTTCAACAAGCTCAAGGGCATGGGACAGATCGTGTCCTGGTCGGTGCGTGACGAGACGCTGCACTGTCTGTCCATGATCCGCCTGTTCCGGACGTTCGTGCGCGAAAACAGCGAAATCTGGACGCCGGATTTCCGCGAGGAACTGACGCGGATCTGCCGCACCACAGTCGAGCATGAAGACGCGTTCATCGATCTGTGCTTCGAGATGGGGCCGGTCGAGGGCATGTCCTCCGAGGACGTGAAGAAGTACATCCGCTTTATTGCCGATCGCCGCCTGACGCAGTTGGGCCTGGATCCGGTTTATGGGCAGGAAAGCAATCCTCTGCCGTGGATCGACGACATGCTGAACGCGGTCGAGCACGCCAACTTCTTCGAAAACCGTTCGACCGAATACTCCCGTGCGTCCACGTCCGGGACCTGGGAAGAAGCGTTCGAAGGCAACGTCTTCAGCTAGGAGCCCCTCGTATGGAGAAGCCTTAGCCCTCGGGCAGGGCTTCTCCGTCGCGCAGGACGCGCTCGGCCGCAGTGGTAAAGCGGCCATCTGCTTCATGCAGGATCAGTCCGGCACGCAGCCGGAAGATCCCGCGGCCTCCATGCACCGCACGGACCAGAACCAGCTTCGCTTCACGTCCCTGACGGGGCCAGAAGGGATAGAACTGGATCGAACCACATCCGTTTTCCAGCAATGTCTGACACGCCCGGTCCGCAACGGTCGCGGACAGCACGAATGTCAGCGTTCCTCCGGGCAGCACCCATTTTGTCAGGGCTCGGATCCACTCTTCCGGAGCGGTTGTCTCCGCACTCAGGGCAAGCCGTCGTCTCGTATCGGGCGAGGGTGTTCCGTGGGGGCTGTGCCAGGGCGGGTTCGCCATGACATGATGAAAGCGGCCGTTTGCTGTTGGCGTGAGCGCACGCAGGGTGCGGGGAATGTCGGGCAAATGGGCCTGAAGAATCTGGAGCCTCGGGAAATCGGTCGGACCAAGATTGTTCCGGATATTCCATTCAGCCAGTTTGATGGTTTCGGGATCGGCTTCCAGGCCGACTCCATGCAGATCCGGAATGCGGGCTGAAAGACACAGGAGCGCGGCACCGGCGCCACAGCCGGCTTCCAGAACTGTTTCGCCCGGTCTCGCCGGGATGGAGGCGGCCATCAGGACAGGCTCAAGTCCGGTCCGGTAGCCTTGGCGGAACTGGTCATAGCGGACCCATCCCCCCAGCAGTGAGCCTTCCTCCCTGGCGGAGCAAAGCGTGGCGAATGAACCATCGGGGGAGGGCTTCGGGGGCTGCAATGGGTTGACCGTCTTCCTGCTGCCGCTCATATGGTCTTTCCAACCTGTCGTCCGGCGTTACATGGCCCGTTCGTTCTTCCCGCGACAGGAGAGAAAGAAGCGGGCCACGCCACATCATATCGTGCCCGTGCGGTCCTGGGCCAGTCTCCGGGGCCGTTGCGGGAACTGGAGTAATCACCCTTGGATTCTGCCGCACCGGACGTTTCTGCGACCGTTGAGAAAGCTGTGGTCAGGGATGCAGGGGGCGAGAGTGCCCTTTCCGCTCTGTCCGCCTACCTGGAACAGGACATGCAGGCCTGCAACCGTGCGATTATTGCGCGGATGGAGAGCCCGGTTCCACTCATTCCGCAGCTTGGCGCCCATCTTGTCGCGGCTGGCGGCAAGCGTCTGCGACCCCTGCTGACACTCGCCTCTTCCCGTCTGTGCGGCTACCAGTCGACTCCCGAAAACCAGCGTCATGTCGGTCTCGCGGCCTGTGTGGAGTTCATCCATACCGCGACGCTCCTTCACGATGACGTGGTTGATGAGAGCAATCTGCGCCGGGGGCTGGCGTCAGCCAACGCCGTATTCGGCAACAAGGCCTCCGTCCTGGTGGGCGATTTCCTGTTCGCGCGCTCGTTTCAGCTCATGACGGCGGACGGGTCGCTCAAGGTCATGGCGATTCTGTCTGATGCTTCGGCGACCATTGCCGAAGGCGAAGTCCTGCAGATGGTGACGCAGAACGATCTGTCCACGCCGGTCGATCGCTATCTTGAAGTCATTCACGGCAAGACGGCCGCTCTGTTCGCGGCAGCCTGTCGCGTGGGTGCGGTGGTCGCGGACCGTCCGGAAGCGGAAGAACTGGCGCTGGACCGTTTCGGGACCAATCTGGGCATGGCGTTCCAGCTTGTCGATGATGCGCTGGACTACGCGGCCGATCAGCAGGTTCTGGGCAAGACGGTCGGCGATGACATGCGTGAGGGCAAGATCACGCTGCCGGTCCTGGCGGCCTATGAAGCCGGCTCTCCCGAAGACCGGGCGTTCTGGGAGCGTGTCATCGAAAAGGGCGAGCAGACGGAAGCCGATCTGCCGCATGCTCTGGCCCTGATCGAGAAGACCGGCGCTATTGCAACGACGATCGCCCGCGCGCAGGCCTATGCGGCCGAGGCTGTGAATGCGCTGTCGATTTTCCCCGACAGTGAACTGCGGCGCCTTATGACGGAGACGGTCCAGTACACCGTCGATCGCGCACGCTGAGGCAGCCTGAAGCGCCCTGTTCCTGAGTGGACAGGGCGTTTTTTTTTCAGGCTTCCGCCATGCCCGGTGCGAGAGCCGCGAACATATCCCATTGCGAAAAACCGAGTCTTTCCGCTGCCGCTTCCAGTCCTGCGGCGTCCTGTGGTGCGCGGGTCATCAGAAGCCTACCGGGGCGGGATGGTGCCGAGGCGCGGCGTGCCTCCTGAAGGACAGCCCTGACCTGCCGTGCGACGGCGGGGGCGGGGTCCAGCCAGGTGATGCCGGGGGGCGACAGGCGCTCGAAAGCATCCATCAGGAATGTGTAATGCGTGCAGCCCAAGCCTACGGTGTCGATTTCGCCGCCATGAGGCTGACTGAAGAGGCAGGTCAGTTCGTGCTGTACGTCTGAATCTGCGATGGCCTTACCCAGAAAGGCGCGCTCTGCCAGATCCGCCAGTCGGCGTGCACCATGGGTGATCAGGCGGCAGTCGGGCGCAAAATCACGATGAAGCTGGAGGATGTATGGGCGTCGCGCCGTGGCCGACGTCGACAGCAGACCGATGACCCGGCTCTCGGAAACACGCCCGGCCCAGCGGATCGGGGGTACGCAGCCGACTACGGGAATGTTCAGGCGTTGCCGCAGGGCAGGTAGGGCAATCGTGCTGGCGGTGTTGCAGGCAATAACCAGAACATCGGGCTGAAGTCGCTCGCAGGCGGCAATCAGAAGGCTGACGATCCGGGAGGTCAGCAGATCGTCCGGCTGTTCGCCATACGGGAACAGCGCCGTATCGGCGAGATAGTCGATATGCAGGGCGGGGAGGAGGTCACGCAGGGCCTGCACGACCCCCATCCCGCCAATGCCGGAGTCAAAAACCAGACTCCGGCCAGTTGGCACGGACGCGCCAGTGTCCATCAGGCTTCGGCTTTGGCCTTGAGAGCCAGCGCTTCTTCCGCGCTGCTCACGCCGCCATGCTTCCTGGACCAGCCGCATGGGTCTTCCAGGAAGCGGCGGACTTCGGCGCTGTCTTTTTCGGAGAAGTAGTCACCGCCGGCACAGGCTTCCAGAACGTCCCACCACGTGCAGAGCGAATGGAGCGAGATGTCCATGTCCGCCAGCGTCTTATGGGCGCCCGGGAACACGCCATAGAAGAACACGACGAAGGTGTGGTTCACGATGGCGCCGGCATCGCGCAGGGCATTGGCGAATCGGATCTTGGAGGCGCCATCCGTCGTCAGGTCCTCGACCAGCAGGGTGCGCATGCCTTCGGGCACATCGCCTTCGATCTGCGCATTGCGGCCGAAGCCCTTCGGCTTTTTGCGCACATAGGCCATCGGGGTCATCATCCGGTCCGCGATCCAGGCAGCGAACGGGATGCCGGCAGTCTCGCCCCCCACGACGGCGTCGATGCTTTCATAGCCGATATGACGGCCGATCTTCTCGACGGCCAGTTCCATGATCTTGGTGCGGGCGCGCGGGAAGAAAATGATCTTGCGGCAGTCGATATAGACCGGGGATTTCCAGCCGGACGTCAGGGTGTAGGGTTCTTCCGGGCGGAAGTTGATGGCCTTGATCTCAAGCAGGATACGGGCCGTGGTCAGGGCCGCGTCGCGGTCCCACTGGGTGCGGCCCGCCATCGGGCTTTCGGCGAACTGGGTCATGCTTGTCTCCGCTGACGTCGTTTTCTCGTGGTTTACCGGGCTGTCGCCGGGAAGGGTAGGGGCAATATGTTCTGCTTCCGGGCTGTGTGAACTTTATCTGCTGCCTGTCAGTGTTACCGGTCCCATCGATCTTCGTGCTTGCATGCGGGCGTCCGGAGTTCTAGGGAGAGATATCGATATTCATTCTCATTTACGGCAGGAACAGAAGTGAGCATAGAGACCAGTCGGATCGGCCGGAAATGCGAACGCGCTGTTGTGACGGCCTATCAGGAACTGCGTGAAGTCGGCCAGCCGGACATGCAGGCTTTTGCGGCCTGCACGACGCTGTATCGCATCCACCATCCCGAATCTTCCGTGAAGGAAGCACGCCGCCTCGTGGCCGAATGGATCGACCATCACGTCGTCCGTCAGGCCCATGGCCAGACCCCGGGCTGCGACTGCTGAACGCCGTGGAGGCGCTTCAGCGCCTCTCGCTCATGGGAACGAAACTCCGTTCCGCCGCACCGATATAGAGCTGTCTTGGACGGCTGATGCGAACGGACGGTTCCTCGATCATTTCCTTCCACTGACTGACCCAGCCGACCGTCCGCGCGACCGCGAACAGAACGGTGAACATGCTCTTGGGAATCCCGAGGGCCTTGAGGATCAGTCCGGAATAGAAATCCACATTCGGGTAGAGACGGCGGCTGACGAAATAATCGTCCTCGGTCGCCACGCGCTCCAGTTCCATCGCCAGATCCAGAAGCGGATCGCGCTTGAGCCCCAGTTCCTCGATGACCTCGTGACAGGTCGCCTGAAGGATCTTCGCACGCGGATCGAAGTTCTTGTAGACGCGATGGCCGAAGCCCATCAGGCGCACGCCGGAATTGCGGTTCTTGACCTCGTTGAGGAAGGCCGGGATGCCGTCGCGGGTGCCGATGGTTTCCAGCATGCCGAGCGCGGCTTCGTTGGCGCCGCCATGCGCAGGCCCCCACAGGGCGGCAATGCCGGCCGCGATGCAGGCATAGGGATTCGCGCCGGTCGAACCGACGAGGCGGACAGTCGTCGTGGAGGCGTTCTGCTCGTGATCGGCGTGCAGCAGCAGGATACGGTCCATCGCGCGGGCCAGCACGGGATTGACCCGGTAATGATTGCCGGGCCGGGCGAACAGCATGTGCAGGAAGTTCTCGGAGAACGACATTTCTTCATCGGGATAGATGAAGGGCTCACCGATGGAATATTTATATGCCCAGGCTGCGATGGTCGGGACCTTGGCGATCAGCCGGCGGGCCGAGAGATCCCGGGCTTTTGGCTCCGAAATGTCCAGCCCGTCATGATAAAAGGCCGAAAGCGCGCCGACCGTTCCGCACAGGATCGCCATGGGATGCGCATCGCGTCGGAATCCGTTGAAGAAGTTCCGGAGCTGCTCGTTCAGCAGCCGGTGGGTGTTCATGTCCGTGCGGAATGCCTGATACTGCGCGGCGGTTGGCAGTTCGCCATAAAGCAGCAGATAGGCCGTTTCGGTGAAGCTGGCGTTGAGGGCCAGGTCTTCGATCGGATAGCCGCGATGCAGCAGGATGCCCTTGTCGCCGTCAATATAGCTGATGGCGCTGGTGCAGGTCGCGGTGCTGCCCAGCCCCGGATCGAAGGAGAAGACGCCCGTTTTCTGGGACAGGGCGCGCATATCCACGACGTCCGGACCGATCGTCCCTTCCAGAACTGGAAACTGACGGCTGAGGCCATCGAGACCAAAGGTTGCGGAACGGTTTTCGGACATGCAGTTGATAACCCGCCTGGACTGTAAGGATGTTGTTCTGTTTTATCTCTGAAAGGTTTTTTATGTCCAGAGAAGCCCTCTGGACGCGCTTTCAGGGCTGGAGGAGCGTAATGGGCTGGATCGTGGACGGGCGGACGTCCAGCCATTGTCCCGGAACGCCCAGAACCGTCAGGCCAGCCAGCGGATAAGAGCGGTAGAGCGTGGAAAACCGGGTGCTCTGAAGAGCAGGACCGAGAAGATCGCAGGCGAAGTCGCCGATGGTCGGGTTATGGCCGACGATCATCAGAGTCCCGACAGTTTCCGGCGTGGCGTGAATGAGGCCGTAAAGATCGTCAGCCGTGGCGGAATACAGGCTGTCTGCGATTTCAAGCGAGGCGGCCATGTCAGAAGCGGCAAGCACGCCCTGCGCGGTCTGCCGGGTGCGGATGGCGGGGCTGCACAGGACCCGCATGGGAAAAGGAAGGTCCAGCGTGGCAAGCTGTCTGCCGATGCTGGCGGCCTGCTCCTGTCCCTTCGGTGTAAGCGTACGGGCGCGGTCCCCCTTCTCCGTCAGGACATGGGGGACGGCCTCGGCGTGGCGCAGAAGCAGGAGGCGGCGCATCAGCCTTCCGATGCCCGGCGGGCGTCCGCGGCGATGGCTTCGTGATGGCGGATGACCTCACGGATGACGAAGGCCAGGAACTTTTCGGCGAAATCCGGATCCAGATGGGCATCACGGGCAAGCTGGCGCAGGCGTTCGATCTGGCGCGTCTCCCGGGACGGGTCGGCCGGCGGGAGATGGGCGCGGGCCTTGAGCTTCCCGACTTCCTGCGTGCAGCGGAAGCGTTCCGCCAGCATGTGGATCAGGGCGGCATCGATGTTGTCGATGCTTGCGCGCAGGCGTTCGAGTTCGGCCAGGGCAGGATCGGAGCCAGCCGGTCTGGAGGTGTGAGGCATGTTGGAGGGCTCAGGGCTCATTCAAATCGATCCATGCAAGATGGCCGCCTTTTCCGGCACCGAGATCGGTAAAGACGGCCGTGCCTCCCAGACGTCCCGTCCGGCGCCAGGGGCGTCCGTCGGTCGAGCGGCGGTCATGGCCGACATAGACCGTCATCCCCTCGGGGATGCGGTTGATCCAGGTCAGGCGGCGTTCGGGATAGCCATCCGGCTGCATGCGGCCGGTGGTTTCACCAAAAAGAGCGCGGGACAGCGGCGCGGACATCTCGCCCAGACCCGGCACCGGGGAATGGGAGAGCATGGCCGTATGAAATCCGCCATGCACGAACAGGGAGCGGCCGATCCGCAGCCATGTCGGCGCCTGATCGATGGCCCTGTAGGCGCGTTCGGGAAGCCCCTCATATTCCGGCAGCGAAATCTGGCGCAGCGTTTCCTCAAGCGGCGGATCACGCCTCAGGCGCCTGCCTTCGAGGGCGCGGCCCAGCTTGCGGTCATGGTTGCCGAGAATGAACAGCCCGCGCTGCTGCTCCAGAAGTTCGAGCATCAGTTCCATCACGCCGGCGCTGTCGGGGCCGTGATCGACGAGGTCTCCGAGCTGGATGACAAAGCGGTCGGTCGCGGTGGCGTGACGGAAAGCGTTGAGATCACCATGCACGTCTCCCACCACGCGGATGCCGTGTTCACGGATTCGCGTCATGACGGGGTCGGGAAGGGGTGGATCAACGAAGATGGCGCGTGCTTTCCAGTTTTCCTTCTATCAAAGGGCCAGAACGGTCCAACGTCAATTTATCTGTTTGAGAAAATTGACCTCAGCCGTCCACAAGTGCTGCGGCACGCCCCAGATCGACTGACAGGACCCGGCTTACACCACGTTCCTGCATCGTGACACCATAAAGACGGTCCATGTGCGCCATTGTCAGCTGATGATGCGTCACGACCAGGAAGCGCGTGCCGGCTTCCTTCGTCATGTCGGACAGCAGGGAGCAGAAACGCTCGACATTCGCATCATCCAGCGGCGCATCGACCTCGTCGAGCACGCAGATGGGCGCGGGGTTGCAGCGGAAGGTCGCGAAGATCAGCGAAAGCGCGGTCAGGGCCTGTTCGCCGCCGGAAAGCAGGGACAGCGTGGAGAGCTTCTTGCCCGGTGGCTGGGCAAAGATTTCCAGCCCGGCTTCCAGCGGATCATCGCTGCCGACCATGCCCAGATGTGCGCGTCCGCCGCCGAACATGCGCGCGAACAGGGACTGGAAATGCCGGTCCACTTCCGAGAAGACCGCCAAAAGGCGCTCGCGTCCTTCGCGGTTGATCGTGCCGATCCCCCCGCGCAGCCTGTTGATGGCCGCCGTCAGTTCGGCGTGCTCGCGGGCGATGGTCTCGGCTGTTTCGCGCGCTTCCTCGAATTCGGCTTCGGCCCGCAGATTGACCGCGCCCAGGTCTTCGCGCTCGCGGGTCAGGCGGGAAAGGCGGCGGCGGGTCGAGGTCTCGGCCTGTTCGGAAAGATCGGAGGGATAGGCAGCGCCCTGTGCCCCGCCTTCGGGAGGTTCGCTGTCGGCCAGCAGGCGCTCGCGGGCGGCGACGGCCTGTTCGGCGCGTTCGGTCAGGCGTGCGATTGCTTCCCGGCCTGCCGCCAGTGCGAGGTCGGCGTTACGACGCTGCTCCTGCGCTTCCAGCCCCGCGGCACCGGCCGCTTCGTCCCGGGCGCGTGCCGCGTCATAGGCGTTCCGGGCGTCCGTCAGGGTCTGGTCATGGCCGGAGAGTTTCCGTTCCAGCTCGGCAGGGATGGCGCTGTGCGTCTGAAAGCTGTCCCGCAGCTCGTCCCGTCGGCTCCTCAGATGCGCAAGACTGGCCTCTTCGCCCGCGATCCGGGTGCCGAGTGCCTCAAGCCGGGCGCGGACCGCAGCCAGGGCGCCGGTCAGACGGACGTCTTCAAGAGACAGGCGGCCGCTTTCGGCCCGGGCGGCGTCCAGCAGAGTGCGGGTTTCGTGAAGGGGCGCCGTGGCGTCCAGAACCGCCTGTTCCAGCACCGCAGGATCGGGCCTTTCGGCCAGTTCGGCCGTCCGTCTGGCATGATCGTCGCGCAGGCGGCTGACGAGGTCGTGCAGCTCCCGCTGACGCGGTTCCAGCGCGGAACGCCGGGCGAGGGCCGTTGCGGCGGACTGGTCGAGCGCCTGAAGCTCCCGCGTCAGGCTGGTGGCGTCTTCACGGCTTTTCCGTGCCGCCTGCGATGCTGCCTCGGCAGAGGAACGTGCCTGATCGAAAACCTGCTGCGAGACCTGAGACGCGGCTTGTAATGCGGGGATATCGGGCCGGTTGTCCTGTTGCTGGAGTGCAACACGCTGGACTGTCAGACGCTCGTGTTCCTGCTCCAGCCGCGTCAGCCCTTCATCCAGATCCCGCAGGCGGGTGAGTGTGCTGTCATGCCGCAGAAGGGCCTGATCCAGCGCGCGCGCTGCGGTATCCGCGGCGCTCCGCGCATCCTGAAGGCTGGTGCTGGCGTCTCGCAGGGCCTTGCGGGCGTTTTCAGCATCCTGAGCGCTGGTCTGCGCCCTGAGCAGCAGGTCGTCGGGAGCGGGATGGGCTTCCAGCTCGGCTTCGGCCTGCGTGGCTGCGCCCTGGGCGGTTTCCAGTGCAGCCTCGGCGTCTTTCAGGCGTTCCGCAGCCTGTTCCCATTGTGTGCGGGCCAGCGCTGCTTTCTGCTCGATCCGCGATGCCACGGTCCGGGCTTCGGCAAGCCGCGGCTCCAGCGCTGTGCGGTCGCGTCGCAGGGCCGCGAGTGCCGTTTCGGCCTGTTCGCGCGCCTTGATGGCTGTGGTGCAGGTCTGGCTCAGGCGGGGCTGATCGGCCTGCTGGACCCGAAGCAGGGCATGGGCTTCCGTCAGACGCCGTCGCTGCTCCAGCCGGGCGGCTCCGGCATCCGGCGCATCGGCGGAGCGGGTAAATCCATCCCAGCGCCAGAGCGCACCGCTGCGGCAGACCAGAACCTGTCCCGGCTGAAGGGTTTTCTGCAGGTCCGGCCCGGCGCTGGCATCCTCAAGCAGGAATGCGGCGTCCAGACAGCGTTGCAGCGCCGCAGGGGCCTGAACGAGATCCGAGAGCGGACGACAGCCCGCCAGTTCCGCACTCCCAAGACGGTCCAGAGAGCGCCAGCGCCGGTCGGCGGAAGTGTTGTCGGGAGCAAGGGACGCATCCAGCCCGTCCGCCAGCACCGCCGCGACGGCGCGAGCCATGTCCGCCGGAAGGTCCAGCGTGTCTTCCAGCGGATCGGGCTGGGCGGCAACGGCGTTGAGACTCTGCTCCAGCCCCTCGCATTCGCCCTTTGTGCGCAGGATGAGCGTTTCCAGCGCGGACAGGGCCTGCCGGGCCTGTGTTTCCTGTTCGCGCGTCTCTGCCAGTGTGGCTTCCGCCTCTGTGAGAGCCTTTTGCAGATCTGTCAGGCGCTCTTCGGCCTGCGTGACGGTATTGCGGGCATCCAGAACGGCCTGTTCGGGCACAAGGGCAGCCCGGGCCGTTGTCTCCGCCGTAGTGGCCAACTGAACTTTCTGTCGCGCCTGATCGACGGCCTGCCGGGTCTGTTCAACGGTTCGGAAAAGCGCCTTGCGACGCTGCGTGCCTTCTTCTGCCGCAGCACGGGCTTCCAGCCAGAGGGCGCCGAGCCGCTCCTGTTCCTGCCGGGCGTGGTCCTCGCGTTCGCGGGCTTCGGCCAGCGCCTGTGCCGTGCTGTCGCGGGCCGTTTCAAGCCCGGCTCTTGCGTCCCCGGTCAGCAGGGCGGCCTGAGCGGCATTCCGTGTGGTCCGGTCCTGCGTGATCTGGGTCTGGGTCGTTTGAAGACGTCTGTCCAGATCGGCTTCCGTGGCCTGAAGCGCTTCGAGGCGGCTCCTGCCTTCCGCCAGCGCCCGCCCGTCCAGCTCGGCCTTGAGGCGCGCTTCCTGCAAGGCGGTCGTGCAGTCCTGTTCCCGACGGCTGGCGAACTGCGACTGTTCCTGCATCAGTGCGGTGTTCTGGCGCAGCGCGTCCAGCGTGTCGTGATCGGGCATCGCCTGATCCAGTGCCGCGATTTCTGCCTCAAGGGCATCCAGCGCGCCGATTTCCGCATCCAGACGAAGGGTCAGGGCATCCAGCCCTTCCATCACGCCATCCCTGCGGATGGCTTCAGCATCCCGCAGGCGGGTCGCATTTTCCAGGGCGAGGGCCTGTTCTTTTTCGAGCGTATCGAGACGCTCGCATTCTGTTGCGCAGGATGAACGCAGACCGGGCAGGGCGGCCATGTCGGCCTCAAGGCCCGCACATTCTTCCGCGGCCTTCTGCCGGGCTTCCCGGTCCGCCGTCAGACTGGCTTCGCTGCGGGTCAGGTCGCCTTCGGCCTGTTCAAGGCGAAGGCGGGTTTCGGACTCGGTCTGCCGGGCGCGGTCGAGATCCTGATTCAGGATTTCGGACTGGACCTTCAGCCGTTCCAGAGCGCTGCGCAGACGGTCCGTTTCCTCGCGCGCCTGCGGGGCGGCCTTGCGGGCCTCGAACTCGGCCGTGGCGGCGGCTTCTGCGGCCTGCTCGGCCTTTTTCAGGTCCTCGCGTGCTTTTGCCAGATCGTCCCGGCTGCGCTGGACAGCCAGATTGGCGCGAGCATGGAGCAGGGCATGAAGCTCGGTTTCCGTCTGGCGGATCTTTTCGGAAATCTCGCGGTATTTCCGGGCCTGAACCGTCTGGCCCTCAAGGCTTTCCAGTCGCTCCTCAAGCTGAAGGCGCAGGTCTTCGGCGCGGGAAAGGTTCGTCTCGGTCTGGCGCAGTTTGAGTTCGGCATCGTGGCGCCGGGCGTGCAGACCTGTGATGCCCGCGGCCTCTTCGAGCAGCAGGCGCCGTTCCTCGGGTTTGGCCGCGATGAGTTGGCCGACGCGGTTCTGGCTGATGATGGCGGAACTGCGCGCGCCGGATGCCAGATCGGCAAATAGCGTCTGGACGTCACGGGCGCGCATGACGCGGCCGTTGATGCGGTATTCGCTACCCGATCCACGCTCTGCACGCCGGCTGATTTCCAGCTCGTCCGCGTCCTGGAACGGGGACGGGGCCAGACCGGCCGCATTGCTCAGATGCAGCGTGACCTGAGCGATGTTGCGGGCCGAGCGTGCGCCCGTGCCCGCGAAGATCAGGTCATCGAGTTCCCCGCCACGCAGGGCGCGGGCGGAGGTCTCGCCCATGGCCCAGCGCAGGCCTTCGACGACATTGGATTTTCCGCAGCCGTTCGGCCCGATGATCCCCGTCAGACCCGGAAGGATATCGAGACGCACCTCATCGGCGAAACTCTTGAAGCCGCCAATGCTCAGGCGGTCGATCGTCGTTGTGCGGCTCGACATCAGGGTATGGAAATACTGGTCCTACGTTAGTGGATCAGGACGCCTTGGCGACGAGATCGGCGAACTTTTCGTAGGTTTCCGGATCCTGGTCATAATGCGTGTTGTTGAAGCGGAAATATGGCGTGCCCTGGATGTTGTAGGTGTCCGAATCCTTCTTGACCTGATCGAACAGGGCTTCGGCGAACACGTTATCCTTGCTGATGGCGTCGAACTGGGCGGCGGAGACGCCGGCGAGGGCGGACATCTGCTGGAGGCGCTGCATCGGGTCGCCACCGGCGGCGAAAGCCCACTGCATCTGGCTGGAGAACAGGGCTTCGAGGAAGGGGACGTAACGCTCTTCCGGCAGTGAACGGGCCACCATGGCCGCCGTCAGGCCGACGCGATCGCCGCAGAAATCATGGAACTGATAGCGGATCTTGCCGGTATCGATCAGTTTTTCCTTGATCTGGGGGAACTCTTCCGTCGCGAAATGCGCGCAGTGCGTGCAGGTCAGGGAGAACCATTCCTGAACCAGGACCTTGGCGTTCGGGTTGCCGATGATACGCGGGCTCAGCCGGGAATCGGTCGAGCCCGAAGCGGCCGCGCGGGCCGTGCCAGCGGCAGTTCCGGCCACGGCGAGAGCCGGCGCGGCGGAGACGAAAAAGCGGCGGGAAAGGGAAAGACGGGTCATTCAGGAAGCCTTTGCGACTGCTTTGGCGAAATCATCATAGCTCCCGACCACGTCAGGCGCGGGAACGTCATTGATGCGGAAATATGGCGTGCCCTTGATCTGGAGGAAAGCGCCGTCACGGTCCTGCCTGTTGATAATGGACTCGCGCAGGGCGTTATCGGCATTGATCCTGTCGAATTCGGCAGCACTCACGCCGAACAGCGCCGCGCGCTTCTTCAACTCCGCCACGGGGTCGATGTTCTGTGCGAAGGCCCACTCGTCCTGATGGTCGAGCAGATCCGTCACGAAGGGCTCGTAGCGTTCGGCGGGCAGGGAGCGTGAGACCATGGCCGCCAGCAGGGCAACCTGATCGAGCGGGAAATCATGGAAGCGGTAGCGGATCTTTCCCGTGTCGATCAGGTTCTTGCGGATCCGCGGAAAGATCTCCTGCGCGAAATGGGCGCAGTGCGAGCAGGTCAGCGAGAACCACTCGTCCACGATCACTTTTGCATCCGGCGAGCCAATGACCCGGGGCCCCATGCGCGGATCGCTGGCGGGCAGGTCCTCCGCCCGTGCAAACGGCACGGCCGCACTGGCCACAAGGGCCATTCCGGAAGCGAGAAGGATACGGCGGCCGAGAGGGTGGTCGGCAGACATGGGCGGGGCTCCGCTGGAAACGATGTGATACTCGAACGATGAACCGGAGCCTCCGTCAAGAGCCCCGGTCATCTTCCTGCGTCTTGAGAGCGGGAAGCGGCTTGTTTTCCCAGCCTTCCGGAACCCGCATGCGCAGGGAACGGATATGCCGGGCATCCGCATCCAGCACCCGGAATTCCAGGCCGCTTTCATGGGTCAGCACCTCGTCCCTGGCCGGGACATGCTCGGCCAGACGGAAGACCAGCCCACCGACCGTCTCGATCTCGGCCTCTCGTTCGGCATCCGTCAGCACGGCGCCAAGCCGTTCCTCAAGCTGCCGGACCGGAAGGCGGGCGTCGATATCGAACGAACCGTCCGGACGCTCCACCCACATGGTCGTCACCGGGTCGTCATGCTCGTCCGAAATGTCGCCGACGATGGTTTCGATCAGATCCTCGATCGTCACGAGCCCGTCGATGCTGCCATATTCGTCGATCACGAGGGCCATGTGCATCTGGCGCTGGCGCATCTGGAGCAGCAGGTCCAGCACCGGGATGGTCGGCGCGATCATCAGCGGCTGCCGCAGAAGCGGACGGATGTCGAAAGCTTCCGGATCGCCGACATAGGCGATCAGATCCTTCACATGGATCATGCCCGCGATGTCATCGAGCTGGTCGCGATAGACCGGAAGGCGGGAATGGTTTTCCCTACGCATCAGGTCCAGTGCTTCGTTGAAGGGCAGGGCCTCGGGCATGGCGACGATGTCCGCGCGGGGGATCATGACGTCATCCGCCGTGATGTCCCGCAGACGCAGCACGTTCATGATGAGGGCGCGTTCCTGCCGGTCGAGTTCCGGCTCGTCGCCCGCATCCTCGGTCGGCTGTCCGGCTTCCTGAACGAGGGTGGCGATGGACTCGCGCAGGCCCTGATCGCGTCCGCGGCGGTTGAAAAGTCCGAAAAGGCCGCGGGAAGGGCGGCTCTTGCCCGACTCTTCGGTCGGGCGGTCGTGTGAATCGTCACTCATATCCGGACACTCCCAGCCTGCTGCCAGTTCCCCTGTCTCCAGTTCCCCTGGCGCCAAGGATCCCCAAAACCGAGGGACCGCAGGGTACGGGTCTCAATTCCTTCCATTTCCCGGGCCTCGCCGGGATGGTGATGGTCGTAACCGGCAAGATGCAGTGCGCCATGCACCACAAGATGCGACAGATGCGCCCTCAGCGAGCGCCGGGCGGCCGCGGCTTCGCGGTGTACCGTCTCGTAACCCAGCACGATGTCTCCGCCATGGGCGGGCGAGAGCGGCTCGAACGTCAGGACGTTCGTGGGCTTGTTCCTGTCCCGGAAGCGCGCATTGAGGCGCTTGACGATCCGGTCTGTCGCCAGAAGGATCGAAGGAGCCGGAGACTGCGTGAAGTCGGGTCCACCCTGACGGGCGACCGCGACGAGGGCGCGCCGGATTGCACGCTCCGTCCCCGGAACCGAGGCGCGCCAGCGGGCGTCCTCGATGATGATGTCAGTGCCGGCGTATCGACTTGGAGGTTCCATTGTTTTCCCGGCGCAGCCTGTTCCGGAACACGTCCCGGGGGGCTGGCGCTTTCTGTTCATAGGCATCGACGATACGGGCAACCAGCGGATGGCGCACCACATCTTCGGAAGAAAAGCGCGTGATGCCGATTCCCTTGATGCCTTCGAGGGTCTCGACCGCTTCACGCAGACCGGATGATACACCATTCGGCAGATCGATCTGACTCAGATCGCCCGTAATGGCCATGCGTGTGCCTTCGCCCATGCGGGTGAGGAACATCTTCATCTGGGCTGCGGTCGTATTCTGGGCTTCGTCCAGAATGACATAGGAATGAGCCAAAGTGCGCCCGCGCATGAAAGCGAGCGGCGCCACCTCGATCTCACCCGTCCCCATGCGGCGCACCACCTGCTCGCCCGGCATCATGTCATGCAGGGCGTCATAGAGCGGACGCAGATAGGGATCGATCTTTTCGCGCATGTCGCCGGGCAGGAAGCCGAGGCGCTCACCGGCCTCGACGGCCGGGCGCGAGAGAATGATCCGGTCCACCTGTCCGGCGAGCAGCATGCCCACGGCCTGCGCCACGGCCAGATAGGTCTTGCCCGTACCGGCCGGACCGATGCCGAACACCATGTCGGTATTGGCCAGCATTTCCATATAGGCGGCCTGACCATGCGAACGCGGTGCAATGACGCCGCGCTTGGTCTTGATGGCGGGCAGGTCCCCGAAAGGTATTACGGGCATGTTCTGCGGTTTGCCATGGCCCTTTTCCGGCCGCCGGTGGCCGTTATTGCCACGCGGGCGCTCTTCAGGAACAGGCCGGGCCTGCCTCATGTCAACCGGGCGTTCCGGACGGCTCGGCAGGGCCGTCAGGCGGATCACGCCATCGACCTGCGAGGCATCGATCGTGCCGCCCTGTTCGAGCTGGTTGTACAGCGCAATGATGGCCGCCTGTGCGCGACCGACCGATTCCGTCTCTCCGGAAATGGCGATCTTGTTGCCACGGCAGGACAGCTTGACGTCGAATCCTTCCTCAAGCCGGACGAGGTGCCGGTCATGGTCTCCCAGCAGGCGCTGGAGCAGGATGTTGTCGTTGAAGCGAAGGGCAACGGTGCGGTTGCCTTCGGATCCACTGCTGGTGGCGACGGGACGGGTCGGGTGCGTTGTCAGCAAGCGGAGGCTGTCTCCCGGATCAGGGTGCCGCCCAGGGAATTGGTACGGCGTGTGGTGATGGCGACCTTGACGGTGGACCCGATCAGATGATCCGGTCCGTCGAAATGAACGGGTTGCAGATAGGGGGAACGTCCGGCGATCTGACCGGGCTTGCGGCCCCGGTTCGTCACCAGGATTTCCTGCACCGTTCCCACCATGTCGGCATTGAAGGCGTCCTGCTGTTCGCGCAGAAGCGCCTGCAATTCGGCCAGGCGGCGATCCTTCACGTCCTCGGGCACCTGCATCGGCTGGCCGGCGGCGGGTGTGCCGGGACGGGGGGAATATTTGAAGCTGTAGGCCATGGCGAAACCGATATCGCGCACGAGCTGCATGGTCGCTTCGAAATCCTCTTCCGTCTCGCCGGGATGGCCGACGATGAAATCGGAAGACAGGGCCAGATCCGGACGGGCCTCACGCAGTTTTCGAACGCTCTCGCGGTATTCGTCCGCCGTGTGGCCGCGGTTCATGGCCTTGAGGATCCGGTCCGAGCCGCTCTGCACCGGCAGATGCAGGAACGGCATGAGGGCGGGATTGTCCCGGTGCGCGTCGATCAGGCTCTGGTCCACGTCGCGGGGGTGGGACGTCATGTAGCGGATGCGCCCAAGACCGGGGATCTGCGCGAGCTGTTCGACCAGCCCGGCCAGAGTCTCACTGCCGCCATGGCCGTCGTCACCGTGATAGGCGTTGACGTTCTGCCCGAGCAGCGTGATCTCGCGCACGCCGCTTTCGGCCATCCGGCGGGCCTCGGCGAGAACCGAAGCAACCGGGCGGCTCGTTTCCGCGCCACGGGTGTAAGGCACGACGCAGAACGAACAGAACTTGTCGCAGCCTTCCTGGATGGTGAGGAACGCCGTGAGATTGCCCTGCGTCTGGGGGGCGGCGTCCGTGGGCAGGAAGTCAAACTTCTGCTCGACCGGGAAATCCGTCTCGATCACGGCCCCACCGGCACGGGCGGCGCGGGCCACCATTTCGGGCAGCTTGTGATAGGTCTGCGGACCGAGTACCAGATCCACATAGGGCGCGCGGGAGAGGATGACCTCACCTTCCGCCTGAGCCACGCATCCCGCAACCGCGATGATGGTGCGGTCAGCCCCATTGCTCATCCGTTCGTCGCGGATCTTGCGCAGGCGTCCAAGTTCGGAGAAGACCTTTTCAGTCGCCCGTTCGCGGATATGGCAGGTGTTGAGGATGACCATGTCGGCGTCTTCGGGGCGCTCGACCGGGCCATAACCCAGCGGCCGCAGAACATCGGCCATGCGCGCGCTGTCATACACGTTCATCTGGCAGCCCCATGTAATGACATGAAGGCCCCGTGGAGCAGGCCCAGTGGGCGCAGTGTCGGAAGAAGCGGGCAGGGCTGGAGAAGTCGGGGCGGTGATCAAGGTCTCGGTCCGGGAATGGCAGAATCAGGCACACACATCGGGGCAGGCATCCGCGCGGTCAAGCCTGTTCCGGGGAACGGCGTCCTGAATGCGATGGGCCGACGGATGATTAAACGGGCCTGAATGGGTATCACCACCTCGGGACAGGAGAGCCGGATTGCTGCCGTGTCTTGCTTTGAAAATGGCGCGGAGGCGGGCTTCAAGTCAAGATAAACCTCGGTGTCCGCCCTGTTCTGGAGCGGATTTTCAGGAACCGTACACTTTCGGACGGCCGCGTCGCAGGTCTGCCGCTCCATTGTTGACGGCTTCGAAGGTCGCGCGGGACAGATCCTTGCGGGTGCGGAAATCGTCTGGCGTGATCGGTTCATGCAGCAGGAGCGACGCCCTCATGGAGCGCCACTGGCCGAAGGACCACAGATGGGGTGCGAGATCCATGTCGCCATACCAGGAAAAGACGTTCCGGCGGCTCCGGCCGACCGGCAGTCCTTCGAGACAGTCATAGGCGACGGAGACGGGCTGGATCAGGACGGGCGGAGCCTTGGGCAGGCCGACCTGCTCCAGGCGCCCCGGCTTGGCGACGGCAAAGAACGAGGACAGGAACGGCAGGACGCGCGAGCCGTCCGAAGACGTGCCTTCGGGGAACAGAACGATATCGTCGCCATCCCACAGGCGCGCGGCCATGTCGTGCAGTTCCCGGCCGGTTTCCTGACGGTTGCGGCTGACGAAAATGGTGCGGCCCAGTCGCGAGGCCGTCCCGATGAGAGGCCATTTTCCGACTTCGCCCTTGGCCACGAACACGACGGGCAGGGTGCTCCCGATGATGGCGATGTCCAGCCAGGAGCAGTGATTGGCCACGAATACGACCGGCCGCTTGCCTTCGCGCACGTCCTTTGCCGTGCGGACGCCTCCGGCGCTATGTCCGATGACCCTGATCCGGATGCCAAGAATCCGGCAGACGCCCTTCCAGAAAACGCGGGGCATCATGATTTTCAGGCGACCGGGCAGACGCACGAGGATGGCCTGCATACTGCACGCCCAGAACGCCCAGATCAGGACAAGCGACAGACGGCCGGCACAGCGCAGGCGACTGTACAGGGTGGTCGAGGTTGTCGGCTGACTGGCCGGAAAGTCGGAATTTCCATCCAGGACGGGACGGTTGTGACCGCGTCGGCCGTTCGGGGTCTTGGCATCACGATGGGACATGGGTGCTGAGTGATACGGTTTTCGCGGGGGGGACACAATCTTGTTTGCTTGTTTGTCGGCTTGTTTGTCGGCCTGCCGGTCGGGTTGTCTGCCGGGCGTTGCCGGTGCAGGGCAGTTTTCCGGGCGGTTCCTGCCGGTTCCTGTCTGGGAGGACTTGACAGGGAGCGTCGTGCAAGGTTCCTCGGATGGTGCAGCCGCCTCGTTCGGTCTGCGCTCTCGTGTCCGGTTTTCACAAGGCCGGAAATGCCCTCAAGACGGATTTCAGGACGCACGGTGAAGTCAGGCCGCAGCCCCGTTTCTTTTTCTGTGTCAGTTGTCTCGATGTCCTGCATTCTGGGCATCGTGACGGTGTTCTGCGCGCCCCCGCCGGCAGAGGCGAAGGTGTCGAAAGCGACTGCAAACGCAAAGCCGGTGACGGATGGCACGTCCGATCCTGCCATTCCCTATGCCGTGACGCTGACGCCGACGAAACAGGCGGATCTGGACGCCGCGATTGCCGCATCCTCGCAGCTCAAATCCCTTCAGACGTCCCACACCGTCGGAGCCTATGCGCTCGCCGGGCGGATCCGGAGCGATTATGACCGCGTCAACAGCGCGCTTGAATCGCAGGGATATTATGCGGGCTCTGTGAAGATCAGCGTCAGGGCGGGTGTACGGACCGTGGATGGCAAGGATCCGTCCCTGCCGGATATTCTCAAGGCGCTCGGCAAGAAGCAGAAGGTCGCGATTACGATTTCCGCCACGATCGGGCCGAGGTTCAGTCTGGGAACCGTGGCGCTGACCACCCTGCCACAGAAAGCTCCCGCCGCATCCGTTCCAGCACCCGCCCCTGTGACGCCCGCGGCAACGGTCCCTGCCATGAAGGATCCGACCGCGAAGGCGCCTGTCGCAAAGACTTCGGGTAAAAATCCACTGGATAAAACCGCCTCGGCAGCACCGCCGCCCGCTGCGGCGGTCGCGGCGACTTCGGAGCAGGCGATCGCACAGGCCCAGCCGATCAGCCTGCTGCCCGCGGAGCGCAAGGCGTTCGGTCTGTCTTCGGGGCAGCCTGCCGTGGCGGCGGATGTGCTGACCGCACAGAACAGCCTGCTCAACCAGCTTCAGGAAGAAGGCTATGCCACGGCGAGTGTCTCGACCCCTCTGGCCTATCTGAAGCCCCCGACGCATACGCTGGATATCGTGTTCCGGGTGAACCGCGGACCAAAGGTCGTGATCGGTCCGATCAGCATGACGGGGCTGGTGCATACCAGACAGCGCTATCTCATGAATCGGCTGGAACTCAGGGAAGGCGAGCTTTATCGCCCCTCCCGGATCGAGGCCGCGCGGCAGGATCTGGCCAGCACGGGTGTTTTTGCGTCTGTTCAGGTCCGCAATGTCCCGCCGATCATCACCCTTCCGCCCACGCGCACCCTCATGCCCGGCATCCTTCAGGCCATGCCGATCGAATTCGGCTTCAAGGAAGCCAAGCGGCGGACCCTGTCTGCCGAAATCGGATACTCGACCGATCTCGGCGGGCGCGTTGGTGTGAGCTGGACGCATCACAACCTTCTGGGAAATGCCGAGCAACTGCGCCTGACGGCCCTGGTCACGGGGCTTGGTGGTTCCGCGCAGCAGGGCCTGGGTTATGATGTTTACGCGGATTTCATGAAGCCGGACTTTCTGTCCAAAGGGCAGAATCTGAGCGTACGTCTCGAGGGGATCCGCCAGCTTCTCTATTCCTACCACCAGACCGCCATCGTCGGCCGCGCGGGGGTGAACCGCCATGTCGGGAAGTACTGGAATGTCTCCGGCGGCGTGATGGGGGAGCAGGAGCAGATCCAGCAGTTCGGCGATACGCGGAGCTATTTCATCATCGCGGCTCCCCTGAACGCCACATTCGACAACACCCAGCTCTCCAACCCGATCGACCCGGCGACACATGGTGTCCGCGCTTCATTCTCGATAACGCCCTCGGAATCGCTGGAGAGCGGGTCGTCATTCTTCACGTTGCTGTCGGCGCAGGTCTCGACCTATTTCGATCTGAAGCATCTCGGCATTTCCCGACCCGGACGCAGCGTGATTGCCGTACGCGGGATCGTGGGCTCGGTGCAGGGCGCGTCCACCTACCAGATCCCGCCCGATCAGCGTCTCTATGCCGGTGGCCCGGCCACAGTGCGCGGGTTCCGCTATCAGGGGGTCGGGCCTCAATACGGCAAGACGAAATACGGCATCGGCGGCACGTCCATGGATGCAGGTAGCGTCGAGTTCCGCCAGCGCCTGCCCATGAATCTGGGTTTTGCCGGCTTCGTGGATGCCGGTCAGGTCGGCACGGGATCGCGACCCGGACAGGGCACGCTGCGGGTCGGTTATGGCGGCGGCGTGCGGTATTTCACGCCGATCGGGCCGATCCGCGTGGATGTGGCGCTGCCGATGAACCGTCCGGCTTACGGCGATAAATGGGAACTGTATTTCGGCCTCGGGGAGACGTTCTGATGCGTGTTCGCAGGATCCTTCTTCGTGTCGCGGCCGGTCTGGTCATCGTGCCCGTGGGGCTTGTGGCCGTGGCGGTTACGGGTGTTCTGATCGGAATCAACATCTCACCCGGTCAGCGCCTGATCGAGCGCAGGATCGGCCCGCTGACGGGGGGCATGGTCGAGATTTCCGGTCTTTCGGGCTTTCTGCCGCATCATCTGGCGGTGGCGAAACTGCTCATCAAGGATACGAAAGGCCCCTGGATCGAGCTGGACAATGCCGATCTGAAATGGTCGCCGCTGTCGCTGCTGCATCTGGATGCGAAGATCACCAGTCTGAGCGCCTCCCGGGTCGCCGTCCTGCGCAAGATGGTCTCCGCTCCGGATACGACGCCTGCAAAGCCCACGACGACCAGCACGGCACCGTCGAAGCTGCATCTGCGTGTCGATCTGGCATCGCTGCATGTCGGGCGGCTGGAGATCGGGCCGGACTATACCGTCACGCCGACGGCTTTCTCGCTGGATGGTCACGCCCATATCCACAGCATCGCGCCGTTTCTGGACGGCGTGACGGTGAAGACGCTGCCGGTCATGGATGTGGCGCTGGCGATGAAACGGCTCGATCAGCCGGGCAGCCTGACGCTGAACGTGCAGACGCCGAAGAAGCGGATTGCAGTTGGGGTGCGGTTTCAGGAAGGCAGCAGCGGCTTTGTCACGACGCTGGGCCAGATGCCGCAGCTCGACCCGCTGGATCTGCACCTGAACCTCAACGGGCCGCGCACGGCGTCCGTGCTGGATTTCGGACTGGTCGCTGGCCCCATCAAGGCTTCGGCCAATGGTACGATGAACCTGCTGACGCGTGTCGGGGACCTGCATGCAAAGGCCAACGCGCCGTCCATGACGCTGCGCCCCGGGATTGCGTGGAATGCCATCGCGCTCGATACGGATCTGCATGGGCCGCTGACGGCGCCGAACGGGCAGGGTGTTCTGGATATCGACTCCCTGAGCGCGGCGGGTGCCGGGATCGGGCATCTGCATGCACAGTTCGAGGGCGTCGAGAGCGACCAGCCTGATGATGCGGCGGGCCATCTGACAGCGTCTCTGGATGGGCTGAAAATCCCGGGCTCCCAGCCCACGCTTCTGGCCGCGGCTCCCCTGACGCTGGATGTTCTGGCGCACCCGCTGGCGCCATCCGCGCCAATCGTGGCGAAGCTGGATCATCCGCTGCTTCATGCTACGGCAACAGTGGATCTGAAGCCTGCTGCGAAAGGACATCTGGATCTCGACCTGCCGGATCTGCATCCGCTGGCGGCGATGGGCAGTACGGACCTCAAGGGAAATGCCGGGCTGCATGCCGATTTTGCCATGCCGGTCACGAAGCAGGACGACCTGACACTGAAAAGCACGGGGACGCTCGCGATTACGGGCGGTCAGGCACAGGCCGTGACCCTGATCGGCAGGACGGGCACGTTCTCGCTGGATCTGACGAAATCCCCTGCCAATGTCCTGACGCTGAAAAGCTTCGGACTGGATGGCGCGGCGCTGCACATGCTGGTGTCATCCGTGATCGATATGGCGCATGGCAACCGGATGCAGACGAAGGCCACCGTCCAGTTGCCCGATCTCGCAAAGGCCAGCCCCGCCATCCTCGGCCATACGACGCTGACGGCCACGGCGGATGGTCCGACGGATGATCTGGCGGTCAAGGCCGACCTGAACGGTGATTTCGGCACAAAAGAGGTCGCGAAAGGGCCCGTGGAACTGCATGCGGACTTCCAGCATCTGCCGTCTCATCCGGATGGGACGCTGACGGCCAAAGGCACGCTGGACCACGCGCCACTCGTGCTCGATACGGCGCTTCAGCAGGATGATTCGGGCGCGTATCATCTGGATCTTAATACGCTGGACTGGAACAGCCTGTCCGGAAAGGGCAAGCTCCGTCTGCCCAAGGGAGCAAAAGTCCCGCTCGGGGATCTGGACGTTTCGATACGCAATCTGGGCGATTTCCGGCGTCTGATCGGGCAGGCGATTTCAGGTCATCTGATGCTGGGTCTGCACACGACGGAAGCTGGAAATGCGCCGCCTGTCGTGAAACTTGGACTGGATGGAATGCTGTCGATGGCGCAGGCCGCCGTCCAGTCCCTGAAGGTCAGCGGCACCATCACCAATCCGATCGACGCACCCGAACCCGCGCTGGTGCTGGATCTGGCCGGGATGCGCTATCAGGCCATGACCGGCAAGGCGCATGCCACGATCAAGGGGCCGCAGACCGCGATGGCCATTGCGCTGAACGCGGCCTTCCAGAACGTGATGGACGCTCCGGCGAATATCGACACCGCACTTGTGCTGAACGTGCCCGAAAAGACGGTGCGCCTCGGACAACTGACGGCTCTGGCCAAGGGCGAGAGTCTGCGTCTGAGCCGCCCGGCCGTGGTGTCCTTCGGCAAGACGATGGGTGTGGATCATCTTCTGGCGACGGTGGCGCCACAGGGTGTCGCGCCTGCAATGATCGATGTGGCGGGAACGATCAAACCGGCGCTCGCACTTACGGCGCGTCTGGATCACATCACGCCCGCGATCGCCAAACCTTTCGTGCCCGATCTGTCGGCGACGGGCGCGATTTCGCTTAACGCCAGGCTCGGCGGAACGCTGGCCGCGCCGACGGGCACTGTCTCGCTGACCGGACGTGACCTGCGGATGCGGACCGGCCCGGCATCGTCCCTTCCGGCGGCGCAGATCCTGGCCAATGTGGGTCTCGCCGGCAGCTCCGCGAAGGTTGATGCGACTCTGGGCGCCAGTCCGTCCGTCGCGCTGGCCGTGCGGGGGACCGCGCCGCTTTCCAGGACGGGTGCGATGGCGCTTGCGACCACGGGGCATGTTGATCTGTCCGTGGGCAATGCCGTCCTGGGCGCCAGTGGCATGGGAGTGGCCGGCAAGGTTGGCATCAATCTCAATGTCGCCGGAACGGCCGCGCAGCCGCGGGCAACGGGTCAGGTGACGCTGGAGAATGCCTCCTTCGATCACTACGCGCAGGGTGTGCATCTCAATCACATAAATGGCGCGCTTGTCGCTTCCGGGGACAGCATTGCGATCAATCATATCGTCGCACATGCAGGTCCTGGCACCATTGCAATGGATGGTTCGGTGGGTGCATTCCGGCCGGATATCCCGGTGGATATTCATGTCACGTCCGACAAGGCCCGACCTGTCTCAAGTGACCTGCTGACCGCGACGGTTAATACGGATCTGCATATTCACGGGCAGGCCACGACGCGGCTGGATGTGGACGGGAAAGTCATTATTCCCAACGCCACAATCAATATTCCGGACTCCATGCCGGCCTCCGTTCCGCAGCTCGATGTCATCCGTCCGGGCCAGAAGCCGCCGTCCAGTTCCAGCTCGAGCCTGATTATCGGGCTGGGTGTGGATGTGATTTCGCCGGGCGAGTTCTTCGTGCGCGGTCATGGCGTCTTCGCGGAAATGCAGGGCCGTCTGCGCGTTCGGGGTACGAGTGCGGAACCTGCGGTCAGCGGTGGCTTTGATCTCAAGCGGGGTAATTTCAATCTGGGCGGGATCAATCTGAACTTCACCAATGGGCGCGTGGCGTTCAATGGCTCGGGCGTGAACCACAAGCTTGATCCGACGCTCGATTTCCGCGCCGACCGCAACGCCAGCGGCACGCTCGCCAGCCTTCTGGTGACGGGCTATGCCAGCGCCCCCAAGATCGACTTCGTTTCCACGCCAAGTCTGCCGCGCGATCAGGTGCTGTCCATCCTGCTGTTCGGCACTGACAGCCATTCGCTCTCCACGACGCAGCTTGCTGAACTTGGTGCGGCTGTGGTGCAGCTTGCGGGTGGCTCGGCCTTCGATCCGCTGAGCAAGGTCCGCAACCTGCTGGGTCTGGACCGTCTGGCCGTGGGTGGCGGCAGCGGCGTGGACAATGGCGGCACCAGTGTCGAGGCCGGAAAATACGTCATGAAGGGCGTTTATGTCGGGGCCAAGCAGGCAACGTCCGGCTCCGGTACGCAGGCGCAGGTGCAGATCGACCTGACGAAGCGGCTGAAGTTCAACACCACGGTCGGAACGGGCGGTCAGGTCACGGGCTTCACGACGCCGGAAAACGATCCGGGATCGAGCATCGGCCTGTCCTACGGTTACAGCTACTGAGTTCTAATGGGCGGAAACGGCGTCTTCGAGGCGCTGTTTCACGCGCTCCACGACGTCCGACCAGTCCCCGAAACGGGTCTGACGGACAATCGTCATCTGCGGATACCAGGGCGTATCCTCACGCCCGTGCAGCCAGCGCCAGCAGTTATTGACGCGGTCCATCATGATGACAGGCTTGCCCAGTCCGCCCGCCAGATGAACGGCTGACGTATCCACCGAGACGATGATGTCCAGATTCACCATGAGCGCCGCCGTGTCGTCCATCGTGTGACATTCGGGCATGACGTTGATAAGTTCGCCGGGAAAATCGGGGATCTGCTCGGCCGGGCGATCTTTCTGCAGGGAATAGAAACTCGCGCCCTCAATGTCGGCCAGAGGAGCGAGGGCGGAAAGTGGCATGGAACGCTGGCGGTCCACCATGAGCGCCGCCGTATCCTCAGGTCGCGCTGCGCCAGCCCAGACGAGGCCGATCCTGAACCCGCGATCATCATGCAGGCGCTGACGCCACATCTCGGCCTTCCGGCGGTCCGCGCTGAGATAGGGCACGGGTGCTCCCATCGCGTCGGGCGTGCCCGAAAAGGCACGGGGCAGGCTGATGAACGGGCAGTGATAGTCGTATTCCGGCGTTTCGCCGCCAAACTGGACTTCCGCTACCCCGGCGACACGTCCGCAGATCGCCGCCAGTGTCTCGGTGCCCCAGATATGGACGATGGCCCCTGTGCGGGCGAGGGGCGGGATGTAGCGCAGATACATCAGCGTATCGCCCAGACCTTCCTCCTGTGTGACGAGGACGCGCTTGCCCTTCAGGTCCAGCGATGGGGAAATGTTGGGCAGGAGGCGGTCCAGCGGCATGCTGGTATGCCCCGGCAGCCCGAAGCGCCATTCATGTTCCGCCCAGCCCTGCGCCATGCGTCCGCTCTTGAGCATGGTGATGGAATGGTTCAGACGCAGGCGCGGGTCCTTCGGCGCCATGGGCACCGCCTGCCGGTACAGATTGGCCGCTTCTGCCATCCGCCCGAGGCTGCTGAGGATGCAGGCCATGTTGCAGATCGCTTCCCAGTCCTGGAGATCGCTTTCGCGCAGGTCGTTCATGATGGAGAGTGCGCTCTCGAAGCGGCCTGTTTCCGTCAGAAGAAGAGCAAGCAGATTGAGTGTGCCGCGGTTGCCGGGGCGGCGGTGCAGACTCTGGCGCAGCAGGAGTTCCGCCGCGTCAAAGCGTGCGAGCTGGATCAGCACCGTCGCTTCGGCATCCATCAGCCGGGCATCATCGGGCTTGCGCCTCCGGCAGATTCCCAGCAGCGGCAGCAGATCGTCCCGCCGGCGCATGGAAACGGCTTCGCCCAGCAGCAGGGCAATGGCATGGGGGCCGACATTGGCGCTGGCTTTTTCAAGCTCTTCCGCGCATTCGGCGTAGCGGTGAAGGTGAAACAGCGCGCGGGCCCGGACATAACGCAGGGCCGGGATTTCAGTCGTATCGTCCGTGGAGGCGCCCGCGATGGCCAGTGCTTCTTCGGGGTTCCCGCGTGCGAGGGCGTCCTGTGCCCCGGCCAGACGGCTGGCTGATGCAGGCTGCTCTTCTCCAGGTGTCAGGGCCGGATCTTCAGGGGCTGGTCCGTCCAGACTGGCAGACATGCGGATCTCCTAGTCGGAGGCCGCCGATGTCATGTCCTCAAGAGCCTCCAGAATGCTTGCTAGCGTATAAGGCTTCGAGATGAAACGGTCCCGCGCGGGATCGCCGGACGTCTCGTCACGCCGCAGGTCGCCATGGCCGCTGATATAGATGACCGGAAGATCGGGCCAGCGTTCACGGGCTGGCTGGACAAGGGTCATGCCATCCCCGTCCGGAAGGGTCATATCCGCCACGAGGGCGTCGAGCTTCGGCTCCGCGCCGATGATGGCGCGGGCTTCGGCACAGTTGTCCGCTTCCCTGACCGTCAGGCCGCTGTCCAGCAGGAACTCCGCCAGGCAGGTCCGGATGAGGAAATCGTCCTCGATCAGCAGAACGGTAAGGGAAGGGGCCATGGTGGTTATGAGGACCAGTTTTTTTCAAAATCGCCGTACAGGGTCAGTCCACCATCGACATACAGGGTCTGACCTGTGATGTAAGTGCTGTCCTCGGCGGCGAGGAAGGTGACGGCATCCGCGATTTCGCGGCTTTCGCCGGGGCGTTTCATCGGGATGTGGCTTGCGACGGCCTTGTACTGTTCGGGATCGTCGATCCACGACATGTTGATTGGCGTCACGATGGCGCCCGGAGCCACGGCGTTCACGCGGATGCCGCGGCTGGCATATTCCAGCGCCAGTGTGCGGACGATATTGCCGACGGCACCCTTGGACGCGGAATAGCCCAGATAATGCGGTTTGGGGATGATCTGGTGAACGGAGGAGTTCACGATGATCGTGCCCTTGATGCCGTTCTCCAGCCAGTAGCGGAGGACTTCACGACAGGGCAGCATCACGCCCGTGACGTTGACGGCCATCACGCCTTCAAAATCTTCGAGCTTGATGTCTTCTGACGGGGAGGGGATCTGATAGCCCGCATTGCAGACCAGAACGTCGAGGCCGCCCATGGCGCTGATGCTTTTGGCAACCAGACGTTTGACGTCGTCTTCCTTGGAAATGTCACCCGTGGCGATCGGGTGTTCTCCGCCGGAAACCTTGGGCAGCTTCTCGCGGACGGCGATCAGCTTGTCTTCCTTGCGGCCGTTGAGGGCGACCTGCGCGCCTTCTTCGGCAAAACGAAGCGCGGTGGCCTCGCCAATTCCCTGGGATGCCCCGGTGACGAGGACTTTCTTGCCGGCGAAACGGTCTTTGTAAGGGGCAGGCATCTGGCCTCACCTCTCCTTGTGAATGCAGGTCTGAAACCGTGACTGAAAACGCTTCACGGAAAAGGTCTCTCGTGTCGCCAACGCGAGAGACCCGTCCGGGATGCGAAGAAAACCACAGCCTGATCCATATTGGAGAAGTGCAGCCTTTTCAAACCGCGCTCCCGACCGCGATTCAGGCGGCTTTCATGGTCTTGGTCAGGTTTTCGAGAACCTGTGCGGGATCGACGTTTTCGAGAACGGCGACCTCGGCCACGAAGCGTTCCTGTGCGGCTTCGAACAGCTTGCGCTCGGAGAAGCTGCCATCGAGGCTGTCGACGTTGCGACGCAGGTCCCGCAGCACTTCGGCGATCTGGATCAGGTCACCGGAGTTGATCTTTTCCTGATAGGCCACGGCGCGGCGGGCCCACATGCCCTTGCTGACATGCGGCTTGCCCTTGATGACGGTCATCGCCTTGTCGACGATGTCGCGCGTCACGATCTTGCGCAGGCCGGCCTTGCGGGCCTTGGCCAGCGGGATGCGCAGCGTCATCTGGTTGCCGGGGAACGAGATCTGGATCATCTCGATGACGGTATCGGCGACTTCGACCATGCCGATCTTGTCCACGCGTCCGACGCCATGCGCGGCGTAGACAATGGAGTCACCTTCGCGGAACGGGTCCGCGTCGTGTTCCGGATCGGTCTGACGGGCAGTGTTGTTGGCTGCGACACGAGCCATTTCATCGGTCATGCCGCCCTTCTGGGGGCTTTTGAACGTGTTCATAGCCCCGGCTTATAGCAGAAAAACTCCCTGCTGTCTTGTCTGTTCGCAAGAGATCGGCCGTGGCTTCCCGAGTGCGTCAGGGCTGAACGCCGTTGATGGGCTGGATGGGATCGAGGGGGGTATCGCCAATCGGTTGCAGAAGATCACGTTCGATTGTCCGGGCCATGGTCAGCATCGGCAGAGCATGGACGCTCTGCTTGAAGGGTTCCTGAAGGTCCCGGCCGCTGCGGTCGAGCATCTGGAACAGCATGCCGATGATGCTGGAGCCCAGAGGCGTGATCCAGCCGAGTGTCTGCACGGCCGAGAGCGGCAGGATGATGCAGAACAGATGCGTCGCGATTTCGGGTAGCAGGGAATACTGCGCGGGAAGCGGCGTGTTCTTGATCCGCTCCAGGCCGCCCTGTGCGTTGGCGATGTCGGACAGGATGCGGTCCACGGTGCCATGCACCGCGCCGTCGATTCCCTTGCGTTCGACTTCGTCCCGGACCCCCAGGCCGATCTGGTAGAGCAGCATGTTGGCCGTGTTCGAGCAGGAAAAGACTTTCTCGTATATTTCGGGCGTCAGCAGCCTCCTGGTGTCCTCGTTGGGCGGGTCGCCCCTCAGCGCCGCGCGCAGGACATGTGGATAGGCGGCCATGGCGCGGGCCAGATCCGGACGCCCGCCCAGAAGTGTCGCCGCTTCGCGCCCGAAGGAACGGCAGTTGTTGGTGATCGCTCCCCACAGGGTCCGGCCTTCCCACCAGCGGTTATAGGCCGCGTTGTTGCGCATGCTCAGGAAGATCGCGAGCGCCGAGCCCATGAGGGAAATCGGAAGTGCCGGCTGCTCCATCCAGTCCTGATGAAAGATCTGGAACAGTACCACCACGACGAAGTCCCACAGGGTCAGGATGATCAGGGGGGGCAGGGCTTCCCGAAAAAGAATGGCCAGTCCATGTGGACGGTTGACGATCAAATGGCTGTCTCCTCGGGTGACGGGATGTGCAGGGAAGTCGTGCGGAAGCGTAGCGGCGAAGTCAGTTCCTGGCCAACACCAAAGGGTGTCTGTCACTTTACTTTCTTTTGCAGTGCCCTCTTGCCGCCATGCCGTTTAATACGACACCCTGTCCGCACCGTTTCAGAGGAGAGTGATGTTATGGATGTGACCGCCGCCATTGCGTTCGAAGCCGGCAGACCGCTGGAAATCGACACGGTTCAGCTTGAAGGCCCCCGCGACGGGGAAGTGCTGGTCGAAATCATGGCGACCGGTCTGTGCCATACCGACAAATACACGCTCTCCGGTCAGGACCCCGAGGGCCTGTTTCCGGCCATTCTCGGGCATGAGGGAGCGGGTATCGTCCGGGAAGTCGGGGCCGGGGTGAAGCATCTCAAACCCGGCGATCACGTCATTCCGCTCTATACGCCGGAGTGTCGGGAGTGTCCGTCCTGCCTGTCGCGCAAGACCAATCTGTGCACGGCCATCCGCAGCACGCAGGGCAAGGGCCTGATGCCGGACGGCACATTCCGCTTCTCTTATAAAGGTCAGCCGATCCATCACTATATGGGCTGCTCGACCTTCGCGAATTTCACGGTCCTGCCGGAAATCGCACTGGCGAAAATCCGCCCCGACGCGCCGTTCGACAAGGTCTGCTATATCGGCTGCGGTGTGACGACCGGCATTGGCGCCGTGCTGTTCACCGCCAAGGTTGAGCCTGGATCGACCGTTGCGGTGTTCGGGCTGGGCGGCATCGGGCTCAACGTCATTCAGGGTGCAAAGATGGTCGGCGCGAACCGGATCATCGGCATCGATATCAATCCGGAGCGCGAGGCGATTGCCCGCAAGTTCGGCATGACGGATTTCGTGAATCCCAAGGATCCGGGGCCGGACGGAGATCTCGTCGGGCATCTGATCGAGATGACCGGTGGTGGTCTGGACTACACATTCGAGTGTGTCGGCAATCCGACCCTGATGCGTCAGGCGCTGGAGAGCGCGCATCGTGGCTGGGGCGTGTCCTGCGTCATCGGTGTGGCCGGGGCAGGGCAGGAAATCAGCACGCGGCCGTTCCAGCTCGTGACGGGACGCCGCTGGATTGGCTCAGCCTTTGGTGGTGCGCGCGGGCGAACCGATGTGCCGAAGATCGTGGACTGGTACATGGAAGGCCGGATCGACATCGACGATCTCATCACCCACAAGCTCAAGCTCGCTGACATCAATCTGGGCTTCGACATGATGAGTCGGGGTGAGAGCATTCGCACCGTCGTGGAGTACTGAGCGTGTCCGACATCGAGGTTCTGGCGCATCATGCCTGTTTTGACGGCTCCCTGCGGTTTGTCCGGCATAATTCGCAGGCGCTCGGCGTTCCCGCGACGTTTGGCATCTTTCTGCCAAAAGAGGCTCTGGCGGGGCACAAGGTCCCCGTCATTCATCTGCTGGCCGGGCTGACCGCGACGCAGGAGACGTTCCTCATCAAGGCCAATGCCATCCGTTTTGCCGCCGAACATGGCATCGCACTTGTCGCCCCCGACACGTCCCCGCGCCATACTGGCATCAAGGGCGAGGATGACAGTTACGATCTGGGATCGGGTGCCGGCTTCTATATCGACGCCACGTCCGAGCCCTGGAGCCATCACTACCGGATGGAGACCTATGTCGGCGAGGAACTGCCCGCGCTGACCGAGCGGCTCTACCCGCTGGATGGCGCGCGGCGCGGCATCATGGGGCATTCCATGGGCGGCATGGGGGCGCTGCTTCAGGCGCTGAAATATCCCGACCGCTGGAAAACTGTCTCGGCTTTCGCGCCGATCTGCCATCCGAGCATCGTGCCCTGGGGGCAGAAAGCGTTTGATGCGTATTTCGGCGGTGATCCGGCGAAATGGCAGAGTTGCGACCCGACGCTTCTGCTGCGCGCGAAGCATACCCATCCGTCCACCATTCTCGTGGATCAGGGACTGATGGACCAGTATCTGGCGGATCTGTGCCCGGATGCGCTGGAGGGGGCGGCGAGAGAAGGCAAACAGCCTCTCGAACTCCGCCGTCATGCCGCGTATGACCATTCCTACTGGTTCGTGCAGAGTTTCATCGCGGACCATCTGATCCACCATGCCAAGGGGCTTTCCGCGTGAAGCGTTCCGTTCTTGCCGCTCTTTTCCTGCTGGGAGGCTGCGTCTCGCAGGCTCCAACCGGCCCTTCGATCACGCCCACGGCCCATACCGATTTCCGGCATGACACGCTGGCCCTGACCTGGCAGCCGGGTTTCTGCGCCACGGGCGGCGGATGTGAATGGGACCAGACGCATCGCATCTCGATCGGTCTGCACGGGCTGTGGGCGTCCGAGCCGCATGCTCTGGAAGCACAGGGTGTGCCGGTGCAGGAATGGTGGTCCAAGGGCTGTGATCTCTACGATCACAACGACACCCCGCCGCAGCTCCTGCCGACAACGGTCGAGGCGCTGCGGGGTGTGGTGCCACATCTGAAGAAGCCGCTTTACGTGCATGAATACACCAAGCATGCGCGCTGCTTCGGCTATGACGCGGACCGCTTCTTTATTACGTCCATGGAAATGCGGGACCGGTTCGCGGCTTCGGCGTTCGGGCTGTGGCTGTCACAGCAGGCCGGATTTCAGGTCAAGCGCGATGACATGCTGGCCACCTTCGCACGTCTGATGAATGTGCGCGACAGCCGGGCGCTTCAGGTCCGTTGCGAACCGGCCCATAACGGGCAGATGGTGCTGACGCAGCTCTGGTTCACGCTGGACCCGAAGAAGCTCTCCCGCTTCCCCTATGAAGGCGCCTATCTGTCCTCACCGGATGACCAGAACGGCTGCCCGGCCACGTTCCTTGTCCCGGGCTGGACGGCGCCGTCCGTGGTCGATCAGCGGCCGTAAAGCTCTTCGGCGCTGATTTCGGGCTGTGCGGTATCACGCAGCCCGTCTGGCGTCACGCCGTGATAGAAACAGCTCCGGCGGCCGGTGTGGCAGGCCACGCCGGTCTGGTCGACGATCATGAGAACGGCGTCCATGTCGCAGTCGAGCCGCGCTTCGATGAGCTTCTGCTGCTGGCCCGAGGTCTCGCCCTTGCGCCACAGCTTCTGGCGGCTGCGGGACCAGTAGCAGACCCGGCCCGTCAGGAGCGTCTCGCGCAGGGCGTCCGCGTTCATCCAGGCCAGCATCAGGACCACGCCATCCGGGGCCTGCGCCAACGCGGAAATCAGGCCGTTCGCGTCGAACTTCACCTGCGTGATAATGTCATCGATAATGGACGAGGCGGGGGGAACATAGGTCACGAACGCATCTCCTCGGGAAACCAGACGGGCCAGACTACAGAAAGCGGCTGCCCATTGCATGTGAGGTCCGATGCGGACCAGGCGTCACGTCGCAGCATGGCGAGCGCCCGCCTGCCGCTCCGGGAGCGGATGTCGCCCACTTCGCGCTCACCGGAAACGATGATGCCGCCTTCGTCGGGGAATGTGCCATCCGACAGCGCAACGGGCAGCAGGCGGCGCTTGACGAGGCCGCGGTAATGGGTGCGGGCGGTGAGTTCCTGTCCCATATAGCAGCCCTTTTTCCAGGATACGCCATGCAGCAGGTCCATGTCGGCTTCGAGCGCCAGTGTCTGCTCGCTTTCAAAATCCATGACGTCCGGCAGGCCCAGCGTGAGGCGCCGCTCCAGAAATGCGATCGCCGTCTCACCGCCCTGGGCCGGTCCGGCCATGATCGCACGCCATCCAGCCCCTTCGCAGCGTGGGTCCGGGGCGCTCGCGAGGACGGTTTCAGGAACCGTGCGGCCTTCAGCGCCGGTGATGACCTGAAAGGGCGTGTTCTCGATCTGCACATCCGCGCGCAGACGGAAGCGGGAGAGGCGCTTGGCGAGCATCTCCGCATGATCGGCTGGACAGTCCATCAGGATGCGGTCGGGCGTGGCGTACAGAAAAAATTCGCTCAGCCAGCGTCCCTGCGGTGTGAGCAGCGCGCTCCAGACGGCTGTCGTGTCCGTCAGGTTCTGGACGTCGTTGGTGACGAGCCCCTGAAGAAAGCTGGCGCGGTCCGTTCCCGTAAATGACAGAATGGCGCGGTGAGAAAGATATTCGTGCATGTGAGACATCGCTGTTCCGATGGCTTCCAGCAAAACCACCCTGCTGGAAAAACGCCCGACCATAGCGGGCAAATCCCACATCCACCATCTCTGCGTCGGGATGGAATGCGCGGAAGACCTCTGACCGGATGATGTGGAAACAGTAAACTTCGGACGTGCAGGCGTGTTTCAGTTCATGGCTGCGGGTTGCAGTCTGGTAATAGTCGGAGGATATTGGCGTATCGCGGTAGTACGGCCCTGTTCCGCGACCCCGTCTCTGTTCGGAGTGAAAGAACGTTGTCAGCCGCAGAAATCGTGGATCCCACCCAGAGCCCTGCCAGTGACCGGCGAAGGATCTTCCAGATCCTGGGCCCTCTCGTGGGCGTGCTTCTGGTCATCGCCGCGATTACAGGAATCAGTCTTCACAATTACCAGACGACCCGCAAGGGCGCGATTGCGCTCTCCAACGATCTTCTGCGCAGCCAGCAGCGCTATGTGACGCAGGAGGTCAGCGACTATCTGGCCCCGGCCTCCATCGGCGCCCTGATCGCACAGGACATGTTCCGCGATCCGTTGACCAACGCTACGCCTGACACGTTCATGCTCTACGGACGCTCCATCCTGACGCATACGCCGCAGGTGGACAGCTTCTATATTGCGAACGATCAGGGCCAGTTCTGGATGATCACGCGCCATGGTCAGGACGGGTTCGAGCAGACCCATTTCCAGACCGATGACGGCAAGCAGGTCTATCACCACGTCTATACGGACAAGGACGGCAATGTTACGGGCGAGAGTTCGGACCCGGCGGAAGGCTATAACGTCGTTGTCCGGCCGTGGTTCGCAAAGGCCGTCAAGCATCAGAATGACCCGGAGCGGCAGCTCCACTGGACCGATCCTTACGCCTATATTTCA
The DNA here is from genome assembly GCF_009547075.1 of Gluconobacter aidae. Lineage (GTDB taxonomy): Bacteria > Pseudomonadota > Alphaproteobacteria > Acetobacterales > Acetobacteraceae > Gluconobacter > Gluconobacter aidae. Next base: position 76,444 of record NZ_WIPH01000004.1, read on the forward strand.
ACGCATCAGTTCATCATCACCGCGTCGCTCGCCTTTGACGGGCATGATGGGCATAAATCGGTTTTTGCGATCAACATTTCGCTGAACCAGCTGACCTCGTTCCTTAACAAGCTTCAGGTCGGGCGCAGTGGACAGGCGGTGATCGTGGACATGCACGGCCAGATCATCGCAGGGCACAATGTCGCGGCCGGGCAGGATCCGAAGACCTTCGATCCGGGGAATGTGTTTCTCGATCCCAAGACGCAGCCCGTCTTTATTCACGCGCTCAACCGTTTCCGCATCAAGGGGCCGGGCACAGGCGTGGTGCGGGCGCGGGGCAGGAATTACGTCACCATCGCCTCCGAACTGCCTTTCGTGCATCGGCACTGGGTGCTGCTGCTGAATGCGCCGGAAAGCGATTTTGCCGATTTTGCCCAGACGGCCCGGCGGCAGAATATCGGGTTCTCGCTGCTGGTCGTCGGACTGGCCTCGGTGTTGGCGCTCGCGCTGGTCGCGCAGGGGCGGCATGTGGAACGTCTGAGAAAGCGGCTCCAGTGGGGGCGGGATCAGGTCAAGGCGGAGAATGCCTCGCTGCTGGAAATCGCCAGCACGCCGGACCTGTTCGATCCCGCGCATGAAGTGCCGATCCTGACGGAGGCCCTGACGGCCCGGACCAGTGCGCGGCGTGCCAGTCTGTGGCGTCTGCTGCCAGATGGGGATCGTCTGCTCTGCGAGGATGCTTTCGATCCGTCGCGCGACGTGCACAGCACGGGCGTCGAGATCAGCCGGCGGGACAATGGCAAGCTGTTCGAAGCTCTGGACGAGGGGCACACACTGTCGATCGCGGATGCCTCGCAGGACGAGCGCACCCAGAACTTCCAGCGTGTCATCATGCGGGCCGTGGGGGCGAATACGCTGCTGTTTCAGCCGGTCCGCAATGCGCACAGGACCGTTGGCGCGATCGTGCTGGAGGATCCGGGGCAGCCGGAGACGATGGAGCACATCATCGCCATCGTGGGCTCCATCGTGGCCCTGCGTTTTGCCAAGCCGTTTGATGCAACGGAGGGCGAGGGTCACTCCGGTCTGACGATACCGGCCGAAAAGCATGACACGCGGTTTGACGAGGGCTTTCTTCTGGAGCCTTCTGCCACTGCCGGAGAACCGGTGGCGGCGGGTGTGTATCCGCAGGTTCCGGTCATGGTCATTTCCTTCGTGGACCCCTATGCGCCGGACCGTGACAGCATCGCGCGCGCCATGAACGTCATCCGCACGCTCAGTCTGGAAATCCAGAAAATCGCGCGCGACAGCGGGCTGTTCTCCGTTCAGGTCGTAAGCAACCGGCTCGTCCTCGTGGGCGGCTGTTCGCAGACGCCGGACCCGTCCGCGGCTGTCCGGCTGGCGGATGCCGCGGTCTCGATCCGTGAAGCCTGTCTGTCCTCGCTGGCGGCGGCGGATCTGGATCCCGTGTTCCGGATCGGCATGGATGTCGGCCCGGTCATGGCGTCGGAACTCGGCGAACGGCCTTCCGTCTTCAACATCTGGGGCGATGCCCTCAATGGCGCTGAACTCCTGACCGGCAGCGCGCCGGATGCGGGTACGATCCAGGTCTCCGAGCAGGCCTACGTGATCCTGCGGGAACATTTCCTCTTCCGGGAGAGGGGGATGTTCTATCTGCCCCATAGCGGCATTACCCGAAGCTTCATTCTGGCGGGCCGCCGATGAAAGTGCTGCGTAATCTCGACCGGATCACGATGGTCCGGAACATGCTGGTGCATCTGGGATATTTTTCCCGCACGCAGATGCGTTTCACGCTCATGATGATCGGTGCGGGCTGGGGCATCATGCGTGAGGCCGTGCGGCTGACGACCTGGCGGCGGACGGTGCGGATCGAGTTCTGGGCCTCCCTGCATCAGGCCGTGGGCGGTGGTATTCTCAGCACGCTGGTGACGGCGGCGCTGACGGGTTTCGGTATCGTGGCGCAGACCGTCTACTGGCTCGGTTTCGCGGGCATGGCGCAGATGACCGGGTCCATTCTGTCCACGGTTCTGGTGCGCGAGATCGCCCCGGTCCTGGTCGGCGTGATCCTGCTGGGACGGTCGGGCATGCTGATGCTCACCGAGCTTGGCACGCTCACGACGGGCGGGCAGATGCGCGCCATGACCGGAATGGGGATAGATCCGTTCATCTCGTTCCTGCTGCCGCGCAGTCTTGCCATGACGATCAGTGGGTTCACGCTCGGCATCATTTTCAGTATGGCGGCCCTTGTCGTGGGCTACGGGGTCTGTCGCGTGGAAGATGCGATCACGATGCCGATCTGGGCTTTTATGGATCAGGTGGTGGCCAGCGTAAAGCCGATCGATTATTTCGTGATCCCGGCCAAGTTCATTTTCAGCGGTTACGCCGTGGGTGTGTGTTCGTGCCTGTCGGGTATGGATGTCACGACCGAAGACGACCTGTCCAGCATGCTGCCGCGCGGGTTTGCGCGCGGGATGCTGTCCATCATGGTCATCAACGTCGTTTTCAGTGTGTGTTTCGATGGCTGAGACTGACGACGTCTTCCTCAATGCACTGGATGCCCGGCTCGAACTGCTCGATGCCACGCCGCAGTTCGATGAGAGCGGGCTGGTATCGAGCCGTTACAACCTGCGTCTCAATCCTGGCGAATGTGCCCTGATCGAGTGTCGTGATATGGCGCAGGCGGCCCTGTTCGCCGATATGTGCGTGGGCCTCATTCCGCTGGGTGCCGGGCATGTCCGGTGCATGGGGCTGGACTGGGCCGATCTCGATGAACGGCGCGGCAATGCGCTGCGTGGGCGGATCGGGCGGGTCGTGGTCACGGGGGGATGGGTGGATCTGTATGGAACGCACATGAACATCCTGTGGCCCCAACTGCACCATACACGCATTCCGACCGACAGGTTGCAGGCGCAGGCGGTGCATCTTGCCCTCCAGCTCGGTCTGCCGGGCCTGCCGGTAATCCCGCCGAACCGCCTGTCGGCCTTGGACCGGCGGCGCGCTGCCTGTGTGCGGGCGATGATGGGCGAGCCGACCCTGCTGTTGCTGGAGCATCCCATGGAAGGAGCGCCGGCCAGTCTGATGAATGCTTTTCTGTCTCTCGTAACCGATCTGCGGGACCGGGGATGCGCGGTTGTGTGGATGGCTCCGGATGAAAGCGGGTGGGGGGATTATGCGTCCGATGCCACCATCCGCCTGCGCCTTTATGATGACGGACTGTTTTCGATGCGAGGTTCCTGATGTTTCGCGTACGCCAGACCGAGACCGCCCGACCACTCTTTCAGAACCGCTATGCGGATGAATGGGTCGGGCTGCTTGTCCTTGCCGCGATCGTCATGTTCGCGGTGGCTGTCGTGGAGGCCGGTTTCCTGCGCCAGTGGCTGACGCCGGAAAAGAAACTGCATTTTGTCCTGCCCGAAAGCGGTGTGGCCGGACTTGCGATCGGCAACGATATTGAGGTCATGGGGGTTCATGCAGGTGAAATCCGCCGTCTGAAGCTCAACGAGACGGGCCGGATGTATGCGGAAGGGGATCTGGACCCGCAGTTCGCCAACTTCATCCGCCAGGACAGCACCGCCATCATCCGCCATCGCCTGATCGTGGCGGGGGCAAGTTACATTGAACTGGGCCGGGGCAAGGGCAAGCCGCTCGACTGGGACTACGCGGTCCTTCAGGCGACGGTCGAGGCCAACCCGGCGGACGTGATTACCCGGACCGTCATGGATCTGCGCAACAAGCTCGTACCGGCCATGAATAACGTCCAGCTCATTACGACGCAGGTCAACGATATGCTGACCGACATGCGAAAAGGACAGGGCACGATCGGCGGGCTGCTGGTCAAGGATGACGTGCTCGACAAGGCCAATGCGGCCCTGGCGCATCTTGATGCTGTCATCGCGGATCTCAGGCCCATTGAAAAACAGGCAGGGAGCGTCATGACGAAGGTTGATGGAACGATGGCCAATGCCAGGGCCGCGACGGCCAGCCTGCGTCAGAGCATGCCGCAGGTACAGCAGACCGTGGCACATGCCAATACGGCTACGGCGCAGCTTCCGGCTCTTCTGGCTCAGGCGGAAGCAAGTGCGAGCAGTCTGCGCAAGCTGACGGATCAGCTGCGCGGGCTGTGGCTGCTGGGCGGTGGGGGCAGCAGGCAGGAACCCTCGCGTCGTCTGCCGGCACAGGCGGTGCGGCCATGAGGCGCGTTCTTCTGGCCTGCACGGGCCTGATGGTTCTGACGCTGGGCGGCTGCTCGTCCGCGACGAAGGGGCCAAAGCCCGATCAGCCTTATGAAGACGCCATGGATACCGGTAAGAGCGTCTATGGAATCGGTCAGGCCACACAGGCCGAGGCCCAGTACCGGACCGCGATGGACCGTGCCCTGATGCGCGATGATGCGCCGTCCATTCACGAGGCCGGTTTCAATCTGGCGACAGTCCTGCTGGCGGAAGACGAGCCGCGGAAAGCCCTGCAAAGTCTTGGCGAGACCGAAGCCGCGCTCAGCCTGCGCGGTGTTTCGGATACGTCCGACCTGGCCGTGATCCGCGCGGCCGCCCTGTACCGGCTTCATGACACGGTGTTCGCGTCGCAGGCTGTGGGGCGCGCGCTTCAGTCTCCGGATACGGGAATCCGTGAACGGGCGCTTTACCTGTCAGGTCTGATCGCAGCGGATCTGAGACAGGATACGGTTCTGGCCCAGCGCGTGAATGATCTGGCCACCTTCCGTGAAACCAGCGCGCAGGTTGACCGGCAGGAACTGACGGCCCGTCTGAACCTGCTGCGCCGCCAGCCCGAACTGGCCAGCAGCGAGGCCCTGTCGGTTGTGAAAAGTCGCCGTGATGCGCTGGATTATCGCGGGATGCGCCGTGCGCTCACTCTGGCGGCGGACGCGGCCGAGGCGGCGGGGCATCAGCCACAGGCTGCGGCCCTTCGGCAGCAGGAAAAAATCAGCGGGCAGGTGGCGGCAAAGCAGGCTGGAGATGATGGGGCCGCGTCCAAAGAGACCGCTTCTGAAAAGGCGGAACCCGGAAAGGTTACGGTGCAGGTTCATGGAACCCCGGTCGACCAGTCAGGTCTCGGCGCATCCGACTGAACGATCACAGGCTTCATGGTCCATGAGGCCGGAAGCCTGTTTGTAATGTTCGTCAGAACTGGCCGCGGGTATTGCCTGCACGCTTGGCGTCCGCTTCACACATATACGTCCCGTGGGCCGTAGCGCCGTACCAGAAGCTGCCCTGAACGTGATAGACATGCGTTGCGGTGTTGACCCAGACCTGATTGCAGGTCTCGCTGTTCGTTCGGTCTGCCGCCTGTGTGACCCGGGGCTTCTCGCCTGAAGTCGTGCTGGCGACAGCATTCTCAGCCTTGGGCTCCTGCGCGAGAGCTGTGCCGCCCAGAAGTCCAAGAACGAAAAAAGAAGCAAGCATTGTTTTCATGCTGAAAGTCCCTTGGCTGTAATCCTTATGGGCTTTCAGGTTATGTAAATGGATGTTCTGTTCCAAATCACGAACGGGTAATTAATAAAATATGGAATAACATTTCTGTTAAACCACAAGTAACGTCTTTGTTATATATGACTTAATATTACAGGTTCCCGAGAATCTTGAGGCCCACCAGTGTCGCATTCGGAATAACCGAGGTCTGGCCGGGGCGCATCATGTATTCAAACTCCGGCTGTAGCACGAGACCCGGCCGGATGGGGACGCCGTAATAGGCTTCCAGAATGGCGGAATGGGTCTGCGGGCCGTTGACGAAAGCTCCCATGGACATGCCCGCGAGCTGTCTCAGGCGCTGGCCGAGCGTGATGGCAGGGCTCATCTGATAGTAGGAATACATCACGCCGAACCGGTCGAACGGCCGGCGGGGGATAATGCCCAGCAGCGATGCGCCGACATAGACCTGATCCGAGAATGTCGAGACGCTGGGCGTATTGTGCACGTAGCCGGCGAGGATGTATCCGCCCGCCATCTGATGCTGGCCGCCCTTGCGATACACCATCTGGTCCGCTTCGATATAGAACGTGTCGCGTGGTTTGGTGGCGTCATGGAAGACTTCCTTCGCGAACATCGCCGGAATGGTCCCGAGGCGATCCGCATAAGGCGATGTGTCATGCGCGAAGCCGAGCTTGTAATGGCCCGGAAGGTTGTCTGGACCGATAAAGGGCTCCCAGGTCAGTTCGATCGGAAGCATGATGCCCGTGGATTTTTCACTGCCCCAGGCCCAGCCGCTCGGATTTTCCGTCAGCGCGCCAACCCTGTAGACGCCGGTTCGCAGGGTCAGGTCCCGTGTGGGTTTGAAGCGCAGCGTGCCGCCCCAGGTGGCTTTCGGATAGACGCTCCAGCCCTCGTCAGCCTTGATGGCGGGGGGCGCGGAGCACTGCACCATGAACGTGCAGAGCAGCAGGGACGTCGCATAGGTATGCGTCAGCGTGATGCGGCCGATATTGATGTTGAGGTGGTTGTTGAAAAACGATTTTTCGAGATAGATGTCCGCCAGATGGGCCGCCGCATGGCCTGAGAGGCTGTAGACCTCACTCAGCAGGATATGGTGGTCCCCGACATGGTCATAGGAGACCTCGCGGCCCGCGCGCTCCATCATCACCGCATGCAGGATCCAGCCATCCAGTCCGAGCAGCCGGCCCAGATCCCATCGTGTATTGAAGGTCAGTTCATGGGCATAGGACATGCCCTTGCTGATGCCGCCACCGACATTCGCCATGGCTTCTGCCTTGTAGGAGAACTCGAAGCTGAAGCCGCGCTCCGCCAGCCAGTTCCGGTAGGGCGAGAGCTGGGGCGCAATGTGACCGAAGGATTGTGCCGGTACATAATAACCGGCTGTCAGGTCCCTGCGTCGCAGGGCATCATCATTGCGGTTGAGCAGCGATGAAATGCTCTCCGTATCGAAAATCGCGCCCAGATGATCGGCGGATGGCGCGGGCGGATGTGGATGGCGAGCCGGGGTTTTCCGGGCGGGTGGCAGCGCGATGGCCGGGTTCGTGGAGGGGAGTTGGAGGGGCCTCGCAGAGGGGATGTTCTGTGGTGCGACGGCGGCTGTATCCTGAGCATGGACGGCCAGGGGAAGGGTGCCAATAGCCGAAATAATATTAATCTTCAGGAATATTTTTAAAAAATACTTACAAGACATCTTGGTATTCTTTTCTGAGATCATAATAAATATGGGTATTGATTTTAAATACAATATACGAACACAGATAGCAGAATGAACGCATGTGGTGTGTTTGTATCTTTTGATAGAGACATAAAGTCCCTAATGAAGAAAATTCCCAATCACATAATCCGGAATTTTCTTCACTAAATAAAAAAGTATAATTTATTGTCGGGCATTTGCGCGGGCATTCCGCAATTTGAAGGGTGGCTGAATCAGCTTTTCTGAAGACCGGACTGGTGCGGCTTCAGGGAGCGTTTGACTGGATCAGGATCTGTTCAGGTCTGATGGCGCTCACGCTCGATCAGGGCCAGTCCTTCGGCGACCGAGACGAATTCCGATCCGCCGTCCACTCGCTCGGCCCCGAAGCGACGGTCGAACAGATCGCGGACAGCAGGCACGAAGGACGTGCCTCCGGTCAGGAAGACCCGGTCGATATCGTTCGGTCCAAGCCCAGCCTGAACCATGGCATCTTCGATGGCGTCGTCCAGTCGCGCCAGATCAGGCCCGATCCAGCTTTCGAAATCCGCGCGGGTGATGGTCTCTTCGATCTTCAGATCACGGTGAATGAAGCGCAGGACGGTGCTCTCCTGACGCGACAGGTCACTCTTGGCCTGTCCGACCGCGCGATAGAGGTTTTGGCCTTCCTGATCCTCGATCAGTCGCAGCAGGCTCCGCAGCTTTTCCGGCTCGGACGATGTTTTGGCGACGTCCGCGATGTCGCGCAGGGTCTGGGGCGTGCGCATCAGCGACAGGCGATGCCAGCGGCCAAGGCTTGCGAACCATTCTGCCGGGACAGGCAGGGGCTGGCCGCCCATGACGCGATAGGTCGCATCGCGTCCCAGAGCCGGGGCCACGGCATGGCTGATGATGCGGTAGTCGAACTGGTCGCCCGCGATGCCGACACCCGAATGGCCGAGTGTGGTGACGCGCTGGCTGCCTTGCGGATTGAAGCGCATGACCGAGAAATCGCTGGTACCGCCGCCGAAATCGCCAACAAGAACGGTGGCGGGCCTGTCGAGACGCTGCATGAAGCGCCAGCCTGCGCCCTCGGGTTCGAGCACGATATTGGGCTCGGGAAAGCCCGCTTCCAGAAAGCTCTCGCGCAGACGGGCGACACCAAGCGAATCATCGGCCAGTTCGCCCGCAAAGCGCACGGGGCGGCCTATTGTGGCGCTGACATCGGACGGAGTCAGTCCTGCCTTGTCCATCAGCGACGTCAGAAAGCGCGCAATCAGGGCTTCGAGCGTCATGGTGTTGCTAAAAACCCGCGTCTCACGGAAAGACCCCTGCGCGAGATAGGTCTTCATGGACATGATGAGGCGGCTTTCGGCCGGATCGTCCAGATACGCCTCAATGGCGTCCAGCCCGATCGCATCCTTCATGACGCGGCGGCGTCCGTCCTGATCCATCCACAGGCAGAGCAGCGTGCGGCAGGTTTCGCTGGTGGCGTGGTCGGTAAAGACGAAGCGGGCAGGGTGGGTATTGCCGTTCTCATCCGCGATCACGACCACGCTGTTGGTGGTGCCGAAGTCAATGCCGACGCGGATTTTGGTCTGGTTGTGTCCGGGCGCCGTCATTGGTTCTGCTTTCTTCCGGTTTGGGCAAAGGGCGTGGGTTTAGGGAAGAAGCGGGCAAAGGCCAAGCATAAAAAAAGGGAAGCGCCCTTTCGAACGCTTCCCCTTTCAGACGTGGACCGGGGATCAGGAGACGGCCATCTCGCAGACGGCGTCTTCCGTCACGGCCGGGCGCATCCTGCCCATCTCGGCTTCGGACTGCACCATGGGCGACATGCCGAGCGCGGACAGGAGCTGGCGGTCACGGTGTTTGGCCGGGTTCGGCGTGGTCAGGAGCTTCTCGCCACAGAAGATCGAGTTCGCACCGGCCAGGAAGCACAGCGCATGGGCTTCGTCCGTCATGTTCTCGCGGCCTGCGGCGAGGCGGACATGGCTTTCCGGCATCATGATGCGGGCCGTGGCGATAATGCGGACGAAGGTGATGGGATCGACGGCTTCGGCCTCACCCAGCGGGGTACCTTCGACGCGGACGAGCAGGTTGATCGGCACGCTCTCGGGGTGCTTGGGCAGGTTGGCGAGCGTCATGAGCAGGCCGGCACGGTCGGACAGGTCTTCACCCATGCCCACGATTCCGCCGCAGCAGACATTGATGCCTGCGTCGCGCACGTTCGAGAGCGTATCGAGACGCTGCTGGTAGGTGCGGGTGGAAATGATGGAGCCGTAGAACTCTTCGGACGTGTCGAGGTTGTGGTTGTAGTAGTCCAGTCCCGCGTTCTTGAGGCGCTCGGTCTGCTGCGCGTCGAGCATCCCGAGCGTCACGCAGGTTTCCAGCCCGAGGGACTTCACGCCTTCGATCATCTCGCAGACGGTGTCGAGGTCATGATCCTTCGGCGTGCGCCAGGCGGCTCCCATGCAGAATCGGCCCGCACCGGCCTTCTTGGCCGCGCGTGCTTCCTTCATGACGGACTCCACGGCCATCAGGCGCTCGGCCTTGACGCTTTTTTCGTGCAGTGCACTCTGCGGACAATAGGCGCAGTCTTCCGGGCAGCCACCCGTCTTGATCGAAAGAAGCGTGGAAATCTGCACTTTCGTGGGGTCAAAGTACCGGCGGTGCAGGGTTTGCGCGCGGTACATCAGCTCCGGAAAAGGCAGGCTGATAAGAGCTTCGACTTCGTCGCGGGTCCAGTCGTGGCGGACGTCTGGCTTGGTCGTGGTGGTGGCCGTCACGGATCAATCTCCAAGGGTTGCTGCATCACACCTACCCAAAATTGTCCCATCGTGTCATCTCATCGTCACTCTTGATGAGCCGGAAAACGGACGAGGTCGCAGAATGAAACACTGGCATATCGATCAGATGGACTGGAACTCCTTTGATCCTTCCCGCGTCGATCCCGAGATCATCCCCCTCGTGAAGGCGGCTTCCGTGGTGGAAAAGAACGGTCTCGACTACGCCCAGTATCTCCGTCGCGTCTTTGTGGGCGATCCGGATTTCAGCAAGGCGGCCGAGAACTGGGCCGTCGAGGAAGTGCAGCACGGGGATGCGCTCGGGCGCTGGGCCATGCTCGCCGATCCGTCCTGGAATTATGAAAAGGCATTCGATCGCTATCGGGCATCCTATCAGATCGATGCGGATGTGGACGCCTCGATCCGCGGTTCCCGCACGGGGGAGTTGATCGCGCGCTGTATGGTCGAGACCGGCACGTCGTCGTTCTACACAGCACTGGCCGATGCGACGGACGAGCCGCTGCTCAAGGCCATCTGCAAGCAGATCGCGGCCGATGAATACCGGCATTTCAAGCTGTTCTACGATCACATGCGCCGTTACCTGAAGCGCGAGAAGCTCGGTGTGTGGGCACGGACCCGCATTGCGCTGGGTCGTGTGACGGAGAGCGAGGACGACGAACTGGCCTCCGCCTATCACACGACCAACGAGCCGCCTGGCATGGCCTATGACCATCAGCGGTGCATCGCGGCCTACATGTCCAAGGCCATGGGGTTCTACAAGCCCAAGCATATCGACCGGGTGACCGCGATGATCTTCAAGACCATCGGTTTCACGCCGCATTCGCGCTGGCAGAAGCTTGCCGCGAACCTTGTCTATCGCCTCATGCAGTGGCGTCGGAAAGTCTTTCAGAAAGCTATGGAAGCCTGAGGTCAGGCACGAAACATTGGGATACTGAAAAAAGAAGACGAAACAGGGCGGTTGTGCCATGAAAGGCAGCTGTTTTCTTCCCTGCGTCCGGAGATCGAGATGACCGTTTCCGCCCTTTTCTCCCGTCGTGCCGTCTATGGGGCCACCCTGGCGCTGTGTGCCATCGGGCTGTATCAGTTTCCGGCCGCAAAAGCGGATCCGTATTCTCTGCCGATTGCTACATCCGGGCCGGTAAAGACCGATATGCTCAGCCCCGCCACACTGTCCGCCCAGCAGCTTGCCAAGCAGGTCGGTTATGCGCAGTTCACTGCGGCTGACTGGCATGTCGGCCTGGTCCGGCACATGGTCATGTTCCGCTACACCAAGGACTCAACGACCGCCCAGCGCGCCGAGGTCTCAGGCCGTTTCCTGCATCTTGCACAGGACAGCCGACGCGCGGATGGCAAGCCGGTCGTCGCCAGCATTGAAACCGGTTTCCAGAGCAGCGGGGAAGGGGCCGATGGCGGCCTGCAGCAGGCGTTTCTCGTGACGTTCCGGTCCGAGGGCGATCGCAACTACTATGTCGGCAAGCCCATCGTAACGGATCCTGCGTTTTTCGATCCGGCTCACGAAGCTTTCAAGGAATTCGCGGCTCCGTATCTCGAGAAGGTCATGGTGTTCGACTACACGGTTGCGGCTGAGGTCGCACCTGCCGGCACAGGCGCAAAAGCAGGGAAAGTCAGGCATCACCGCTGATCGGCCGGTTTTCGTTCTGTCCTTTTGACGAAATGATATTTTATCCCTCATTCTAGCGCACCACTCTGGAATGAGGTTTGATGTGAAACGATTCCTTACGTCGCGACATGCCCTGAAACAAGGGGCCAGTCTTCTCGCCCTCGCCGCGGGGCTGACTGTTTCCGGCGCCCAGGCCGCCGGTTACAATGCGGGCTGGGGCTTTGACGAGGCCGGAATGAACCGCGCGGTTCGCCCCGGTGACAATTTCTTCGAATACGCCAACGGTACCTATCTCAGGAATCTCAAGATTCCTGGCGACATGAGCAGCTACGGTCCGTTCCGTATTCTTTATGAGCTTTCGCTGTCCCGTCAGAAAACCATTCTCGACGAGGCTGCCAACAAAGTGTCCGAACGGCCTTCCGATGATATGGGCAAGATCGGCACCTATTACGCCAGCTTTCTGGACCAGAAGGCTGTGGACCGTCTGGGCGGCAAGCCTCTGTCCGCCGATCTCGAGACGATTCGCAAGGTCGCGAACGGCAGGGATCTTGCCGCAGCGTTTGGCGCTTCCCTCAAATCCATGATGTTCTCAACATTCCAGATCGGCGTGGAGCAGGATCAGAAAGATCCCCAGCATTACATGCTGATGCTCGATCAGGGCATGAGCATCGGGGTGGGCGGCGGTCTCGGCCTGCCGGATACGAGCTACTACACAAACCCCAAGCTGGCGGACAAAAAGAAAGCCTATCAGGCCTATATCGCCAAGATGCTGACGCTCGAAGGCTGGCCGGACGCCGAGAAGAACGCCCAGGCCGTGGTCGATCTCGAAACCGCGCTTGCCAAGGTCGAGGTTCCGCGTGACCAGACCCGCGATCCGCTCAAGATCTACAATCCGATGCCGGTTTCCGAACTTCAGAAGCTTGCTCCGGACTTTGACTGGGTCACGTTCCTGACGAGCGCCGGACTTTCGGCGGAAGGGCTGGAAAACCGCAAGGTCGATGTCCGGGAACCTGCGGGCGTCAAGGCGATGGCCACGGTGCTGAAGGGGACGGATATCGGAACGCTGCGCGCCTGGCTGGCGTTCCATCTGGGCGACAATGCCGCAGCCTACCTGTCCCACGATTTCTATGACGCGTCGTTCGAATTCAACAGCCATACGCTGTCGGGTGTGGCGCAGCAGTCTCCGCGCTGGAAGCGCGCCGTGCGCGTGACGAACGGTGCCCTGGGCTGGGCCTTGGGCCGCGAATATGTCGCGCGTTACTTCCCGCCTTCCGCACAGGCGCAGATCACGTCGCTGGTGCAGAAAGTGAAGGCGTCCTTCCACGAACGTCTCGAGCACAATAGCTGGATGGACGAGCCGACCCGCAAGGCGGCCCTGAACAAGCTGGACCATTTCGCCATTCAGGTCGGCTATCCGAAAAAATGGTGGGATTACAGCAAGCTCGAAATCCGCAAGGGCGACGTTTACGGCAATGCCGTTCGTGGTGCCGCGTTCAACTGGCAGCATGACCTCGACAAGCTCGACAAGCCCGTGGACCGTGACGAGTGGGGCATGACGCCGCAGACGGTGAACGCCTACAACGATCCGACGATGAACGAGATCGTGTTCCCGGCTGCGATCCTTCAGCCGCCGTTCTTCGATCCGAAGGGTGATGTCGCCGTCAATTACGGTGCCATCGGCGGTGTGATCGGTCACGAAATGAGCCACGGCTTCGACGATCAGGGCCGTCACTATGACGAGCACGGTCGCCTGAACGACTGGTGGACCAAGGCTTCGACGGATGCGTTCCAGAAGCTGGCCGACCGCTTGGGTGCGCAGTATGATGCACAGGAAGTCCTGCCGGGCGCGCATGTGAACGGCAAGATGACCATGGGCGAGAATATCGCGGATTCCGGGGGGCTGAACCTTGGTCTTCAGGCCTATCATGACTCGCTGCACGGCAAGCCCGCGCCGGTCGTGCATGGTCTGACGGGCGATCAGCGCGTGTTCCTCGGCTGGGCCCAGGTCTGGCGTGAAAAGGATCGTCCGGATGCACTGCGTCAGCAGATGCTGTCGAACGAGCACGCCCCGGCCATTACCCGCGTCAACATCCCGGCTCACAACATCGATGCCTGGTATGATGCGTTCGACGTAAAGCCCGGCCAGAAGCTCTATCTGGCACCGGATCAGCGTGTAAAGATCTGGTAAGGTCGTGACAAATCGGAACGTGGGGCCTAATCACGGTCTCACGTTTCACTTTTCTGCCTGACGGACCCATTCTCATGACGCAAATGACGATCGGCCATCTGTACACCTCGTTGCATGCGGGCTGTGCCAGCGCGGTCGCGCGCGTTCTTGAGGCTTATGAGGTCGAGGTCGAATATGTCGATCTGGACCCCGATGATATCGAGGAGGCTCTCGAAGGGGCGGAAGTCGATCTTCTCGTCTCCGCATGGTTTCCGCGGGACGAAAAGCTTGCTGGTCCGGGGCGTCGGGTTCTGGGCGATCTGTACCAGCCTGTCGTCAGTTTTGCGGCCCTGTCGCCGCTGGGTGCCGTCGGGACGCTGACATCCGCGGATGTGGACCGCATCATCGTCAGCGATGACAGCCGTCAGGCGCTGGAAGAAGCCCTCAAGCAGCTTCCGGCCCTTTCGGTGTTGCCGATTGAAAGCATCGGGGAAGGGGCGCTGATCGAGCGTCTGGAAAAGGCCCGCGATGCCGGAAAGAAGCCGCTGGTCGTGGCAACGCAGCCTCATGCGGTCTTCCATACGGATCTGCTGAGCGTGATCGAGGATCCGGCCCATCTGCTGGGCGGAGAAATGTCGGCCCGAATGATCCTGCGTGAAGACGTGGCCCGTCAGGCGGACAGTGATCTGCTCGACGAGCTTTCGGAAATGATGCTCGGCAACAGGGTCATGAGCGCCCTGGACTATGTCATTTCCGTTGAAGGGCAGGACCCGGAAGGGGCTGCCGAAGCCTGGCAGCGCGGACGTCTGATCGGTCGCTGATAAAAAAGGGAGCGCGGAGAAACCGGCCCCCTTTTTTCTGGTCTCAGCGGAAAACGAGACCGCCATCGATCAGGACGGACTGGCCCGTCATGTAATCGGCATCGCTGCTGGCGAGATAGGCGACGAAACCGGCGACATCGTCCGCCGTCTCCACGCGACCGAGTGCGATTCCCTCAACGTATTTCTTGTAGGTTGCGCCGACTTCCGTGCCGGTGATCTCGGCCATGCGCCTGTCGATCGTGACCCACATGTCGGTTCCGACAATGCCGGGGCAGTAGGAGTTGACAGTAATGCCCGAGGACGCGAGTTCCTTGGCAGCCGACTGCGTCAGGGCGCGGACGGCGAATTTGGTCGCGGAATAGGCGCCCAGAAGAGGATAGCCCTCATGCCCGGCGATTGAGCAGGCATTGATGATCTTGCCTTTCGTGCCCTTCTCCTTGAAGATTCCCGCAGCCGCCTGCATGCCCCAGAGCACGCCCTGAACATTGATGCTGAAGATCTTCTCGATTTCCGCAGGCTCGATGTCCAGAACCGGTTTGACCTGACAGATCCCGGCATTGTTGACCATGATGTCCAGGCCACCGAGCGTCTTTGCGGCATCGGCCAGTGTGCTGCGGAACTGGTCACGGTTGCTGATATCGGCCGTCAGGGCCACAGCGCGCCTGCCAAGAGCTTCAACTTCCTTTGCGGTTTCGGCGAGCGTGTCCTGCTTGACGTCCAGCAGGATGAGATCCGCGCCATCCCTGGCCAGACGAAGCGCAATGGCTTTGCCGATACCCTGGGCTGCACCCGTAACTGCGGCGATTTTTCCAGAAAGGGACATTGAAAAAAGATCCTTCGATTGTCCGTCATCGGCATCTGACTGCCATGACGGCGGGAACCATCGCCCCTTTGCTTCCCGCATTCCACAAAAAATCGCCTGTTTCGCGAGACTGACACATTATTGTGTCAAAGGGGACGGGGTCTGTCTGGGTAAGGATAATTTTCATAAACCTGCTCTGGTCATCTGTTTCCGTGCCTGCAAGGATGCGTTAAATAAACGTTACGAAGAAGCTTCGGCAGGAAATTGATGAACCATCCCGACAGCATTAGCGCCGTTTTTGAGACTTTCGGGGGCATCAGTGATGAGGAATGGCTTCAGGTTCTGGTGTCATCCGTCCATATTCCTGAAATCCAGGGCGTGATGATGCCTTCCTTTCCGCCGGACGGCCTTCAGCGGGAAATCCATGGGCACCACGGGGAAATCTCCATCCATGAGGCGCATGTCTTCTTCCGGGAAATCAAGGCGTATTGTGCCTATGCCGGGCGACCGGTCCGTCCGGAGACGGCGCTGCTGGATTTCGGCTGCGGCTGGGGGCGTATTGCCCGGCTGTTCATGAAGGATATCCGGCCGGCCAATCTGTATGGTGTGGAAACCACGGACCGTTTCCTCATGGCGGCGCGTCGGGCCAATCCCGCGCTCAACTTTCTGGGGTGCGGCCTGGTCCCGCCGATGCTTCTGACGTCTGAAAGCTTTGACCTGATTACGTCATGGTCCGTGTTTTCGCATCTGGATGAATTTCTGGCCGGGCATTGGGTGCGGGAGTTCCATCGACTGCTCAAGCCGGGCGGTATGCTGGTTATGACGACGCAGAGCCGCAGATTTATCGCGTTCTGCGCTGAACAGAGACTCAAGCGCGCCTCCGGCATCCGGCTCGATCACCCGTGGCATGAAGTCTGCGCGGACAGCTTCATCGACGAGGCGCGGGCCAATGCCGAGTTTGAAGCCGGGCGCTTCCTGCATGCGGCGTCCTCGAAACCGCCGCAGCCCCAGTCGCATTATGGTGAGGCGATCATCCCGCGCAATTACATCATCAAGACCTGGGGCGGTCTGTTCCGTCTGATCGAATATATGGACAATCCCGTGCGGTTGCCACAGGTCCTGATCGTGATGCAGAAGATCGGGTAGTCATCATTTGTCATGAAGAGACGGGACGTAAGGAGAGGGGTTTGAGAAAAGCCGGTATCGGTACGGTCCTGTTCGCAGTTCTTGTGCTCATGTCTTTCTCTGCTGCGCCCTCTGCTGCGCCTGCCCAGACAGCGGAAATCGTGACCGTCACCGGGCAGCACGCGATGCGTGTCGGCAGCTACAGGGGCATCCACTGGGTTTATGACCGGTTCGACCGTCTGCCCGAACGTGCGCGGAAGGACCTGTCACTGCATTTTCTGGGCGACATCCTGCCCGATCATGCCGTGCCGTCCGAGGCGCATGTCGTGCTCCATGCCAAAGGCGGCGATATTCCGCTCTTCGTAGGGCAGGACCGGGACATGCGTTTTCCCCGTTCCGACGCACTTCTGGCCGAAAATCCGCCCGTTCTGCTAACCCTGCCACCCGGCCGGAAAGTCCAGCTTGAACTGGCGATCGAGGTGGCCCCCCTGCCGACGCCCTCTTTCACGAAAGAGCAGGCCGGGGTCTGGATGGGGGAGATCAATGCCGCCATCCGGGACTTCTTTGGCGTGATCCTCGCCTTTCTGGCGCCGGACGCTCATCGCCTGAAGGTCGATGTCGCCCCCGGCGCACGGTTCGAGGCGGTGGAGAGCGGGACGGCGCGGCTTCTGGTCGATAATCAGGGGGCCGTGCCCTACACATATGTTCTCCGGCCGCAGGATTATCAGGATGGAACGGTGTTCCGGTCCGACAGGCCGTTTTCCATGATCCGCGTGAAGGTGCCCACGGACGAGTTCTTCACGCTCAAACGGAAAAAGTGACGCGGGATTTGACAGATGGCCCGCAACGACGCATCACGCGGAACCTTGAAATTATCGCCAGCAGGGGGATCCATGTCGGTTCACGCGTTCGTCTTTCCGGGACAGGGGAGCCAGTCCGTAGGGATGGGGCAGGCCCTGAATGAGGCTTTTGCATCCTCCCGTGCCGTTTTTCAGGAAGTGGACGAGGCGCTCGGCGATCATCTGTCGCGCCTGATGTTCTCCGGCGATGCGGATGAACTGACGCGGACCGAAAACGCACAGCCTGCGCTGTTCGCGGTCTCGCTCGCGGCCGTCCGCGCTCTGGAAAGCGAAGGCGGCTTCAAGCTGGCGGACAAGGCAGCCCTGCTGGCCGGGCATTCGCTGGGTGAGTATTCCGCGCTCGCCGCGGCTGGCACGCTGGAGATTGCGGAAGGTGCGCGCCTGCTGCGTCTGCGTGGTCAGGCCATGCAGCGCGCTGTACCAGCCGGAGAGGGCGGTATGGCGGCTCTTCTGGGTGTGGATGCGTCTCAGGCCCGTGCGATCTGCGATGAAGCCTCTCAGGGCGAAACGCTGGAAATCGCCAACGACAATGGCGGTGGCCAGATCGTTGTGTCCGGCATGATGAGCGCCATTGACCGCGCCATTGCCGTGGCCAGGGAACATGGCATCAAGCGCGCCGTGAAGCTGCCGGTCTCCGCACCTTTCCATTCGTCGCTGATGGCGCCCGCCGCACGTGAGATGGAAGATGCGCTGGCGACCGCGCCGCTGAACGCGCCGTCCGTCCCCGTCATTGCCAATGTCACGGCGGCGAAGGTGACCGATCCGGCAGTTATCCGTGAGCTGCTTGTAAAGCAGGTGACGGGCACGGTGCGTTGGCGTGAGAGCGTGGAGGCCATGGTGGCGATGGGTGTCACGAATATGCACGAGCTTGGCGCAGGCAAGGTCCTGTGCGGTCTGGCGCGTCGTATTGCCCCGGAACTGGCGACCAGCAATGCCGGGACGCCTGCCGAAATCGAAGCCCTGCTCAAGACCCTATAAGGACAACCGATCATGTTCTCTCTTACCGGCAAAACGGCTCTCGTCACGGGTGCATCGGGAGGCATCGGCGCTGCCATCGCCCGTCAGCTTCATGCTCAGGGTGCGACGGTCGTGCTCAGTGGCACCCGCGAAGCGGCTCTTCAGGAACTCGCTGACGGCCTGGGCGAGCGCGCTCATATCGCGGTCGCCAATCTGTCCGATCCGGCCGAGGCTGACGGTCTCGTCGCCAAGGCGGAAGCGGTTGCGGGCACGCCGCTGGATATTCTGGTCAACAATGCCGGTCTGACGCGCGATACGCTCGCCATCCGCATGAAGGACAGCGACTGGTCGCAGGTCATGACCGTGGATCTGGAAAGCCCGTTCCGTCTGGCCCGCGCTGCGCTCAAGGGCATGCTGCGTCGCCGTGCAGGGCGGATCATTTCCATTGCCTCCGTGGTGGGCACGACGGGCAATGCCGGTCAGGCCAACTATGCTGCTGCCAAGGCTGGCATCGTGGGCATGAGCAAGTCGCTCGCGCAGGAAGCCGGTCCGCGTGGCGTTACGGTCAATGTCGTGGCGCCCGGTTTCATCGAGACGCCGATGACGGATGTGCTGCCGGAAACCGTGCGCGAAAAGCTGGTTGGCTCCATTCCGCTCGGCCGGATGGGGAATACTGGTGACGTGGCGTCCGCAGTGGTATATCTGGCTTCCGATGAGGCGGCATGGGTCACGGGAACGACCCTGCACGTCAATGGTGGCATGGCGATGGTGTGAATGCTTGGCCTTTTTGGTTAAAGCGTGCTAATCGCGCGCTGCTTTGCCCGGCCTGCTGAAGGCTGATGTCCGGTTCTTCCGGCGGCAATGCCGTCCCGACCACGGGATGGCCCTGCTCTGGGAGGACCTCTGGCTCTCCGGACTGGCAGGCGGCAGTAAGAGTTTTGATGTAACGCACCGAACGGGCAAAAGGGTCCCGGACGGGCAGAAGGAACGAACAGATGAGCGACATTGCTGACAAGGTAAAGAAGATCGTTGTCGAGCACCTCGGTGTGGACGAAAGCAAGGTAACGCCGGACGCGTCGTTCATCGACGATCTGGGCGCAGACAGCCTCGACACGGTCGAGCTGGTCATGGCTTTCGAAGAAGCCTTCTCCGTCGAGATCCCGGAAGATGCAGCCGAGAAGATCGCAACCGTCAAGGATGCCATCGACTACATCGAGAAGCAGAAGGCAGCCTGAGGCCAGTCCTCAAGCTGACCGGGGCAGGTTTTCCGGCCCCGGATTCCCGTCTCGTCATACGAGGCGGAAGGCCAGCCGGGTCTTGTCATGAGGCCCGGCTGCAAGACCCGGACATAACGTGAGACAAGAGGCATCGATGAGCGGGACTGCAACTAACGGGCGGCGTGTCGTCGTAACCGGTATCGGTGTTGTCAGCCCACTGGCTGTGGGCGCGGAACTGACCTGGAAGCGGCTGATCGAAGGACAGTCCGGCATTGGCCGGATCACGCATTTCGATCCCTCCGAACTTCCTGCCCAGGTCGCCGGACAGGTTCCGGACGGCCCGACGGCGGAAGGCGGTCTCACATTGTCCGACTGGGTGCCGGTCAAGGACCAGAAGAAGATGGATCGCTTCATCCATCTGGGCCTTGCCGCAGCCATTCAGGCTGTCGAGGATTCAGGCTGGACGCCTGAGGACGAGGATGATCGCTGCGCCACCGGCGTGATGATCGGCTCGGGTATCGGCGGTCTCCAGACGATTTATGACGGCTCCCTGACGGTTTCGAGCGGCAAGGCCCGCCGTCTGTCGCCGTTCTTCATTCCTTCCGCCCTGATCAACCTGATTTCCGGTCACCTCTCGATCCGCTACGGGTTCAAGGGACCGAACCATGCTGTCGTGACGGCCTGCGCGACCGGCGTTCATGCCATCGGTGATGCCTCGCGCCTCATCCAGTATGGCGATGCCGACGTGATGGTGGCTGGCGGTGCGGAAGCCGCGATCTGCTCGCTCGGTATTGCCGGGTTCTGCTCTGCCCGGGCGCTCTCCACCGGCTCCAACGACGATCCGACGAAAGCCTCGCGCCCTTGGGACAAGGACCGCGACGGCTTCATCATGGGTGAGGGCGCCGGTGTGGTCGTGCTTGAGGAACTCGAGCATGCCAGGCGTCGTGGTGCGAAGATTTATGGCGAGATCGGCGGCTACGGCATGTCCGGTGATGCGTATCACATCACGGCTCCTGCCGAAGGTCACAACGGTGCGTTCCGGGCCATGAAGGCCGCGCTGCGCAACAGCGGTGGCCTGACCACGGCTGACATCGATTATGTCAATGCCCACGGCACCTCCACCATGGCGGACGACCTTGAGCTTGATGCGGTCGAGCGCTTCTTCGGCGATGACGCCAAGCGTCTGGCCATGTCTTCCACGAAGTCGGCCATTGGCCATCTTCTGGGTGCGGCCGGTGCGGTTGAGGCGATCTTCTGCCTTCAGGCCATTCGTGACGGCATCGTGCCGCCGACGCTGAACCTGGACAATCCGGCGCGTGACAGCGTCATCGACCGCGTGGCGCATGTCGCCCAGCAGCGCAAGATCGACGTTGCCCTGTCCAACAGCTTCGGCTTTGGCGGCACGAACGCGAGCATCATCCTCAAGCGTTTCAAGGACTGAGGAAGGGTTCGTTTTTCATGTCTGAAGGCCAGCCGGACGGCGAGGAACCGCGGAAGCTTGTTCTTCCGCCAAAGGCTGGCCGCAAGCTGGCGCTCTTCGGGGCGCCACTGCTCCTCGTCGCAGGACTGGCCGCAGGTTACGGCCATTACACCGATCCCGGTCCGCTTCAGGAAGCGAAGACCTTCGTTATTCCGCACGGCAACAATGCTCTTGTGACGAAAGCCCTTCAGGACGACGGAATTCTTTCGCCGACCTGGGCCTCCGGTACTTTTTTCCGGATTGCTGCTTTCCTGACGCATCGTGATGGCCAGATTCATGCGGCGGAACTTCAGTTTCCTTCCCGTGTCTCGGTGGCGCATGTCCTTGAGATTTTACGGCATGGAAAGCCCGTTTCCCATCAGGTGACGATACCTGAAGGGCTTACGGCACTTAAAATTACCGCCATTCTGGATAAGGCCCCGGCCCTGAAGGGAGATCTGCCGCCTCTGGTTGAGGGAACGGTTTTTCCGCAGACGGTCTCCTATGTCTGGGGCATGTCGCGTCAGGCTTTGGCCGACAAATTGCAGAAAATGATGGTGACCAAGCTGGCCGCGGCGTGGGACGGGCGCAATGTCGAGGCGCTGGACGGGCTGATCCAGTCTCCGCAGGAACTTCTGGTTCTGGCGTCCCTGATCGAGCGCGAAACGGCTGTGCCGTCGGAGCGCCCTATGGTGGCGCGTGTGTTCCTGAACCGTTTGAAGCTGGGAATGCGGCTCCAGACGGATCCGAGCGTGATTTACGGGCTCAGCAACGGGCTGGGAACGCTTGATGTGCCTCTGACCCATGAAGATCTGCAAACGCCGGGTCCGTACAATACCTATCTTCAGGCGGGGCTGCCGCCTGGGCCAATCTGTTCGCCGGGGCAGAGTTCTCTGGATGCCGCCGCGCATCCGGCAGAGGGCAAAATGTTATATTTCGTGGCAACAGGAACGGGCGGCCATAATTTCGCTGAGACGCTCGCCGATCAGGATAAAAACATCCGCGCCTATCACGCGCATCTGTCGGCGACATCTCAGGACCAGAACTGAAGTCCCGTCCTCCGGGGAGGACGGGCGCAATGGTCTCAGTGCTTCAGCGGGGCGAGAGTCTGGCTCTGTACGCTGGACGCCTGCGCCGAGTACGGGCGAGTGGCGTCATAGGTCGCCGGATACGGATTGTTGCCGACGACGTCCTGCGTGGCGTTCGTGCGCGCGGCGGTGGTTGCCTGTGACACGTGGGACGTCGCTGTGGCTGCGCTGCTGGCGGGCAGCTTCGCCACGGACATCAGCGCGCGGCGCAGCGGATCAGCGGAAGGGTTGTTGACGCGCATCGTCACGACAATGTCCTCGGGGCCGACAGTCTGGTTGTAATAGGCCCGGTTAGCGCCACTATCAACGGTCAGCTTGGACCCTCCCAGTGCTGCACCGGCATACAGACCCTCATTCTTCTGGGCGGCGTAGATGTCGGTGTTGTGCGCGCCAGCCGTGCTGTCCTGCAGACCCGTCCCGATGCTCGCAAAGGAAGCGGAAGCGGAGGCATCAAACTTGAACTGGCTGTCCAGAATGGCTTGAATGCCACGCCGGGACATGATGAACAGGATGGTTTCCGCGCTTTGAACGCCCACCTGCAATCCCAGCGAGGCTGTGCTCAGACGATAGAACGCCGGATCGGACCATGATCCGCGTGCATCGCGGCTGAGCAGCAGGCAGCGCCCGCCCGAGCCGCCGATTCCGAAGGACATGTTCAGCACGGACGGACAGACCATGACTGCCTTGGCCTCTGCGAGGAGTTTCTGCGAGCGCGACTGGGGCGTAGTGCCCGCGAAGAGATCCTGGACAGCCAGTGTGGCACGATCAACGATAAGCTGCTGCTGGCTGGCAGTGGTCTGGGGTGCGTCGGAGCAGGCCGACAGGGCAATACAGCCCGTAGCGACGAGCGTGGTGGTACGCAGGAGACCGGACAGGGTCATGGAAGATACCTTCTGCAGTCATCGAAAGAATGTTTCCCGCACTATGCGCCAAATACGGCCAAATCACGAGTGCGGGAAAAGAGATGTCAGATTTCCACGTCGACCGCGGCTGAAAGGGCTTTGGCGACGCCCGGAGCGGCTGCGAGAATGGTCGCTCCCCCGGTCAGGCCACCGGTCTGGAGAAAGGGCGAGACAGCCGCACCGGACTCCGCGAGAAGGGCCAGAGCGGCGGCCACATCCCAAAGCTGGATGACGATTTCCAGATAGCCGTCGGAACGTCCACAGGCCACATCCGCCAGAGCCAGCGCGCCGGACCCGCCCGAGCGGGGCATTGCGCCCAGCGCCATGATGGCGGCGATCTTTTCGTTGAAAGTTTCGGCAGGAACGCGGGAGGACCAGCCCATTTCGATCATGGCTTCCTGCGTATTGGTGATGGGAGACGCCTTGATGGGCTTGCCGTTCAGGAACGCGCCCCTGCCTTTGCTGGCCGTGAAGACTTCCCCCAGAGCCGGGGCTTCGATCACGCCCGCGACGGGGTCGTCGCCTTCCAGAAGGCCGAGCGAGACACACCAGCGGTCCCGGCCACGGGCATAGTTCGATGTGCCGTCAATCGGGTCCACAACCCAGCGGAAGCGGCCCTGGCGTGTCGTGCCGTTTTCCTCGCCCTGAAAGCCGTCTTCGGGAAAGAGTTCCTGAATGCGGCGACTGACGAGGGCTTCGACGGCGCCATCTGCTTCGGTCAGGTAGTCCTGACGTCCCTTGAGGGTGCCGCTCGGACCGCCAGGTGCGGGGCGTAGCGAGAGGGCCAGTTGTGCCGCGTCGCGAACGACGCTGCGGGCGGCTTCGAGGCGGACGGCAATCGGATCGAAGGTCATGGAACAGTTCTATTCAGCGCGTCGTGCGGCGCGGAGGGATGAGGTGATGGCGGGGTCTTCGAGGCCCATGAGTCGGCTGGCGGCCGTTGTCGCGAACAGATGCAGCAGCGTCCGCCTCCGGGCAGGAGCGAGTCTGTGGAGCGCCGGTTCCCGGATGATCGTGCATTCTGCCAGAACGCCATCGCGCAGGGCAGGGGGGACGGAACTGACGCTGACGACGATCAGACCCACGTCCGGAGGGATGAGGTCTACGGGAAAACCGTCATCCACGGCGAAAAAAAGACGGTCGGACCAGTCGCGGTATTCGGGCCATTTCTGATCGGTCTGAAAGTCGCGCAGGCCGGACTTGATCTCGATGCAGGTCAGGGAATGGTCGGGCAGAAGCGCCATCACGTCCGCGCGACGGCCGGCGGAGGGAAGGGCAAACTCATTGATGGCCGCCCAGTTCATCGTCCGGCACAGGCCGAGAACGGCGCGCCGGATGGCCAGTTGCGTTTCGGGCAGACCGGAGGAGATGTCTGTGGGAATTGCGGAAAAAGCCTCACTCATGGTTCCATCCTGCCCCGATCTGCGCTCTACGTCTGCCCCGGCAGATATTTTTTGAAGCTATATTTTGCGGGGAGGAGTGCCTCATGCCATTTCTGCGGACGGATCACTGGCGATGCGCCATCGTTCATGCACCTCTGGCAGAGCTTGTCGAAGCGGCCAGCCTGAACGGTTTTCCCATCACGACGCTACCTGATATCGGCGACCATCGTTTTCTGGCGGACCCTTTCGGGCTGTGGCGGGACGGAAAGCTGCATGTCTTTGCTGAAGCATTCGATTATCGGCATCCGAAAGGCACGATCGAGGTTCTGGTCTATGATGGTACGGGCCGCCTTCTGTCGCGCGAAACCGTTCTGCAGGAGCCCTGGCACCTGTCCTATCCGTTCGTGTTCGAGCATGAGGGCGAGGTCTATATGTTGCCCGAAGCAAGTGCTTCGGGGCGTCTTTCGCTTTACCGTGCGGTGTCCTTCCCGCGTGAGTGGGAGCGGGTCGAGGCTTTTGATTTTCGTGAAGCCGCGATCGACGCCACACCCTTTCATTATGCCAGCCGCTGGTGGATGTTCTGGACGCCTGCGGGCAGCAAAGCTGAACGGCAGAGTCTGCTGAACATTTCCGTAGCCGATACGCTGACGGGTTCATGGAAGAACCTTGGGCTCTTCCTGAACGACCGTGCGGGAGCGCGTCCCGCGGGTACGCCGGTCTTGGTGGAGGGAAAGATCATTCTGCCGACGCAGGATTGTCAGGGCACCTATGGACGCGGCATTCGGCTGCTGGAAATTGAAGGGCTGGAACGTGGGTTGCCGAAAGTCACGCCCGGCCTGAAGATTTCCATTCCGGCATCCCTGCGTCGGCGCTTTCCGGACGGAATGCACACGCTCTCCGCAGCCGGGCAGGTGACGCTGATCGACGTCAAGAAAGTCGGATTTGGCCTGAAGCGGGATCTGCTGAATGTGAAGCGGCGGCTTTTCCGAGCCTGAAGGATCTCTTCAGAAGCCCGGAATCCGATCCAGTACGGCATTGCCGTTGCGGATGAAGGCTTCCGGGCCGAAGCGTTCCAGAACCCGCTTGCGGGAGCGTTCGCCCATTGCTGCCAGATCGGCGGATCTGCCGATCATGTCCGCCAGAGCGGCCGCGAGGGCAGGGGCATTGTCGAATGGCACGATGCGTCCCGTTTCGCCATCGAGAATGCTCGATGGCAGCTCCCCGGCGGGGGTTGCGACAACCGGCAGTCCGCAGGTCATGGCTTCATGCGCCGCGACACACATTCCTTCCCAGTGCGATGACTGGACATAAAGATGCAGGGTTTTCAGGAAATCCATGGGCTTTGATGTGTAGCCCGGAAGATCGATCGGCAGATTTCCGGCCGTGATGCGGGCCTGAAGCGTGGCATGCAAAGGGCCGTCGCCTGCGATCTGAAGACGGAACGGCGGCAGGTCCGGATGGTCTTTCAGAAGAGCCACGGCCTCGCACAGAATGTCATACGCCTTGACCGGGTTCAGCCGTCCCAGTGAGCCGACGCGCACGACCTCCCCCTCTTTCCAGGGCGTGGCCACAGGGGCGTCCGGATCGGCCCGGAAAATGGGCCAGGCGACGAAATTGTCGGTGAGGCCGAGTTCTTTCGCGGCAAAGGTGATGACGGACTGGGAGTCGGCGACCCAGAGCGTGGTGTAGGGGCGGCACAGGCGCAGCAGGAACGCATTGACCTTCTTCAGCCGTCCGCAATGCTGCCAGTGAACCGTCGGGGTCTTGTGACGCAGGGCGACCAGTTGCCCCAGAAGTGTGGCGCGGCTCAGTGACGTCCAGATCAGGTCCGGCTGGAATGCCTCCATCTCGTCCCGCAGCCAGCGATAGGCCGCGATATGGTCCCGCGTCGTGCCGTCACGGACGCGGACGGGAATGCCTGCGGCTTCGAGCAACGGAATGGCGAGGCCGTCCTTGCGGGCCAGCGCGAAGACGGTCACATCCCCGCCGCGTGCTTTCAGCACGGACACGATATCCGGAATGGGAAGCTGTGCGCCGCCACATTCGAGCGAATTGATGATGTAGGCGATTTTCATGGGGTTGTCTGGATCAGGATTTTTTCAGCCAGCGTCAGGTCGGAGGGCTTGTCCACGTCCACGGCCGCGCGCCCGTCCGAGAGCGTCACCAGACGCACATCTGCGCCGGTCAGCGTCCGGATGCGGCGATACAGGGCCGTAGAGTCGAGTGTACGGGTCACGGCCCGCAGCAGTGTGCCGATCCCAAGCGTCAGGGCCATCCGGAGCGGGCGTTTGCGGTTCTGCTGAAGGCGCTTCCACAGTTCGATGACATTCCGTCCTTTCGGCGTGCCGATCAGGAACAGGTTGCAGCCGGAAAAGCTCATGTCAGACAGGTGGATATAGGTCCGTTTCGTGCCGGGCACGTCGCGCTCAACCGTCGCACGCAACGCCACGCCGGCCGCAAGATCGCAGCCCTGCGCCTTCGCGAGGAACTCCTGAATCCATTCCGGACGCAGGAGGGCGTGATCGGCTGTCGTCACCAGACAGGGTGTGCCGATCCGGGCAACGGCTTCGGCCATGCTCTCGCTGGGAGAGGGGGCGGAACGCAGGATCATGGCGTCACCCGCGAGATTCCTGATGCAGTCCGGGTTTTCGATGCTGATCGTGACGGGACCAAGGCCGGGCGTGCGGGCAATCGTATCGAGTACGCGGGCCAGCATGGGCTGGCCCGCGACAGGAAGAAGCGCCTTGTGGGAAACCTGCCCGAGTTTCGCAAGCACATCGTTCTCGCCGTCCCGGGACCCGGCGAGAACCAGAACCGGAAGGCTCATGCCGCGCGGTCACGGTCGGGGGCGGTACGGGATGCCGCTGGTCGCGAGCCGTCGGGACGGTCGCGCGGCGGCGAGCCCGTCAGGTCCATGACCCACGGATAGCGATGGGCTTCCTCGATGTCGTAACCGAGGTTGAAGACATGCTTGCTGCGGGGGCGGTCGCGGGCTTCGCGGTAAAAGCTGCTGAACAGCCGGTCCGGCACGTAGTTCGTGATGCCGTAATTGCCGTCTTCGTCATGGAAATGGTGCAGGACGTGAAGCTGCTTGATGTCCGCCACCCATTTCCAGCGCGGCTTGTAGGCCAGATGCTGGATGCAGTGGAAGAATTCGTAGATGCAGGTCATGACCAGTGCTGTCGAAAGTGCACAGAACGCACCGCTCCATCCCGCGATCAGCCCGCCGATCGGCATTGTGATGATCGCCATGGTCGGCACCGTGTTCAGCGGGGAGCCGAACAGCACGTCCAGCAGATGCGGGTCCTGATGGTGGTCGAAATGGATGCGCTTCCACAGCGAAGCGGTCCAGTGGTTGCGGTACAGCCAGCGCCCGTGAAGGATGAAGCGGTGGATCGCATACCAGGCCAGCGGATAGACCACGATCACGACGGGAACGGGAATGAGCGTGGCCCAGAGCGCGGTCGAGAAATGCAGGGCGGCCCAGGCGGACACTGCGATCAGCGCGAAATAGAGCAGGATCGTCGGATAGGTCAGATAGGCGAACCACAGTTGCGGGAGGTTCATCTTTCCCAGATCGAAGCTGCGACCCGTCCTGATGGCGGACATGTTGCGCCAGGGCGCCTTGAAGTTGCTCATCGTTCCTCCATCCGCAAAAGCCAGGTCAGCCCGAGAAGGGTGCCCAGGAGCGGTCCGACGCTGACGGCCAGCGGGGCTGGCAGCGTCCCCGCGTTTCCAAGTGCGGAAATCATTCCCTGCAGGATGACGAAACCCATTCCAGCGGCCAGAACATACACCGGCAGCGGATTTCGAAGTCCCGCACGGGGAGGGATATAGATCACCGGGAGCGTCAATAGAAGCATTACTGCAATTTCAACAGGTAAAATCATCCCGCTGAAGAGAGCCATACGATATGTGGCCCGCGGCAGACTTGCGGGCGCGCCCTTGTGGAGAATGGCGCTGATCTGGCCGGGAGTGACGGCGGCACCGGTCTGCGAAAGCGTCATGATGACTGAAGGGGTGGCCGGAATGGTGAAAATATTGCCTCCCTTTGTAACAGTCACGAACGACTTGTCATCGGTCAGGGAGAGATCCTGTGTTCCGTCAGGGTGCCATAGGCCATTCTGAAAGGTCAGGGTGTTGGCGTGTTCGGTTCGGGTCAGCAGGCCCGTGCTGTCCCGGTGATAGATCGTCACGTCACGCAGGAATGTACCGCCCTGGGCGATCTGCCCGATCCGGACCAGCGTGGGCCCCGCGCGAAACCAGAGGATATTGTCCTCGGGCTGCCCATCCTGCCCGGCAAGCGGATCCGTGCGGTTCCACCATGTCGTGAGGGCGTTTTCGCAGGCCGGGACCAGCCAGTACTGGGCGCAGGTTCCCCCGATCCCCGCGATCAGCACCGCGGGCAGGAGAAGACGGTACAGCGCGGGCGTGGAAAGCCCGGCCGCCCGCAGGGCCGAGATTTCACTCGACAGCGTCATCTGCGTGAGCAGGAACAGCGCGCCCACCATGAAGGCGAGCGGCAGGATGTCGATGCTCAGGGCGGGCAGGTGCAGGAAAGCAAAGGTCAGGATACCACGAACGCCGAGATGCCGGTTCAGGATCGGCGTCGTCTTTTCAAGAAGCGCCAGAATTTCCAGCAGCGAGACGAGAACGGCCCCGCACAGCAAAAACCGTCCCAGAAGGGCACGGTTGAGCGCCTTGATGAGGACGTGGCGCGGCATGGCAGGTGTGGAGTCGCTCATGCTGGCGTCCTTGTGAGCTTGCGTCGCCGCCACGATCCACGGGAACGGCGCAGCAGGGCCGCCAGACAGCCCACGCAGAACAGGAGTTCGGGCACCCAGATCGCCAGCCAGATGGGAAGGCGTCCGGTCGAGGCGAGGCTGTGGCCGAACATGAGCGTCTGGTCGAAGCCGATCAGGATCACGGCCACCGCAATCAGCCCCCAAACGGATTTTCTGCGTCGGGCGCTGATGGCCAGCGCGACAGCAAGCGGCGGAATGAACGGAATGGCGATGGCGCGGGCCATGCGGAAATCCATTTCCGCCCGCAGTGTGCGGTATTCGATGCCCGGCAGCCCGTAACGCAGGTCATGCGCCAGTTCGAACAGGGTCAGTTCGCGTTCGTCGGCCCCGCGGGAGCGGAAGGAGGTTTCCTTGTTCGGCCGGTCAATGATGCGGACGACGTGTTCGAAATGCGTCACGGTTGGCTTGTGGGGTTTGGTGGCCTGGAACGGATCATCCACGATTTCCCCGTTCCACAGGTCGAGGCGCGTACTGCGGGTCTTTTCCGAAATGGTCAGCGCGCCGGTCCGGGCCGTGATGATGTGAGCCACGCCATTGGCATTCACTTCCCGGATGAAGACCCGTCTGAGGCGGGTGCCGGCATGGCTGACACTGTCGGCCGTCATGACGGCCTTGCTGGACGTGGAGGCGAACATTCCCGCCTGAAGATGGGGGGCCCAGCCGGTATGTTCAGCGAAATAGAAGCCCGCGCGATAGTCATAGCGGGCCACGGGCTGGATATAGCCGTACAGGAACACGCTCGCCGCCCCGAGAAGCAGCCCCACGATCATGAAAGGGCGACTGATTCGCATCAGCGAGACCCGGCCGGCCTGAAGCGCGTCGATCTCGTTGTTGTCGCTCATGCCCCGGATGGTGAGGAACACCGCGATACACAGCGCCGCGGGCAGGGCGATACCGAAATAATGGGGCAGAAGATCCGTCAGGAGCGCGATACACGTCCCGAGCGAACTTCCCGCCGAAGCCAGATAGTCGAAGAGTGACAGCAGGCGTTCCAGCAGCAGCGCGACCAGCATCGCCAGAAGCGCGATCGCAAAGGGCGGCGCCATCTGTGTCAGCAGATACCGGTCCAGAATATGGGCCCGCTGTTTCACGCCTCTGTCCTTCCCGCATGGTTCCCCGGGCGGTTCCATGACGCCCGTTCACTGACGGAGCCATCGAGCCTGTGACGTGCCAGAGTGATGGTCCAGCCCTCCCTATATGGGTGGATGCTCAGGCGATTCCAGCAGGCCTGACGGTGCGGGCGTTCATCCGTCAGCGAGGCGGAGGCCACACCGAGCAGCGGAATGTCCGTGCCGGCGATATGGGTCAGCGTTGCGTCATGGGAGTGTCCGTGCAGCACGATTTCCGCTCCGGCCCGCCTGAAAACGGCGCTCACCTCGCGGTGATCGAGCAGGGACTTCCGCCAGGGCACGAGTCCGCGCCGGGGAGGGTGATGGATCATCACGACCCGGCACAGCCCCTCCCGGCCAAGCTCTTCCAGCAGCGCCTCAAGCCGCTCACGCTGTCGGTGCCCGACGCGCCCGCAGGCCATGAACGGCGCGGTCGGAATGCCGGAATTGACGCCAACGATCGCAACCCCGTTCTGGATGCGGACATACGGATACTGCCGGGCGGACCAGCGCTCCCACTGGTGCAGTCCAACCGAGGCGGGCTGGCGGACCATGCAGTCATGATTGCCGGGGATCACGAGTGCCGGAGCGGGCAGGGCATCGAGCCAGCGTGCGGCCGCGGCAAACTCGTCGGGCGTTCCGAAATTGGTCAGGTCTCCGCTGACGAGGATGGTATCCACGTGCGAGCGTCCGATATCCTTTATCAGGGTCGCGCAGGTCTGTTCGAGATGAACGTACCGGCGGTGTTTCTTCCAGGACAGAAGGCTCAGGGCGCGCTTGTTGAGTGCCTCACGCCAATGGACCGGGGGCGGGGGCAGGTGCGGGTCCGAAATATGGGCTAGAGTGACCGTGGGTGTGACCGTGGGAATGACAGCGGGCGCAGGCGTGATGACAGGGGACGTTTGCCGCGACGAGATGGGATCTGCGGGCAGGTCAGGGGTCATGATCAGGAAAGGGCCTTGTCAGTATCCACGTCGGAAGCCGGCATCCGGGCGCGCCGGGATGCCATGTTCTGGCAGTTCCATCATAGCCGTGCTAGACCCGCCCGCATAGCCGAACGCCATACGAAGATTGCCTCACCTAGTGCGCATTGCCTTGATCCATAATGCCCGTAGCCGGAAAAACCGCCGGAACGGTTCCAGTTTTGCTGTCGAGGCTCAGGCCCTTCTGGGGAAGGATTTCGTGCCTTCCGATACTCGGGAGGGGACAACCGAACATGTCCGTCAGCTTTATGAGCGTGGGATCGACACCATTCTCATTGATGGCGGCGACGGGACGGTCAGCACGGCCCTGACCGCCATCGCACGTGCTTATCCCGCGGACAGACTGCCAGACGTCGTGGTCCTGGCGTCCGGCAACACGAACCTCATTGCAGGGGATGTCGGGTTCGGCCTGCGCGGGATGGACGCGATCCAGCGTCTGCGTCAGGGCGCACTGCGCTCCAGCGTACGGACGCCGATCCGCCTGTCCTGGCCCGGAACCGACCGGATGCCCGTGCTTGGCCTGTTCGGTGGCTGCGCGGGATATGCGCGTGCCGTCCGGATTGCCCATTCGCCAACCGTCCTGCGTTTTGCGCCCCATGATCTTGCGGTCGGTATCACGCTGCTCTCGACATTCGTCAGCCTCATGTTCCGCAAAAGCCGCGAGGAATGGCTCCGGGGCGATCCGCTGCGGATCGAGACTGGCGGGCACGTCTATGACGGGCAGAGCTTCATGTTCCTGACGACAGGGCTTTCGCGCCTGTCCCGCGGGATCTGGCCTTTCTGGGATGCCGAGCCCAATGTCGAAGGACTGCGCTATCTGGACGTGAGCGCCTGGCCGGACAGTCTGCTCCGGGCGACGGCGGCCCTTCTGTGCGGACGCGCGCCGCGCTGGCTGCGTCGTCACCCGGATTATGTCAGCGGACGGACGGACGACATGACGCTGGTGACGGAAAGCGATTTCGTGCTCGATGGCGAAGTCTTCAGCGCGGCACCGGGCGGCGTGCTGCGTCTGGAGCGTGCGTCCCGCTTCCGGTTTCTGCATGCCTGACGCGCTCGAACAGCGCCTGATCGGCGAACTGACGACGCCGGTCGATCCGGGCGTGGTCGACTTTGCCGATGCGCTGGCCCGTGCCTGTCCCGTCCTGCCGCTGGGCGTACTGTTCTATGGCTCGCTTCTGCGCAAAGCTGATCCGGACGGTATTCTCGATTTCTATATCATTACCGAAAACGCCGCGGGCTTTGCGGGCGGACTGGTGGCCCGGACCGGCAATCTCGTCCTGCCACCCAATGTCCGTTATTCCGAGTTCCGTCATGATGGTCGGGTTCTGAGAGCAAAGATCGCGGTGCTGTCACGGGCGCAGTTCGAAGCCCGAACGGGGCTCGGCGCGCTCGACACGACGATCTGGGCGCGGTTCTGCCAGCCGGTACGGCTGGTCTGGGTGCGGGATACGCAAAGCGCGGATGCCATTCTGTCCCTGATCGCGGGCTGTGTGACGACGGCGGCGTGCTGGGCGGCTCTTCTGGGCGATGTGTCCATGACGGCGCTGGAGTTCTGGCGGACCCTTTTCGCCCGTACCTATGCGTCCGAACTGCGGGTTGAGAAGAAGGGACGGGGTAACAGCATTCTTGAAGGGCAGGAGGCGCGCTACGCTGCCCTGCTGACTCTGGGATGGGCACGGGGACATCTTCAGTTCTCGGCTCATGGCGACAGGCTTGAACCCGTCATTCACGAGGAACTTCGCCGGAAAGCGGCCCGTCGCTGGGCGCTGATCCAGACATCCGGACGTCCACGCAATGTGGCCAGACTGCTGAAGGCCGCCTTCACGTTTGAAAACGGCGCGTCCTATCTGGCCTGGAAGATCCAGCGCCATACGGGTTTTGACATGCAGCTGTCGCCCTTCGAAAGCCGGCATCCGCTTGTGATGCTGCCCCGGCTTCTGTGGCGCGCGCGGGGCCTTCTGGGGCGGTCGAAAGCCTGAATTAAAAAGGGGAATCCGGTGGATTCCCCTTTTTTATGGATTATAGCCCGAAATGTCTGGCGACTTCGCCGAAGAGGGCCACGGCGCGGTCAATTTCTTCGGGGGAATGGGCCGCCATGACCGAGCAGCGCAGCAGCGGCCGGTTGTCAGGCGTGGCCGGTGGGAGCGAGAGGTTCACATAGACCCCGTTTTCCAGCAGCGCGGTCCAGAAACCAACGGCCTGATCCACCGTCTCCAGCGTTACGGCGACCACCGGGGAGACGTGCTCGCCCGTTTTCAGGCCGACCTTCTGGAGCCCCGCATGCAGACGGGCTGCGTTTTCCTGAAGCTTTGTCCGCAGTTCCGGGCGGGCCTGCATGTCTTCAAGCGCCGCCATGGTGGCTGCGATGATTTCCGGGGGCAGGGACGCCGTGAACATGTAGGGACGCGAGCACAGACGCATCAGGTCCACGCCGTCATGGTTCGTGACGCAGTAGCCGCCTACGGTTCCGAGGGACTTGGAGAAGGTCCCGACCACGAAGTCGATCCCGTCCTCGCAGCCCTGCATTTCCGCAACGCCGCGGCCATGCGCACCCAGGACACCGAACGAATGGGCTTCGTCAGCCATCAGATACGCACCGTGGCGCGTCTTGATGTCGACGAACTTGTCCAGCGGGGCGACATTGCCCGTCATGGAGTAGATGCCCT
This sequence comes from Gluconobacter aidae, assembly GCF_009547075.1. Classification (GTDB taxonomy): domain Bacteria; phylum Pseudomonadota; class Alphaproteobacteria; order Acetobacterales; family Acetobacteraceae; genus Gluconobacter; species Gluconobacter aidae. The sequence goes on from NZ_WIPH01000004.1 coordinate 110,325, forward strand.
CGGCGATGATGAGCTTGGCGCCCTGGTGGTCCTTCAGGCGTGCCAGACGCTTTTCTAGATCGACCGGATCGTTGTGGCGGAAGCGGATGACCTGCGCGCCGGACAGCTTGGCGCCGTCATAGATGCTGGCATGGCTGTCCGCATCGAGCAGCAAGACGTCGTCCTTGTTCACCAGAGCCGAGATCGTGCCCAGATTGGCCTGATACCCGGTCGAGAACACCATGCAGTGCTTGCGGCGGAAGAACTCGGCGAGCTTTGCCTCCAGCTTGCGGTGCAGACCGAAGGTGCCGTTCGCAATGCGGGAGCCCGTCGTGCCGACGCCCATCGTCTCGGCCGTTTCCACGGCTGCTTCGATGGCTTTCTTCGACTGGCTGAGACCAAGATAGTTGTTGGTCCCGAAGAGCAGCGTCTCGCGCCCTTCGATGATCCCGACGCTTGCGGAGATCGGACGTTCGATCACGACCTCGAACGGGTTGCGCGGGGAGGCGGCCGTGAGGCCTTCATAGGCTTCGCGCAGCCCCTGGTGCTTGGCGAAAATATCCGTCACGCGTGGGCGACCTTCAGCGTGTGCAGGCAGCCGGCAAGGTCGTTGATGGTGCGGATATCGGCCAGCTTGTCGAGTGGGACGGAGACGTCGAGCTCGTCTTCGATTTCCATGACGAAGTTCATGACGGCCAGGCTGTCAAAGGCCAGGTCTTCGACAATCTTGCTGTTGCCATCGATGTCCCGGGGAACTTTCGGATTGGCAAGCAGTTTCTCAATGATCATTCCGGAAATACCGGCGACGCTGTCAGTCATGGACTTCAACTCTCGGTGTCTGTGCAATCTTGGGCAAGCCTTATGCTCCAAACCGGCCCCCTTCGCCACCCCTTTGCCTCTTCAGGCAGCAGGGCGGTCGGAGCCGGTCCGGGATCAGGCGACCGAAGACGTGGTTTCGGGCTGCTGCTCGAACTGACCGGAGAGCAGCATGGTCTTGGCCTTCGCGCGGGTCAGCTTGCCCGACGAGGTCTGGGGAAGCGTGCGGGGCGGCACAAGAATGACGTCGACATCCACGCCGTGCTGGCGGCGGAACAGACTCGTGACCTCGTCGCGGAGCTGGTTGCGGCTCTCATCCTCGGTCGCGCGGCACTGGACGAGTGCGACGATCTTCTCGCCTTCGTCGCCATCCACTGAGAAGACGGCCACGTCACGCGAACGCAGGCTCGGGATCTCGCTTTCGGCGGACCATTCCAGATCCTGCGGCCAGATGTTGCGGCCGTTGATGATGATCAGGTCCTTGGCGCGGCCGGTAACGACGATCTGGCCATTGAGGTGATAGCCAAGATCACCCGTGTTCAGCCAGCCATCCGCATCGAGGACGGCCTCGGTCTCGTCGGGACGGCGGAAATAGCCGCACATGAGACTCGGTCCACGGACATAGACGGTGCCGACCTGCCGGTCCGCCAGATCATGTCCTGCGGCGTCGCGGACTTCGATCTGATGATCGGGAAGGGCCTCGCCGCACAGGACGAAGGTCCGCAGCGGATGGGACGGATCGTTGGAAGGCTCGGCAATGCCGTCCTTCTCAAGGCGGCGCAGATCGATCGTGTCGGTCTGGATGCCGGTGTTGAGCGGGGCGAAGCTGATGGCAAGTGTCGCCTCGGCCATGCCGTAGCTCGCGACGAAGGAGGTGGCCCGAAAGCCGTTCGAGGCGAAACGCTCCGCAAAACCTTCGAGGATATGATGGCGGATCATGTCGCCGCCAATACCGGCAATGCGCCAGCACGACAGGTCGAGATCGGCCTGACCGCTGCGGCGGGAGCAGAGTTCGTAGCCGAAGGACGGGCTGTAGGCGATCGTGCCGCGGTTGCGGGAAATCAGGTCCAGCCAGACATGCGGACGACGCGCGAATTCGCGGGTGGGCAGAAGGTCGACGGAAAGCTGACAGGTCAGGGGCGTCAGGAAGAAGCCGACCAGCCCCATGTCATGATAGAGCGGCAGCCAGGAGACGCAGCGGTCATCGCGCGGGTCTTCGGCCGGATAGACGTGAAGACCGTCGCGGGCGATGGCGCGGGCATTGGCCATGCCGGCTGCCTGCGTGACTGAAACACCCATCGGAAAGCGTGTGCTGCCCGAGGAAAACTGCAGATAGGACAGGGCTGTCGGGGAGATTTCTGGCAGCTCGACGCGGGCTTCGGCGTGACGGTACAGATCGGCCGGCGAGCCGCCGAAGACCAGATCGAGACCATCGACGATATCCGCCGTCCAGCTTCCGATCACGTCTGGCACCACAACGGCGCGGGCCGCAGCGCTCTGGATCATGCCGCGCAGCGTCGTCACATAACCCTCGCGTCCGCCGAAGGCGACCGGCAGGGGGAGTGGCGCCGGGACTAGGCCTGCATACTGGCAGCCGAAGAAGATCCGGGCGAAGTCCCCATCGCTTTCCGCCACGATCGCAACGCGATCGCCCGGGACCAGACCAAGACCCAGCAGGCGGCAGGCCATGGAACGGGCCTGCTCGCGCAGCAGACGGTATGGCAATGCCTCGAGAAGCTGCCCCCGGCCGGAATAGATGTTGAATCCGCTCTTACCCTGGGCCGCGTAATCAAGGGCGGCCGCAAAGCTGGGGAAATCTCCGTAGCGTCTTTCCAGGCCGGAGCGGCTTGGCGTCGGAACGGGATTGGCGGTTGGGTTCTGGTTGGCCTCGGTCAAACCTGGACTAGCTCCGTTTGGATTACCTGACATCAGGCAGCCCTTTTCAGAAAATCGACAATTGCATCCGCGGCAGCGGGAGCAGTGGGCTCATCGCCCAGTGTTTCGAATGTCTCTAATACATATTGGCGCTGCGCCTCAAGAAAACGAGGATGCGTTTCGAAAGCATTCTCTATCTTGGAGCCCAGATCCGATACATTTTCCGTCACTGGCCCCAGCGTCCAGAACTGGTAGTTCGGATTTCCATGCCATTTGACATGGTGGGCGTTGAGAAAGAGACAAGGGCGCGGGCGGATCATGAACTCGGCCACCTGGCTGCTGACATCCCCCAGATAGAGGTCCGCCCCCATCGTATAGGTCATGTCGATGCTCCGGTGGCTCCCCGGGTCGATCAGCATGTGTGGCAGATCTCCATACTGGCGCCTCAGGGCTTCCCCCTCTTCGCGGTGATTGTCGAAGAGACGGAAATGCGGTGCGAAAACAAGATTGTAGCGATCCTGCGTGGCAAAGAAACGCAGGACCTGATGGCCCATCTCCGGCCATGAAGACAGGCGGGGCAGGAAATGTGGATTATACAGGATCGTCGGCCGGTCGTTGTTGAAGAGCTTTGGCCGTTTCGCGTCCATGCGCCGTACGAGATCAAACTTGGCATAAGTGCCTCGATGATAGGCGCCGGGGCGGATGATGCCCTTTTCGAGCATGCGCTGTTCCACCTTGCGTCCGGGAACCAGCAGGAAATCGAACTTCCCGAGATGGCGGGCAAAACCGATCGCCCGGTCACCGGCGCCATGGCCCGTCCAGATCATCTTCGGACGCCGCACGCCCATGCGGCGGAGTTGCAGGGACGTCGCTTCCGGCACGATGATCGCATCGAAGGTCCGGAAATAATGCCGGGAGGCGAAAAGCCCGATCAGGCGGTCCACCACCCGAAGCCCGTGCAGTTCGATCCGGCGGCGGAGCCTGGGGGAGATCGGGAGCAGATCGAACTGCACCCGGGCTTCCGGATAGAGCGTGGCCAGTGAGCGTGCCAGTTCGAGATGGCTCACGGTCAGGCATGAGACATGGACCGCGACGTCAGGATGACGCGCGGAAACTTCCAGTGCGATCGGCAGGGCGTGCAGGGTCTGGTGACGCTGGCCGATGAGGGGAAAAGCTACCTTCATGCCGCAAGTCCCCCGGACTCCAGTCTCTCAGGGCTGCGGGCCGTGCGGATCACGAAGACAAGCTGGATCGTGATAAGAAGGGTGACCCCACATAACGTCGCCGGCCCGACGCCACTCAGTCCGTAATGACGAACCATCATCACCAGGGCCGGGAGGAAGAAGGTACATTCCAGAATACGGGCGCCGATTGCGGCGCCGGAGCGGTTCGTCGTGAACAGCAGCGGCTCCAGCGGCAGGCCCCAGACGGTGACCACCTCAGCGGCCAGCAGCCACAGCGTGACGGGGAGGGCCTCTGTCGCCCCCTCGTGGCCGATATAAAGCTGAAGGAGCGGGCGTCCGGCGAACAGTGTCAGCAGGAGCAGGGCCGTACCGATTCCGCCAGCCATCAAGGCAATCTGGCCGGTCAGGCGATACAGCCGGTTCATGGCCCTGTCGCGCCACAGCCGGGCCATTTCGGGATAGACGGTCGTCTGGATCAGGGTCGCGGGCTTGGCGATCCCGGCCGCGATCTGGCTTGCGATCCGGTAATAGCCGGCGCTCGTCGGGCCGACGAAGGCGCCGACCACGAGGGTGCCGATATGGCCGAAGGCGAGGGCGAGCGTGGAATTGAGGTTCGTGTTCAGCGCGAAACGCCATATCCCGGGATAGGTGCGGAAAAACTGTCCGCTCAGGATTTCGGGCAGGATGCCGCGCATTTCATGAAAGAGGCCGCGGATCAGGTCCCGGCGATACATCTCGCGCGCCGCCATGAAAAAGATCGTGCCCCAGGCTGCCACTTCCGCTGCGATCCAGACACTGGCAAGCGCCGTCACGGATGCCCAGCCCAGAGCCATCGAGGCCGTACCGATTACGCGGACGATGGTGGCCACGGTGCCCTGTACGGCCAGCAGGTCGTACCGGTCGAAAACCCTCAGCAGGCCCGTTGCGGTAGCGGATGCCATGAAAAGGATGGAGACGCAGTAGACCACGCCGATGACGTGGATCTCAGGCGGCCAGCCCAGAAGATTCATGGCCAGAACGCTGATGAGAACGCCCCCGCCAAAACCCAGCAGACCGCCGGCACTGTCCAGCAGCAGACTGAAGGAGACGATTTTCTGGAAACCGCGACGGTCGCCCTGCGTTAGGGGGCGCAGGCCATAATGCAGAACGGTCTGCCAGGACTGGAAATCCACGATGTCGCCCATCGTCCGTGCGAAGGCGTACATCATCGCGACGAGTCCGAAGCTGTAGCTCCCCAGCAGATGGGTCGCCATCCAGATATGGATGAGGCTCAGCGGAGCGTTGACTGCGCGTCCTCCCAGAAGGACGCCCAGATTGCTCATGACGCGCTGGACACCGCCGGGTCTTGCAGCCTGAGAAGACGATGAGTCGTCTGACATCAATTTATGGAAACTTTCGTGACAGTCTTGCCGTTAACTCCGTTGGGCACCAGAAATAGGCGTTTCCCCGGAAATCTGAACTCACTTTTTGTGACCGAAGATTGCATTCGCATGCAACGCATGGCGTCTTGTTGCGCAGAATTCCCGATGTGAAAAGTCCGGTGTGAAAAGAAGGGCATGACATTGCTTCATGGGACTGGAGTGCCATAAGAAAGCATTGCAGTCTTTTGGGCAGCCTCATGCAAACAGTTTTTCAGGACGCAGCATCGGCACGGGCCGGAGCGTGGCTGGGTGTCAGCCTTCGGGCCATCGCAGAAAATTATGATCTCGTTGCCGCTCTTGGCGCCGGCGCGGAATGTGCGGCCGTCGTCAAGGCCGATGCCTATGGGCTGGGCGCGGATCGCGTGGCGTCTGTTCTGGCTGCACGGGGGGTGGGAACATTCTTCGTGGCGCATCTCGACGAGGGGATCGCCTTGCGGGCCACGCTTCCCGAAGTCCGCATTTTCGTGCTGCATGGCTTCATGCCGGGCTGTGAAGGCAGCATGCAGGCCCATGGCCTGATTCCCGTTCTCAACGATCTCGAACAGATTCAAAGCTGGCAGCGATTTTGCAGGGAAAGGGGCTGTGCTTTTCCCGCAGCGCTCCAGTTCGACACCGGGATGTCCCGGTTTGGCCTGAGTAATCAGGACCTTCAGGAGCGTTCGGTTTTCGAAGGGCTGAACCTGCAACTGGTGATGAGCCATCTGGCCTGTGCGGATACGCCGGACAATCCCGCCAACGCGATGCAGCGGAAGCATTTTGTTGAAATGGCCGCCTGCTTTCCGGGCGTACCGCGCTCCCTGGCGGCTTCTTCGGGGATTTTCCTTGGCCCGGACTACCATTTTGAGCTGATCCGTCCGGGTGCTGCCCTTTATGGGATCGCGCCTTTCGAAGGGAGCCGCGCCCTGAAGCCTGTCGTCTCGCTCGATGCGCGGATCGTGCAGATCCGGACGGTGCAGGCTGGAGACCGCGTCGGATACGGGCTGGGCTGGACAGCCACGAAGCCCACCCGGATCGCCACGCTGGGGCTTGGTTATGCGGACGGGTTCTTCCGGGCCCAGGCCGGGCAGGGCGCTGTCTGGTATGGGCAGACCCGGCTTCCGGTCATCGGACGTGTCTCGATGGACAGTATTTCCGTTGATCTGACCGATGCGCCTGCCGGTCTGAAAGCGGGGGACGTGCTGTCGGTGCTGGGACCGGCGCAGGATGTGGATGCGCTGGCGCGTTCGGCAGGGACGATCGGCTACGAGGTCCTGACGGCGCTGGGGAGCCGTTTCCACCGTGACTATGTGTCGGATGACTGAGCCGGGTCAGACCGATTTGCGGATGGAAAACGAGATGGTCCGTCCGAGCGGGTCGAGAAAGGCCGGTTCATAGCCGGCGGGTGTGATGCCCAAGCCGTTGCGGGCGCGGATGCGGCTGTTGAACAGGTTGCTGACCGAGACCATGACCCGGAAATTCCTGGCCCAGTTCCGGTTCTGCCAGCGGGGGATTTCTCCCAGATCGGCGAAGGCCGTCATATCCACGGTCGCCAGATCGCTGAAGAACAGGCTGTTGGCGTGGGAGCTTGCGAGGGTGGAGGTCGCGGACTGCCATTTGGTGACGAGGCGGAAGCCCAGTCCGTTCTTGAAGACGCCTCCCTGAAGCTCGACTTCATGACGTGGCTGCCCCCCGGTGCCCCCAAGCGTTCCGCCATTGAGCAGATCGATTGGCGGCAGGCCCGAGCGAAGCTGTACCGTGTCCTTGAGGCGCCAGACCTGCGTCAGAACGATGTAATACCGGCCGCCAGCGCCATGTTTGCCACCTTTTCCTTCGGGCTTTTTCCCGAGAGGTCTGGAAAACGAGAAGGTCGCGTTCCATTCATTGCGCTTTTCCATGAGCGCATTGACGGGGCGGATATCGACGACATTCAGGATCCCGTCCGAATTGCGCTGGTAACGGTCCGGAAAGGCTTCCTCGATGGCCGCCGTCGCGGTCGGCAGGCTCATGACCGGGTTGTGGTTGCGGTCCCGGACATAATTGACATGCAGCCGGGCGCCGTCGAGGAAGGTCGGGGAAAGGATCGTGCCGATACTGATCTCGTGCCGGTCCGCCGCGCGCAGGTTCCGGTTGCCGCCCGAAATGGTCGTCACCTGTACGGAGCGTCCCGTGACATAGTCATAGGTCGTGACGTTGGGGGTCTCGATCTGCGGGGCGACGAGACTGGTGGCGCTGGGCGCTTCTGTCCGGTCGGTCACGGAGAAGGGGAACTGGACCCAGGAGACGGGCTCCCATGTCACGCCGCCGCCGATCGTCCCGAGCGTTCCGAAATGGGACACCTGACTGACGGCGCCGTTGACGTTCGCATCCAGCTTTCCCAGGAACGACAGGACATGCTTGCGCGCACTGGCAACGGGAATGTCGCCGTTGATCTGAAGGGTGCCGACATACCGGCTGATATGGGTCCGTTGCAGCTTGCCCTGGTTGATGGATGTCGCGTTCTGTTCGGTCAGGGTTCCGGTGGGGGCAATGCTGGTCGAGACATCGCCGGCGGGCAGGGAGAACAGCGGGCCGGAGACCAGACCGCTGATCCTGCCGGTCGTGCCGGTGGTATGACCCTGATTGACCAGCCGGCTGTTCAGCCAGCTCCGGTCCACTTCCGAGAACGGATCGAAATCGGTCAGTCCGGCTGTCAGGGCCGTCTGGGCGGCGCTCAGATCAAGCCCGGTCTGGCTGTTGGTCGCGGTGATGGAGCGGTCGAAACTTCCGGTGCTGTTCCACTTCCAGTTCCCCGCGTCGCCATTGAAATTCAGCCCGGCATGAACGGACTCCGTATGGGATCTCTGCTGAAGCGCGGAGACGTTGGTGTAGTCCCGGTACAGGAGCGTGTCCTGCGAGAACGGTGAGTAAAGGCTGCCGGACGGGAGGGTCAGGATGCCGCGGGCCGGTCCCTGAAGGCTTTCGGAATTGCTATGGGTGTAACTGGCGTTGAAGGAGGCGGAGACGCTCCTGAAGATCTGGTCCGCATAGACCCCGTTGAGTTTCAGCTCATGCGTTCCGGGTTGAAGGCTGTAATCCGAGGCGTCTGAACTGACATGCGGTGCATTGGCATAAGTCGTGAAATCCTGAAGGGTCGGGATCTGCCTCGATGCGAGCGACGGCACGCCAGCGGACGTCACGCTCTGCCCGACGAGCGCATCAAGCGCCGGGTCGAGACTGCCGCCATCCGTGGATGTGACGTTGCCGGCATTGGAATAGAGACTGCTGGCGGAAGGGGGCGTGACGCCACGGTCGCTGTCCAGAAGACGCGCCTGTGCCTCATAGCGTGCGCTCAGATTGATCCGCCGCTCCCCGGAGAGCTTCGTGAAGCTGGCGCCCAGAACACCGTCATCGCCTCCGCCATCCGTGGAGGTGCTGCCATAGGCCCGCATCCGCAGGGCCCGGAAATGCTTTACGGTAATGATGTTCACCACGCGCTCGTCAGCCGGATAGCCGTAGCGCAGGGCTTCTTCCTCGGTGAAGATCTCGACCCGCGCGATGGCCTCGAAGGGAAGGTCATTGACGTCCTGCATCCCCGAAATGCGCTTGCCATTCAGCAGGACGACCGGCGTGTTGCCGGTCGCGCCGCGTCCTGAACGGGTTTCCGGCGCAATGGCCGTCAGCAGATCCGCTGCGGTATCGACACCATAAGAGCGGATTTCATCGGCCTGGATCCGCATGATCGGCCGGGCGTCGCCAAGCACGGCGTTGGCAGATTTATGGGCTTTGACTTCGATCTTCTCGCCGCCATTGATGGACGTAGAGGATGTGGTCACGGTCGCCGCGCTGCTCCGGATGGTGGATGGCCTGGTGAGGGTGTTCGCAGCGGTCTGCGCGAGGGCGGACGGAGCGGAGAGGAGGCTGCCGAGGCTCCAGACGAGACCGAGAGCCGGACACAGCCCCGGCCGTGCCGGTGCTGCCGGGGGGTTCAGGTCATGATCTGGCATGCGCGCACTTGCCGGCTCCTGTGTCTTGTATGGGCCTGAAATGTTTGCGTCGGATGCAGAATGTCACGAATCTGAAATATCGTCGTAACAGAGGACGGCCATCTGGAGCCGTTTCTGGCAGATTTATGTTACGGTGTCGAGCACAAAGGACCGTTCAACCCGGAATCATGTTCCGGTTTCGCATCATGTTCCGCCGCGTTTCCTCATCGAGAATGGCACGGATCTGGCGGGTCAGTTCGGTGGCATCGGTATATTTGCGGCCATAGGTCAGATTGAACGTATGGTCGAAATCATCCGGATTGAGACCGGCATTATGCTGGCTGATGGTCTCGATCTTGTCGAAGGCCTTGGCCAGCCGGGCTTCGGGAGAGGCCGCGTTTTCATACTCGTCCCACAGCGCGAGAAACTCGGCCTGAAGCTCGTTCGGAAGCGGTGCCATGATCGTCAGCAGATCCTCGCGTTCCTGCGCGGACTTGTTGGCCGAGGCGTGCAGGGAGATCGCGGGCACATCGCCGTGGATGGCTTCCCCCAGATCATGAAGGATGCAGATTTTCAACAGTTTCAGAAGGTCTATGCCCTCAAGCTGGTCGGCAAAGGTCATGACCAGAAGGCAGAGCGCCCAGGTATGCTCCGCCGTGCTTTCGGTCTGGCCGCCATGGGTGTAGGTCCGTCTCAGGATGTCCTTGAGGCGTGACGCTTCCCGGAGAAAGTCGAGACGCTTTTCAAGATCGCCTTTTGTCATGCTGGGGTCCTGTCTGTGGCGATGCGCATCGCGGCGGTGGCGGAAGCCTCATCCGACCAGCACATGCAGGACTTCATATCCCACAAAGACCGCAGCGACCAGAAGCCCCAGTAACACAAGAAAACCGGGCCCCTCCTGAATGGACTTGAAGATTTTTACCATCAACCGAGCCATGAAACCTCTTTCCTGAAAAGAAGTGCGGTCCGGGAGCGCCAGTCAACAGGACCTCTGTTCGCGAACGGTTATAGCATTTCCACGCATCGGTCTGCCGGAATATCCCTGCAAAACGCGGGACTGTCATTGTCCGTTACGTTCCTGTCCTTGAGAATACCGCATTTCATCCGGCATTCTCGGAACCGAAATATTGCTGATGGAGCATCTTATGAAGAAGATTCTTGCTGTGGCTCTCGGAGCCGGCCTGACCCTGTCTCTGACCGCCTGTGACGGCCCTTATGATGACCGTCGCGGCGGCGGGCATCACCATCATCGTGGCGACGACCGCGGTTACGGTCAGGGTGGCATGGGTGGCGGCCAGGGTATGGGCGGCATGAATGGCGGCGGCATGGGCGGCGGTCAGGGGGGACAGGGCCGCTGGTAACAGCGCCCGCCGGGACGTGTCGGGCAAAGGCACGTCCCGCAACCTGAAGGCACGGAACTGCCGGATTTGACCTTCCGGCCAGCCTGTCGCTGAATGCGGCACGCAAGCGTCTCCCCCGATCCGGAAAATCCGTGCCTCGATGAACACCCAGACTCACCCTTCCCGCCCGGATTTCTCTCAGGACGGCGGCTGGTTTCCCATTTCCATCCGGCTTTCGGGCGCGCGGGTCCTGCTCGTGGGCGGCGGAGAAATCGCCGTCAACAAGGGAGGGCTGCTGCTCGATCACGGAGCGCGGATCGACGTCCTGGCCGAAAAACTGCACCCGGTCATGCACGGCTGGGTTGAGAGCGGCAGGGTCCGTCATGTGGGCGAACGCGCGGATGAGGCGGTGTTGCGCCGTCTGCTTCCGGGCTGCCGGCTGGTCTATGCCGCGACCGACAGCCGGGATACCAACCGTCAGGTTGCGGCGCTCGCTGATGCACTGAATATCCCTGCCTGCGCGGTGGATGATCCCGGGCCTTCCAGCTTCATCACGCCTGCTCAGGTGCGCCGGGGCATGGTGCGCGTGGCCGTCTCCACCGGAGGCGCGGCCCCTGTTCTGGCGCGCCGCCTGCGCGAACAGATCGAGACACTGCTGCCCGAAGGCACAGGCCGTCTGGCGGCCTATATGCAGTCGCGTCGGGCGTTCGTCTCGGGGCGCTATCCCAATGTTCAGGACCGCAAACGCCTCTGGGAGGATTTTCTGGATGATCCCGGCGCGGAAGCCGCGCGCTCTGGTGATGAAAGCCGGGCGGATACGCGTCTGGAGGCGCTGCTGGACGGGGAGCGCAAGTCGGGAGAGGTCTGGCTCGTCGGGGCTGGTCCCGGTGATCCGGATCTGCTGACCCTCAAGGCGCTGCACCTGATGCAGAATGCGGATTCCGTTCTCTACGACAACCTGGTCTCACCGGCGCTGTTGGACATGGTGCGGCGGGATGCCGAACTCGTCTTCGTCGGCAAGCAGCGGGACCGCCATGCCCTGCCACAGGACGACATCAACCGCGAAATGGTTCACCGCGCGCAGGCTGGCGAGCGCGTCCTGCGTCTTAAGGGCGGTGATCCGTTCATTTTCGGGCGCGGCGGTGAGGAAATTGAAGCTCTGGTCGAGGCCGGGGTTGCGTTCCGGCTGGTTCCGGGCATTTCCGCAGCCAATGGATGTGCCGCCTATTCCGGCATTCCCCTGACGCATCGGGACTGCGCGCAGGCCTGCCTGTTCGTAACCGGGCATGCAAAGGCCGATGGTGTTCTGGACCTGCCCTGGGATGACATGGCCGATCGCCGCCAGACTGTTGTGATCTATATGGGGATTTCGACCCTGCCGCAGCTTGCCGCTGGACTGCTGGGAAAAGGGCTGCCGGCTGACTGGCCGGTGGCGGTCGTGGAACGGGGTACGCAGCCTACACAGCGGGTCTTTACCGGAACGCTGACCACCATCGCGCAGCAGGCGGCGGAGGCACGGGTGAAATCGCCCGCTCTGGTGATTGTGGGGCAGGTGGTCCTTCACCGGGTCATTTCTCCCTGACGCGATCTGCATGGCGAGAGGAAACTGTCTTTCAGCCATGCTTTGAACGCATATCGCTCCGTATGATCCTGCGGGTTGCTCACGGGCTCACCTGCCTGTGAAACTTCTGTTCTTTCAGTCACATCGCGTTTCATAGTCCGGAGCCCCATGAGCACAGTTGCGTCCATTATCGTCTCGATCGCAGAGGAAATGCGCACGGCCTCCGAACGGGGTACGGTCGCCAATTACATTCCCCCGCTCGCACGGGTGGATCTGAACCGGTTTGGCATGGCCGTTGTGGGCATGGACGGGGAGACGCATACGGTCGGGGATGCGGAAGTCCCGTTCTCGGTCCAGAGCGTGTCCAAGGTTTTCAGCCTGAGTATGGCGCTCAATGCCATGGGTGACGAACTGTGGGGGCGGGTGCGTCAGGAGCCGTCGGGCAGCGCGTTCAATTCCATCGTCCAGCTTGAAAACGAACACGGCATACCCCGTAATCCGTTCATCAATGCGGGTGCCATTGTCATCGCTGACATTCTGGTCTCGCGCTATGGCCGCGAGAATGCCCAGACACGTCTGCTGGAGTTCCTGCGTCCGCTGGTGAGCGATCCGTCCTCGATCGACATCGATACCGATGTCGCCCGGCAGGAACGTGAGACCGGTTTTCGCAACATGGCGCTGGCGAACTACATGCGGACCTTCGGGAATATCCGCAATGTGGTCGAGGACACGCTGGATTTCTATTTCCATCAATGCGCGCTCACCATGAGCTGTCATCAGCTGGCGCAGGTCGGGACCTGTCTGATGACGGGCGGCCGGAACCCGCTCACGGGCGAGAGCATCATGTCGGAGCGCAATGCCCAGACGATCCTCGCGCTGATGATGATGTGCGGCCATTATGACGGCTCCGGCGCCTTTGCCATCCGTGTCGGTCTGCCGGGAAAATCCGGCGTCGGGGGCGGCATCCTCGCTATTGCGCCGGGTGTGGCGTCTATTGCCGTGTGGTCGCCGGGACTGAACGCGCAGGGCAACTCCCTGCTGGGAACGCGTGCGCTAGAACGGCTTGTGCAGCATACGGGCTGGTCGGTTTTCCGCGCGAACCCGTGGGTCGCCAATCCGACCTGACGCTCAGCCCGCCAGCGTGTCGTAAAGCAGCTTGAAGTTCAGCAGCAGGATCAGTCCGGCAACGCCCCATGAGATTATGCGAACGGGTGTTGAAATCACGAACTCGCCCATTTTCCGTCGGTCCGAGACGAACATGACCAGCGGTATGACGGCAAAGGGCAGTTGCAGCGACAGGATAACCTGACTGGCTATCAGCAGATCGCCCACGCCCTGGTTGCCATAGATCAGCGTGACGATCGCCACGGGCACGATCGCCAGCCCGCGGGTCAGAAGACGCCGTGCCCAGTGCGGGATGCGGAGGTGCAGGAAGCCCTCCATGATGATCTGTCCGGCCAGCGTGCCGGTGATCGTCGAGTTCGTGCCTGCCGCCAGAAGAGCGAGTGCGAACAGCGTGGACGCCATGCCAAGCCCGAGGATCGGGGAAAGCAGCCTGTAGGCATCCTGGATTTCCGCTACGTCCTGATGGCCGGAAGTGTGGAACGCTGCGGCCGCTACGATCAGGATCGCCGCGTTGATGAACAGCGCCAGCGTCAGGGCAATCGTGCTGTCCCAGGTCGTCCAGCGGATCGCGTCCCGGCGGCCGGCCGGCGTGCGTTTATAGGCTCGGGTCTGCACGATCGAGGAATGCAGATACAGATTATGCGGCATGACCGTGGCACCGATGATGCCGATGGCGACATAGAGCATGCCCGGTGTCGTCACGATTTTCGGATCGGGAAGGAGGCCGGCCAGAATGCTGTGTACGGGCGGGGCCGCGGCGACAATCTGGATGCCGAAACACAGTGCGATGATGCCTAAAAGCGCGATCACGAACGCTTCCAGATACCGGAAGCCCCGGTTCATCAGCAGCAGCACGACCAGCGCATCCAGAATGGAAAGCAGCGCGCCGCCCAGAAGGGGGAGCCCGAACAGAAGCTGAAGCGCCACCGCCGTGCCGATCACTTCCGCCAGATCGCAGGCGATGATGGCCAGCTCGCAGGCCAGCCACAGCACGATGTTCACGCCCGGCGAGAAATGATCCCGGCACGCCTGCGCCAGATCCCGCCCCGTCGCGATCCCGAGGCGGGCGGAAAGCGCCTGAAGCAGGATCGCCATCAGGTTCGACAGCATGATGACGCAGAGCAGCGTATAGCCGTAGCGCGATCCGCCCTGAAGGTCCGTGGCCCAGTTGCCTGGGTCCATATACCCGACCGAAACCATGAACCCCGGCCCCACAAAAGCCAGGAAGCGCCTGAACCAGGATGCGTCCGCTCCCGGAACCCGGATGCTGGAGAAGGCATCGGGCAGGCTCGGGCGGATGGCCGGGGATGGCACGCGGGGTGAAGAGGTGTCTGACATCAGGAGGGTATTCAATCCCATCGGAGACGAATATTCAATGTGCTATATTGATGAGTATCATGAAAAACGAGGATATTGGGAAAACGTGATGGATCCTACTGGCACACATGTCGGGAATGTTTTATTCCGCCGTGAATAATGTTTTTGGCATGGAGGTACAGGACGGCGCATGGAACGGAAAAGACGTCTCAGGGATATCGCGCCCAAGGAGACGCTGCCTGACGTCGAAACCCATTCCGAAGGGTTCCGCGCCAATCGCGAGGCGCGGCGCAATGTGCTGGTCGAGGACTATGTGGAACTGATCTCGGATCTGCTGTCCGAGGGGCAGGAGGCCCGTCAGGTCGATATCGCCGGGCGTCTGGGCGTGTCACAGCCGACGGTGGCGAAGATGCTCGCCCGCCTTGCGACGGAGGGCTATGTGACGCAGAAGCCCTATCGGGGTGTTTTCCTCACGCCCGCCGGGCAGGACATGGCGGACAGGGCGCGGCACCGGCACCGGATCGTGGAAGCGTTCCTGCTGGCGCTGGGCGTGAGCGAGGAAAATGCCCGCGTCGATGCCGAAGGCGTGGAGCATTATGTCGGCAGCGAAACCCTTACCCTGTTCGAAAAGGCGCTCCGCGGAAATCTGAAACAGTTCATGCAGGCGCTGCCCGACGCCTGAGAACGGGAGTCAGGTGCAGATTTCGAGCTTCACGTCGTCCTGCGCCAGGGCCTTGGCAATGGACGGCTTGAGATGGGAGTCCGTCAGAACCCGGTCAAACTCCGACAGGGACGCCAGACGGTGCAGCCCGCCCTTGCGGAACTTCGTGCTGTCCACCAGCAGGACGCACTGATCCGCGATGTCCATCATGGCCCGCTTGACCTTCACCACGTCCTGATCGTTCTGGAACGCGGTTCCGTTGTGGATGATGGATGTCGAGAGGAACATCATGTTCGCCCGCAGCGACTGTGCTGCCTGTTCACAGACCAGACCGAAAAATGCGTTGCGCGGCGGATTGTAGTCGCCGCCAAGACAGATCAGCTTCAGGTTGGGATAGGGCGATAGTGCCTGGATCACGCCGACGGCGTTCGTAATGATCGTCAGGGGGGCCAGAGCCGGGAGCAGGGGCAGCATCGCGGCGACGGTCGTGGAATCGTCCAGAACCAGAACCTGCTCGGGCTGGATCAGCGAGATGGCTCGCTGGATGATGGCGTCCTTGAGATCCGTCGCCCGCGAGCGGCGGAAATTGACGGTTTTCTGTGTTGTAACCTTGTTGCGCAGAACGATGCTGCCATGCAGCTTGTCGATCAGACCCTGCTGGACCAGCGCATGCGCGTCGCGGTGGATCGTCATGCGGCTGACATCGAAACGCTCGGCCAGACCTTCGATCGTAGCGCTACCGGTTTCGAGAAGAACGTCGAGGATCTGTTTTTGGCGGGCCGAATTATCCCGTCGTTTTGAACTCTGCGGCAAGGCGGTGGGGATCACGGAGCCCGGACCATCAGTCATGTCTCAAATCGATTCCTGAGCGTGAAAGCAAACAGATGACTATAAAATCACATTCATCATATCAGGCCGGAACAGGTCTGTAACGTCTCATGAACACAATCCGTCCTTAAAAAGGTGATTATCCGGCCTCGCTGGCGATCCCCAGGACACGCGCCGTGTGCTGGCGCAGCGTTGCGCAGGCTGCTGCATCCCGTGTCAGATCCACGCCATAGGCGGGGAAAACCTGCCGCAGACGAGGCAGCCAGTCGCCTTCCATGAGGCGCTCGGGGAAGCAGTCCTGCACGACCTGAAGTGCCACGGAGGCCGCGATGGAGGCGCCGGGGGAGGCACCCAGCACCGCGACAAGAGAGCGGTCGGCGTTTTTGACGAGTTCGGTGCCGAAGCGGAGTTTTCCGTGCAGGCCGCTATCGGGCCGGATGATCTGCACCCGCTGCCCGGCCACGACCTTGCTCCAGTCCTCGGGGCGCGCGGTCGGATAAAAGTCCAGAAGGGCCCGGAAACGCGCCTCGTTGGTCTGGATGACCTGTTTCACGAGATAATCCAGCAGGCCGAGATTGTCTTTTCCGGCCGTCAGGGCAGGAATGATGTTTTTCGGCGTCAGGGAGCGGAAATAATCCGTCCACGACCCGCTTTTGAGAAATTTCGTGGAGAAACCGGCATAGGGCCCGAACAGCAGGCAGGATTTTCCGTCGATCACACGGGTATCGAGATGCGGGACGGACATGGGCGGGGAGCCGACGGGAGCCTTGCCGTAAACCTTGGCATGATGCTGGCGTGTGATGGCCGGATCAGTGCAGCGCAGCCAGAGTCCGCTGACCGGGAAGCCAGCATAATGCGATGCTTCGGGGATGCCGGACGCCTGCAGAAGCGGCAGGGCATTGCCGCCTGCGCCGATGAACACGAAGCGCGTCAGGACCGTTGTGGCGTGACCGCTTTCAGTATCCGTTGCCGTAACACGCCAGCGGCCGCCTTCGGTTCGGGTCAGATCCGTGACGCGATGGTTGTAGTGGATGGAGACGTTACGGTCGGTCTTGAGCGATGCGGTCAGGGCGTGGGTCAGGGCACCGAAATTGACGTCTGTGCCTTCTTTGATGCGCGTGGCCGCGATGGGCTGTGTCGTATCGCGTCCAGCCATGGCGAGCGGGGCCCATTGCGCGATGACGGCCGGGTCATCGCTATATTCCATGTCGGCAAAGCAGTGATGGGCGACCATGGCCTCATAGCGGGCCTTGAGGAACGCCACATTCTCCGCACCCCAGACCAGACTGATATGCGGGCAGGGCTGAACGAACGCGGCCGGATCGGCAATGCGGCCTTCACGCACCCAGTGGGCCCAGAGCTGCCGGGAGAGGTCGAATTCCGTATTGACGGCCAGCGCCTTGGAGATATCGACGCTGCCATCCGCGCGCTGGGGCGTGTAGTTCAGTTCGCAGTTGCCTGCATGTCCGGTCCCGGCATTGTTCCAGGCATAAGAGCTTTCCTGCCCGCAGTCGGAGAGGGTTTCGAACATCACCATCGAAAGCGACGGGTCCAGCTCGCGCAGCAGGGCGGCAAGCGTGGAGCTCATGATCCCGGCGCCGATCAGGACGATATCGGGGCAGAGGCTGGAGAGTGACGGCATGATGCTGAAATCCGGCAGGGCTGGAAAGAAAGGCGGCTGAAAGATCTCCGAAAGCTCAGCCCGTGTAAACAGGCCCGGGCGGCAGGAGTTTGCCGGGGTTGAGGATATGGTGCGGGTCCATCGTGTTCTTCAGGGCGCGCATCACGCTGAGGCTTCCTGGCCCATGCTCGGTTTCCAGAAACTCCAGCTTGCCCATGCCCACGCCATGTTCCCCGCTGCACGACCCGTTCAGCGACAGGGCGCGGGCCACGATCCTGCGGTCCAGATCCAGGGCACGCTGGTGCCCTTCGGGAGTGTCGTCCGTGATGATGAGCGTATGGAAATTGCCATCGCCCACATGACCCAGAAGAGGCGCGCGCAGGCCGGAGGCTTCAATATCGCGATGCACGCTCTCGATCAGTTCGCCCAGACGGGAAATCGGGACGATGCAGTCCGTGGAAATAACGCGCGCTCCCGGAACGATGGCCTTCGCGGCCCAGTAGGCATCATGCCGCGCCTTCCACAGGCGGGTGCGGTCTTCGGGACTTTCGGCCCAGGCAAAGCCCAGACCGTTATTACCGGACGCAAGGGCTTCTGTCGTCTCGACCTGCTCGCGTACGGCTGCGGGCGAGCCCGTGAACTCAAAGAATAGCGTGGTCAGGGGCTGATATTCGTTCAGGCCGGAATACTGGATGGAAGCGGCCATCTGCACACTGTCCATCAGTTCCACGCGGGTGATGGGGATGCCGCACTGTACGATTTCCATGGCGGTCTGAATGGCGTCATGCAGGTTCTCGAACTGACAGATCGCGGCCGAAACACTGTCCGGTCGCCCGTGCAGGCGGAGCTGGACTTCGGTAATGATCCCAAGCGTGCCTTCAGACCCGACGAACAGTGATGTCAGGTCATAGCCGGTGGATGACTTGCGAACGCGTCCGCCGGTGCGGATGATTTCGCCGGTTGCGAGAACAACCGTCAGGCCCAGCACATTTTCTTTCATCGTGCCGTAGCGCACGGCGGCCGTGCCTGAGGCACGGGTTGCGCACATACCGCCGATCGTGGCTTCTCCGCCCGGATCGACCGGAAAGAACAGGCCGGTATCGCGGATTTCCACATTCAGCGTTTGCCGAGTGATGCCCGCCTGAACCCGGCAGTCCAGATCCTCGGCGTTCAGCTCCACGATATCCGTCATGCGGGACAGATCGAGGCTGATGGCCTGTTCGGGAGGCACGACATGGCCCTCCACTGAAGTGCCAGCGCCAAATGCTACGACCGGCACCCGCCATTCATGGCAGTGCTTCAGGATGGTTGCGACATCCTGTGTACTTTCTGCAAAGACCACGGCTTCGGGCAGGCGGGAGGCGTTCATGGCCTCGCCATGGCTGTGCTCTTCGCGAACGGAGGGTGCCGTGCTGATCCGCTCGCCCATGACGGGCTGGAGGGCTTTGAGAACGGCCTGAAGGCGGTCCGGAGCGGAGGCGGAAGAGGTGGTCATGACTGGTTCCGGCATGAAGAAAGGATGCCCTTCATAAGCCGGATCGGAGCCCTGGGAAATATCTTCGGATCAATATGGGGGTATAAAATGGAATAATCTGTCGGCAAATGAATACACGATGCAAGATCAGATATTATCCGTGACTATCGCAGGAAAATATTGCTTGCCCGGCTGACGAAGATATAGGTCCGGTAATCGTCCTTGTTGTTTACGATGATCCCCTGTTCCAGATCCGCGCCAACCTTCATGGCCGATCCGATCACCAGGATCTTGCGGTTCAGGACCATCTTGCGGAAATCGCCGCCGAAACGGATATCGGCATTATAGGCCACGGCGGACGTGATCTGCACGGCGACATTGGCCCGGTCTAGATAGGAATCTTCCGAATTGAGGAAGACCATCTTGTTGAAGACATTCACGCTTTTCACGGTCATGACGAACGTGCCGGGCACAACGGTCCGGTTTTTGGTCTCACGCAGGGTATCCGCCGGGGTCAGCCGCTTCTCAAGGACCAGATCACCGGAACAGGCAGTCTGCGCGACCAGCGACGTGAACAGGGCAAGTGAAAGAAGGGTTTTGCGGACGGTCATCTGAATATTGCTGCCGGCTGTGAACATGCCGGGTCGAG
>NZ_WIPH01000040.1 GCF_009547075.1 Gluconobacter aidae
TCATTCGGAGCCGCCGCAAATCCGATAAAATCGGTGAGATACTGAACATCCCCATCAGTTTCCCGCCGTCCCAGAAAGATCTGTTTCGCAATTCCCTGCTCACCCAGTCTTATGGAATGAAGGTCTAAGCGTGAGGCATATTCATCCACCAGCCATCGGGGAAGTGCCGCAACTCCCCGGCCATGTGCCACCGTGACCAGCATGATATCAGTCGTCTCGATCTGTTTCTGCTGACGGGGTGCGATGCCGGCGGGCTGGAGAAACTGGGTATAGATATCCAGCCGTTCCGAGGGCACGGGATAAGTGATGAGAGTTTCATCGGCAAGCTGCTCAGGCGTGACGCGATCAACGCCATACAGTTTGTGACCGCTTCCCACGACGAGAACCAGTTCATAATCAAAGACCGGTGTAAAGTTCAGGCCAGGCTTGTAAAGCGGGTCAGGCGTTACGAGAATATCGATCTCGTTACTCAGAATCGCCCCGATGCCGCCGAACTGAAATTTCTGCCGGACATCGACGTCTACTTTCGGCCAGCGTTCGAGATAGGGCGAGACAACATTGAGAAGCCACTGGTAACAGGGATGACATTCCATCCCGATCCTCAATGTGCCACACTCACCGTTCGCAAACTGCTCCAACCGTTCTTCGGCCAGTGAAAACTGCGGTAACAGCCGGTTTGCAAGAGACAACAGCCATTGACCAGCCTGTGTCAGGATCAGGGACCGGCCTTCGCGTCGCCAGATCTTCACGCCGAGTTGCATCTCGATTTTACGGACGGCATGGCTGAGAGCAGGCTGGGTCAGATTCAGCCGCGCGCTGGCCGCTGTCAGTGAGCCTTCCCGGGCAACTTCCTGAATAATCATCAGATGATTGCGTTGAAGAATACTCATTTCCTGGCACCTATATGCATCAAACTAATACATTCATGAAAACATATCATTTATATTCATCATTATAAAGCTCTAGTTAAAATCACCTGAACGTCGGTCATCCCGCCCCACCGATCTGATGCAGTTGGTATGAATACGAATTTGAAACGCCTTCTTTCCGAGAAACTGGCGGACCATCCGTCGCTCTGTCATCCTGACATGCCCGTTCCTGTCCTCTCTTTCGAAGTTGTCCCCCCGCGGACAAACGCTATGGAACAGCGCCTGTGGCAGTGCATCCGGCATCTGACGCCTCTCTCCCCGCGCTTTGTCTCGGTGACCTATGGGGCGGGTGGTACGATGCAGGCGCGGACACAGGCAACGGTCCTGCAACTGAAGCAGGAGACGACGCTCGTGCCGGCGGCTCATCTGACGTGTATTGGCGCGACCCGCGAAGAAATCGACGACATCGCCCGCACCTACTGGCAGGCCGGTGTCAGGCATCTCGTGGCTCTGCGGGGCGATGCACCCGCGGGTACCGACTATGCGCCGCATCCGGGGGGTTACGCCCATGCCAGCGATCTTGTCACTGGCCTGCGTCGCATTGCCGACTTTGAAATCTCGGTTGCCGCCTACCCCGAAACACACCCTACGGCCCTGAGCCCACAGGCCGATCTCGACAATCTCAAGCGCAAGCTCGATACCGGTGCGACCCGTGCCATCACCCAGTATTTCTTTGAGGCTTCGACCTATCTGCGCTTTCTTGATCGCTGCCTGGCGGCCGGTATTACGGCGCCGATCGTTCCTGGCATCATGCCAGTATCGAATTATGATCAGATTGCACGTTTTTCTGGACTCTGTGGGGTCAGGGTGCCTTCATGGCTGACCCGACTGTTCGAGGGAACAGCAAAGAACCCGGAACTCTGCCGTCTCACGGCCTGTATCGTAGCGGCAGAGCAGGTTCGCACTCTGCAATCCCACGGAATCAACGAGTTTCATTTCTCTACGCTGAACCGTCCGGATCTGACCGGCGCGATTGCATATCTTCTGGGTCCACGCCCCGCCCGTGAGACGGATTCATGAAGAAGCAAAACCGGAAATCACGAAAGGGGCAATGATGTCTGATGAAACGCAGGATGGATGGTCTCCTGCCAGTACCGGGACAGGTGACCCGCCCTCGACAGACAAAACCGGAAATGAACAGGGAATGTCGTCTCTGACATGCAACGCCCCGGAGATCACTGTTTCTGCCGGGGAAGACGAACCTGGATGTCCATGCTGCGTGATCCCCTGGTTCCGCTGAACCAGGGGAATAGCCGATCAGGCGGAGAGTTCTTTACGCACGATCTCCGCGCCCGCACCCAGAGCATTCAGCTTTCCGCGTGCGACACGACGTGACAGAGGCGCCATACCGCAGTTGGTCGAAGGGTAAAGCTTGTCAGCATCCACGAACTGCAGGGCTTTTCGGAGTGTGCTGGCAACGTCTTCCGGCGTCTCAATGGTATTGGTCGCCACATCAATGGCACCCACCATCACCTTTTTGCCACGTACAAGCTCGATAAGATCCATCGGAACGCGGGAGTTCTGACATTCCAGTGAGATCAGATCGATGCTGGATTTCTGCAGTTTCGGGAAGATTTCCTCATACTGCCGCCACTCTGCGCCCAGCGCGTTTTTCCAGTCGATATTGGCTTTGATGCCGTACCCGTAGCAGATATGGACAGCCGTTTCGCATTTCAGCCCCTCAACGGCCTTCTCCAAGGTGGCAATGCCCCAGTCATTGACCTCATCGAAGAAGACGTTAAAGGCCGGCTCATCAAACTGGATGATATCGACCCCGGCCGCCTCCAGCTCCCTGGCTTCCTGATTGAGGATCTTCGCAAATTCCCAGGCCAGCTTTTCACGGCTTTTGTAATGACCGTCGTAGAGCGTATCGATCATCGTCATGGGCCCCGGCAGCGCCCATTTAATCGGTTTTTTCGTCAGCGCCCGCAGATACTTCGCATCTTCAACAAAGACGGGCTTTTCACGGGTCACGGCGCCCACGACGGACGGCACGCTCGCATCGTAACGATTGCGGATCTTGACCGTCTGACGGTTTTCGAAGTCAACGCCACCAAGATGTTCAATGAATGTCGTGACGAAATGCTGACGTGTCTGTTCGCCATCGCTGACGATATCGATGCCGGCACGATCCTGATCGTCCAGCGTCAGACGCAGCGCATCCTGTTTGCCTTCGACCAGTTCCTCTCCCTTCAATTTCCAGGGGGACCAGAGTGTCTCGGGCTTTGCCAGCCAGGACGGTTTGGGCAGGCTTCCAGCTGTTGAGGTGGGGAGCAGTGTTTTCATGACAGATGACCTTGTGTTCTGGTGTGTTCAAACGGAGTACTGGGCAGACCACTGATCAAGAACGTCCTGATACGGCTTGATGAAGCTCTCTTCCGTAAATTTGCCCTGCGCGATGGCCAACTGACTGCGCTCCTCGCGGTCGTAGACAATCCGGGTTACCGAATGATCCTGATGCTTCAGGCTCGGCTGATAGCAGTCAGCCGCCGGAGAGTTGGAATTGTAGATTTCAGGACGGTAAATCTTCTGGAAAGATTCCATCGTGCTGATGGTGCTGATGAGTTCCATATTGGAATAATCGGAGAGCAGATCGCCAAAGAAGTAAAACGCCAGAGGTGCGGACGCATTCTCAGGCATGAAATACCTGACCTTCATTCCCATTTTCCCGAAGTACTGATCTGTCAGCGAAAAGTCCCGCTGCTCGTATTCAATACCTAGTACCGGATGATAATTTCTGGTCCTGTAATAAGTCCTGTTACTTGAAACGCTCAGACAAATTACCGGCATTTTCCTGAAATGGGTTTTGTAGCACTCTGAATTGATAAAGCACTTGAACAGGTTGCCATGCAGATCACCAAAACGCTCAGGCGTTCTGAATTCTGACAGATCTTTATTGTGATTTAGCAGCAGGACACTGAAATCATAATCGCGGACATAGGATGAAAAATTATTCCCGACAATGCCCGGGATGCGTTTATCGTCTTTTCTGTCAAAGATAGAGGTGTTCAGCACCTCTATCAGAGGAAAAGACTCATTCTTCCTGTCGGATTTGATCGTCATTTCAGCAGAGATAATATCAACCCCCACGGAATAGCGGTCTCCGTTGGGATTGTCCCAATGCGCCAGGGAATTGAAACGGTTATCAATCATGCGCAGAACATTCCGCAGGTTTTCCTGCCGGTGTTCCCCGCGCGCCAGATTGGCAAAATTGGTTGTCAGACGTGTGCTGTCTGAGGGCGTATAATCTTCATTGAATGGGATTTTCTTGATATTGAATGTAAATTCAACCGACATGATAGATACTGCCTAGATTACTGAAGTTCTCGGATTATTCCCTTTTTTATTCAGGAATGTTTCTTCAGTTTGCGTTTCAGAGCGATGCAGAATCTTATGCCTGAGAGGTTCGTTGAATAAAAATGATTTTATTTCATTTAAGTATGAATTTCACTCATGGGCGACATGGCGCTTTGCCAGAAGACAATGATATGACCATGCGGTTCACACATGAACCGCGCGGCCTGTTCCCACATTCCTTCAGAAAGTCATGGGTATTACCAGCTATATCCTATGCTGGCCTGAGCGTTCCGACGCTCCCCGTAGTAACAGTATTGCCCGTCCGCGCCATAGGCGAAGCAGTTTGCAATATAGTTCCTGTCAAACAGGTTCCTGACACTGGCAGCGAATTTCCAGCCGTGCAGGGAATGAGACATGTTGTTGAGGTCGTAAGCGATCGAGGCATCAAACAGAGCATATTGCGGGAGCCAGACGCTGCCATAGGTCGCTTCACCACCATAGGTCTTGTTTGAATACCGCATACCACCGCCAAAACCGGACCCTTTGAGCGGGCCCGACGGCATTGTGTAGAAAGCGAACAGGGACGCATTTCCCTTGCCGGACTGGATCAGCGGCTTTCCGGTTGAATCATCCCTGACCTTCTGGAAACTGACCGCCGCCGTGAGCATCAGATTGTGGAATGGCTGGGCATGGGCTTCAAACTCGAAGCCATCCGAGTGAACCAGGCCGCTTTGCAGACTGTATCCCGTATTGGCAACGGAAACGAGGACATTGCTCTGCTCGATATGAAAGCCCGCTGCCGTAAAAAGGACCGACGTGCCCGGGATCTGATATTTCAGGCCACCTTCCAACTGTTTGCCGATGGACGGATGGGCCTGTCGCAACGTCACGCCACCGTCATTCGAGACCGTGCCCGACTGTGGCTGAAAGGATGTCGAGTAGCTGATATAGGGCGAAAGGCCAAAATCGAAATGATACAGTCCTGAAACGCGCCAGGTAATCTGGCCTGCACTCTGCCGATCATTGGACTGCTCGAAATATTCGGTCTGATTGGAGCGGTACCAGTCATTGCGGATACTGCCCGTCAGGATCAATCGCTTCCAGCGGATCTCGTCCTGTCCATAAGCACCGATCTGATGCGGTTTCGTAACGTAACGCAGATAGGGCGTCAGGTCGGGAATGGCCATGTGATAGTCGGGATGCAGCACATCCAGATCAGGCGCATCGCCATAGGCTTCCGTATCGTTCGCTTTCTGCTGCATGTAATCAAAACCGAACATCAGCGCATGACGTAGCGGCCCCGTGCGGACCTTTCCCTTGAACTGGCTGTCAAACGCCAGATTATAGGTATGCTCCTGCGTGCCATAGGCGGAACGCGACAGCATCTGGCCGCTGATGCCGTCAGCGCTGTCGTAATATCCGTTGTCATAGACACTGCGGTATATCGTTCTGATATCGTCATAACGGCCGCGCGTGCTGAAGCGCCAGTCGTCGTTGAAGCGATGGTTCAGGATATAGGTGACAGCCCCCTGCCTGCGGTTGAATTTTTCCGCCGAAACATCGCCATCATAGAAATTGCGCGGCAAATAGCCGTAGGACGCGCGCTTGAGAGAGCCGATCAGCGGAACACCACCGTAGGAACCGTTTTCGGGGTCATACTGATAGTTCCCGAGCAGCGTCAGGGTTGTCGGGCCGTCCCCACCGAACGTGAAGGACGGGCTGATGCTGAAACGGCGGCTTCCGGTCCTGCTCAACTGTGTGTGCTGTCCGTTGATAGTGCCGTACACACGGTAGCGGACCATTCCATCATCCGTTGCAAAACCTCCCACATCCGCATCGACACGATAGAGATCGAACATACCGCCCGTCGCATTCACGCCGCCATAGAACCGCTGCTCCGTCGGCAGCTTGCTGGACATCGCGGTAAGACCGCCAGGACTGGACTGACCGTAAAGCGCGGATGCCGGCCCCTTCAGAAGCTCGACGCGATCCAGGCGGAACGTATCCGTCTGAGCCACCGCGAAACCTGTTGGACTGTCCTGAAACTTCAGCCCATCCAGAAAGGTCGGAACCGTGAAGCCACGCAGATCGAAAAGATCATAGCGCGTCCCTTCTCCGCCGCGTGTATCGGCCGTCACGCCTGCGGCATACCGGACAGCCTGATTGAGGGTCAGCACACCGCGCGCATCCATTTCGTCACGGGTGATGACCGTTACCGACTGGGCCGTCTCGACCAGGGGTGTGTTCGACTTGGTGGCGGAGGACGCAACGGTCGAAGCCAGATGCCCGCGAACCCTGATCTGTTCGACGTCTTTTGCATGTGTTTCCATGGATTTGTGTGTGAGGTGGCCAACTGCTGTTCTCCCGGAATGCCGGTCCGTGTCGGCTTTTCTGTCCTGATCGGCGGCGAACGCCGTATCGCTCAGAACGATCGAAAAAAGCGCCGTATAGATGATCCTGTTACGCTGCATACCCCACCCATATGTCGTTACCGGCTTCTGTCCACAGAGGGTCGGCGGCCTGCCTTTTGTATTGAGAATGACTCTTAGTCGCGCTCCTAGCCACATTCGCAGGGCGCATCAACCGACGCGACGGCCATTGGCCCGAACGCGAACAAACTCTGCCTGATCGCCGAGAATGGAAGTCGCTGCGTTGCCGTCCGGATGGGAGCGGATGGAAGACTGGGGCTGAGAAAACCGCCGGTTACAGCGGCGGTGTCAGCGTCCCTGAGCGCACCATGCGGGGGGAAACACCGAAGGTCCGATGGAACACATCGTGCTGAAACTGCTGGCATTCTCGTAACCGAGGTCGAATGCGACTTCGGAAATCGACTGCCCCGCGGCAAGGCGGGAAGCTGCCTCGACCACCCGGACACGCCGGCGCCAGGCGGCGAACCCCATGCCCATTTCCTGCTGGAAAAGTCGGGTAAAGGTCCGTCGGGCCATGCCTGCTTCCCGCGCCCAGTGGTCGATGTCGTGGCAGTCTCCGGGCTGGGCGGCAATCGCCTCACACACGCGAAGCAGGCGCGGATCGGAAGGAAACAGCAACCGGTCCGCAATCGGGCGCGCGCGTCTGATTTCACCGACAAGAAGCCGCGCAATGGACGTCATGCGCTCATCCATGGAGAACTCGTAGCGCATGGCGATAATCTCATCCGCGAGCCCCCGCATGAGGGATGAGGTGTCGAACATCTTGCACGGAAGGTCTTCGGCTTCCGGCAGTGTGGGATCAACGTAAATGACCTGAAATGCCAGATCGGTCCGGCAGTTTGCCTGATGAAGCGTGTTGGCGGGGATCCACATCCCCTGCCCTGACCCGAGTACGAAACTGCGCCCCAGCGTACTGATGGTCACCGTTCCGCCCAGAAACAGCGAGAGCTGGGAGCGGTCATGCGTGTGATACCCGTCGACGAAACCGCCCAGATAACGGTCCGCAAACCCCACGACCGGTGGTGGACGGTCCGGCAGATCGGCCGTCCGCTTCATGATGCGATGACCCCGTTCATGTTTCTTCAAAAGAGATCCAGCAAAATGATCCTGCCCAATGTTCCGTTCGTCTGCACCAACACATCAGAACGATGCGTCATAGAACACTGGCGGACATTCCGCGTCCATTTTTTTGAAGAACCTGAGCGGGAATGGGGCCTTTCAGGCCGGGATGTTCTGAAGGACCAGAAAGCCTTCAAAAACAGGGGACCCCACCATCAGCGTCCGTCCGTGTCCAGCGCCCGTATGTGCCTGCCGGAACTGTTCGGACCGGGTCCATCCCACGAAGGCATCATGGGAGCCCCAGACTGTGTGGGATGCATAAAGCGTCAGACCATCCTGCGTCGGGCCTTTCAGGAACTGGAAACTGACGAACCCGGGCACCGTTTTCAGAAGGACCTCCCGGTCCAGCCAGCGTTTTTCAAAAGCTTCGGCATTGTCCTGAGCTACTTTGAAGCGGTTCATCGCAATATACTGGTGCATCTGTTTTCTCTTTCATCAGCTGAAAATGATATCGTGCGGCAGGATGTAGGGCTTGCCCGTTCGTTCATGGGTTCGGACGCGCCCTTCTTCCAGCCCGAATACCGTCCGGGCCAGAGTGCCTGTCAGAACGTCCTGTGGCGGTCCCTGCGCATGAATGGTGCCCTGATGCACGACCACGATCCTGTCGGCACAGGCCACGGCCCAGTTGAGGTCATGCAGGACCAGCACGACCCCGCCTCCCTTGCGGGCATGCGCGCGGGCAAGATCAAGGACCAGATGCTGACGGGCCGGATCCTGCGCGGAAATCGGCTCGTCGAGCAGCAGAAATCCCGGCGCATCTCCCTGTCCGACATCGCGGCCTCAAGCTGCATCAGGACGCGGGCCAGATGGGCACGCTGGCGCTCGCCGCCGGAAAGACCCATGACATCGCGATCCGCAAAGTGCTCCAGCCCGACGCGAGCGAGCAGGTCGTCCGCCAGTATTGTGCGTTCCCAACCGGTCAGGCGGGGCGCCGAGACACGGGCTCCCATCACGACGAGATCCCGCAATGTGAAATGTGCCCGCAGAACAGTCTCCTGTGTCAGCATGGCCCGCATCGCCGCGAGGCGTTCCAGAGAAAGATGGTTCAACTCCGTACCCTGCAACGTCACCGTTCCACTGCTGGGCAACAGCAATCCGCTAACAAGCCGGAGCAGTGTGCTTTTCCCCGCGCCATTCGGCCCGACAATGGCCGTGACCTGTGCGCCCTCGAAGCAAAGCGAAGCCCCGTGCAGGATCGTTTTCCCGCCCGCGCGCCAGACGACATCCTGAAGAGCCAGGCTCACGATACCACCTCGCGCCCGTGGGCGCCGGACAGCAGCCAGACGAAGACCGGCGTTCCCAGAACAGCCGTCACGATCCCCACGGGAACGTCTGCGGGGACTGCAATCACGCGCGCCAGCGTATCGGCCACGATCATGAGGCTTGCCCCTAAAAGCGCACTTCCCGGCAGGACGAGACGATGATCCGGGCCCGTCACCAGCCGGACAAGATGCGGCACGATGACGCCTACGAACCCGATCGCCCCCACGAAGGACACCGTTGGTCCGACGGCGCAGGCCACCGCCACCATGGCCAGACGCTTGATCCGCTCAACCGGATACCCGATCAGGCGGGCATCGCTCTCGCCCAGCAGCAGGGCATTGAGCGGCGTGGCCAGACGTGCCGTCACAGCCGCCGCAACACAAAGGAACGGACATAACAGCCCGATGCGGGACCATGTCGCGCCGGAGAAACTGCCCATGGTCCAGAATGTCAGGTCACGCAGGGCCGTATCGTTGGCACGGAAAATGAGAATACCCGTCAGAGCACCGGAAAACGCCCCGAGCGCCACACCGGCCAGAAGAATGGTACTGACGGAGGTCACGCCTCCGCGCGTCGCAAACAGATACAGCAGATAGGCCGCGGCAAAGCTGCCGCACATCCCCGCAGCAGGAATGGCCCAGACACCCCATGCCCCCGAAACAAGCCATGGTCCCCCCAGAACGATCATGCAGGCCGTCGCCAGTGCCGCCCCCGATGACACGCCGATCAGCCCCGGATCGGCCAGGGGATTGCGGAAAAGCCCCTGCATGACAGCTCCGGCAACCGCCAGCGCCGCCCCCGTCAGCCCCGACATCACGACCCGTGGTCCACGGATACGAAGCAGCACGATCCGGTCTGCCCGGATGTCAGGATCCGTCGTTCCATGCCACAGAGCCGACAGATGCACGCCGGTGGCTCCGATATTCAGCGCCGCGATTACGGCCAGCAGCAGCAGTGGCATGAGAGCGATCAGAAAGACCAGGGCCTGACGCCGGGATGACGTCATACGGGATGACCCGCCGTTTCAATCAGGCGCGCCAGATCAAGCGCAGCCTGGGGCGTACGAGGCCCAAATCCAAGTAGACGCTCCCCCTCCATGGCAATGATCGCCCGGCTCTTGCCCGCAGGGGTTAACTGGAATCCCGGATCAGCCAGAAGCTCATCCCGGATCACATCCCCACCCTGTTGCATTGTCAGAATTACATCTGGCCGGAGCGCAACAAGGTTTTCCTGATCCACGATCTTATAGCCCTGCATGCCTGCTCCGGCATTGATCGCCCCCGCAAGACCGATCACGGCATCCGCAGCCGTTCCCGCCCCTGCGGCCATGGGACGGTTGTTCGTCATACGCATCACGAACAGCACACGCCGCATCTGCGGATGCGCCTCACGCCATAAGGCCAAGTTTCGGAACTGCTCCGAAATCGTGGCGCACAGGCGCTCCCCTTCAGTTTTCGCATCAACGATTCGGGCCAGAAAACGAGTACGTCCCTCGATCGCTTCCGGCGAGTGCGTTGCATCCACGAACACGACCGGAACACCCGAAGCCGCAAGCTGATCCATCGCAGCGGCCGGACCGGAATCATTCATGGCCAGGATCAGATCCGGCCTGAGAGACAGAACTCCTTCGGCGGAAATTGCCCGCATATAGCCCAGGTTTTTCTTTTCCCGCTGTGCCTGTTCCGGCCATGTAGACGTCAGATCAACGCCAATGATGCTCTGCGAGCGCCCAAACGCATAAAGCGTTTCCGTAATGGTTCCGCCGATGCAGGCAATGCGCTATACCGCCGGGATCACAACATGACGACCGCGGCAGTCCGTTATCGTCCGCGCAGAGGCGGCCTCCCCTGTTTTGGGCAGGAGACCGGCTGTCACGCTCATGGCGACAAGGGATAGACCCAGCCGCCGGCGGGAAAGAGCAGAATTCTGCGTCATCACGCGGCCTGCTCCATCCCTTCGACAGTCCGGAGCACCTCATAGGCACTGAACTCCCGCCGCCCGATCGTCAGGGGTTCGCCCTTGCCGGCATCCTTGTGCGCCGTCTGGAACAGGTCCGATCCACGCCATGCCTCGAAGGCTTCGCGCGACGTCCAGGACGCATGCGAAGCATAGGCCACATGGTCTGAACAGGTGCCGCCTTTCAGGAACCGGATCATGAGGAAACCCGGAACAGTGTTGAGAAGCACCTCCCGATCCAGCCAGCGGCGCCGGAAGTCGGATTCACGGTCCAGCCGCACTTTGAAACGGTTCACAACAACGAACATCTGGCTCTCCTCGCTTCCGGAATTCCGCGGTTTTTCGGCAGGAACAGAGGAATGGTCCCATCCGATGTGGCAACGCTGCCATATACGAGAATGAGAATCAATCGCATCTTATTGACAGACCTTTCGCCTTGGCATTTTGTTGCGACAGATTCTTAACAAGGACGCGGTCACATGCCTTCCCGCCATCGCAGAATTTCCTGCCGACGCCAGCTTCTCCTCACCTCTGCCCTTGTCCTGATGGGCTCTGGAGGTCCCGGGCGCTTATATGCACAGGATACGACGCTCCAGTCCGTGCTCCCCGACACACAAGAAAAGAAATCTGCCGCCGTCACGGCCCGAACGTCGCCTGTTCCGCAGAACGCTCCCATCGCTCTGGCCCCTGTCCGCGTACAGGGGCAGACCGGAAAGGGAGACGTCCTCGAGTCCATGAAAATCGATCCCGATGCCGACTACAGCAATGTCGGCAAGGCGCGTGTCTTCACCCAGACGACAACCCTGAAAACCCTTCAGACCCGCATGATCGACAATATTTCGGATTACAGTCGGCGCGTGGATGCGGCCGTCAATTTCAATTCCAACAATTTCAGCATCAACATGCGCGGCCTCGACCAGAACCGCATCCTCACCACCATCGATGGTATCCGAACGACCTGGACCGACAACGGTGCCCGTGGTCTGGATGGCGGCGTTTCCGCCTATGATTTCAACGCCCTCGGCGGCATTGATGTCGTCAAGAAGGCCAATTCCAGCTTTTTCGGAACGGGCGCCCTGGGTGGTGTTCTCGCCCTGCGCACCCTGAACCCCGAGGATATTCTGAAAGAGAACCGGACATTCGGCGGGTTGTCAAAAGCCACTTATGACGGCTCAAGCGAAAGTGCTTATCTCAATCAGGCTCTGGCCGCGCGTTACGGCAACACCATGATCCTCGTCCAGGGCGGCTACCAGAATGGCAGCGAAACGGGGAACCACGGTGATATTGGTGGAACAGGGACGACACGTTCCAGAAAAGACCCTGCTTCCTATACGCAGGGCAATTTTCTTGGGAAAATCCATCATTACTTCGCAGGCGGCCATCGCGTTACACTGACAGGGGAAGTGTTTGACCGCAACTATAACGAAAACACCCTTTCCAGCGTCAACAGCACTTACAGCCGCTATAACACGCTGGAAGAGACAAAACGCTCCCGCGTCTCGGGCGGATACGACTATAAGGCCGCCAATCCCCTGGCCTTCATCAGCGAGGCGCATCTGACCGCCTACTGGCAGAACGTGGACACGATCAACGATACGGCCGCCAATCGGCTGACAGCTCCGATCGGTGAGTATGACCGCAATGATATCCTCTCCACCCAGTCCTATGGTGCTGTTGGCTCCATCACATCCAACGTCTTCACCGGCCCCCTGCATCACGCGATCACGCTGGGAGGTGAGGCCTATCTGACCGATTCAAGCGAATACGCCGCAGGCAAGGACAACTGCACGGCCACGACCTATACGTGCTATTTCCTGCATAACAACCAGTCCGACATGCCTGATGTACACGGAACGGACCTTGGTGCCATCGTTCAGGACCGCATCGGCTATGGCGAGCATGAATGGCTGCATATCACGCCGGGCTTCCGGTTCGACTGGTACAAACGCAGCCCGAAATATACGCCGAGCTATGTTGCCAATGCGATTTACAGCGGCACACCGCGCGGGGCGAGCGGATCGCATTATTCCCCGAAGATCCTCGTCGAGGCGCGTCTTCTGAAGGACTTCACGGTCTATGCGCAATATGCCGAGGCATTCCGTGCCCCTTCGGCCAATGAAATGTATCTTGCCTATGGTGGGACGGGAACCTATGCGTCCATCGGAAACCAGAACCTGAAGCCCGAAACCAGCCGAGGCTGGGAAGTCGGCGCCCGTTATGGAAATTCCAGAAAGGGTGCGAGCATTTCCTTCTACGACAATTATTATCACAACTTCATCGACAGCGTGACGGGAACGGCGGAAGAAGCCGGAATCCTCGGCAACTTTCCCTATGGCGTCTACAAATACATCAATCGCCAGAGCGTCCGGATTTACGGTGTCGAAGCCCGCGCCAACTGGACTTTCGCCGATCACTGGGAAGTCTGGACGTCCCTCGCCTATTCAGATGGACAGGACAGGCAGGAACATGTCCACCTCAACTCCGTCGCTCCTTTCCGGGGGATCGTCGGCTTCGGTTACGTCACAGATCGCTGGGGAACCAACCTTTCCACAACCTTTGCCGCAGCCCGCAACAAGGTTGCGGACATGTCATCGAACGTCAACAAGACGCCCGGTTATGCAATATTCGACCTGACGGGCTGGTACTCCCCGAAGCTCTATCGCAACATGCGGCTTCAGGCGGGCATGTATAATATCTTTGACAAGAAATATTATAGCGCGCTGGATATCCCGGACAACATTACAGTCCCAAAAGCGTACTACACCCAGCCGGGTCGCAGCTTCAAGGTAACGCTACTGGTTAATTTCTGAGGGTACAGAACGAGAGGATCCGGCTCTTCTCCCGTTCTTGATGGGGGCACTCACATCACGAGGGCCCACCTGATCCAGCAGTCATCAGGGAACCGGTTTTTCCTTAATTCCCGGCAGCCCTGTCAGATCGTTTTGCCAAACACGCTTCTGGAGCCTTCCAGATTGGCGCTCGCGACATGTTTCATCATCATCCAGGCGAGCTGGATCAGGCGCTGCCGCGGCAGTTCCGCGGCCGGCCCCGACAGGGCGATGCTTGAACGGACCTCGCCGCTGCTTTCCCGCCAGGGAATGGCAACGGCATTGATCCCGGGCCGATAGGATTCAAGATCCAGGGCATAGCCCTTGATCCGGACATTCTCGATTTCCAGCAGAATATTCTTGCTCAGAGCATTTGCGCGCGTAGCCAGCACACGTTTCCCCAGTCCCGGCACAAACGCCAGAAACACCAGCCCGACCGAAGAGCCTTCCAGCTTTTCCCGGTCATGCAGACGGGAGGCCGCAAAGAGTGGATCCTTCAGATCCACGATATCGACGTAAGCAGCCTTGTCGCCGCTGGGAACCGCGAAATAGACCGTAGCGCCACTCTCCCGCGCGATCCGCTCCAGAACAGGCCGCATCTTGTCGCGGAAAACATAGTCATTCCCTACGATGCGGGAGAGATTGAGAATGCGTCCTCCAAGATAATAATTCATGTCCCCCAGGCGGCGGTGAACATAGCCAAGCTGCTCCAGCGTCTGAAGGATATTGTGAGCCGTCGTCTTGCCCAGGCCGGAAATGACGGCCAGATCCTTCAGCCGCGCAGCTCCACCCTGATGCGCAATGATTTCAAGCAAAGCCACGGCACGTTCGATGGACTGAATCAGTTTTGGAGTTTTCGACATGGAACCTTTTTCTCGTGGATGACCGAAATGATCGAGACACAGCCTGGCAGCCCTGTTTGAATGAAATGTTTTCCCGGACGGATCAGGAAAACATCTGGCCGATTTGTTTACAGACAAATCGGCCGTTTTCATGTCCGGAAGACCGCACGTCATGCGGTCTCCGGTTTTTCAGTTCGTGTCTTTGGGAAGGGCGAACACCACCATCTGATCCGAAATCGGCGTCATCATGAAGTGGTGACCACCAGCCATGATCGCAACATACTGACGACCATTGGCCTCATACGTCATTGGATTGGCCTGTCCTCCACCTGGAAGGACATGCGACCACAGAACCTTGCCCGTCCGCTCGTCGATGGCCCGGATCAGGTTGTCCGTCGCGGCTCCGATGAACACCAGACCTCCCTTGGTGATAACGGAACCACCATTGTTGGGTGTCCCGATTTCCCAGGGCAGTCCAGTCGGCAGGCCCCACGGACCATTGGCGCGCGCCGTTCCCAATGGATGCTGCCACAACACTTTCTGGCCGTGCTTCATATCAATTGCCGTGATCATTCCATAAGGCGGTTTGTGGCACAGCATACGGGTGAACGGATCCCAGAACGGCGCGATCGTAATCGCATAAGGCGTGCCCGCCATCGGACCGTTGCCCTCGGCCGAGCCTCCCGCCCCCGGTTTGTAGTGCACGTCGTCGATCGGCATGAGTTTCAGACTATCCGCCTTGCGACGGGTGATGAGCTGCGCATACATCGGGGAGGCGTTCCAGTTGGCGATCAGGATCCCGCTCTGCGGATCATAGGCCATGGAGCCCCAGTCGCTGCCACCGTTGTCGCCCGGATACATGATCCACGGCTTGTCCAGACTCGGAGGCGTAAACTCACCCACATAATGCGCCTTGCGGAACTTGATGCGGCAGTAAAGCTGATCCAGCGGGGACATCCCCCACATGTCCTTTTCCTGAAGCTCCGGCATGCGCAGGGCCGGCATCCCGACGGACCAGGGCTGGGTCGGCGCGCGCGTGTCTCCCGGAACATTGCCCGCCGGAGCGGGGCGCTCTACGACGGGCAGGATCGACTTGCCCGTCCGACGGTCGAGAACGAAGGTCTGGCCGCGCTTGGTCGGCACGATAATCGCCGGAACCGTCTGACCGTCAGGCGTCGGCATGTCCATCATCGTAACCTGCGAGCCCATATCATAGTCCCAGACGTCCTTGCGCGTTGTCTGGTAAACCCAGCGAGGAGATCCGGTCTTGACATCCAGTGCGACGATCGACGTTGAAACGGCATTTTCCTCAGGACTGCGATAACCGCTGAAATAGTCACCAGCCGAGTTCCCGGTCGGGACATAGACCTGCCCGAGCGCGTTATCGCCAGTCATCGCCGCCCAGGAGTTCGGCGTGCCACGGCTGTAGTGGTTGTTGCCGGTCGGCTGGGAATGATCGTCGGGACGTTTGACATCCCACGCCCAGACAAATTTTCCGCTCTCCGCGTCATAGCCCCGCACGACGCCTGAAGGCGCCCAGCGGCGCTGACCGTCCAGCACCTCATGATTGACCACGACGACACCATTCACGACCATCGGGGGCACAGTCATGGCCACGAATCCCGGGACGGACTCACCCATGCCCTGCATCAGGTTGACCTGGCCGCCATGACCGAACGTGGGGCAGAATTCACCGGTCGCTGCGTCCACTTCGACCAGCCGCATGTCCAGCGTGCCTTCGATGATACGGTTGTGACACGGCTGGCCTTCAGGCACCTGCGATGACGTAAAATACGTCACACCCTTGCACGCGGCCGTGTAGGGAATGGACTCATATTTCACATTGAGATTATGGCGCCAGATCTGCTTGCCCGTTGTCGGATCAAGCTTGATGATGTCGTTCTGAGCCGAGCACATATAGAGACCGTCGCCGACCTTGATCGGTGTCGTCTCGGCTGCCCATTTATTGACCTGCCCCGGACGCGGATAACTGCCCGTATGATAGATGAATGCCACCTCAAGCCTGGAGACATTCTCCGGCGTAATCTGATCCAGAGGCGAATAGCGCGTCTGGTTGTCATCATGTCCGTAGGTCGCCCAGTCCTCACGCGCCGGACTGGCGCTCTGCTGCTGCACCATGGCCGGCAATGCTGACGCATCGATGGAATCCATATCCGGCAGATTGGCGGCATTCACGCCCGGAGCCTGCGGGGCATAGGGTGAAGGTCCGGCGAAATAACTCGGATCAGGCGGTGCATCCCGTGCCGGTTCGTCGGCTTTGCCTGGTCCCGGAATTGAAGCGGAGGGCGGGCCGCCTGCTCCGGCAGGAGCAAATTGTGCATGGGCCGCAAATGGCAGAGTCGTCAGTGCCAGAGAAGCGACCGTGGCGAGAAGATATGGCCGGCGCATCAGACGGCTCCCTTGTTTGAAAAACGCACGTCCTGACGGCGCAGGACCGGAATTGACAGGGCGACCAGAATACCCAGAAGGGTCGGCCCGAAAGCGCGGGGAAGCAGATCGATCGGGCTGAAACCGACTTCCCACACAGACCAGACCCAGGTGTAGGCCAGTGCGCCAAGATACAGGAACGCACCTATCGTGCGTCCGAGGATGATGAAGACGCCCCCTGCCAGCAGAACAAGGCCGCAGATCGCGTAATAAAAAGAGCCCCCCAGCATGGCGAGATCTACTCCACCGATAACGAATGCCACCCCGACGAGGGTGATGACCACACCAAGAAGCAGCACGAGCCACTCCACAAAAGTCGCATTATGAAGGCGCCGGAACATTACGTTCCCGGATAAGTTAACCATGAACCTTTCCTTTCCCGTATGGGAACTAGTGATTACATGAAGCCAGTTTCAAATAAGATATTCCGAGATACCTCACAGCGACGTGATATAACTTGGTATTATCATGATAGTTACTTTGAATATTAAATCAAAGTGTGATTCCTGTTTCAAAGTCCAGTATTAATGGATTTTTGTATTTATTGGTTCCGCCCATACTCCAGATGTACTGGGCACCCGGGCGGATCAGCAGCCAGGGAGTGGGACGCCAGCCGTAATTAAGCTCGATCGCGTGTTCACCGGAAGGCTTGTATATGCCCGTAGCCCCCGTGCCCTGCAATTCACGAACCCAACTCGTGAGCTTTGGATTGACCCACATCATCTTCATGCCAAGGCTGACCGTATCGTTCGGCCGCGTCGGGAACGTCCCTTTGCGTGTCAGCCCCCAGTCAACGAAATAGGGCGCAACAGACGTCCGCGGATCACCCCAGGTAAACGACGCGAAAAACGATGTTCCACGGTTCGGATCGTTCTCGTCACGCTCCAGCATTCGGTCGAACTGGAACCAGCCACCAAAGCGCCCCCGTACCTTGGAAACCGGTGCGGAAACCAGGTATTGCGCCGGAATATCGAAAGTCCCAAGATGGGAATAGACATTATTTACTTCGGACGAATCCCAGTATCCGCCAATTTTCACATTGGTCTGAAGCGGTCCACTGTAATCATCTTTCCCGCCTTGATGCCAGACAAGCTGGAACGGAAGAAACGTTCCCGTAGCGCCATGCAGGTTCATTTTCCAGCCATTATGCCTATTGCCAATCGTGGGATCAACAGAGTAGGCACCGAACTGAATGGAGTAATGATTGTTTCCGGCAGGGTAGAATTTGACCCACGCGCCTGGATGGGCGGTCGGGTAATAACTGTATCCGGAGTTGTATGCGATTGACTGAGGCATGCCGCAGATCGCATTACTTTCGA
>NZ_WIPH01000041.1 GCF_009547075.1 Gluconobacter aidae
AAGTCCGCCCGCACGCTGCCGAAGAACATCCGGGGTGCTCCGATCTGCATGGACTGATCCGTCAGCGCGCCGGAAGCGATATCCGCCGGATTGCCGTTCTGGCCCATCGTGGAAATATAGCGTTTGTTCGTCAGGTTGGAGCCGTTGAACGAGACCGTCAGGTTTTTGATGGCGCCGAGATAGCGGTTGTACTGCTTCATATTTCCGAAGCTGTACTGCACGCCCACATTCGTCAGCCAGTAGCCGGGGCTTTTGACGTCTCCCGTGTAGCTGTAATTGCGCGTGCCGGTGTAGCTTCCATCGGCATAGGCCGTCATGCCGCGCCATTCGTAAGACACGCGCCCCTTATACATGAAGCGCGGATAATTGACGATCTGCTGGCCTTTCGTCGCATAGACCGTGGAGCCGCTGACAAGGTTCTGGTCATAGACGCCATGATTGTAGCTGACGGAATTGGTCAGCGCGAAACCGCGGAACGGCATCAGTGTCAGGCCCGCATCCACACCGTTCATCGTCACGCCCCCCACGTTCGAGACGGCCGAGATCGGGTTGACGACCGGCCCTTCCGTGATCTGCTGCAAACGGTTATTGTAGTTCGTGCGATACGCATAGACCGTCGCGGCGATCAGTTGGCCCGTGTAGCGATAGCCGATCGCATAGGTCCAGGCCGTCTCGGGGCGGATTGAAGACTTCGTATCGTCATACGCGGTCTGGGAAACGGCAAACGGCGAGTTCGAGAGCTTGTAGCCGGATTCCGCATAGGTCCGGGCATTTTCCAAAATATCGAAATACAGCTCGTGACCCTTCAGGAAATGCCAGTCCGCGCTAATATGCGGCAGGAACGGCTTGGCCACCGTCAGGCTTTCCCCGCTCGTGATGGCAGCACCTGCGCCGTAATAATCCTGGTTCAGATAGCCGTCGCCCACGCGCGTCGTGCTCAGCAGGGATTTGAAGCCGAAATGCAGGGCCAGGTTCGGCAGCACGTTATACGTGTCCTGCACGAAGGCCGTGAACGTGTTGGTGTTGTAGTTCTGGTTGAAGATCCGGGCGAACGGATCGCGCCACTGGGTCAGCGGATCATGCACCTTTCCCTGCACCACGCCATTCACCACCGCCGGCTGCGCATAGGCGTTCATGGGCGACATGTAGCTGTTGTTCTCGTACCAGACACCCGCGCCGATATGATTGCGCGCGATATCGTAATGCAGTGCCGAGACGATGCCAAAACGCCGGATTTCCGGCTCTTTCAGCAGTTCGCTGACCGGCGATCCCGTGGGTGACGGATAATATGGCGTCGCCCAGGAGGTCTGGTTTCGCTCGCCATGCCCGTAAGCCGTGGTGTTCCAGGTCAGACGGTCTGTCAGGCGCAGATCGGCCTTGATGCCGCCGAACGTATCGACCGTATTCGTGCTGCCATCATAATAGGCCGCATCCTCCGGATCATCGAGCGTACCGACCTTCCCCGAGTAGATCCCGTTCGCCGCGTTTACGGCTGCGATATAGCCGGAATTGCTGCCGTTTTCGTAGCTCGACAGACCATAGCCAACCCGCTTGATGATCTGCGGCGAAACATCGGGATAGGTGTTCTGGTGCAGGTCGCTCCAGTCGAAAAAGGCTGAAATCGAGCTGTCATGGCCGATCGGCTGTACGAGCTTGGCGTTCACCTGCTGCATGAACTGCTCGCCATAGCCCTTCCACATCCCGCTGTCGTTGCGCATATAGGACGTATAGAACTTCGTGCCGCTGGAATTGAGCTTCCCGCTCTCGAAGCGCAGGAACGTGTGATAGGTGCTGTAGCTGCCGAAACCCGCCGCAGCCGTGCCGCCCATTTTGTCCGACGGTGTCATCGAGACATAGCTCAGGCCGCCACCCAGATTGTTACTCGCCGCCATGCTCTCCGCACCGGCGGACTGGGAGACATCAATGCGCGCCACGTTCTCCGACGAGATCGCCATGATCGGGTTCAGACCGTTATAGTTTCGGAACGTCATCTCCCCGAGCGGCATCCCGTCCAGCGTCATGCCGATTTCCTGCTGCTGGAAACCATGCATGAAAATCTGCGCGCTCCAGGTATCGAGCCCCTGAGCGTCGCCGGACTGAAACACGATGCCCGGAAGCTGCGCGATGACCTTCATCGGGTTGGTCCCGGCCGGTGCCTCCGCCAGCATTTTCTGGCTGACCGTTTCGACTGTTCCGCGCGGCGGATGCTGCGCCACGACGGCCATGTTTTCCGCACTCTGGCTGACATAGGGCCCGGCCTGACGATGCACGCGCGGAGCCGGAGCAGCGGCCCGGGGGGCATGTTTATGCACAATGGCCGGATGGCGGGGCGCGGCCATGAGGGACGGAGAAAAAACGGCAGACAGCATCGTCGTCACCGAAAGTGCGAAATGCAGGACGCCGGATCGTTTACACATAGACAGTCCACCTGAGCGAGCCAGCAGGGATGGCACGGAAACGGGTTCGGATCAGTATCGAAATCGGAAGGCGATCGTTTCGGGACAACACTGGGCCCGATCCCGGAAGCGGCACGATATGCGCTGCGCAACCGGACGGCAAGCGTCCTGAATAAAGCCGGCCCTCAGGTGGGCTGGCTCTCGCGGATCAGACGGTGGATGAAGGCCAGCTTGTGCATGATCCCGGCGGTCAGCACGAACGGGTAGAAATCCGCCAGCCCCATGGAACGGTTCAGACTGTTCACCGCATAGGTCAGCGGCAGCCAGGCCTGCATGATGTCTTCGAAAGACGCTTGCGTGTACGGGTCACCCAGTGTGCGGCCCGAGGCATGGCCGATCCCCGGCACCCGTGGATCCACACTCACGCCGAACGCACAGGCCGTCTCCAGCGTGGAGACGATATGCAGGTAATGCGCCCAGGTCTCGGCAAAGTCCTCCCAGGGGTGGGACGTGGCGTAGACGCTGACATGGCTGTCCTGCCAGTCGGGCGGTGGGAGGGTGTCGTAATAGACCTGAAGCGCCTTCTGGTAGTCCGCGCGGTCGTCCCCGAACACCGCCCGGCACTCGTCGAGCCGTCCGGCGTCACGCACAAGGACGTTCCAGTAATAATGCCCGACTTCGTGCCGGAAATGCCCCAGAAGAGTGCGGTAATATTCCCCCATCTCGACGCGCATGCGCTCACGCGATGCATCATCGGCTTCGCGCATGGCGATGGTGATGACGCCGTTGGCATGTCCGGTCATGACAGAGGATGAGCCGTCCGGCGCGTCGTCGAGGAAATCGAACACCAGCCCGTTTTCGGGGTCCTGACGCCGGTCCTTCAGCGGCAGTTTCAGGCGCAGCAGCGTGTAGAACAGGCGGTGCTTGGCGACCTCGATCTTCCGCCAGCGCTCAAGATTTCCGGGGATGTCGAGGTTCGGGATCGTCCGGTTGAACCGGCAGGCCAGACAGAACGACCTGCCCCCTGTGGCATCCGGCGTCGTCAGCCAGTTGCAGACGTCATCGTCATGATTGGAACAGTACAGGACCTGTTCGTGTTTCACCGATGGCTCCAGCGGATGCCACAGCCGGTCCCCGGCCGGGTCCAGCGCCGTCAGTAGCGACTGCTCGGGCAGATATCCGACGGCACGGCGACAATGCTCGCAGGCCGTGTTTTCAAAAAAGAGGATCTGGCCGCAGGACTGGCACTCAAAGAGCTTCAT
The DNA here is from genome assembly GCF_009547075.1 of Gluconobacter aidae. Taxonomy (GTDB): domain Bacteria; phylum Pseudomonadota; class Alphaproteobacteria; order Acetobacterales; family Acetobacteraceae; genus Gluconobacter; species Gluconobacter aidae. The sequence goes on from NZ_WIPH01000041.1 coordinate 3,659, forward strand.
GGGATCGCATTACACCGGGCCGCCCGATCATGACCAGTTCCGGAACATCGCGCCCGGACACGAAGGGCTCCGCCCTCATCGTCACGTCGAACGTGGCGCGACAGCGGTCCAGCATTCCGGAAATGGGCGCGGCTTCCTCGGGCCGGCCGGCCACCGCAAGCGGGATGTGATGCTGCGCCACCACCAGCCCCGATGTCGTATCGAAACCGATCCAGCCGTCTCCGGGGATCCAGGCTTCGGCCCAGGCATGCAGATCGCAGTTCAGGCCGTCGGCGGCGCCAGCGGCGTCGGACTGGATCAGATAGCCGGACACGAAGCGCGCCGAAAATCCCAGATGGCGCAGGACCGTCACCAGCAGCCATGCACTGTCCCGGCACGATCCGCTTTGCCGCTGCAACGTCTCTTCCGGCGTCCAGACGCCCGGCTCAGTCCGGCGCTGATAGGTCAGGCGCTCCGCCACGGCGCGGTTGAGATCCGCCACTGCTTCCGAGGTCTTTTCCGCTCCCGTCATCCGCCAGGATTCGACGAAACGCGACACCTGCGCGCCAGCCGCGTCCACATCGCGATAGGCGGTACAGACCGGCGCTTCCGCAAGCACGGACAGGGCTGGCCGGGCACCAAGATCCACATCCATGCGGACCGAAACGTCGAAGCCCGTCACACGCTCCGGAACCCGGATTTCCGCCACCCGGTTGCCATAGGCGTCCTGTCGCCAAGTCATTTCCGCGTTCTGCGGAGAGACCTCGAGCGCGTAATCGCGGATCGCGGATCGCACCCGCGGCACCGGGCACAGGCGCACGGTCTGACGCCCCAGGAAGACGGGCCGGTCATACTGATATCGGGTCTGATGGCGCAGTATGACGCGGGAATTCATGCTCAGGAGGCCCTGTGGAAACGGTTTCAGATACTCGTAATCAGACACGCGGTTTTCGGGCCATCCCACTCCGGCAACCCCGGCCATCCACCATCCCGTCTGACAGAAATCGAAACATTACCCTATCAGTCTTCCCGGGAACCGCAACAATTTCCGCCGGACTTTTCCCGATCCGTCCAAATGGAAAATTTCACGCTTGGCAAAGGGCCGGAAACTTGCTCCGTTAATAAAACATCGTAATGAACCGAGGCGGCTGATCGGATTTTCCATCAGCACTGGGTCGGCGAAGAACAGGGTTGTGAGGCAGAGAATGAACAAACCGGTTTTGCAGTCTCCCAGTCCCGCTTCTTCCAGCGCTTCCCCGGCCGGTGCTGCTCCCAAAAGTGCGGCCGGGCTGTTCGCCGCCTATGACACGCCGGATTTTTTCTGCGAACTCATGAACCGGACGGATGCGCTCCCTCCGAGCCTTCAGACCGTTCGTGACCGTCTCGCGGAGTTCGATCTTGCCGAACTGCGCCACCGTACAAACACGGCGGAAGCGCAGCTCTATCGTCTGGGCATTACTTTCACCGTCTATTCCGACCGCGAAGCGATCGACCGCATCCTGCCTTTCGACATGATCCCGCGTGTCCTTACGGCTGCGGAATGGGACCATATCGACCATGGTGTGCAGCAGCGCGTCAGAGCGCTCAACCTGTTCCTGCGGGACATCTATCATGAACGCCATGTCCTGCGGGACGGCATCATCCCCGCCGGTCTGGTGCTCAACAATCCGAATTACTGCGAAGCGATGGTCGGCGTGCCCGTGCCCGGCGACGTCTATGTCCATATCAACGGGACCGATCTGATCCGTGACCGCAGCGGGCGTTTCATGGTGCTCGAAGACAATGCCCGCACGCCGTCGGGTGTGTCTTACGTCATCGAGAACCGACACATGACGCTGCGGCTGATGCCGGATCTGGCGTCGGGCATGCCTCTGCGGTCGGTCGAGGAATATGGGCTGAGGCTGCACCAGACGCTGTGCGAGGTCGCACCCGAGGGCGTGAGCGATCCGCAGGTCGTGCTGTTCTCGCCGGGCATCTATAACTCCGCCTATTTCGAGCATGTCTTTCTGGCGCGCGAGATGGGAGTGCCGCTTGTTGAAGGACGGGATCTGATCGTTGAGAACCATCGCGTCTATATGCGGACCGTGGCAGGGCTTCGCCCGGTCCATTCGATCTATCGCCGCCTGAACGACGAGTATCTGGACCCGCTGGCCTTCAACCCCGACAGCATGCTCGGCGTGCCCGGCCTTGTGGAAGCCTACCGGCGCGGGAATGTCACGCTGGCCAATGCGCTGGGAACGGGGGTAGCGGATGACAAGGCCGTTTATGCCTATATGCCGCGTCTTATCCGTTACTATCTGGGCGAAGATCCCATTCTCGACAGCGTGCAGACCAATATCTGCGCCGAAGAGGAAGGTCTCGCTTATACGCTGGCCAATATGGACAAGCTGGTCATCAAGCCGGTGGGTGAGTCCGGCGGTTATGGTCTGCTGATCGGCTCGCAGGCCACGCAGACGGAGCTGGACGAGTTCCGCGCCAAGCTGCTTGAGGACCCGTCCAACTATATCAGCCAGCCCGTCATCGATCTGTCCGTCTCTCCGACGCTGTGTCCCAGCGGGGTCGAGGCGCGGCATGTGGATCTCCGGCCGTTCGCCCTGACCGGACACAACACATGGGTCCTCCCCGGCGGACTGTCCCGCGTGGCCCTGCGCAAGGGCTCGCTGGTCGTCAATTCCTCTCAGGGCGGCGGCTCGAAAGACACATGGGTGATGGCCCGATGACACAGACCGGCACACGTTTTCCCGCCATGCTCGCCAATCTGAACATGCTGCTGTCACGCTATGGCGAGAGCATGATGTGGCTTGCCCGCTACATGGAGCGGATCGAGAACCTTGCGCGTCTTCTGGAAGTCACGGAAGCCTTCGTTCGTAACCCTGATGGCAGTCCGGGCTGGGATTCGATCCTTCAGATCAATTCGGACGAGGAGCGCTATGCAGCGATCTATCCCTTCCCCGCGACGGAAGAAAACATCCTCGCCTTCTACATCACCGAAAGCGCGAACCCGACCTCCATCCGCGCCATGGCCCACATGGTCCGCGAGAACGCCCGTTCGGCCCGCCCCCTGATTTCCACCGAGATGTGGATGCAGCTCAACGTCTTCACCCGAAGCATGATGGAGCTTTCCACCCCGGACATCCGGCGCAACGGTCTGTCCGGGCTGTGCAACCGCCTCAAACAGGACTGCCAGACGCATTTCGGCGTCACGGAAGGCACGCTGTACCGCGATCAGGCGTGGCTGTTCTATCTGCTGGGAAAATATCTCGAGCGGTCCGACCAGATCACCCGTCTGATCGACATCCGTTACCATACGCTTCTGCCCGGCGGCGAAACCTCGGGGTCGCAGATGGATATCACGCAGTGGGGGTCCGTCCTGCGCTCGGCGGCTGCGTATCACGCGTTCCGCCGCCTGCAACCCGTCACGACGACGCCTGCCAATGTGGTGGGTTTCCTGCTCAAGAACGAAGGTTTTCCGCGCTCCCTGATGCTCAACCTGCGGCAGGTGGACAACACGCTCAACGCGCTGTCCACCCATTACAACCTGCGCCATCAGTGCAGCCCGCTTCAGGAGCGCATCATCAATCTGCGCGCCACGCTTGAGGACCAGACAGCCGAGGACATCATTTCCCGCGGGCTGCATGAATACATGACCTATATCCAGGACCAGCTTGCGGCCTTGCAGGCGGACGTCTCGATCACATTCTGGCCCGCGGCCCCGCTCATGAGCCGGGAGGAGACCTTCATCCCGCAGTAAGGACGCTCTCCACTGGCGGGGGCACCGCAGCGATCTTCAGCGTTACGCCCGCGTCGCGCAGCCTTGCGGCGCAACCGGGATCGATGCCGTCATCGGTGATGACCACGTCGAACTCGGAAAGTGCCGCCAGCCGGCTCATGGCCGAGTTGCCGAACTTTCCGCTGTCCACCAGAAGCACGCGGGAGTCCGAGACCGCCATCAAAGCCTGCTTGGCGCGGATGACTTCCTCGACCTGGTGATAGGCCGTGAGACCGTGGATGGCGGCAGCGGAGACGAAGGCCAGGTCGATGCGCATGGACATCACGCTCTGTTCGCAGACCATCCCGACGAAAGCCTCGAACGTCGGATTGTACCGTCCGCCCAGACCGATCAGGCTCAGCGTCTCGCATGCCCCCAGACGGCTCCCGAGCCCCAGACTGTTGGTCACGACCGTCAGAGGCGCGAGGGCGAAGAGGCGATCTGCCATCGCTCGCACCGTCGTGGAATCATCGAGCGCCACCGTATCACCAGGGCTGATCAGGGAGGCTGCGAGCGCGGCGATGGCCTGTTTCTGCGCAACGGCCTGCCGCGCGCGGTACACCACGCTCCCCGATGAACTCACGCTCGGCAGGGCCGTGATGTCCGGCCCGATCCGCCGGAGCAGTCCCTGCGCGGAGAGGGCCAGAAGGTCCCGGTTGATCGAGGCCCGGCTCAACGAAAACCGCTCCAGCAGGTCCCCGACCGGCACCACGCCCCGCTCCGTGACATAGTCGAGTATCCCGCGCCGGCGGCCAGACAGAACCTGCCCTTCCACGAGCACGGCATTCATCAGGCATTCACCTTCGACGAGACCAGGGTGCTCACGCTGTCGACCAGCTTCATGAAATCCGCGGGCTCCCAGCCAGCGCGGCCGATCAGCACTCCGTCCACGTCCGGCAGGGCGACATAGTCACGGATATTGGCCTGCGACACGCTGCCGCCATAGAGCAGCGGGATCCGGACAGTACTGTCCGGGCCGGTGATTTCCTGCATCACGGCGCGTAGTTTCGTATGAATCTGCGATACGAACGGGGCTTCCGCCGGGCGCCCCGCCGAGCCAATGGCCCAGACCGGTTCGTATGCGACCAGAACCCGGGCGAAATCCCCCTGCGACAGCCCATGCAGCGCGATTTTCGTCTGCCGGGCCAGCGTTTCCTGCGAGACCCCGAACTCGAACTCGTCCAGCGTATCGCCAATGCAGACCAGCGGCCGCAGACCGTGCTTCAGCGCCGCGCGGACCTTGAGATTCACCGTCCAGTCGGTTTCGCCGAAATGCTGCCGGCGTTCCGAATGGCCGATCACCACCATGGACGCGCCGCATTCGGCGATCATCGGGGCGGAAATTTCCCCGGTCCAGGCGCCGCTGTCTTCCCAGAACATGTTCTGTGCGCCCACGATTACGGGGCTGTCCTGAAGGATCGCGCTCACGTCTTTCAGGGACGTGAACGGCGGATTCACGAAGGCCCGAACGCCCTCGGGAGGACGAAAGGCCGCAAGGGCCCGGGCCGCCGCAACGGCTTCGGCGGGACCCTTGTTCATTTTCCAGTTCGTCCCGATCCAGACGGTCTTCTGATCCACGGTTAACCTCACGACAGGGTTTCAACGGGCCGGACGTTTGCGACGATTCTCCCGAATCCCGACGTCTCCGGAATATCTTTACCGTTAAACTATAACAGAAAAAATGACACCCGTCCCGTCAATAACGATACATCTCTGCCCCTGAAGCGTCGTGTTGCCAATCGGGTTCCGGGCCTTCATAGAGATGTCAGACTATTGCAGGTCGTGCCGGGAGTGATCCTCAACGATTTCAGCCGCCCGGCCTGTGGAGACCTGTTTCTGGCAACGGAGCGCTCACATGACCCGCGAAACAGCTGCAACGGCCTTTCTGGCAGCGAAAAACATTCCCTTCAGCGTCCATGATTACGAATACGCCCCCAATGGCGGACTGATCGGGATGCAGGCGGCCGAAGCCATCGGCGTGGCGCCCGAAGACGTGCTCAAGACGCTGGTGGTCGAAGTGGACAGGAAGCAGCCGGTCTGCGTGGTGGCGCCGGCTCATCAGAGGATGAACCTGAAGAAGGTCGCGGCGCTGTTTGGCGGGCGCAATGCGCGGATGATGAATCCTGAAAAGGCGCAGGAGCTGACGGGGTTCCAGTCCGGGGGGACCAGCCCGTTCGGTTCGAAAACGCCGATCCCGGTGGTCATCTCGCAGGACGCCATGCCGCGCGGGCATGTCTATATCAATGCAGGCGGTCAGGGTTTTGTCGTGCGGATCACGCCGGCGGACGCCCAGCGCGCCACGGATGCCAAAGTGGCCGATATCGCCGCGGACTGACCCGCGTGACCGCTTCCCCCATGGCGCTGGACAATGCCGCGACGCACAAGCTCTCCCCCGAGCTTGCGCTGTCCGGGCCGCAGACGGAGCTGCTGCACCGGGTGGTGTCGTTCTGCGAGCGGCATCAGTCGGATGACAGCGCGCTCTTCGTCATCGAGGGTGCGGCGGGCACGGGGAAGAGCGTTGTCCTGAACGCGATCTTCAATACGCTCCAGACCCGGGCGCGGAGTGGCGCGGCGGATGATCCGCTACGCGGTCTGCGGAACATGGTGATCGTCAACCATCCGGAGATGCTCAAGCTCTATCGCAATATCGCGGCCACCATGCCCAACCTGCGCAAGAGCGATTACGAACGCCCGACGACGTTCATCAACAAATCCGCCAAAACCGGCAAGCGCGCGGATATCGTTCTGGTGGATGAGGCACATCTGCTGCTGACGCGGCCGGACCGTTACAACCATTTCGCCCAACAGAACCATCTGGAAGAAATCCTGCGCTGGGCGCGGATCGTGGTGGTGGTGTTCGACCCGTTGCAGGTCCTGAAGTTCAAGAGCCACTGGTCCACCGATCTGCTGGAGAGTTTCCGCAAGGGCCGTCCTTCGGAGACGTTCCATCTCGACACGCAGTTCCGCGTTTCGGCCAGTCCCGCGACATGTTCGTGGATTGATGCGCTGGGACAGGGGGAGATCCTGCCGCGTCCGGAAGATCCGTCTTTTGATCTGCGGATCTATGACGACTGCGCGAAGCTCTATGCGGATCTGTGCGCGTGCAATGCGAAATACGGTCTGTGCCGCCTGCTTTCGACCTATGATTACCCCTATACGCTCAACGGTGAGGATCATTTCATCACCGAAGGCGATTTCCGCCTGCACTGGGACCGCTCCCTGCCAAGCGAGAAACTGCCCTGGGCCGAGCGGCCGGATACGATCGACGAGGTGGGATCGGTCTATACGATTCAGGGGTTCGATCTGAATTATGCGGGCGTCATTCTCGGCCCGTCGCTATTTTATGACGCGAAGAACGACCGGATCGGGGTGCGACCGGAGCGTTACGAGGACAGTGCGGCGTTTCAGGGACGCGACGGGATTGCGACACCGGAAGAGGCGAAAAAGCGCGTCATTCTCAATGCCCTGAACGTCATCCTCACACGCGGTATCCACGGGCTGTTCCTGTATGCCCATGATCCCGCCCTGCGTGAGCGCCTGCTGCGAACCTGATCTCTCGGTTCGCGTTTGCGTGAATTGTCATCGCGTGGCCGCTCTGGTCCTTTCACGGTAAAGGAGATTTCAACCATGTCCCGTCAGACACTTCTGGCCTTCACTTTCAGCGCCGGTCTCGCAGCGCTGTCCGCTGCGTCCCCTGTTCTCGCCGCCCAGACGGTGGACAAGGGCACGCTCCCTTCGGGCAATGTGCAGATCATCGGGCGGTTTTCCAATACCCAGCCTTCCGGCATTGCGGTCCTGCCCGACGGGCGGCTGGTGCTTGGTTTTCCGCGCAGTGCGCATGAACATTCCGGGCCACGTCTGGCGCTCTATGCCAATGGCAGGCTGACGCCCTTCCCCGATGCGGCCGCGCAGGAGCAGTTTGTCTCCCCGCTTGGCATGACGGTTGACGCGAAGGGACAGCTCTGGGTTCTGGATGAAGGCATGGTCGCCGGAACGGGGACTGTTGCGGGCGCGCAGAAGCTCTTCCGGATCGATCCTGCCAGCGGGAAGATCGCGCAGGTCATTCCGCTGGGGGCACCGGCCCTGCTGCCGGACAGCCACGTCAATGACGTGCGCATCGACCTGACGCATGGTGCGGCGGGGACGGCGTTCATCACCGATACGTCCACGGATGTGCATCCGGCGCTGATCGTCGTTGATCTGGCGACGGGGCATCAGCGACGTATTCTGGCCGATACGGTTTCCGTCATGCCGGTTCAGGGTTTTGTCGCCGTGATGGATGGTGTCGCGGGGCGTTATGATCCGAACCATGCCGTGGTGCCGCAGGGTGGTGTGAACGGCATTGCCATCAGCCCGGACCAGCAGACGCTCTACTGGCAGCCGCAGACCAGCCGCCGTCTCTATTCCGCGCCGACCGCCGTGTTGTCCGATCCGAAAGCCAGCGAGGCGACGCTGGAGCGGGCCGTGAAGGATGAGGGCGAAACCGGTATGGGCGATGGCATGGCGACCGGGCCGGACGGGTCGCTCTACATCACGGATGATGAGCGTCACGCCATTCTGCGCCGCAAGCCGGATGGAGAGATCTCCGTCGTGGCCCATGATCCGCGCATGACGGAGCCCGACGGCCTGACCTACGCCAATGGCGCGCTGTATGGCACGATCGGGCAGTGGGCGCGGCTGCCGGTGTTCCACGGTGGCAGGGACCTTGAAGTCATGCCGTATATCGTTGTGAAGATCGCCCCTCTGAACTGAGGGCGCGCAACGCCGGGGCTTTACCAGCCCTCCGGCGTCAGCCCCACCCCGCTTGTCCCGGTTCCGGTCATGGTCCCCAGACCGGACTGTAAACCGGACTGGGGGCCAAGGCCGTAATTCCCCCCGCTGCCGAAACCTGTTCCGACGCTGACGGCGCCATGGATCTTGTGGTCCGACCTGGCGGTGTCTTTCTGGTTGTCCGAACCGCTGGTCGCAAGGGGGCGCAGCAGCGCCGAGCGGCTGTCGGCCACTTGCGGGCGCGGATGGGAACATCCTGCCAGTCCGGCTGCCAGTCCGGCCAGAATCATCACGACGAAAATCCGCTGTGTCACACGCTGCTCCTTCCCGAACCGGGGCTGATACGGGGCGTCTGTCATAACCGACATGAACAGTCGGCACAGCAACGAACAATGACGCAGCTTTACGGCAACGGATATCCCAACATCAGAAACCATGCCGGAACGTGACACACAGGATCATATACTTGAAGCACACAGTCACAAAATGATGGATATATGATCGTTTTGCATTTTAAGTGGAACACATTGACTCTTTACTACACACTCTTCCGAACTGGCGCTTACCGTTTGGCAACACTTGCGAAAACGTCCTGCCGTCAGGATGATATGTAATGACATCAAACCGCCCCATATCGGCGCTCCGGTCCTGACGGGTTCGATCATCAACGGCGCCTCTCGCATCCTCGCGGGCGGCCACCGCCCCTTCGAGCGGATCTTTGACGCCATTTGCATAAATACCGAGCACGCGAACGCGCTACTGATACTGTAGCGGCCCGCGATAAATGATTCCCTTGGGGAGGCTCTGTGCCATTCCCCGTGCCGGTCTTTCAGTCGATAACCGACCAGCCCTGGCACAAATTGGCACAGAAATTAAGAGGCATTTTCTGCCCCTTATTCTGTAGACCCCTGAAATTCGCAATTTTCTGCGGTTTCAGATGGTGGAGAGAGTTGGATTCTCCACAAAAAGATCAAAAATCCGCAGAATATCAACAAAAATCAGATAAAAACCACTACCGACAAGACCCTTTCCGTGCTGGTAGTACCGACAGCCGAAGTCCTGATTGATGAATATCTTAACTCATAAGAGCGACTACCTACAGATCTTTCGCGCTCTCAAGCGGCTCTAAATCGACGTCATAACGCACCCCCGGGAAAGAGAATGTTATTAAATTTTCTGGAAATAATATACCAAATCTAGATCTTTTAGCGTCCCATCCCGGCTGATAATCACTCATTAATGCCATTATAGAAAAGCGAGATTTCTCATTCATATGTAAAAGAATTTCATACATAAATTCATGAGCTGTAATATAGTTTTCTATTATTTTCTTTGGGTTGTATTGATCAACGATCCCACGGATAAATTCTATTATGCGATCACCGCCCTTTTGATAAAGAGGTATTTTTCCATCAAAATAAACCACACCGCATGAATTTTTTATAGGATCCACATTTCCATGAACCAGGTCGTTTCTGCTATCAACAATAGGCCAATATTTTTTCATAATTTTATTGTTACAATCAATAGCCCTATCAAATCCATTGCATCTCATTGCCAAGTCGAATATTTTTACATCCAAATTACTCCTCTTGAAACTTTGATATAACCGATCATTACTTTTTACTTCTGGCTTAACCAGAACTGCCACGACCATACCAATAAAATTTTCAAACAGAATAGGAGTGAGTATTGGCAGCTCAATACACGCTTCATTTAAACTATCCATCCATTCTCTTCGAATATTTTGGTGCCTTACAAATTCAGAATCACCAAATCTAAATCCTTCTTTACTTATATCTTCTTCTAAAGCTTGGAAATTTTCAGATAATTTATGGTATAATTCAGAGCAACGATTTGCCAAAGACAAATAACTATTTGTAAATATAGTCCATTTTTCTAATTTGTTTAGAACATCACTTTTTTCTCGGCCAACCCGACCAAAATCCTGCTTTAGACAATTAATAAAATTATGCCACTCTGAATCCGTTAAATCACGGGAATGCATAACATGGAATTCCTGAGTGGATCCACAGAGCATTATTAACCCGTCTCCAGAATCCAAATAATAATCCCAATGAAACATATTATAAGAACTATCATTAGCTAACATAGTTTGAATTCCATTAGGATAACCAAACCTAGCCTTTAAGTAAGTATAAATATCAAACGGAGATATTGCACTCTGAATACGAAGTATATTTCGTGAAATTTCAAATTCATTTTTATTTTCACTGTTTATTTTTTCTTTTTTTGATAAAAAATCAATTAATTCTTCCTTTTCATAAGCTCTCCACACCTTGGGATCAAAAATTGACATTAAAAAAATCTTTCAGATTAGGAAGGTATTTTTATATTATTTACTGAGAATAATTTCTCAAGATTAGCATATGATCCTCTGCACAGCCGCAGCGGTCCACGTCCCACCCTTTGCGGTCCTGATGCCTTGCTCAGTTAGCCTAAAAGCGATCTGACGAAGGCTCAGGCCCTCATTGCGTAGTTCAGCCACCATGGGACCGACGCTCGCTCTAAACGCCTCAGCGGCCCTCTGACGGGCTTCTATGGACAGCCTGAAGTCCACCTTCCGAGCGCCGGGCCGATAGCCTCCCAACTTCTGGCCTCGTGCCTTTGCTTCAGCAAGTGCCGCCTTGGTCCGTGCTGAGATCGCCTCACGCTCCTGCTGGGCCACGAGGGCCATGATACCAACCGTCAGGCGGTTTGCGTTGGGCATGTCAGCCGCAATGAAGTCGATCCCGGCCTTTTCCAGCCCCAGAAGGAAATGGGCGTCACGGCTCAGCCGGTCTAGCTTCGCGATCAAGAGAACAGCGCCCGTCAGGCGGCAACGCTCCATCGCCTCAGCAAGCTTGGGCCGCTCATTGTTCTTCCCGCTCTCAATCTCCGTGAAAGACGCAAGCTCACGTCCGCCTGTCTGGGCCACATGAACCGCAACCGCTCTCTGCTGGGCTTCGATACCAAGCCCTGAAGCGCCTTGACGGGCTGTAGAAACGCGGAAGTAGCTAACGAAGATCGGGGCTGTGGTGGTCATGTCGTCCTGTGTTCGCTGAATGTGAACCGTCGTTGACATTGGTGATACAGGCCCAGCGACAGCCTGACTCGTGCCGTTTAGGAATCCCGGCGATTCCTAAAATGCATAGGTGGGAGACAAGGCCGTAAACCTTGCGGGTCCTTTTCTGGGACTCAAAACGGGCCACCGCGAGCCGGATAGGCGCTCAGGCGAAAACTCCCAAAAATCGACCTAAAGCCGTCGCGCAATGTTGTTGTTCGACGCAGCGGGCCGCAAACATTTCCAGGGACGTTTAGGGTCCCATATTGGGATACCTTTTCAGGGCCATATTACGGAACGATGCCGGAATAAACAGGGACTCCTTGAATAGCTGAAAAACCCCAGTAAACTGCCGATTATTGGCAAAATAGCGATTAAAGACTCTCTATAGAGTATCGCCCCTAGAGATAGCGTATATGGGCCATGACGAGCCTTGAGGCCATATCCGGCCTGAAGGGACCATCACCACCCCCAGAGAGCCTTGAGGTTCTGAAGGGCAGTCAGTCTTGATGTTCATCATCAAGCAAAGAAAGAATGATGATGATGGGAGGATGATTGAAGGGCAGTCACACCTCTCAGGGCATCATCCTCATGCTGGCTTCAACATGATTGATGGGAATGGGCTTGCACTGATTGAGTGCACGGAAACGCTGTGGGCCGCTTCCTCCCAACAGGATCATGAATCAAATGGCCACGGTGCCTAGGCTGATGCCTACACTCGTGATCCTGCCCACCCATGATGAGCGTTGTTATGGCCAAAAGGCCCACAAAATGCTCGCTCTCAGGCCGTTAAAATCCGCTAGCCGTACATCGGGACCTTTAACGTCCTGAGAGAAGCGTAAAAACTGGCTGAAATCAGCCAAATACGGGCGAAAAGCCGAATATCGACTTACTATGGAGTATCCATAAACCTGAAGGCCCAGAAAAGTGCCTGACGAAACATTCAAAAAACTGGCGGGAATCAGCCAATTTTTGGCCGAAATCCGAATTAAGACTCTCTATGGAGTATCCATAAACGAAATGGCTCAGGAAATTGAGCGAAATACGCCTTGGGTAAGCTATGCGAAACGCTGGCCTATCCTGACGGGAATTTTCTGGACGGCATAGGACGCCTGACGATCTGCCTATGATCTGAGAGGGCCGTTCAGGATATTTCCACTCATGGCAAAGTGCCATGCATAACACATTCCCGATATAAAACAGTGGTTTAGGCCACCCCATCACGGAACCCAGCAGGAAACTGAGGACGCATTAGCACGCCCTCGGTTCCTTGGTGCGTTCCCAGCAGCCGCTACAGCCCCCGAAATGCGTGACCGTCTTTCTCGCCCATAACTAGGGCGCAAAGGTGGTTGCGTCTTTTGAGGGCCGGTAGCGCCCAGCGATGCAACAGACCGCACCAGCCTCAGCCCAGAAGGGCAGGGCAACGCATCACCACATCCACAAACCCATAAATCAGGAAAGCATGATACCCACATTTCCCACATCAAACCCGGCAAACGAACATAACAAAACACCTGCCAAACCCCGCCACCGCACTCCCATCATGGAGCGCATCGCGGCCAAGACCGACTTCAACGGTCCTATCCATCCTGAAGGCCCACACAAAGGGCGGTGTCACATCAATACAGGCGCACGAAGCGAGTCCGGAACCGGATCAGGCATTATCTTCGGCTACGACCCGATAACAGGCGTTGAGCGTACATTGAGCGTCCCTCGTGTGGTGTACGAACACCACCACGGCATCACCATTCCGGACGGGCTGGTTGTTCGTCATACATGCGACAACCGCTTGTGCTGCAATCCTGACCATCTCATCCTTGGCACTCACGCCGACAACATGCGCGACAAGGTTGAGCGTGGACGGTCTAGCGCACCCAGACCGCGCATCAATGCCCTGAAGGGCCAACAAATCTTGAAGATGCGGGCCAAGGGCGCAACGCACACAAAGATCATGGACACGCACAACGTCAGCCTATCTGGGCTGAAGAACTTCCTAAAACGTCAGAAGCAACCCGCTCCACTTCCACTCTTCGACGGCCCAGCGATCCTTAATTGATCCTTCCCGCCGTTGAGGTCCGCCTTCGTCTTGCGATCACAGACTTGATCCTCGACAGGCGGGCAACGCTCGCAGAAGCCCGGGACGCCCTTTACCGGGATGATCCACGGCTTGTTGCACGCATCTATGACCAAATCTTTCTAGGATTTTGGGAGAGATCGGACTTCGGCATGGATGGGGGCCGCTCCAATACAAAACACAAGAAAAAGACCCGCTCCAAACACCCAAAGCCCAAACGGCGTGAGCGGGGCGTGACCATATCAGAGATGGCCTCAGAAGACTCGCTGTGGCTTCCTGAAGGCGATGAGGAAAGTTCTGGCTGTATCCGCCGCACTCCCGACACGACGGCTCTCTATCGCCTTCTTGAAGCCAATGGGTGGCTCACAAGGGCACCCTATGGCCGGACGCAAGATCGGTGGTTTGTGACAGATGAAGCCGTGAAAGACGGATATAGCCAGACCGTTGATCCTTCCAATCTCCACAGCGTCATACTGAGCGGAGGCAGGAAGGCGTTTCCGTTCCCTGTATTCTATCGAGACAAACTGAAGAACATTGCGTGGACGCTGGGCTGGGACCTCATCCTGAAAGCGATGGATGGCCTAGACAGCAAGAAGGCCCGTCTTTCTTGGCTTCTGTCTCATCACACCTATCTGCCTAATCAGACGATGGCGGACCTTTCAGGTGCAGGACTGGCCACGGTTGAACGGCATCGAAAGCCAAAATGAGGGCTATCAGTTATATAGAGAAAGAGAACCTTCACGCCCATCTCAGGATGGGTGAGCGACCCACATAGCCCAGAGGGGGGATGGTGTATGGCTGAAGCCCATCATTCCCCGTTTGCTAGATCATCCCATCATTCAATCATGAAATACGAGAATCAGGATCATATGAATCATGCCTTCCAAACCAAAAGTTAAATGGAGGCTTGAAGCCGCCGAGAACCGTTTATGGGAAGCGGGAGT
>NZ_WIPH01000042.1 GCF_009547075.1 Gluconobacter aidae
CATGGCACGCTTCGTATGCTAAGATGGCAGGCTCAGGGAGAATACTATGTCGAACCGCGGTGGAGGACGTAAAAAACTAAAGCAGCCTATTCAGAAACAATCTGCTCGTTTCAACGAAGCAAGGAAACTAATTGCTCCGGCGTTGATCATCGCGCTTCTCTTTCTAGGGGCAATTGGAATGCGCGGAATTTTTCTAAATCGGGCATCAGCAACGTTGGGTGCCTCTTATACGCTCATCGATATGCACGGCCATCCTCTTACGGAGCGCCAGTTTCAAGGGCGCTATACGCTGATTTATTTTGGATACACGCACTGCATAGATGTCTGCCCGTTAACCCTCGCGACTGTCACACAGGCTCTTGAGCTTATGGGAAAAGCATCACACCAAATTGTCCCACTTTTCATTACGGTTGATCCATCACGTGATACCCCTGAGGTTGTCGCTGATTACGTCAGCCATTTCTCTCCTGACATCGTTGGACTTACGGGAACGGAATCCCAGATCCAGGCGGTCATTAAAAGTTTCCACGTCATGGCGCGACGTCGTGGCACTCCAGCGGATCGTGCGTCCTCAGACTATCTTATGGATCACAGCTCTGTGCTGTATTTGATGGATGGCGATAACCGACTGGTGTCTGTTTTACCCGTTGACACCAGTCCGCAGGAAATCGCCACACGACTGCGTCATCTCGTTCCTGCCAGTTAGTTACGGCGGACGACTTGTGAGAGAAAGGTTGCAAGCCAAAGGAGCAAAAGAGAGGCGCCCAGTTCTGGTAGAAGCACTGCCAACAACACCAGAACAGCCAGCGCGCCTGCGCCTATCTGCTTATTGGGCACGGCCAATGGGGCTCCGAGTTGTCCGGGCGGTCTGCGCCTGAGCCACAGAATGAGCGCCGATACGCTCATAGTCAGCAATCCTGATGCCACAAGAAAATTCAAAAGTTGATTGGCTCTTCCAAAAAGCTGCCCTTCATGGGCTGCAACCCCATATCCGATAATGCGATCCATCAATCCCTTATCTTCAAAGCGTTGGACTGACCGTACCTGACCAGAGGCCTCTACCATCGCGCTGATGCGTTCTGGACGGTTTTGTGTGTCCGAACGAATATGCCACGTAGTTTCACCCGTTGATGGTGGCGTCACGAGGACAGGTGCAGGAAATTTTAGTTGAGACGCAGCCAGTACCACACGGTTTAGCCCGTCTGGTAGGGAACTGTCCGACATGCTCATGGAGCCCATATCCATGCCGGGCATCGTGTCCATTTTTGGCGGAGAAACTTGATGGCCAGCAACAAGATTGCGCTCGGAAACAGCTCCGATTTCCCAGTCCGGAACGATCGTCATGCGACTGATCTGTGTCTCCACACGCGACAAAGCGTGCCCCCAAACGAAGGACCATGGCAGACCGGAGATAAGAAAAAGTACCAGAAATAGGGAGATCCACATCCCGGTGACTGCATGGAGGTCTCGCCACCGAATTCGACCTTTATGAGTGATCCGAGGGTAGAGAATGCCCCTTAGTCCTTTAATGTGACGTGGCCACCAGAGGTATAGACCCGTAGCAATGAGTACTATTGTCCAGGAGGCCACCATTTCCATAATGATGGAGCCAATGTTTCCTAATAAGAGTTGGCCGTGCAGTTTGAAGATGATGCGCTCAAAGCGGTTTTCTTCAGGAACCTGTTTGAGAACCACGCATGATGTCGGATCAACATACACGCGTATGGCTGTACCCTGGCGATCAACGAGCACTCGAGCGGCGCTAAAAGTCGTCTCCGGCAACTCATAGGCGAGAAAATGGCTGTTAGGGACAGCATTGAGTGCCGTCCTGACTTCCTGTACCGGATTTGAAGGTATCGCGCCGCCTGCGAGATGATCGTAGCGCCAGTCGATCCAATGATCCACTTGCGGCTTGAACAGGTAAATTGATCCTGTGAGGCACAGAAATACAATAAAGGGCAGACAGAAGAGCCCTGCAAAAAAGTGCCATCGCCAGACTGTGCGATAATCTGGCCAAAGCGAGGCTCTGGAAGCGTTCATCATCATGGATACCTTCAGAACTTGATCCGCACGCCACCAAAGAACGCTCTTGGCGATCCAGCGTAGATTGAGCCTGTCTTATTGGCCAAAACACTTCGCCCAGCCTGCTGCCCGGTCGCGAGAAGTGTATCGCTGATGTCAGTTGCACCTGCGGCATAAACCTGATTGGTTACATTCTGTACCTCGAAGTAGCTGTGCACACGGTGCGCCCAGCCCAAACGTTCTGGAGGGTCGTAATGAACCTCCAGATTGAGCAATGCGTATGAGGGGGCTTTCAGAATATTGGCATTGTCGAGGTAAAAGGAGCTCCTCCACGTCACTTCTGCAAAACCTCCCAGCCCTTGCAGCCATCCGTCTGGCTGATCATAGAGAACGCGCGCATCCAGGAAATGGGGCATGACGCCAGGGATGAGGTTGCCCTTTCGCGAGAAATTCCGCGCCATCGTGCTGTTGGACAGTGTCTCGGTGTATTTTGTATAGATCTGGTTGTCATAGGTATAAGACAACTTCAGCCGCGCACCCGGCAGAGAGGCTCGTAATGGCTGCCATGTTGCGCCAAGTTCAATGCCACGATGCTCTGAGGCCGGGGCGTTGAAGGTATAGCTTCCTGCAGGCGTATTGACACCCGCCGACTGGCTAACAAGCTCGTTTCTGTAGAACTCATAAAAGCCAGTAGCCTGAATATTGATGCTGGGCGACGGGTGCCATTCAGCACCCAGATCAAACCCGAGACTTGTTTCGCTCTTAAGCTGCGTATTGTTCCCGTAGGTTCCCTGAGGAGTGACAAAGAAACTGGAATAGCCAGGCGTGGCGTAGGCTGTTCCAACACGACTGTGCAAAGTCCAGTCTTTGGTTGGCGTATAAACCAGAGAGGCTTCAGGTGCGAGATTAAAAAAGCGTCGATTGGCCGTGATATTTTGCAGAGAGGTTGAATTGGCAGATCTGTTGTAGAGCGTTTCGACTGCGCCGATGTCGGATTGTGTGCCGCCAAGTCCAATTACAGCATGCCAGAGCGGCGAAAACTGCCAGTCTTCCTGGAAACGAATACCAATGTTCCACTGATGGCCGTAAGATGTGGAATTCAGGGCGCCTCGGGTCGCGCCGCCTTGCGGGGTCAGATTATAGACCTGATAGCCATAATCCATGTAGTCAAAGCTGGCACCCACAAAGCTGGTCAGGGGCGTTTTCCCAATACGGCCGCGGTTCGTCAGGTCCGTCTGCACATTGTAGGAATTGAACGGCCCCACAAAGGCTGTTGTGGAGGTTGGTTGGTCGACATGACGTTGATCATACGTAAATTGGGTATGCCAGGTCGTTCTGGGATCAAAGTCGTGCTCCCATCGAAGGCCTACAAGAGTACGTCGATCAAAACGGCCGAGCCCAGCCTGCTGCGGGCTCATCGTCTGACGGGCTCCATATGCACCATTCACCAGAAGATTGACTGAGGCGCATCCGGCAGCAGCCGATGCCGCATTGGCACAACCGTTCTGGTAGGGGTTACTACGAAACTGATTCAGGGAGAGACGTAACGGCAGTGATGTGTCCGTAATATTATTGACGAACTTAAGGATGAGGCGATCTGAGGACGTCAAATTGACCCGCAGACGCATATTCTCGGTGGACGTGTTATACTGGCTGTTCGCAATAAAGCCATTACCGCGTACATCGCTGCCAAACAGCATGAAGTCGTAGCGTTTATTGCCTGCTCCAACTGTTACGTAGTTATTGAACATGCCGAAGCTTCCGAAGTCTGAGCCCAATTCCAGACCATGAATGTCAGCGCCGTTCCGGGTGCGGAAGTTGATCGCCCCATTGATCGCATAATTACCGTATAACGTGGATGCCGGTCCCTGGAAGACGTCCACGCCCTCATAAGCATGCGGATCGATCAAATCTGCCCGGGCCGTACCATCGGGCTGCGTCATGGGAAACCCGTCTTCTGTGACCTGAAGGTTTTTTAGGCCATAGGACTGCCGTGCACCCGAGCCGCGGACGGAAATAACGCTGTCACGCGGTCCATTGCCCTGTAGGACGGTTACACCGGGAATGGTTGCGACCATATCACTCACGGTCTGGGCCGCTCTGTTAGCAAAATCTGCGCGTTCTGCACTGTAGGTTGTTTCACCGGTTGGATGAAGCAGCGCCGAGCCACGCGCAGCACCTCGTACAATAATGTTTTCCGGAATTCGGCCCTGATGTGGCACAGATTTGGCCGTTAGTGCTCTACGGGGACGTGTATGAGGCCGTTGCGCCTGAGCCGGGACGCTGCCCAGAAACACGCAGGCAAGCGCAAACGAGCCGAGAGGACGGCTGGATATACAAGAAATTGTCATCTGTTTGTTCTGATCTAAGAAACGCAGAAAGCCTTTCATCGTAGTGACGTGAAAGGCGCTCAGTCAGTGTTAGATCAGATGGGGAGGCCCCTGAGCATAAATGCCCGATAGCCGCCATAAGGGAGGGCCTCTTACTGGCGGGAAACACCAAAAAGCGTGACGGCTCGTTAGAGAAATTGCGAGAAAAACAGCAACGACGCATCCGAGTAGAATGATCGTCAACAGGTCGTCGATTACGGCAATGCCATCACCAACATCTGCTGCGTGATGATGATCAGGGCTATGCGAACCAAGATCCTGGCTATCGCAAAGGGTCGAGAGGCTGGCGAACTGTTTTAACGGATCGTCGAGGAGAAACTGCGGTAAAGGCAGACTTCCAACGCTGAGACGGATAATGATGGCGAGCAGAACCAGCGGCCAAAAGACCAGCCCCCCTCCACTATGCCATGCACGTCGCTTCATTCTTCTTTATCTAAACGGGCTTGCGGCACTGCGCCAGATGGGAATGTAATTTTGTCGACCGTTCGCGTTGTGATGCATGGTTGCTCCAATCTCTTTGGAGTTCCACGTCAATTGGCAATGTGCGCTTTGCGGAAACCTAAATGGTCTCACTTATGAGACCTGTGCGCGGGTGGTTGATATTGTCGGTGCCATCTCAATTTGATGAAGAAAACGCGGTATTGATACCTGTTTTCTTCATGGCGAGGACGCCGCACAAGGCTTTTCATACAGGATAGGGTATCAACCCTATCATGCTGCTACAGCGAGGATATTGAGTGTCCGTCTGAGATTGTAGGCAATGGCTGTGACGTGGATCTGGATGGCGGCTTTGGCGAGACCGCGCCATCGCATCCGGCGTAACCCATAGCTGCGCTTCCAGGTGCCGAAGATCTTCTCGATCCGGCCCCGGGTCCGATGGACATCATCGTTTCATGCCTTCAGTTGGGCAAGCGTTTCCTGTTCGTCCCGCCCCCACATCGACGTTGCGGCAACGCGGAGCGTACCGCCTTTTGAGCGGACTGCGTCGCGGAAATGATTGCCCCGATAGGCGCTGTCGGCAAAAACCTCGCCTGGATCGTTGGGTATGGCATCCGGTCCAGCCCGACCATCGTTGATATTGGCTGGCGTAATCGCAATCTGCTCGACCAGAGCAGTCGTGGCATCGGCACCGACATGAGCTTTGAAGCCATGCACGGCCTTGCGTCCTTTGTACTTGACCCACCGTGCCTCGTCATCGCGTTCCGTTTGCGACGCGATGATCGTCGCATCGACGATCGTACCAGTCTTGATCCGAATGGCCCTCGATTTTAACTGACCCGTCACCGCTTCGAACAGGGCTTGATCAAGCGAGTGGCTGGCCAGTTCGCGTCTGAACCGCACGAAGGCTGTGCGCTCCGGTGTGGGTTCGTGTGCGGAAAATCCGCAGAACCGGCGAAAGGATGTTCGATCGTCCAAAGCTTCAGCCAGTTTGACATCGGAGAGGTCATACCAGACCGCAAGCAGCATCGCCCGGAACATCGCAAGCGGTGGCCATGCGGCTTCGCCTTTCGGCGCGGCGTAGAGTGAGCCAAGCAGCGCAGCAATTGGCTGCCAGTCGATCAGGGCCGAGATGTCATCCAATGATGACGACTTCTGATCCTGTCCCGAAAATGCCAGGCAATCCTGACCAATCGACCGATGCGCCATCGTCCTGCTCCAGGCTTGACATCAGCCAAAAGAGAATCACTTTTCGCCCCAAAAATCCACTACCCGCGCACAGGTCTCATTAGGTCTCAGATGTAGGCGAAAGCAGACCTTCTGCTATCGCCCTCATGTCGGCCGCCCAAGCGGTTGAGACGCTTCCCCGAAAGCCGACATTGCCAAGCATATGTCAATAGACCGAGTTTGGAACGAAGCTGTCGTTCGGGAATAGAATCACGAAAGACGGGTCTCAGATGAACCGGACATTCGTATGGCGGTGAAGGTTGGCCGCGGAAAGCGCAGTTCGGGCTGTGACGAGACTGGCCAGTTTCGAGCCACCAACTTGAGCTATTTGCCTACTAAAACATAGTTCGACCGTGTCACTTCACGAATAAAGGGCAGATGTTGGCATCCTAAGTGCTACATGTCTAATTCTGACAATGTCGCACTGTATCACCGATAGCCGTATGCCCGATTCACTGTACAGCGCTGATCCCGGTGACCTTGAAATACTACCGGCCCGCCTATAGATAAGGTTGCTGATTTCCAGAGAGGGCGGTAGATGGCAGACGGCGAGGACGATTATGCAGAACGCTTGGGTCGAGCCCTTTATAATGGGATAAGAAATCGGATGGCGATGGTACCTTCTCGCAAGGGCCCTCTCAGGACCTACGCCACCGTGAGCGGAGCGCTCGATGGATATGCGGCGGCAAACCTTGGCAGCAATTCGCTTGCCGCGACCGCCCATCAAAATACGGCTCATTTGCAAGAAGAACATCCTGAATTCGTGTCTTGTCCTCAGCCTGATCTTAACAAGCCGTTGGATTTTTATGCGACCGGTGGTGCTCGACCACTGGCCGGCGAGTTTGAGTACGGCGGGCGTCGCGATCAGGCCGAAGACCGAAATAAACTAACGCGCCGCCCCCCTATCGAAGACAAGCTCTTCATCAACGCTGTCCATTCGCAAAAAGCGTGTGGCAAAGACGAAGAATGGTTCCGGAAAGCATCTCAGGATGGAAGTGTCTATTACCACGGCGAGGTCTATCAGAGGAAGGATGCTCCCCTAGATCAGGCAGGTCTCAGGCTCACAGGTTACCAAAACGGTGAAAAGATATTTGATAGCAGTTCATAGGTATATACGAGACAATCCGAGAGAAGATCCTGACGACATCTTTCGGCGATGAAGACGAATAAGCGGCGCCATTCGCCAAATCTTGAAAAATCCGTGGCGTGCTTACACCATCGATAGGTAAAATGGGGTTGCTCGCGTGAGTGATGGGATGGACGATTATGATGTTTTTCTCGGTAATTGGGAGCCGGGGGAACGGTTGCGCTATTCGATACTTCCGCAGAGCATCGCTGATCCGGTAGTGCGGGAGCAGCTATTAAGCGACAGTTCGGGAGAAGCACCGCTCGAGCGCACCGCCTTTTCCCCGGGACTGAAGGTGATGGATGGGAGCGAGAGCAACACCCGCCTCTTCACGTTTTTCGAAGACCGGCAGGAAAAGTGGGCGGAAGAATTTCGGGACTATCTGCTGTCGCGCGGGATCACCGTAGCCAAGATCGATGTCTATAATGAGAGCTTCGCCCAGCATTGGGTGGATGGTCGCAAGCGGCGTCAGGACTCCGCAGAGATGCTCGCAATCAAGGCTTCGATCCGTGACCATGATCTGAAATTCCATCGTCAGACCTCCGGTCAGTTCGTGATTAATCAGATGGTTAGTGCGAGCACCCCCCTCTTCACACCCGACGAAATGGCAATTGTTTTTGAGGCGAATCAGGGCCTGATTGATGCCTTTCTACCCGACTATATCGATATACTCGACGCCACCTGTTATGGAACGATCAGCGATCTTCATGTTCGCCGTGGGGTATGTATGCCGACCATCGAACCGGTGCGTCGCGAGCTTCACTATTTAAGTTCTTACTCACTCACGCTCGGTCCGGTTGAGCAGTTTGCACAGACCTACACGCCCGCGACGCGCGTAGGTGGTGTGCCATCGATCTTTTCCGCTCCTCTACCAGCTGTTCAGACTCGAATCGTCGCGTTTGCGCCTTTCGTGAAGGACATGGATCTGAGTCAGCTCGAACTGGTTGTCGCTCCACCGATCGCGAGTACGCAGCTGCAGTATGATGGTGAGTTTGGCGGCATACATGAGTTCAGCTTTAAATGAACCCAATGGCTTCAGCGATCACGACCGTACGCCGAAGTGTCGGGATCGGCAGGTTTTGATAACAATTTTAGAACCGTAGAGCATCTGGATTTGGCGTGTATTTGCCCGGTAGCTGTAGAAATAAAGCTGACATTACCGCAGTCATATCCGAACGGCGTAGACCAGTCGAAAGGGGGCTCTCTTGGTTGGTCAGAGCAGATCGGCAGCTTTAGCCATTACCCTGGCCGAAACCTGCCTATCAGCTCTGCTCCCCTGATCCGTCTGTCTGCTCAGTGATGCAGGAGCAGACAGACCGCAGTCGCCTCAAGTTGGTCGTTCAGCCGAGGTATGCACTTTTCCAATAACGGACAGTCCGATATGATTCAGGTGACTTTGACTGGGCTACGTTTTGGCCACCTGGCGTAACGATGATAGACAATTGGAACACTTCGGGCGCGAGATACCAGCCACAATTTCAAGGCAAAAGCATTGAGTAGTTTCTATGATCGACCAATTCTGAACTCGCCCTATCGCGCTCCTAAATTGCACCACCCGCTCGATCAGAATGGACAGCCACTTGAGGGAGAGCCGCAGCAAGGGCGTCGCCCGTCGCGCTTCATCGTCCCCGTTCCGGCATCACGGAAGAAGGCGTCGGCCACCCAGGCCTCCCTCGACCTAGAGACCTACACCGAGAATGCGCTAATCAACGAAATCCGCGGCTACATTGAGCGGTGGCGGAACCTGCGCAATCCCGCTGACTGGGGCGTGACTGCCGTCTCCCAGCGCCTCCTGGAGCATTGGCGCCATCACGATTTTGTCGGCCCGCGTCCCTTCTTCTGCCAGATCGAAGCCGTCGAGACGATCATCTGGTTGACCGAGGTCGCACCCAAGCGTACCACGACAAAAGGGCTTCTGGATCAGATCGGCAAGGCCAACGAGGAGGCCAATCCAGAACTCTTCCGCCTGGCCATGAAGATGGCGACGGGCAGCGGCAAGACAACTGTCATGGCGATGCTTATTGCTTGGCAGGCGGTGAACGCCGCCCGCAAGGAATCCAAGGACTTCTCCCGCGCTTTCCTGATCGTCGCCCCCGGCATCACGATCAAGGACCGGCTCCGCGTGCTCCAACCAAGCGAACTGGACAATTACTACGAGACGCGCGAGATCGTGCCGCCGGAGATGCTCCCCGACATCCGGCGCGCGGAGATCGTGATCACCAACTATCACGCTTTTCAGCACCGAGAGACGCTTTCCCTGCCCAAGGTGGCGCGCAGCTTCCTTCAAGGAAACGATCCCGAACCACTTAAGACGACCGAAACCGATGCCGAGATGCTGAATCGCGCGTGCGGAAAGCTCCTGAACTACGATCGCGTCAACGTCCTCAACGACGAGGCTCACCACTGCTACCGTCACAAGGTAGGAGACGACGCGGAGGGCGCACTGACCGGCGACGACAAGAAAGAGGCGGCCGAGAACGATGAAGCGGCCCGCCTCTGGATCAACGGCATTGAAGCGCTGGACCGCAAGCTTTCGAAGGGAGTACGCGCGGTCTACGACCTCTCGGCTACGCCCTTCTTCCTGCGCGGCTCGGGTTATCAGGAAGGTACTCTCTTCCCCTGGGTTGTCTCGGATTTCAGCCTGATGGACGCTATCGAGAGCGGTATCGTCAAGCTGCCCCGCGTACCGGTGAGCGACAACCTCGTGCAGACTGACACTGTCGTCTATCGCGACCTGTGGAAGCACATCGGCAAGGCCTTGCCAAAGACTGCCGCCGGGGCCGCCAAGCTTAGCCCCTTCGACCTACCCAATATGCTGAAGACCGCGCTGAATGCTCTCTACAGCCACTATGAGGGCGAGTATAAGCGCTGGGAGCGCGCTGGGATCGGCGTGCCACCCGTCTTCATCGTGGTTTGCCAGAACACAGCGATTTCCAAGCTAGTGTTCGAATGGATCGCAGGCTTCGAGCGCGGCGAAGCCGAGGAAGGAGAGCGTGCGGCCTTTCATGTCGGCCATCTGGAGCTGTTTCGAAATTATAACGAACAGGGTGGTCGTCTTGCCTATCCGCGGACCCTGTTGATCGACTCCCGCCAACTCGAGGCTGGCGAAGCACTCGACAAGGGCTTTCGGGAAGCCGCAGGTCCCGAGATTGAGCAGTTCAAGCGCGAACTAGCGGCCCGCGAAGGCGCCGGGACTGCCCAAGGCGAGATCAGCGAGAGCGCCTTACTGCGCGAGGTGATGAACACTGTAGGTCGACCTAGTCGTCTTGGCGAACAGATCCGCTGTGTCGTCTCAGTGTCCATGCTCACCGAGGGCTGGGACACCAACACGGTGACGCACATTCTCGGCGTCCGCGCCTTCGGCACCCAGCTTCTGTGCGAACAGGTGGTCGGGCGCGGCCTGCGCCGGCAATCCTATGACCTGAATCCGGAGACCGGCCTGTTCGATGTCGAATACGCCGACATCATGGGGATTCCGTTCGACTTTGCTTCCTCGCCGCAGGTCGCCAAGCCGACTAAACCGAAGCCGGTCACGCGTGTTCACGCGATAAAGGAACGTGAGGCGCTGGAGATCGTCTTTCCGCGCGTCAGTGGCTATCGCCGCGATCTGCCGTCCGAAAAGCTCGAAGCCGTCTTCACCGACGAGAGTAAGTTGGAGATCACGCCGGCCGACATTGGTCCCACCTCGGTCGTCATGGAGGGAATCGTCGGCGCTGGCGTGACGATCACGCCTCAGGTGCTGGAGCGACTGCGGCCCTCGGAGATCAGTTTTAACCTCGCCAAGCACCTACTCTACACTAGTTTCCGCGATGAGGATGGTTTCCCGAAGCAACATCTCTTTCCACAGATTCAGCGTCTCGCGCGCCGCTGGCTCGACGAGGGATATCTCGTTACCAAAGGCGTCCCGGTCGGCGCGATCCTTTATCAAGATCAGCTCGCCCGGGCGGCGGAGAAGATCGACATCGCCTGCACGCGTGCGAGCGAAGGGCACATTCTAGCCGTGCTCGATCCCTATAATCCCAAGGGCTCGACACGCCACGTCAACTTCATCACTTCGAAAACTTGCTGGAAAACCGGTGCACAGCCGCCCCGGAGCCACATCAGCCATGTCGTGCTGGACTCAAGTTGGGAGGAGCAGCTCGCTCTCACACTGGAAACCCATCCGCGTGTGCTGGCTTACGCCAAGAATCAGGCGCTGGGTTTCGAGATTCCCTATCTCGATAGTGGCACTACTCGGCGCTATCTGCCCGATTTTCTGGTCCGGCTCGACGGTGGCGGCGACGAGCCGCTCAACCTGGTGTTGGAGGTGAAGGGCATTAAGGACGAAGCCGACAAGGCCAAGGCCCAGACGACGCGCGATCTCTGGGTTCCAGGTGTCAACGCGCTTGGCAGCTTCGGCCGCTGGGCTTTCGCCGAATTTCGCGATTGGACCGTGATGGAGGAGGACTTCGCCACGCTGGTCGATCAACTGCTCAAGAAAGTTACCGTCTGATGGCCCGCTCCCCCCGCCCCTCCAGCGGCAAGTCCTCCAAACAGGTCGATGCCCTCAAACACAACGAAGCCACCCGGCGGAATATCCCGACAGCGGAAATGGAGAGCTTCTTCCGGCGCGAGGAAGACGCCGCGCCCATGCCGCCAAAGCACTATCCGCGCGCCCGGCCCCTCGCCGAAGGTGAGACGCGAACGCCTGAGGAGCCGCGTCAGCCCGAGTTGATCTGGAACGGTGCGAAGATCACCATCACCGACGAACAGATGAAGGAGTTGGCGGAGACCGGTACCCTCACCCTCTCAGACGCTCAGCTCGTCTGGCGCGGCAAAGACCGGCAGGACTGGACCGATCTCGTGGTCAACGTGCCGCCGCTCTACATTCAGGAGAAGATTCACCCCAAGGCGATCATCGACGACCTGAAGCGCCGTACGGCTGAGATGCGAGAGGCGCAGGCCGAGATGGCCGACCTGTTCGCCGATTTCAACGGCATCACGCCTGAGCAGCGCGCCGAGTTCTATCAGCACGATCTGCACTGGTCGAACCGCATGATTCTCGGCGACAGCCTTCAGGTGATGGCCAGCCTGTCCGAGCGGGAGAACTTGAAGGATAAGGTGCAGTGCATCTATTTTGACCCGCCATATGGCATCAAATTCAACTCAAACTGGCAGGTCTCGACACGATCAACGAAAGTCGAGGATGGAAAGAGAAATGACATCTCGCTCGAACCGGAACAGGTAAAGGCGTTTCGGGATACATGGAAGGACGGTATCCACTCCTATCTTACCTATCTTCGTGATCGGCTAATTGCGATGCACGATCTTCTGACCGAGAGCGGCTCAATCTTCGTCCAAATCGGCGACGAGAACGTGCATCGCGTCCGAGCAGTCTTGGATGAGGTATTTGGTGCAGAAAATTTTAGCAGCCTGATTTCGTATAAAACATCCGTAGGTCTTGGATCGTCTGGTTTAGATAACACTGCAAATTTTATTGTTTGGTATTTCAAAAATAAATCTGCAGGAAAAATACGATCAATACTGAGAAAAACCATACCGGGTGAAGAAGGAGCATCAAGATACAAAACGCTCCGCCTTCCTGACCTCACCGAAATTCGCGCTCCTAACGACGATTCAGCAATGCCAGAAGGTGCCAAATACTTTCGCGACCAAGGAATGACATCGCGCTCAGCTTCGAAAACGACCCTTTTTGAATATGAGTATCAAGGAACTGCCTATCGTCCCAACTCTGGAGGCTGGCGAACCTCTTTGCGCGGTATGGAGCGAGCCCGTAAGGCAGATAGGCTCCTTCAAACGGGGAAAACCCTTTCGTACCGAAAATACTACGATGACTTTTCGGCCATCGCACTGGACAATGTATGGTCAGACGTTAGCGGTGGCGTGACAAGTCGTGCTGATCCAAAAGTCTACGTTGTTCAAACTGGAACCAAAGTAATCGAACGCTGTATTATTATGGCAACCGATCCTGGCGATTTGGTTCTCGATCCAACTTGCGGTTCGGGTAGCACGGCCTATGTGTCGGAGCAATGGGGACGACGCTGGATCACCATAGACACAAGCCGCGTTGCCTTGGCACTCGCCAGAACCCGCCTGATGTCGGCACGCTATCCTTGGTATCTTCTGGCCGACAGCCGCGAGGGCCGCACGAAAGAAGCGGAACTGAGTCAGCGTGCGCCTGCTGACGCGCCAGTCCACAATGATCTTCGTCAAGGTTTCGTCTATGATCGTGTACCGCATCTCACGCTCAAGTCGATCGCCAATAATTCGCTGATCGACGACATCTGGGAAAAATGGCAGGCCGTGCTTGAGCCGCTGCGTGAAGACCTGAACCAAACGCTCGGCAGGAACCAGCCTTGGGAAGAATGGGAAATACCACGCGAGGCCGGCGACCCATGGGACGGCGAAGCCGCAAAGATGCACGCCAAACTACGCGCGGCGATTGCCAAGGACGATATAGGCAAAAAGTCCAACAACCTGCTGGCAAAGCTGAATGCAAAATTTGGTCGGAATTACACATTCCAGACGCTGCCTGATCGCCCCATCGACCCTTGGGTGAATGACGAGGCCATCCGCCTTCACAATCAATGGTGGGAAGCGCGCATTGCGCGCCAGAAGGAGATCGACGCCTCTATCGCCGCCCGCGCCGAGGTCGAATATCTCTACGACAAGCCTTATTCCGATCCTGCACGCGTCCGCGTCGCCGGGCCGTTCACGGTCGAAAGCCTGTCGCCGCACCGGGTCCTGCCGGCCAGCGAGGAAGAACTGATTGACGACATCGCCGCCGCCGAGGGCCGACGCTCTCCCGCCGATGCCGACTTGGCAGGCCAAGATTTCTCGGCCATCGTCATCGACTACCTCAAGGCCGAGGGCGTCAAACAGCAGGACAAGGGCGACCGCATCAGCTTTGAGAGCCTGACTCCTTGGCCAGGCAATTTTATTGGTGCCAGCGGCACATTTGTCGAAGGCGAGAACGGCCCGGAACGCCGGGCCGCAATCCTGATCGGCCCAGAATACGGAACGGTCGGTCGGCAGGATCTCGTGGCCGCCGCCCGCGAAGCAGTGGACAATCGTTTCGATGTGCTCATCGCCTGCGCCTTCAATTTCGATGCTCATTCGTCGGAACTGGGAAGCCTCGGCAGCCTGAAAATCCTCAAGGCGCGGATTAACCCCGACATGCACATGTCGGACGAGTTGAAGAACACTGGGCGCGGTAATATGTTTGTGGTGTTCGGTGAACCCGACGTCGAAATCCTCGACGACGGTGGCCCGGAGATCCGAGTGAAGGTAAATGGCATCGATGTATTCGATCCCAACACCGGTGACATCCGCTCGCACGACACGGCGGGCATCGCCGCCTGGTTCATCGACACCGACTACAACGAAGAGAGCTTCTTTGTCCGACACGCCTATTTCCTCGGCGCTAACGATCCTTATGAGAGTCTGAAAACCGCGCTTCAGGCCGAGATCGATGAGGAGGCCTGGGCAACACTCTATTCTGACACCTCTCGGCCGTTCGAGCGCCCAGAGAACCGTCGCATTGCGGTGAAAGTCATCAATCATTTCGGAGACGAAGTGATGAAAGTCTTCGGAGTGTAACCGGTGACGCTTCTTCCCAATCATGGCCGCGTGGAATGTCCCCTTTGTCATCTCGGACAACCCTATGCTTTCGACATCACGCGAACCGAAGACAGCGGTTGGCGAATCACAGCCAATCCGTTGGCTTGGGGTAATCCGGCACCGGAAATTCTCGTGCTGGGCTTTTCAAAAGGACCGACGCAAGCTGGAGCTTTGGCCCGTCAGCCACATGACAAAATCGCCTATCGCGGCGGTCGAACCAATCTGGCGAAGATTCTGCACCATATCGGGTTACTGCCTGCCCCTGAAAGCCGACTTGTGGATCAGGCGATAGTAGATAGGAATGGTCGATTTCACTTCGCTTCCCTAATCCGATGCACAGTCGAGCGTTTCGATGAGAAAGAGACGGCTCCCGAAAAGCAATGGAAAGGGACAGGTGGCGGTATGCTCGACAAGTTTGTCGCGCGAGATTTTGGACAGATCGTTCTGGAAAATTGCACCACTCGCTTTCTTAGTAATTTACCGCCCCAGACGAAGTTGATCCTGATGTTGGGTCTC
The DNA here is from genome assembly GCF_009547075.1 of Gluconobacter aidae. Taxonomy (GTDB): domain Bacteria; phylum Pseudomonadota; class Alphaproteobacteria; order Acetobacterales; family Acetobacteraceae; genus Gluconobacter; species Gluconobacter aidae. Next base: position 15,340 of record NZ_WIPH01000042.1, read on the forward strand.
GGTACGCGCGGAAACTACGTTGCCGCATGTCGGAAGGCTCTCACCAAGGCACGCCCTGGTCGATGGCGCACCATCAACGAAGTTACCTACACGGATGACAAGGTTATGGTGGTTCACACTGAGCACTTCGCATCCCAAGGGGCGCTCCTGCCGAATTGGCTAAGCGGTGGGCTCCATGAGCGCGGTCGTCTGGGGTTGCTGGCACGCGAGGGTGTCAAGTTGGCGGTGGGCTAAACATGAATTTTTTGATCGCAGACACTTTCACTGCTTCGTTTAGCCGCTTGTCTGGCCTAGATCAGAAGGCTGTGAAGGCGAGCGTCTTTGATCTTCAGATGAATCCGACCGGCAACGGCCTCCAGTTGCATCGCATTGATAAGAGCAAGGACCCGCATTTCTGGTCTGCGCGCGTAAACCGCGACATCCGCCTGATCGTCCACAAGACCGGCGAGAGTATGCTGGTAGCTTATGTCGGCCATCACGACGACGCCTACGCTTGGGCCGAACGCCGCCGGATCGAGGCACATCCGCGCACTGGCGCCGTCCAGATCGTCGAGGTGCGCGAGCGCGTAGAAGATGTTGCCCCACCGCCAACGCTCCATCTCATCTTCCCCGAGCACGCCAAGGACGGTGAGAAGGCCGACACCGCACCAGCGCTGTTCGCCCCACTGAACGACGAAGCGCTGCTCTCGATCGGTGTTCCCGCCGACTGGCTGGTCGACGTTCGCGCGGCAAGCGAGGATGGTTTCTTCGCGCTGGCCTCTCACCTCCCGGCCGAAGCCTCTGAAGCCCTCCTAGAATATGCGGCGACCGGCAGGCTAGTCACGCCGATACCAGTTCCCGCCGCGGCCAATCCCTTCGCCCATCCCGATGCCCTGCGGCGGATCAGGCTGATCGCCGACCAGGAGGAGTTGGAGCAGGCGCTCGCCTTCCCGTGGGAAAAATGGGGCGTCTTTCTCCACCCCTCCCAAAGGACGCTGGTCGAGCGCTCATTCTCGGGGCCGGCGCGCGTCGCCGGCTCGGCGGGTACCGGAAAAACCATCGTGGCCATTCATCGCGCCGTCCGTCTCGCCCGCGAGACTCCGACCGCGAAGGTACTGCTGGTCAGTTTCTCCGAGCCTCTGGCGGCGGAACTCGCGAAAAAGGTATTGGTCTTGGCGCCCGAGACCAATGGCGTCGTCCCTCGGATTACTACGGCGTCGTTCCAGGGCATCGCTGAGCAAATGTTTCAGCTGGAACATGGGGTGCGGCCCCGAATCGCCAGTGATGTCGTGCTGCGCGAGCGCCTACGGGCCGCCGCCGCGTCCATCAATCTCAAGGGCTTTTCCGAGCGCTTTCTGTTGTCTGAGTGGACCAACGTCATCGACGCTTGGGGGCTGACGTCGCTCGACGCCTATTCGACTGTGCAGCGCATGGGCCGCAAGAGTCGGCTCGGACCCAACCAACGCGCTCGCCTGTGGCCGGTATTCCAAGTGGTGCGCGATGCGCTGGCGGCGGAGCGATACACCACTTGGGCAAATGTCTTCAACGGTTTGGCCGATGCACTCGCTAAACGCGAGAACAAGCCCTTCGACTACGTCGTCATCGACGAAGCCCAAGACCTTGCCCCGGCCGAGCTTCGATTCTTCGCTGCGTTGGCCCCCGCGAAACCAGATGGCCTGTTCCTGTCAGGCGACATTGGACAGCGCATTTTCCAACATCCCTTCTCGTGGGTGAGCCTTGGCGTCGACGTGAGAGGCCGCTCCCATACGCTCAAAGTCTGCTACCGCACCTCGCAACAGATCCGCAGTGCAGCCGACAAGCTGCTGCCCACCGTGCTACGAGATACCGATGGACTGGAGGACGAGCGCCGCGGCATTATCTCGGTCTTCGACGGTCCGGCGCCGGAGGTGAAGTCGCTCGCCGACGTCGCTGCGGAAGCAGCCATGGTCCGCCAGACCGTCAAGACTTGGCTTGCAGAAGGGATCGGGTCGCGCGAGATCGGCCTGTTCGTACGAACGCCGCATCTCGTCACGCGTGCCCGGGCCGCCATCGCCGGGCTCTCTGGCGCTGATGAAATGACAACCGCGCCTATGAGCCTGGCCAAGGGGCTAGAATTTCGCGCCGTTGTTGTGATGGCCTGCGACGAAGGTCACCTACCTTTAGATGAGCGTGTTGCTGACGCCGCCGATGAGGCGGAACTCGACGAAATCTACGAAACCGAGCGCCGACTGCTTTATGTGGCATGTACGCGAGCACGTGAGCATTTGTTTCTGACTGGGGTAATGCCTACATCAGAATACCTTGCTGACTTTACTATGTAATATCGAAAGCAACTCAAGATTATAAATGGGAATATATAAGATTAAGAGATAATAATTATAAATATTAATTTTATTTATTATTTTATGCATTGGTAATCGTATCTGCTACAATGACTGCTTTTCCAGTCGAAGCATCCTATAGCCGACATTCCGCTCCCCCCCCCATTTCTGCCTGCGCGACACTGTGCAGGCGGCCAAATACCGTGACCAGAAACCGGCCA
>NZ_WIPH01000043.1 GCF_009547075.1 Gluconobacter aidae
CGGACTGGAATTCGAGCAGGCCCCGGCTCCAGGCCGTAACGCGTTCCAGATCATCGTCAGACAGGACGGTCAGGGAAATCCGGTTGTGCTCGTAACGGATCCAGTCGCGCCTGTGCAGCACGCGCCGTTCCTTCTCCCCCGCGCAGCGGATCAGGATATGGCCGCCCAGAACGAGGGCGTCACTCTCCACCCCGCAGGCATGGGCGATCAGGCTGGCGCCGTCGGGAAGATCAATGGACAGTCCGTCCATATTCAGCCGTACAGGGGCTTTTCGCGCGGTCAGATGCGCCTGTCCGCGCAGCAGATCAAGACAGGGCGCGCCCGGGCCGCGGCGGACCCTGAGTACCGTTCCCTGATCGAGGATCAGATCGCCGCAGAGTGGCTCCTGCACATGCAGGAGGCCGGAGCGGGCCTGATAGATCCGCGAGGCTTCAGCAGGTTTTCCTGGAATGACGGCGGCAGCGGCAAGACCTGCGGCAATCGCGAGCCGACCAAAGGCGCGGCGTGACAGGAAAGCGGATGCCGGCGGTTCGGCCGGCAGGGCCGCTCGCTGGAACGCCGCCACACGTCCGGCCGACAGCCAGATGGTCCGGGCGCGCATAAAGGCGCCGCGATGGCGGACGTCCTGCGCCAGCCATGCCTTCAGCGTTGCGTCTTCCCGGCTGGACAAAGGCGCCCTGTCCAGTCGCGCAACCCACTCAAAAGCGATGGTGTCGATGGGATTTTCGCTCAGATCATCGCTTTTCAACGACTGACTTAACCTCTCCATGTCGTTTCGGGCCGGCTTTTGCGGGGATATGACGTTCCTCGGAAAAGAAGCGGCTCAGGGCTCTGAGCCCGCGCGCCACCTGCTTTTCGACGATGTTCTCCGAAATGCCCAGCCGTTCCGAAACCTGCCTCTGCGATAACCCTTCAAGCCTGCGCAGCAGGAGAACCTGCCGGCAGCGTTCGGGGAGTTGTTCAACCATCTGGTGGAGACATTCAAGCTCCTGCCGCACTTCGACCACCTGCTGGGGTGAAGGCGACTCATCCATGATGTTCTGGGCGTCAAAATCCGCCAGTGCGGTAATGGAAATAATGCGGGCGCGGCGATAATGCTGGAGGACGATATTGCGGGCCATGCGGAAAAGATAAGCCTGCGGGGCTTTGATCAGCTCGACATGGACGTCCAGAAAAGTCGCATAGCACTCCTGCACGACGTCATCGACTTCGATGTCCCGGAACTTCCGGAGCCAGCCGCGCAGGGCGCGTTCATGGGGGATGATGTGACGCGAGAGCCATATGATTTTCTCATTCTGGCTGAGGACGTTATCGGGTTCGTCTTCCAACTGCGCATCCCACGTCACGGTGAATGCGTCCGCTTGTAGCGACTGGAGACTGCCAGTCATTTGATAGTTTCATGACAACCTGAGCCCATGCCTCATAGCCAGGACATGATGAACCGGAAAGTAGGGAATGTCTGCCTGAGGTCTCTTTCTGGCCCGGTAGGCGGCCCTTCCCCGGTACGCGGAAGCATACGCGCATCATACTTATCATCTGATGGTGCAGGATAATTGTGTTCTGTCACGAGAGTGTCGCGCTGGCAATTCTGCGATACACCGGGACTTAAATGGAAGTTTTTTGAAATAAAATACAACATAGATATAAAACATCCTGAATTATTTCAAATTAAAATAGGCATGTTGCTTTAATTGTCGTCGGTTACCAAGGAGAAATTGTATGTGTATAAGTGTAACCGTAATATGGCACTTATGCAACAGCACCTTTTGATCCGCCAAAAGGCTCTTGTTTTCGGATAGACAAAGTTCCGTATGGAAAACTATTTCTGAGGAGCTTAAAAAAATCGTCTGACAGTGAGGCCCCATGATTCTTTATCGACGCAGGGATCTGCTTTTGTGCGCTTCCATCCTTGCAACCGGGCTGGGAATCTCCGCGAAAGCAGAAGCCCAGACTGCCACCAGCACGCATCATCGTACGTCCTCACACGGTGAGTCTGTTCATAAAAAGAGTGCTGTGAAAACTGCCGGAAAAACTGAAGCCGGACCGTCTGTAACCGCTGCTACAACAGCCTCTTCTCCCGTGACGGCGGGGACACCTGCCCCCACCTTTACGGCTCAGAACCGTCATGATCGCGCTCTTGCCTCCATTGAAACCGGGCGCGTGGAAACGGTGGTTGTTACGGGATCTGCGCTGAGCACCTCCAACAACCAGAACGCCAATCCGGTGCAGATCATCAGCAGCAAGCAGATCGAACAGACAGGCGCCACCACGCTTGGTGACTATCTGCAACGTCTGCCTTCGATCGGCTCGCAAGGAACGACGAACAGTCAGACCAACGGTACGGATGGTGTCAGTTGCACGGATATTCGTAATCTGGGTCAGCAGCGCGTTCTGGTGCTGGTTGATGGCAAGCGTGCCGCCATTAACGGTGAGTCCAGCTGTTTCGACATGAACACCATCAATATCCATCAGGTGGCCAGTGTTGAAATCCTGAAGGATGGTGGCTCCGAACTGTATGGCGCCGACGCGGTTTCCGGCGTCATCAACATCAAGCTGAAGCATAATCTGAGCGACGGTAACATTACGGTTCGTGGCGGAATCACCGATGTGGGTGATGGTCAGACCGGAATGATCTCCGGCTACAAGGGCTGGAATTTCGATCATGGCAAGGGCAATGTCACGGTTTCCGGCTCTTACATGACGCAAAGCGGCATCAAGCAAAAAAACCGTTCCTGGGCGACGCCGGTTCAGGAGAATGACCCATCCGATGCCTCTGACGTTACCTATGGCTCCGCTATTCCGACGGCAGGCCGTTTCATCGGTGCGACCAGCGGCAACGACATGATCGCGAACAGCAACGGGACGCTGCGTTCATTCACGAGCGCGGATCGCTACAACTACGGCAACGACCAGTCCCTGACGAACTCCCTTCAGGATGCGACGCTGTCATTCGATGCGCATTATGACATCAACAGTCATTTTACGCCGTATCTGAACTTCAACTACAGTCACCGAAATTCATCGACTACAATGGCGGCGGAACCAGTGACGGGCAGTATCTATCCCTCCACATTGCCTACGACACTTTATATTCCGGCAAACGACCCGTACAATACATCTGGCGAAGACCAGTACATGTATAAACGTATGTCCGAGTGGGGTGACCGCCGCACCGAAACCGCTTCTGACACCTATACTGGCATTGCCGGCGTCAAGGGTGAAATTACCCATGGCTGGAATTATGACCTGTCCTATACCTATGGCTGGAACCAGGTTTCAAACCAGGTCGAGGGCGTAGGAAATTATGCCAAGCTTCTGGAAACATACGGCCTGCGTCAGGTAACGCCAGGTGATTCCAGCAGTGCGCTTGTCTACGATCCGTCTGTCTGTAATGCCTCCGCGGGATGTGTGCTGTCCAACCCGTATGAGAAGCTTTCTTCGGCCGCTGCGGCCTATTCCAACTACACCACGCATGAAAACTACTACTACCAGATGCGTGACCTGAACCTGCGTATCAACAACAACCATGTTGTTCACATGCCGTGGGCGAATGGTGGCGATCTCGGTATCGCGCTGGGTATGGAACACCGTGGAGAACAACTTGCCTATCATCCCGATCCGCTGGTCGAAGCCGGTGAGACGCTGACCAATTCCGCCTCCTACACGGGGGGTGGGTTCAACGTCACGGAAGGGTATCTCGAAGGCAAGGTCACGCTGCTGCATAACGCGTTCCTCGCGAAAGATCTGACGATTGACGGTCAGGGCCGGTATTCGTCCTACAACACGTTCGGTGGCACGAAGAACTGGAAGGTCTCCATCAACTGGGCGCCGATCCAGGACATCCGCTTCCGTGCGACGCTTGGCACATCCTACCGTCAGCCGAATGTGTATGAACTGTATGGCGGGCAGTCTCTCGGCTATGCATCCGCGACGGATCCCTGTGATTCCGTGCAGGTCACCACCTATGGCGCGAAATCTGCGATCGTGGCGGCGAACTGTGCCAAGCAGGGCATCAACACGTCCACGTTCAGCTCCACCTATTCCGGCCAGACCCCGACCATTTCTGGTGGTAACAGTGCCCTCAAGCCTGAGACGGGCCGAACCTATACCTTCGGTACGGTGATTACTCCGCGCTGGATCCCGGGTCTCTCGGCTTCCGTCGAATACTGGCACTACACGCTCAAGAACATGATCTCATCCCTGCCCACGCAGTACATCATGGATGAGTGCTACACGGGAGCCAATACGTCGTATTGCAGTGATATCACGCGCAATTCGAGCACGGGTCAGCTCAACTCCGTCTCGGCACTGTACGAGAATATCGGCGGCCTGAAGACAAGCGGTATCGACTTCGACCTCGATTATCGTATCCGCATCACGCGCCATGATGTGCTGACGCTGTCCAACAACTTCCAGCAGCTCGTCAGCTATCTTGAGCAGTATGAGCCCGGTGGTTCGTGGTACAATTATGCCGGGCGTATGCTTTATCAATCCGGTTATGGTATGCCGCGCGTTCGTGACTATGCCACGGTTGGCTGGCAGCATGGGGCCATCGGCTTTACCTACATGATGAACTATATCGGTGGCATGCGCTGGAACGACGGGACCGAGGACCTGACACGCGCCAATGGCTACGGTCGTACCAGCACTCCGGGGATCTTTTCCCACGATGTGACGGTAACGTATCGCTGGAACCGCTGGAACTTCCAGGGTGGTGTGAACAATCTGCTCGACAAGAAGCCACCTTTTGTTGCCAGCGCAACGGATAACAGTGCCTCCGCGCTGTATGGCAGTCTTTACATGGGACGTTACGTCTTTCTGCAGGCTGGCGTGAACTTCTGATCCCAGTCACCGGTCAGACCAAAAGAAAAGGCAGCTCGCAGGAGCTGCCTTTTCTGGTTTCCGGTGTCGGTCTGTAAGACCCGTCCTTTCTCAGGACGGACTATGGATTACCGGCCGGCTTTCACCAGACGAACCGCCTCTATCTGGTCGCCTTCTCCGCCCGTAGAGGCCAGCCCCCTGCCCAGATCCTCTCCCACGATCCGCGCACAGAGTGCCAGCGAGAGCGCACCTGCATCCGGGTGGCCCTTGCTGCGCTCACCGTGCATTTTCGCGCGCCCCATCCGTGGCAGCAGATCACGCGTCGCCTGCGCAGCCTTATGAGACGCCTGCGCCCCCATCTGCCAGGCTTCCACAAGCCCATGCCCCGCGGCCAGAGCCTTTTCCAGCGTTTCGACAAACGGCACCAGCGCATCTACCAGTGTCTTGTCGCCGGGTTTCGCCCGGCCAAGCTCCATGATGCGTTCCATGCTGTTCCGCGCACCGCCTGAAAGCTGCTGTGCATCGGGAAGGCTGTTGTCATCAAAGGCCAGACTGAACGCCCGCAGCCCCTCCCCCCACAACGCCCCGGATGTTCCCCCGGCCCGATCCGCCCAGGCGTCCGCCGCCGAAGCCAGAACAGTCGCAGGACCAGCCCCCGCATCCGCCGCAGCCCGCGCCACTTTTGCCGCAGCAGCAGAACCGCGCGCCATACCCTGTCCATGGTCTCCGTCCCCCGCCACGGCATCGATATGCCCCAGGTCGGACTCCGCTTCCGCCAGTGTCCGGGCCAGATGATCCATAACAGCAGCCACACAGGCTCCGCCACGACGCCCCTGCGCCGTTCCGGAGCGCATGTACAGGATCTCGGTTTCCTCAGGCACTTCAAGCCGCGTGATTCCGTCCCCGCTCAACTGACCATGGCTCAGCGCGGCAGATTCCACAGGCGAACGCCAGTACCGCTCCAGATCCTCATCGAGCCATGTCAGTGTCAGTGAACAGCCCGCCATATCAAGGCTCGTGACGTACTCGCCCACCAGCGGCGCCACGAGCGTCAGACCTGCTTTCTCGAACATCGGCACCAGCCGTTCCCACAGGACAAACAGCTCTTCCTGCTTGGTGCTGCCCAGACCATTCAGCAGAACGGCCACCCGGCGCGACGCTCCTTCCGGAAGCTCTGCCAGCAGGCGGTCGAACAGGATATGCGCCAGATGCTCCGGGTCCGGAACATCCTGCTCGTCAATGCCCGGCTCGCCATGCACACCCAGTCCAAGCGCCATGCGATTCTTCGGAACCTCGAACAGCTTTTCCTTCTCGCCCGGCAGCGTGCAGCCATCGAACGCCACACCGAACGTGCAGGTCTGACGGTTCACCCGATGCGCGACTTCCTCGACTTCATCGAGCGTCAGCCCCGCCTCGGCCGCAGCGCCCACGATCCGGAAGATCACCAGATCGCCGGCAATGCCACGTCGCTTCTCCCGTGTGGATGCCTCCGAACTTGCCACATCATCCGCCGTCGCCAGAACGCGGACGTCATAGCCCTCTTCACGCAGACGGTCCGCCGCGATCCCGAAATTCAGCACGTCCCCGGCATAGTTGCCGTAACCGAGAAGGATCCCGCCCCCCAGATCGGCCTGCCGCGCGATGCTCTTGATGGCCTGCGTGGAGGGCGAGGCGAAAATGTCCCCCGCCACTGCCGCATCCCCGAAGCCCGGACCGACATAGCCCGCAAAGGCCGGATAATGTCCCGAGCCACCGCCTAGGACGACAGCCACCTTGCCGCGACGGCCCGGGGTGGCCCGAAGCACACCACCGCGCACATATCGCACGAGATCGGGATGAAGAAGGCTGAACCCCCGAAGGGCGGACGCCGCGAAAGTCGATGCGTCACCGCAGATCTTGGTCATGGAACGTCTCCCTGTCAGATTTCAGACGGCATCACGGTTGAGATAACGGCGGGCCAGCGCGTCAAAGGAAATCGCCAGCACAACGATCCCTCCACTGACGACCGACTGCCAGTACGGCGAGATGCCAAACAGAACGATGATGTCTTCGATGATGCCGATGATGACGGCGCCCAGAACCGCGCCGATCGGGCTGCCAATGCCACCCGTCGTCGCCACGCCACCAATGACGGCAGCGGCAATCGGTCCCAGCACCCAGGTGTCACCGATGGAAGGCTGGGCCGTGCCCAGACGCGCCACCATCAGGATGCCTGCCAGCGCCGAAAGGAACCCGGCCAGCGCGAACGCGCCCATGCGGATCGCATTGACCCGGATCCCCAGCATCCTTGCCGCATCGGGATTGCTGCCAATGGCGTAGATGTAACGCCCGACCGGGGTGCGCAGCATGACGAACGCCACGATCGCCAGACAGACCAGCAGCACCAGGAACGGCACCGGCACGCCCATCACGAGCCCACGGCCCAGAAACGTGATGTCCCGCGGCACACCTGTGATCGCAACACCCTTGGTCGCAACGAGGTTGGCACCGCCATATACGCCGGCCATACCGATCGTCAGCACCAGGGAATGCAGGCGGAGCTGCGTGATCAGCGCGCCGTTCAGCAATCCGCACGCCCCACCCATCAGCAGGCACAGCCCCAGCGACAGCCAGGGATTCAACCCGAGCTGCACCATCAGGATGCCGCCCACCACACCCGCAAGCCCACCAATCGCACCGACGGACAGATCAAGCTCGCCGAGGATCATCAGGATGGACTGCCCGATGGTGACCAGCCCGATAAAGGCCAGCGCCCGGGCAATGATGACCATGTTGAAGGTCGTCAGAAAATGCGGTGAAAGCGCACAGGACGCCCCGAATATGATGACCAGCGCCGCAATGACGCCCCCCAGCGGATTTCCTGCCAGACGGGAGACGAGCGCCTTGAGTGGGGGGAGCTTCGGCGGCTGCTGTGAGGGTGCTGCCGGAACAGTGGTTTCAAGCGACATGACGGTTCTCCGGGGCGCCGATGATCGCGCCGACAAGTGTGTTGACGTCAGTAGTGGCCTGATCGAACGACCCCGTGATCCGGCCGGAATACATGGTGATGATCCGCGAAGCGCAGCGCTGGAGTTCGGTCATTTCGGACGAGACGAGGATGATCCCCACGCCCTCTTCGGCGAGCTGCTGCATGATGCGGTAGATCTGAAACTTTGTGCCGATATCGATTCCCTTGGTCGGCTCGTCGAAAATCAGCACCCGCGGCCGCCGCGCCATCGCCCGGCCGATGATTGCCTTCTGCTGGTTTCCGCCAGACAGATGTGCGATCTTCTTGCCAGCCGAGGACGTGCGCACGTCGAACTGGCGGATCGTTTCGGCCACGACCTCGTTCTCACGCGCCGGGGAAATGATTCCGCCGCGCTTCATGCGATCCAGAACCGAGAGGCTGATATTTTCCCGCACACTCAGAAGCGGGAAAATGCCATGATGCTTGCGCTCCTCGGACAGGTAAACCATTCCCAGAGCCACGGCCCGATCGGTACGGCCTTTCGGGATTTCCTCGCCCTCAAGGAAGGCATGCCCCCCTGTTGCCCGCAGATATCCGAAGATCGTCTGCATCAGCTCCGAGCGCCCCGCGCCCACAAGTCCAGCAAAGCCCAGGATCTCTCCATGCCGCAGGACAAAAGACGCATCCGAGAACCCTGGCCCCGACATATCTTTAACGCTCAAGATGACATCAGATTCAGACGCAGCCATGCGTGGCTGGAACTTCTCCTCAAGCGAGACCGAACTGCCCGACATCAGCCGGATCAGGTGCCCCTCCGTCATCTCCGCCATCGGATAGGTGCCCACGCTGCGACCATTGCGCAGCACCGTCACCGTGTCCCCGAGCGCAAAGATTTCTTCCATCTTGTGCGACACGAACACGATCGCGCAGCCCTCGTCGCGCAGGCGGTGAATGATGCGGAACAGATGCTCCGTCTCATTGGCCGTCAGGGACGAGGTCGGCTCGTCCAGGATCAGAACCTTGAATTCCTCACGGCATGCCGCGCGCGCAATCTGAAGGAGCTGCTGGTCCGGTACGCTGATGCGGTTTACGAGCTGCCCCGGCTTCGCATGAATGCCGAACCGCTCGATCAGTTCCGCCGCCGCCTTCTCCATTGCTCCGCGCGACACCGTCAGATGCCCGAACCCGGAGCGGTTAAACGGCATGAACATGTTCTCGGCTACGGTCATCGGCCCGAACAGGTTCAGCTCCTGCGGGACATAGGCGACCTTCTCGAACAGTGTCCGGTCATGCAGCGCATCCTGTCCTTCGATCAGGATGGTTCCCTCATCCGGCACGACCAGCCCGGTCAGCGTCTTGATGAGCGTGGACTTCCCGGCGCCGTTCTCCCCGGCAAGAATATGGATCTTCCCCGGCTCAAGCGTCAGATCGACATGATCGAGCGCCACCACGCCGGGATAGGTCTTCCGGACGCCTTCAATCTGAAGAACTGTCATGACCGTCACTCCCCTTCCTGTCCTGCTGCGTCAGAGGTTCTTGCTCGTCAGAAGATCGATGCCGGTATCGATGTATTTGGGCGTCTTCTGCCCCATGGCCCGCTGCCAGGCAGACACGACGGCCCAGTAACCCTGCATTTCCGGTCGGCTCGACGCAGAGGATTCAGCAACGCCCTCCTTGATGAGCTGGATCATGTCATTGAGGTTATCGAGCCCCACTTCCCTGACCTTGCCCGTCTTGCCGCTCTCGCGGATGGCCTGGCCGACGCCCACCGGACCGGAGGCATCGCACTCGACCCAACCGACCAGATCCGGATGTGCCTGCATGATGGCGGATGCCTGCTTCTGTGCGGTTTCGATGCTGTCATTGTCCACCCCCGTCGCCACGACTTTCATGTCCGGGTATTTGGCAAAGACCTTCTTTTCGCACTCGGCCCGCAGCGTATGGTTCGGCGCCGTCGGTACCCCCATCATGATCGCCACTTCGCCCTTCTTGCCGACGAGGTTCGCCAGCCGCTCGGCCGCCATCGTCCCCTGTTCGCAGAAATCCGCGCCCACGGCCGTGATGTCCATGCCTTCAGGCGGCAGGGAATCAAACACCGTCATGGGGATCTTCTCGTCCACGGCTTCATCCATCGTGGCGCGGTTGCCCTTCTCGTCCAGCAGGTCCAGGATCAGTCCGTCCGGATGGGTCGCGATGGCACGCTCGATAATATCGTTCTGCGAGGACACATCGGCCGTCTGCGGTGCGCGGTATTCGATCTCGACCTTCCGCCCCGTCGCCTGCGAGATCATCGCCGCAGCCGCCTGCGCCCCGTTATTCGCCTTGTCGAACCAGGGATGCACGGTCTTGGGGATCAGCACGAACCGCAGGGGCCCGCTGTTATCCGCTGCATGGGCCTGACCTGCTGCAAGCGGTGCCAGAAATGGCGCGGCCGTCAGCATTGCGGCAAAAGCAAATGCCGTTTTCATAAGTGTATTCTTTCAAAGAACCAGCCGGATCATTTCCGGACCGGGAGTTTTACTTCAGCAACTTGCGCCGACACGAGCCTGATGGCGGTATTTCTTTCCGAGTGCATCAATGCCAGCCACATTCCGTGCCGAGGCACTGCGCGGATCAAACGTACAGGCCAGCCAGGCTTCGGCAATGGATTTCGCCACTTCCGGCCCGATGACGCGCGATCCCATCGTGATGATATGCGCATTATTCGACAGCGCCGCACGCTCCGCGGAATACGTGTCGTGGGTCAGCGCAGCCCGGATCCCCGGGATCTTGTTGGCGGAAATGCACACCCCGATCCCCGTCCCGCAGCACAGGATACCCCGGTCGTATTCTCCCTGCAGAACGGCCAGCGCCACGCGCTCGCTCAGTTCCGAATACAGTTCGGCGCGCTCGTCCTCGGGATGGGACATGTCAACGACGACATGCCGCCCCAGTGTCGAGAGATGTTCCACCAGAAGCCGTGCCAGGCCTTCGCCTGCACTGTCTCCACCAATCGCAATACGCATGACTGTTCTCCGTTTCTTTGACGTTCAGTCAGACTGTTCCGCTGCCGGGAACAGGACGTGATCCCGTGATGACCGTCATCACGCGGCAATTTTGCGGGACACAACCCCGCTCACACTTTCCACCAGCGTCATGAAATCCGCAGGCTCCCAGGCCGCGCGCCCGACAAACACACCGTCCACATCCGGCAATGCGACGTAATCGCGGATATTCGCCTGCGAGACGCTGCCGCCATAAAGCAGCGGGATGCGCACGCCAGTGTCCCCCGCCAGTTCACGCACGACAGCACGCAACTTGGTATGGATCCCGGACACGAACGAGGCCTCGGCCGGACGTCCCGCTGATCCGATGGCCCAGACCGGCTCATACGCAATCATGACCTGTCCCAGATCCTTTCGGGACACCCCATGCAGCGCAATTTTCACCTGCCGTGCCAGCGTCTCCTGCGAGACCCCGAACTCGAATTCCTCCGCTGTATCGCCAATGCAGATAAGCGACCGCAGACCGTGCCGCAGTGCGGCCCTCACCTTGAGGTTCACCGTCCAGTCCGTCTCGCCGAAATGCTGCCGGCGCTCCGAATGGCCGATTTCGACGATGGATGCTCCGCACTCGGCAATCATCGGCGCGGAAACCTCCCCGGTCCAGGCGCCGCTGTCCTCCCAGTGCATGTTCTGCGCGCCGACCAGCAGCGCGCTGTCTTCCAGCACCGAGCATACATCCCGCAGCGACGTGAAAGGCGGGATCACGAACGACCGGATCCCTTTCGGTGGCTGGAAGGATTCAAGCGCCCGCGCCGCCGCAATCGCTTCGGCCGGTCCCTTGTTCATCTTCCAGCTCGTCCCGATCCAGACGCTCTTCTGATCCACAACCAAACTCCCGAAAGACTGACCAACTGGCTGAATGCTCATGACGATTCTCCCAGCCATAACGATACCTAAACCACTTTAACGCTAAACAATAACACTAAAACAGTTATTATAATCAAAAGTAACGATACGTCTGAAAGGTTCCCCACCCTTCACGCAAACGTCACGCAGCCCGCTCCAGCAGGACAGTTTCCGTCACCACACTGTCGATCTCCAGATCGCGCCCGGCGACCAGCCCGCGTTTGCCCATTTTCTCATGATAGAGATGAGTGGCTTCCATGGGCGAGAGCGCGCCATCCGTGACGCTGCGCATGGCTTCGATCAGGAGGACGGGATCGTCCGCGTCCACGATCTTGCGGCCGAACAGGGCAGCACGTGCACCGCAGCACTGGGCCTGATGCAGGAGTTCCAGACAGTCGCGTGTCGTACCGCTGCCGCCGCCCATGATGCCGACGATCACCGATGGGTCGAACTCGCAGAGTTCCGTCAGCGCTTCTGCGCCATTGAACGGCACTTTGAGGAAAACTGGCCGCTCTTCGCGCCGCAGACCGGCCAGACAGCGGACGATCATGTCATTGAGGAAGAAACCGTGATCGGTCCGGGAAATGCGCCCTTCATTGGGATTGAACACTTCCAGGAAATACGAAAAACGACGCTCCGCCGCTTCTTCGCGAAACCGGGCGAACTCTTCCAGCGCCAGACCGTCCTGCTCGGCATCGCCATTGAAGGTCATGGAATACAGGCCGAGATTGGTCTGCGCCTTCATCAGGGACGCTGAACGGAACGGAACCGATTTCTGGCTCTGATAGCTGCTTCCTCTGCCGCGCCACAGATCTGTGGTGTCATTGGCGCGGATGGCCGACTGGATGCGCGTCCCGGCGAAAGCATCTTCCTGAAGCAGTGTCTCCAGGATCGAAGCCGAAGTCAGCATGATGTCCACAACGTCCTGATCGAGGATCGTCCTGATCACATCGACATAGTCGCGCCGGGTGCGGAAGCGCGAGCGCTTTTCCTGCATGGAGACCGGATGGCGATGCAGGCCCGTGGCGCTGATTCCGGCCGCCATATCGGAATCCTTGGCATCCGCGAGGATGAAATCGGTGCGGCTGTCCTGACCCGCCACCATGCGGGCAATCTTTTCTTCGTAACGGTTCATGGTTCATGCCCTCAGGGCTGTATGTGAAAACGATGCGGCAGGAAGCTCACCTTTCAACTGGTGGCGCTCCTGCCCTTCCCGCCAGGTCAGCAGACACTGCTGCTCTGTTTCCTGAGCGCCCCACCCAAGGGTCTCCCCCACAATGGCCCCGGCTTCGCGGACGACGTCCGGCGTCAGCAGGCCGCTCAGCGCAATCGGCGTGCGGCGGAACAGGACATCTGACAGCGTGCGCACCAGTTCATCGGTAGCGATGAAGGCCAGTTCACGCCGCGTGTAGGACGGCAGACTGCGCAGCGGCGCATCCGGCTTTTCCTGACAGAACACGGCGAACGCCCGGGCCCGCGATCCATAGCGCTCCAGAAGCAGGGCCGCCCTTGCTCTCGGCAGGCCGTGCGTGACGAAGAACTCGTCCAGATAGGCGGAATATCGCTCCGGCGGGGGATAATCGCGGCCGCCACCGATCGGGAGGTTCCGGGTGGACAGATGCCGTTCCGCCCCCAGCATTTCCAGCACCCTGTCTGCCGTTTCTTCCGCCAGTCCACGAAACGTCGTCCACTTCCCGCCAACCAGCGACAGAAGCGGTATGCCGCCCAGAAGGTCTTCGTGGATGATGTGATCGCGGCTGATGGCTCCCGGATCAGCGGCATTGGTCGCAGGTAGAGGACGCACACCGCTGTAGCGGTAGATCACATCCTCCGCACTGAACCGGAAGCCCGGAAACAGGCTACCGAGCATATGCAGCATGTAGTCCTGCTCTTCATCGGTGCAGACGGCGCTGTCCGGATCATCAATCCGCAGATCGGTCGAGCCGACGAGCACATGGCCATAGAACGGATAAGCCAGGCAGATCCGTCCGTCCGGTGTTCCGAAATACATCATGCGGCCACGCAGTTCCTGCAACAGCCCCTCATGCCGCAGGAGCAGATGGCTGCCTTTCGTTCCGCCGATATAACGGGTTTGATGCCCCAGATCAGCGTTGATCCGGTCGATCCACGCTCCACCCGCATTGACGATGAGCCGCGGACGGACATGGCGCGTCGCGCCGCTTTTTTCGTCCCGCAGTTCCAGAACCCCATCGGCAAAAGACACCGGCACCGTGTAGGTCGAAACCGCGCAGTCCGTCCCGACATCCATGCCGTCGCGCACGCATTCATAACCGAGACGTTCCGGCTGGGTGATGGCCGCGTCATAATATTGTGCCGTCGCCATGACATCCGCTGCCAGATGCGGCCATTCCTGCCGCGTCTGGCGCTTGAGGAACAGGCTGTGACGCGGCATGACGCGGGCACGGCGCCCGAGGAAATCGTAAATCTGTAGCCCGGCTTCCAGAACGAGCGCCCCGCGATCCGTCATTTTGCCGCCCAGCCTCAGAAACTTCCGGAACGACGGCACAATGCCCCCAAACCAGGAACGGATCGGCAGGACGGTCGGTAGCGGCTTGACCACATGCGGCGCGTTACGCAGCAGCAGGTTGCGCTCCAGCGTGGACTGCGCCACGAGCCGGAATTCGCCAGTCTCAAGATATTTGATACCACCGTGGATCAGGCGGGAGGGCGCGCATGACGCACCGGAACAGAAATCACCCCGGTCCACCAGAAGGACGCGCATGCCCTGAAGGGACAGTTCCCGGAACAGGCCAGCCCCATTGATGCCGGCCCCGATGATCGCGACATCGAACGTGGCGTTGTCCGGTATGGCGGCGAGCCCCTTCATGGCGTGGCCTCCTGCGGCACGAAGCCCATTGCGGCATAGTTCAGGACAGCGCCCGTCTCCACGCTGCCAGGCTCAGAAACAGGCCCTGTCTGAGCCGGGCCACCATCATATAGATCCGACCAGAAAGGCCGCATGGCCTGGGTCAGAGCGACATAACGCCAGTAAATCCCTTCATAGATGCGACGCCGTTCAGTCTGGGGCCTGTATGTCTGCATCGGAATGATCTGGGAGAATACGGCTTCTTCCAGATCGGCGTATCGTCCGATGGAGACGCTGGCTGTCAGGGCAGCCCCCAGCGCGCCTGCTTCACGCACTTCGGGTATTTCCACGTCTGCTCCCAGAATATCGGCGAACATCTGTGCAATCACCGGCTGACCGCTCCCGCCGCCCGATACGCCGATCCTGCGGACCGGACCTGTCTGGCGCAGGGCATCGACATGCTCGCGATGATTGAAGATCGTCCCTTCCACCATGGCCTGGAACAGGTCTGCCCGGTCATGCCAGGACTGGACCCCGAACAGCGAAGCACTGGCTGGCGCTTCATAGGGCGAGCCGAACAGGAAAGGATGATACAGTGGAACCTGATGACGTCCGCCCGGCTTTGACAGGCGGTTTTCCATTTCCGCCGAGAGCTGCCGGGCCGCGTCCTGTTCGTCGGGCTTCAGAAGCCTGGCCAGCCAGTCAAGATTGCTGGAGGATGCGGGTGAAATGGCCATGCAGTTCCACAGGCCACGCCGATATCCGGCACGACAGGCCCAGCCCTCCCCGACGACCGGCCGGTCCCGGAACACTTCATTGATTGAGAACGTACCCGCCGTAATCGAAAGATCCCCGGCCTGCGTATGACCCACCCCGACCGCAGCGGCCGTGACGTCATGCAGCCCGACCGAAACAGGCGTTCCAGCCCTCAACCCGGTCCGGGAAGCAGCCTCAGGCGTCAGGACGCCACCGCTTTCACAGGACAGCCTCATCTCCGGCAGCGCCTTTCGGATGCCCTGCAACCCCAGGATTTCCAGCAGTTCATCGCTGTAGTTCTGTGTATGCAGATCCGTGAAAGACGTGCTGGCTTCCGTCAGATCCGTCGCAATTTCGCCCGTCAGGCAGTACCGGATCCAGTCTTTGGCGAAGATGACGGACCCGATCGCCGCATAACGCTCCGGTTCGTTTTCCCGGATCCAGGCCAGAAGCGTGTTGGCCGAATAGGCGTAAGGCCGCTGACCGGCCACCGGAAGAACCAGATCGGACAGGCCGTCGCGCTGCCAGCGTTCATGGAGCGCCGCAGCACGGCTGTCGAGCGACATGATCCCCCGTCCCAAGGGATTGCTTGAGCGGTCAAGTAGAAAAACACCGTCTCCATGTGCGGTCAGCCCGACTGCGGCAACTGCCGAGCCATCAATCCCTGCATCCGCCAGTGCATCCTGAACCGAACCGATCACGGCCTCCCAGGCCTCATGCATATCGCGCTCAACATGGTGTGGCCGGTCCATATGCTGTGGAACACGACGACGTCCTGTCCCTGTGATCGCACCGGTCGACGAAAACACGACGGCTTTGGTCGTCGTGGAACCACTGTCGATTCCGATGGTGAAATCCTGGCGCATTGAACACCCTCCAGACAGCGTGACAGCTCATCGAGTGATAAGAACGATGAGTCCTCATAACATAGCGGACGGTATTTTAAACACATTAATATGTGATATTTTATAATTTATGTGATTTATTATGTGAGTCCTTTGTAAAATCCGCCATTCCCCAAGGATGGTCTGGTCAGGTCAAAGTCATTTTTCATCGGTGGTCCGTGTCCGGCGGCCATGCCGAAACTCGCATCGAAGAGGCTGTTTGCCCTCAGGCGCAGAAAGGCGAATTGACCCCGCTCCGGAGCGGAACGGGACGACAAAGGCAGCGACCGGCAGAAACTGGAAATGGTGGACATGTCTTTTTCAGAAGGCCGTCCCTGCCGGAAAGGCAGCAATCAGTCAGGATACTTGTTCGATCCCTCAAACTTGCCGAGCGACCCTTCAGGCGGTGGCGGCGGGCGGCATCCGTCTGGCGGTGGCGGAGGTCTGCCATTACTGTCCATAGGCGGAGGTGGCGGTCGATTGCCGTCATTATCCATTCCCGGCGGAGGTCTGCGATCAAATCCGCCGGGAGGTGGCCCGCATCTATGACGTGACTTTGCATCCCCGCCGCGCTTACCCTGTTCGGTATCGTTGTACGACGGAGCCGCTGTGCTGAGAGTTGTATAGGTCTGCCCGTTATAAACGGTAGTGCCCTGAGCCAGGACTGGCAACGGCGTAAGACTGACGGCAAAAATGATCAGAGCTGTAGTGCTGGGGCTCATAAATATCTTCCCAAAAGTAGGTCTGCTACCCTTGAGACGCGCATCCGGGAATTGCCAGTAAGGAATGGCAACGGCATGTTTCCTGTTCCTGTCCGGGATGTTTGGTTCCGGGATTTGATGGTGTGATATTTTCACGTGAGTGAAAGGAAGCGTTATAGGACAGGGACATCATGGCTGCGCCACGGAGGAAAAGATGACATTCTCCGGCCTTCGTGTGCGTGGAACGTGACCAGTCCGGGGATGCTCACAGTCTCTCAGCTATTGCCGCGGGTCACCATATATTCGCCGTTGCCACGAAGCGTCCAGGCGCTGATCGGGGCGAAGCGCGAAGGGTACCCGGAAGAAAATACCTTCTAG
>NZ_WIPH01000044.1 GCF_009547075.1 Gluconobacter aidae
CCCCCCCAGCAGATGATGCGGGGAGTGTGGAGGCATGGGTCAAATCTCGATGAAAATTTCCGCCCTACCCGGGTCAGTTCTCAGTGAAAATCAACACGGCAATAGTAAAAAATATTCCATAAATCACGATTTAAAAGACGTTGTATTTCAAGCCCCGTATCTTCCCGCTTTCCCTTCCTTGCTACCTTTGTCGGGGACCGAGCTGAATGAATGCCATTGTCGTCACCGCGCTAAGGCGACCACTTACCTTTGTCGTTCTGTCGATCATGATCGTGCTGCTTGGCGTGATGTCGATTTTCAAGACGCCCACTGACGTCTTCCCGAACATCAAAGTGCCAGTCGTTGCGGTTATCTGGACTTATCCCGGCCTGCTCCCGCAGCAGTTCGCGGGACGTATCACGTACAACTTCGAACTTGCCGTTACCACGACGGTGCAGAACATCGAACATATGGAGTCCAACTCCTATTATGGTCGTTCGATCGTCGACATCTACTTCCAGCCCGGTACCCCAGTGGGCACGGCGGAAGCTGAAGTCTCAGCAATCGCCCAGACCGTGCTCCTCGGACTCCCGCCAAAGGTTCCTGCGCCAATGGTTGTGGCTCTGAACCCGTCGCAGGTTCCTGTCATCGCTCTGCAGATGACCTCAGACAAGCAGACGCCTTCCGATCTCTTCAAGCTCGGCGTCATTCGCGTGCGCCCCCTTCTTGCGACGGTTCCCGGTGCTGTCGTCGCCCATCCCTATGGCGGGATGGACAGCTTCGTCATGGTCTCGCTCAACCAGAAACAGCTCCGTGCCCATCACCTCTCGGCATCCGATGTCCAGGCCGCCCTGACGGCCCAGAATATCGTTCTTCCGGCAGGTGACCAGAAGATCGATGCGACTGACTGGATGGTACAGACCAACGCCACGCCTGAGTCGATGGAAGATATCGCGGCGATTCCGGTAAAGCGTGTGGGGAATGCCGTGATCTATATCCGCGATGTCGCGGATGTATATCGTGGTGGTCATCCGCAGACCAACCTCGTTCTCGTGAAGGGACGTCAGGGTGTCGAAATCATCACACAGAAGGGTGGCACGGCCTCTACACTCGACGTTGTTGCCGCCACCAAGGCGCTTCTCCCGCGTCTGAAGGCCATCCTGCCGCCAGATGTCCACATCTCGATCCTGTCTGACGCCTCCATCATGGTGAAGGACCAGATCAAGGACGTGGTGCAGGAAATGCTCACCGCATCCCTGCTCACCGGCATCGTGGTGCTTCTGTTCCTGGGTTCCTGGCGCTCGACCGTCATCATCGCCACATCCATCCCGCTGGCCATCCTTTGCTCGATCATCGGACTGGGATGGGCGGGTCAGTCGATCAACGTCATGACCCTTGGTGGTCTGGCGCTAGCCGTCGGCATCCTCGTCGATGATGCGACGGTGATGATCGAGAACATCGATACCCATATCGAAATGGGTAAGGACCTCGAAACGGCGATCATCGACGCGGCAAACCAGATCGTCATTGCGACCTTCGTTTCCACGACCTGCATCTGCATCGTATGGCTGCCGCTGTTCGAACTGGATGGTGTTGCAGGCTATCTCTTCATGCCTATGGCCCTCGCCATCATGTTCGCCATGATCGCGTCGTTCATCCTGTCGCGAACCCTCGTTCCGACCATGGCGAAGTACCTGCTCGCCGGCCATGTTCACCATCCCGTCGGAGCTCCGGGTCCAGCAGACGATCCTCATGGTGTGCATGACTCCGCAATCGACATCTCGAACCCTCACGCGACCCAGCGTCCGATAATGGGTTTCTTCAGCCGCTTCCAAAAGGGCTTCGAAGCACGCTTCGCCAGCTTCCGCGAGGGCTATAACGACCTCCTCACGCGCTGCGTGGAGCGTCGTGGCGCGTTTGTCGGCGGGTTCCTAGTTCTTTCCATCGCCTCAATGGGTCTGTATTTTGTAGCCGGCCGAGACTTCTTCCCTGAAGTGAAGTCCGGAGCGCTTCAGATGCACATGCGTGCACCACTCGGAACGCGAATCGAAGTTGCTGGCCGTATTGCGGCCCTGGTCGATGATCGCATCAACCAGCTTCTTCCGGGGAAGGTCGAGAACATCATCTCGAACTGCGGCCTGCCGGAAGGCCCGCATAACCAGGCCTTTATCCCCACACCCAGTGTGGGAACGCAGGATTGCGACCTGACGATCGCTCTTAAGAACGAGGCATCTCCAGTCTGGGACTATCGTGCCCTGCTGCGCAAGGATCTGTCCAAGCGCTTCCCGGGTACGGTCTTCACGTTCCAGCCTGCTGACCTTACGAACAAGATCCTGAACTTCGGGTCGGCTGCTCCGATCGACATTCAGCTTTCCGGCCCGGATGCGATGGAGAATTATAACTATGCCAAGCACCTCATCGGTCTGATCCGTCAGATCCCGGGAACGGCAGACGTCAACATTCAGCAGACGATGTCCACGCCAACCCTGATGGTGAATGGCAACCGGACCTTCAGCCAGGCCACCGGCATCACCGAAGCCGATCTTGCCACCAACGAACTGCTGACGCTTTCGGGCTCGGTCGTCGTCGATCCGCAATTCTGGCTTGACCCGGTTGATAACGTGACGTTCCCGCTCAACGTCTATACATCGCAGGACCAGCTGACCCATCTGTCCGACCTGCTGACCATTCCGGTTGACAAGGGAGACGGGGACCCGAATGACAAGACCCAGCTCATGGGTGCCATTGCCGACGTTGTCGCAACCGGCACTCCGGGTGAAGTCTCGCACTTCAATTCCATGTCCGAGATCGACATTTATGTGAACGTTGAAGGTACGGATATGGGTTCGGTCCTCGATCAGGTTCGCCACGTCGTCGCCAAAGACGCTCATAATCTGCCTCGCTCGACCGCTGTGGATATCCATGGTCAGGCCACAACAATGGCAGGTGCCTACAAGCAGCTGATTATCGGTCTCGCGATCTCGATCGTTCTGATCTATCTGCTGATCGTGGTGAACTTCCAGTCCTGGCTGGACCCGTTCATCATCATCACGGCACTGCCGGGCGCACTCGGCGGTATCGCCTGGGCGCTGTTTCTCACACAGACCCGCCTGTCCGTTCCAGCCCTGACAGGCGCCATCATGTGCATGGGAACCGCAACCGCGAACTCGATCCTCGTGGTGTCCTTTGCGCGTGAACGCATCGAAATCCATGGCGATGCGCTCAGAGCCGCGATCGAAGCCGGTTACGGCCGTATCCGCCCGGTTATCATGACCGCGCTGGCCATGGTCGTGGGTATGATCCCGATGGCAACCTCGAACTCGACCAACGCGCCCCTCGGTCGCGCCGTGATTGGCGGGCTGATCGTCGCCACGATCTCGACACTCCTTTTCGTTCCCTGCGTCTACGCAATTCTCCACAACCGCACATCGCGTCAGAAGGAAACCGCCTGATGGCTACCTCCCCCAAATTCATCGCCGCTGCGGGAGGGTGCCTCCTCGCGCTCTATGTCGGCTATATCGTCGTCGACCGGATTCATGTCTCCTCCGCCCTTGCGACGGAGACGAAGGAGAACGCGCTGCCGGACGTCGCGGTCATCAAGCCGGTTCAGTCACCCAACAAGGTCGCGCTTACGCTGCCGGGGAACATTGATGCCTGGTATCAGGCCCCGATCTATCCTCAGGTCTCGGGCTATGTGAAAATGTGGTACAAGGACTACGGTGCCCGCGTAAAGCAGGGCGACGTTCTGGCCGAGATCAATGCCCCGGCACTGGACGCGCAATATGCACAGGCAAAGGCCGATCTCGCGTCGATCATGGCAAAGTACAACCTGTCCAATGTCACGCTCCAGCGCTGGCAGGCCATGGGCCGCTCACAGTCCGTCTCCGGGCAGTCTGTCTCCGTCGCGCAGGCCGACCAGCAGTCTGCAAAAGCACAGGTTGAAGCTGCCGAGCGGAACGTCGCGCATTTCGAGGCGCTCGAACGCTTCAAGACGATCGTCGCACCCTTCGATGGGATCGTGACGTCCCGTTCCATCAACGTCGGAGATTACGTCCATGATGGTGGTGGCAACCTGAACGCCTCGGGCGCGGCATCCGAGCTCTTCACGGTCGCGGACGTGCATAAACTGCGCCTGTTCGTCTCTGTGCCTGAAGTCTTCCAGTATGTCCTCCAGCCGGACATCATGGCCGACGTCACCGTGCCACAGTTCAAGGACCGCAAGTTCAAGGCGAACTTCCTGACGACCGCGCGCGGATATGATCCGAACACCCGAACCTCCACCACGGAGTTCGAGATGGACAATCCGAACGAAGTCCTGTGGCCAGGGACATTCGCGTCGGTGGAACTCAAGGCGAACAACGAAAACGCCCATCTTTACGAAGTCCCCACGAGTGCTCTGGTCTTTCAGGAGAAGGGTATGCAACTCGCGGTGGTCCGGGACGACAATACCGTCCATTTCCAGAACGTGGTTGTCGGACGCATGGCCGATACGGCAACGGAAATTCAGGCTGGCATTGGCCCGAACGACCGCGTGATCGCCAACCCGCCTGCGGATGTGCTTGAAGGCGACAAGGTCAACGTGACCGTGCCGCAGCGCGGCTACAACCAGTCCGGCTTTGGGAAAGAGAGCGAGTAAGATGATTTCATCCCTCTCCCGCCTCCGCCGCACCAGTCTGGTCTGCGGCACCGCTCTGTCGCTACTCGGTCTGTCCGCGTGCGATCTGGCGCCGGGCTACAAGGCCCCCAATCTCGTCGTCCCTGCTTCATGGCAGGGACAGGCGCCATTTGCTGTGGCCATCCCCGCGGATACGGCACTCCCCACCAACTGGTGGACCATGTTTCAGGACCCACTTCTGAACGATCTTGAAGCCCGCGCGACCTCGGATAACGGCGACATCCAGGCCGCCGCCGAGCGCTTCATTCAGGCGCGCGCCCTTGTCGTGGCTGCACGTTCGGAACTGCTTCCGCATGTCAGTCTTGAAGCCGGGGCTTCGGACAACAAGCAGTCCGCTGACCGCCTGTTCCGCAACGGTGCGACCCTGACCCAGACCGAAGAGGAATACGGCGGTCTGGCATCATGGGAACCTGACTTCTGGTCGTCCATCCGCAACCGCGTGCGGGCGCAGAAGCAGTTCGCCCAGCAGCGCGCGGCCGATTTCGCCATGGCGCGCCTGAGCACGCAGGCCGAACTGGCCCGGGACTATATCCAGTTGCGCGGTTATGACGCGCAGGATGCGATCTATAACCAGTCCATCAGCTATTACGAACGCGCCGTCCGCATCACGGAAAACCAGGTGGAAAACCAGGCAGCCCCCCGCCTTGATCTGGCACGGGCGCAGGCGCAGCTCTACACCACGCAGGCGGCCCGTCTGGACATTCAGGCGGCACGGCAGGTTACGGAACATGCCATCGCTGTGCTGACCAACACCTCGCCTTCAAGTTTCCATATTCCTGCGCGCCCGGAACTTGGCTTGGCCCAGCCCGTGATCCCGACTGACGTTCCCTCAACTCTGCTTCAGCGTCGTCCGGACATTGCATCATCCGAGCGCGAGATGGCGCAGGCCAACCGGGAGATCGGCATCGCCCGTGCAGCGTTCTATCCGCATATCGCGCTGAAGCTGAACGGGGGCTTCGCGGCCAATGGATTCGATCTGGCCAATCTTGCCAACTCGCTGTGGACCTATGGCGCGACGCTCGACATGCCGCTCTTTGATGGCGGACTGCGCCGGGCGGAGCTTCAGAGAACATGGTCGGCCTATCGCGAAACGCGCGACAACTATCGCATGAAAGTTCTGTCGGCCTTCCGCGAAGTGGAAGACGGACTGTCCCTGACCGAACGTCTGACCAGGGAAAACGCAGCGCTGGAACAGGCGGTCAAAGCCAATCTTTCCACGCAGAACATGACCATGACACTCTATCAGGGCGGCGTTGGAACCTATCTTGAGGCCATCATCAGCCAGGAAAACACGCTGGCAAGCCGCATCCATCAGGTCGAGGTTGCAACGCGGCTGTATCACGCGGATGTGGACCTGATCCGCAGCCTCGGTGGCGGCTGGAACGTGAAGGACCTGCCGACCATGGACCAGACCCTCTCGATTACTCCTCTGCAATACGATCACCTGCATCATCCAAAACCTGCTGGAGACGTCACGGCATCCCAGCATCCGGAACAGTTCGAAAACCTGACGCTCCCCGCCGGGACCTCCGGTTTTCAGCCCCGGAACTAGGGTTGGCCAATCCCGGACTGTGCGCAGCCTTGGGGTGGTTCAGCCTGGGCTGTCCGCGGCATTCCGCCGGACAGCCTGAGGCGGCTGGTGAAACTCGCGCAGGAAGGCGCGGCGCATCCGCTCGGGATCATGAAAGCCGGTCATGACGGCGATGGTTTCGATGGGAAGCGTGGATCGCTCGACCCGCTCGC
Organism: Gluconobacter aidae; assembly: GCF_009547075.1. Classification (GTDB taxonomy): domain Bacteria; phylum Pseudomonadota; class Alphaproteobacteria; order Acetobacterales; family Acetobacteraceae; genus Gluconobacter; species Gluconobacter aidae. The sequence continues at coordinate 6,398 of NZ_WIPH01000044.1, forward strand.
GCGCGGCTTCCAGACGCAGGCGTTCGACCGCTCTGGCGGGACTTAGCCCTACGGACATCCGAAAACTGCGTGAAAAGTTCCGGGGACTCATGCCCACCTGACTGGCAAGGACGTCCACGGTCAGGCGCTGTTTCAGGTTTGACCGGATCCACCCCAGAAGCTCGCCAAAGCGTTCCTGAGTGCTTTCCATCGCAAGGAGAGCCGAGAACTGGACTGGCCGCCGGGGCGATGATAGAACACCACCATCTGCTGCGCCGTACGACGCCCGATCTCCGCCCCGAGATCTTCGCTCACCAGCGCCAGCGCCATATCAATACCTGCGCTGATGCCAGCCGACGTCCAGACCGGACCATCCTGGACATGAATGGCATCTGCCGAGACCCTGATGCCGGGAAACCGTGCTTTCAGGGCTCCGGCCTGTTCCCAATGCGTGGTTGCCCGACGTCCATCAAGCAGCCCGGCCGCCGCCAGCAGGAAAGCGCCCGTACACACACTACAGATCCGCCGTGCCGTGCCAGAGTGGTAGCGTATAAAACCCTGCAACTCCGGGCAGTCCATGGCCGTTGCATGACCCTTGCCCCCAACAACGAGGAACGTGTCAAAAGTCCCCGCCTTCGCGAGCGGGGCGGTTTCGAGCGTCATGCCTGAAGAAGACCGGACCAGCCCGCCATGCCGGGAGACGGCTGTCGTCTCATACGCAGCCTCCCCCAGCGTCCCGGCGATTTCGAAAGTCGCGGTAACTCCTGCGGCATCGAGCAGTTGAAAGTCGGGATAAAGCAGGAGACCGATCCGTATGGGCATGGCCCGAAATGAGGGATCATTGTCCTTTCGTCAAATGCTTTTGTGAAAAACACTGGCAGGCACCGGGTCAGCCCGTGATCCATTCCCGAACCAGAGGCGGAATTTCCCAATGTCCCGACTCCCTTTCCCTCCCTTCAATGCCGAAACCGCTGTCCAGAAGGTCCGTCTCGCGGAAGATGCCTGGAATGGCCAGGACCCTGAAAAAGTGTCGCTGGCCTATACGCCGGACAGCCAGTGGCGCAATCGCTCGGACTTCATCCGGGGGCGGGCAGAAATTATGACGTTCCTGACGCGGAAATGGCAGCGAGAGCAGGAGTATCGACTCATCAAGGAACTCTGGGCGTTTCAGGACAACCGGATCGCGGTCCGCTTCGCGTATGAATGGCGGGATGCGTCCGGGCAGTGGTTCAGGTCCCATGGAAACGAGAACTGGGAGTTCGATGAAAAGGGGCTGATGCGTTACCGCGCCGCATCCATCAACGATCAACCCATTTCAGCCACCGACCGCCTGTTCCACTGGCCTGAAGGACGACGCCCGAACAGCCATCCCGGCCTTTCGGCGCTGGGACTTTGACTGTTCGGGAATAGTCTCCCTACGGCGCTGCCTGAAACGCCTTGCGGCCTTCGGCATCCAGAGCCGCAAAGTCTTCGTCGGAGAGGGTGATGCCCGCAGCGGCGACATTCTGCTCAAGATGCGCGACTTTGGAGGTTCCCGGGATCGGCAGCATCACCTTGCTGCGCTTCAGGACCCAGGCCAGGGCGATCTGGCCCGGGTGAGCGCCGTATTCTGTCGCCATGGTGTCCAAAATCGATCCCGGCTTCGCGAGGTCGCCGGCGGCGAGCGGGAACCACGGAATGAAGCCGACGTTCTGCGCCGTGCAGTAGTCGAGTACGGCCTCGCTGGTGCGGTCGACCAGATTATAGCGGTTCTGGACGGTCGCCACGTCAAAGAACTTCGATGCCGCTTTGATCTCTTCTACGGAGACCTCGCTCAGTCCCGCGTGGCGGACCAGTCCCTGATCGATGAAGGACCGGACCGCCTCGAACTGCTCATCCGCCGGGACTTTGGGATCGATCCGGTGCAACTGCCACAGATCGATCTGCTCGACGCCGAGATTCCGCAGACTTTTATGCACCTGCTGAAGCAGATATTCCGGCCGGCCGACCGGCTTCCAGATGTCTGGCCCCGACCGGGTCAGGCCGCCCTTCGTGGCGATCACGAGCCCCTTGGGATAGGGGTGAAGCGCCTCTTTAATCAGCCATTCCGAAACATCCGGCCCGTAGGCGTCCGACGTGTCGATGAAGTTGACGCCGAGTTCGGGAAGGCGCTTCAGCGTGCGGATGGCCTCGTCGTGATCGGCGGGCGGTCCCCATATGCCTTTGCCCGTGATGCGCATGGCACCGAAACCGAGCCGATGAACGGCGAGATCGCCGCCGATCGTGAAGGTGCCGGAACTGGCAGCGTTGGGAGATGAATGGGCCATGGTTTCTGTTCCTGTTTTCCAGCGGGTGGTTAAGGGATCAATCCATTGCGTCAGGCCGCGAAGCCGCCATCAATGTTGTACGCAGCGCCCGTGATGATGCCGGCCTCTGGTCCGGAAAGATACGCGACCAGCCCCGCAATCTCCGCGCCCGTGGCATGGCGTTTTGATCGCCATGAAGTCGTGCATCACGTCTTTCAGCGGTCCATCGGCAGGGTTCATGTCTGTATCAGTGGGGCCGGGCTGGACGACATTGACGGTGATGCCACGCGCTCCGAAATCACGCGCCAGTCCTTTGACCATGCCTTTCAGTGCGGCCTTGCTGGCGCTGTAGGCTGCAAGGCCAGTCATCGGCATACGGTCGGCATTGGCGGACCCGATGAAGATGATGCGGCCCCCGTCGGGCATGGTCCGGGCAGCGGCAATGGCGGCATGGTAAGGCGCATGGATGTTGATACGAAACAGCCGGTCGATGTCATCCGGGGGGATCTCCAGCGGATCGCCCGCACCAAGAATGCCGGAATTGACGACCAGAACATCGAGCGGACCAAGTGAGCCGATCAGCGCGATGAGAGCGTCACGGTCGCCACTATCGGCACGCAGGGCCTCGCTTCCGGTCTCGGCCGCCAGAACTTCGGCATCGTCCGGGGAAGACAGATACGTGAACAGGACTTTCGCGCCATCCGAAGCGAAACGGCGCACGATGGCGGCCCCGATCCCACGACTGCCGCCAAGCACGAGAACGGATTTACCCTCAAAACCGCTCATGACTGCGTCTCCAGCGAGGCCAGAATTTCTGCCACTCTGTCGAAAGCGGGCTGATAGATCTCTGTCGGCATCCGGGCCTCCATACTGGCGGCATGTTCGACGGGCGCCGAGAACTGCCCCCGCCACTGAATGAACGTGCGGTCACCATCCGTTATGGGAAGAAGGCTGATCGTCGACCGATAGTTCCAAATCGGCAGGGCAGATTCAATAATCGAGAACGTCACCGCATGATCCACATCGGACAATGCGAGAAGCTGTTCCCGGATCACACCAACGTCGCCCATTTCAAGACGGCGGATCGCGCCCACCCGGTCGCCGGCTTCATCGCCCTCGATCACGCAGATTTTCACACCCGGCAACCAGTTTCCGATGGAGCCGAAATCGCGGATCAGCCCCCAGACGGCGGGAACAGGGGCATAAAGGACGCTGCTGGCCATCACATGGATCATGTTCTTTCTCCCTTGCCCGATCAGAGCGATTGACCGCCGGTGATCTCGATACGCTGACCATTCACCCACCGCATGTCGTCAGACAGAAGGGCCCGGACCGCGGCTCCGATATCATCGGGTTGCCCGACACGCCCCAGCGGCGTGATCTCGGCCAGACTCTTGTTGATCGCCGCGTCGTCACGAACCAGGCCGCCGCCGAAATCGGACGCAACAGCGCCCGGCGCCACCGCGTTGACGGTAATGCCACGCTCGCCCAGTTCCTTCGCCATATAGAGCGAAATGACCTCCGTGGCCGCCTTCATGGCCGAATAGGGACCATGATCCGTTAGATAAAAACGGGTCGCGGCGGATGTGATGTTGAGAATGCGCCCGCCATCGGCAATCAGCGGCAGAAGCGCCACCGTCAGGAGATACGGTCCCTTGAAGTGGATGTTATACTGGTTGTCGAGCTGCTCGGACGTCGCGGTATCGAAGCGGGTGTGAATGATGTTGCCCGCGTTCTGCACCACATAACGCAGCGTCTGCTGTCCGAACTCACGGGCGAGAAGCGCTTCGACCTGCCCGGCAAACGCCGAGAACGACGCATGGTCCGCAATATCCAGCCGAAGCATCCGCAGTTTCGCACTCTCACCGCCCAGCGCGGCTTCAGCCGCTTTCGCCTCGTCTTCATTGGCGTGATAGGTGCCGATCACGTCGATGCCAGAGGCGATCAGATGCTTGGCGATACTGTATCCGATGCCACGATTGGCCCCCGTGACGAAGGCAATGTCCTGTCTGCTCATAACCGGATTCCCTGGCCGAGTGCGGCGATATGTTCCGGAACTTAATTTCCGTATCATTCGGTCCACAATAGACACGCAGGACAGCGTCAAGGAATTACGGATCATACGATACGGAAATTGAGTTCCGGAAGTCCGACACCTGCCATTGCCGCAATGCGTCAGGGACTTTTCGGGTGTTTCCCTGTTTCGGACACCACGGCACTGGCATCCCACAGCGTCAGGAGAGAGGTGATAGCCGTATCCAGATTTTCCGACGTCGCTCCGTCCCGGGCTTCACAGGTCATGCCATGAAAAAAGGTGGTAAAAATATCGGGCAGCACCTGTGTTGCCGCGCAATTCCGCAACTCCCCACTGGCAATGGCGCGTTTCACGCAGGCCCTGAATCCGGCCCGCGTCCGCTGCCGCTCGTCGGCGAGCAGGGCCTGGACGGGTTCGTTTTCGGGCGAGCAGTTGCTGGCGCCGGACACGACCAGACAGCCGCAGGGATGCGTCCGGGTCGACTGCATGCGCGCCGAACCGCGCAACGTCCGTTCGATCGCATCACGTGGCGGCAGGCTTTCATCCCATAAGGGGGCCATGACCTGACCATACGTTGCCAGATAGCGCTCAACGACTTCGCGGAACAGAGCTTCCTTGGAGCCGAACGCGGCATAGAAACTCGCAGGCGAAATATTCCCCATGCAGGATTTGAGCTGCGTCAGGGAGGTCGGTTCGTAGCCCTGCGACCAGAACAACGCCATGGCGGCGTCAATCGCCCTATCCCTGTCAAATTCGCGAGGACGTCCTGTTCGCGCCATACTGCCGCTCCTTCCGAAAAGACTTCCATATTAAGTGATCCAGAAGTTATTGCCAAGATTTTGCGGCTCTCATATATGTATCAAACGATCTATATATGAGAGCCGCATGACCCCCGAGACGACATCTCCCTGCAGGACCCCGAATGACGGGCTGCCTGTCGCCGGCCTGCTCGCACTGGCCATGACCGGCTTCATCTGCATCATGACCGAAACCCTCCCCGCCGGTCTGCTGCCCCAGATCGGGGCCGGGCTACACGTCTCCCCGGCGCTGGCAGGACAGATGGTCACGGCTTATGCCGTGGGCTCGCTGAGTGCCGCGATCCCCCTGACGCTCGCCACGCAGCGATGGCGGCGAAGGCGGGTGCTGCTGCTGGCCATCATCGGCTTTGTGCTCTTCAATTCCGTCACGGCATTTTCGGCGCATTACGGTCTGACCCTTGTGGCCCGCTATGGCGCCGGTGCGGCCGCCGGGCTCGCCTGGGCCCTGCTGGCGGGCTATGCGCGCCGGATGGTGACACGCTCCCGGCAGGGACGCGCCCTGGCCATCGCCATGGTCGGCACGCCAATCGCACTCTCGCTGGGCGTCCCGGCGGGAACATGGCTGGGCGCGGCCGTGGGATGGAGACTGGCCTTCGGGGTCATGTCGGCCTCGACGTTGCTGCTGATCCTCTGGGTTCTGGCGAAAGTGCCTGACTTTCCGGGTGCCGCGCATCATGAGCGCCTGCCGTTCGGGCATGTCCTGCGAAAGCCGGGTGTGCGGTCAGTCCTGGGCGTCGTGATGGCCTGGATGCTCGCGCATAATGTGCTCTACACCTATATCGTGCCGTTCATCACTCCCGCCGGACTGGCAGGACAGGCCGATCGCATCCTGCTGCTTTTCGGTCTCGCCGCCCTTGCCGGCATCTGGCTGACAAGCCGCACGGTCGATCACGCCCTGCGTCTCTCCGTTCTGGCCAGTCTCGCAATTTTCGCCGCTGTCGCAGGTGTGTTTGCCATTGGGGCCGCATCGCCTGCGGTGATCCTGATCGGTGTTGCGATATGGGGCCTGACATTCGGCGGGGCCGCGACGTTGCTCCAGACGGCCCTCGCTGACGCAGCCGGTGATGGCGCGGATGTCGCCCTGTCGATGAATGTCGTCGCATGGAACAGCGCCATCGCGGGCGGCGGCCTGCTGGGCGGGATCATGCTGGATCTCTGGGGAGCGGCCTCGTTCCCCTGGGCCGTGGCAGCGCTCGCCACCGTCGGTTTCCTGGTCACATGGCAGGCCCGCACGCACGGTTTTCCCTCAGGCCACCGCCTCGAACAGAGGCAGACATACGAGAAAAATGGCACGGCTTGAGTCGTATTGACAGACGACCCACGAGCCTTCTTCTCCGCCATTGCACCGCACTGCTGCTTTCAAAAAAGTCGCCCGGAACAGCCTTTCCTACTGGTACAGGCCCGGTGCGGGGTTCCAGCCGGTCAGGAGGTGGCGGCCGATTTCTTCGTGTTTCCATTCCACGGGATCGTGCAGCGAGAGTGTCCGTGCGTCGCGCCAGTAGCGGTCGAACCCATACGTCGCATCCGTGACGCGCGCGCCGAGTGCGGACATGAGATCTGATCCTGCCCGCAGGGAGGCCCGGGATGCCGAAGAGCGCGCGGCGTAGACGGGGATGGCCACATCCGTCCGCGAGCAGCCGCCACGCTCGAAAACATCCAGCAGTCCGGCTGCTATCCGCGCACTCGCGCAGGCCGCAGCCAGTTCCGCGCCGATCTCTCCGAACAGGCGACGGACCAGAAGATCATCCGCCGCTTCATTCACCCCGGCAGACGCCCAGGGACGGCTGTGTTCGCGCACGAAGGCCGCCGCCGCCGCCAGCGCGGCCAGCCCGATCCCTACGAGAATCATCGAAAATCCGTTCTGATAGCGCAGGGAGGCATGGACCTGCGGCACGGAGTGTGTGGTCAGTACCGACCATTCCGGTCTGGTCTGGACACGCTCCAGAACGACGCTGCCGGACTCCGTTGCCCGCTGTCCCAGCCGGTTCCAGTCTTCCTCGAAGCTTACGCCCGGCGTTCCGGCGGGCAGCAGGTCCAGCCGCATCGTCTGCGCGACTACGTCATAGGACGACACCAGCAGCAGGTCCGCGCCCACGGCCCCTGTCGCATAGATCTTGCGGCCGTCGATGAGGTGCCCTTCGCCTTCGGGTCGCGATACGACATGCCCGAAATCGACCGCCCGCTTTCCGTTCTCCGCCAGCGCCATGCCGATCATGACCTGATCCGCACAGATCCGCTCCGCCAGATGGCGGCACATTTCCGGCGTGGCCACGGACAGCAGTTCCCGCACCGCGTCGTCATGCACCTTGTAAATCTGCGCCACGGACGGGTCCGCCATGCCGAGTTCCAGAAAAATCTCCTGCGAGAGCGCCTGGGACAGGCCGAGGCCGCCGAGCGCCACGGGCAGAGGCGCTTTCATCAGACCGCAGTTTTTCAGCGCCTGAATGGAGGCGCGCGGATAGCGTCCGAGCCGGTCGTTTTCCGCAGCGCGGGGGGTAACTTCGGATCGGATCACGTCTCTGAGGGTTCGGAAAAACGCTTCCAGAGCGGGCGGAACGGAGCAGACCGGCACAAGACTGCGCAGTCCGCCAAAAACATTCCCACAGGAGTGTCGCATCAGTCCGTCTCCGCTTCTGGCTGTTTCGCCGGGCCATCATGCACCCTGCATGGCGTCCGTTCCAGCCGGGCGGATCGCGGTGCAATCTTCACAGAACTGACGCGCCTCTCTGGACATCGACCCGGATACAAGTTTTCCTGCCCGAACGACGCGCCCCAACCGGGCGTTCATGCGTTACGGCCGTTAACCGACGGCAATGCCCAATGGCGAATGCAAGGATTCTGAAGCAATGGCCCATCTCAGCCCCCTGGCCGGCAAAACGCTTTCCCCCGACCAGTTGACCGACATTCCCGCCCTGATCGCGGCTTATTATGATCGCAAGCCCGACCCTTCGATTGCCACCCAGCGCGTTTCGTTCGGCACTTCCGGCCACCGGGGCTCTTCGTTCCATACCAGCTTCAATGAAAACCATATCCTCGCCATCTGCGAAGCCATCTGCCGCCATCGCAAGGCCGAAGGCATCGACGGCCCGCTCTTCATCGGCATGGACAGCCACGCCCTGTCCGGCCCGGCGCAGAAATCCGCCATCGAGGTGTTCGCGGCTCACGGGATCGACGCCCGGATTGACGAAAATGGCGGCTACACGCCGACCCCCGTCATTTCCCATGCCATTCTGACCTACAACAAGGGCCGTACCACGGGTCTGGCCGATGGTGTGGTCATCACGCCGTCGCATAATCCGCCGTCCGATGGCGGGTTCAAATACAATCCGACCAATGGTGGCCCGGCCGATACGGCCATCACCAAAGCCATTCAGGACATGGCCAATGACTTCCTCGCCAACGGTCTGAAGGACGTCAAACGCCTGCCTTACGAGCAGGCGCGGCAGGAAGCCTGCATCAAGGGCTACGATTTCATCACGCCTTATGTGAATGATCTGGACTCCGTGATCGACATGAAGGCGATCCGCGACGCCGGCGTGAAGATCGGCATTGATCCGCTGGGCGGGGCTGCCGTGGCTTACTGGAAGCCCATCATTGATCGCTATGGCCTGAATGCCACCGTCATCAGCGACGTGGTGGACCCGACCTTCTCCTTCATGACCGCCGACTGGGACGGACAGATCCGCATGGACTGCTCTTCGCCTTATGCCATGGCGCGTCTGATCAAGATGGGAGACCGTTTCGACGTTGCTTTCGCCAATGACACCGACGCCGACCGCCACGGCATCGTCGCCATGCCCGACGGGCTGATGAACCCGAACCATTATCTTGCGGTGGCGATTTCCTACCTGTTCCGGAACCGTCCGGACTGGAGCCCGGAACTGGGTGTTGGCAAGACGCTCGTCAGCAGCGGACTGATTGACCGCGTGGCGAAAGACATGGGCCGCAAGCTCGTTGAAGTACCGGTCGGGCTGAAATGGTTCGTCCCGGGCCTGATGGATGGCTCGCTGGGTTTTGGCGGTGAGGAAAGCGCAGGCGCGACCTTCCTGCGTCGGGACGGCACCGTCTGGACCACCGACAAGGACGGGCTCATCCTGGGTCTGCTGGCGGCGGAAATCACGGCCAGGACCGGCAAGAACCCGAGCGCCCATTATCATGAAATCATCGCCCGTCTCGGCACGCCCTATTACGAGCGCATCGATGCCGCCGCCAATCCGGAACAGAAGGCCAGGCTCAGCAAACTCACGCCCGAACAGTTCCCGCTGGAGACCCTGGCGGGAGACAGGATCATCAGCAAGCTGACCCGTGCGCCGGGCAATGATGCGCCGATCGGCGGGCTGAAGGTCGTGACCGAGAATGGCTGGTTCGCCGCCCGCCCGTCCGGCACGGAAGATGTCTACAAGATCTATGCCGAGAGCTTCGTCAGCGAGGAACATCTGCGCGCGATCCAGCAGGAAGCGCAGGACGCCATCTCCAAGGTTTTTGCCGCCTGAATTACACTACCCCCAGAATTTATTCTGGGGGTAGTGCGGGACCGCGTCGTCAGTTGTAAACCAATTCAAAATAAATACTGCGGCCGTAGTCTTCTTTCGCTTCCAGCCGATTGAGGTGTTCGCCGTAATACATACGTGTATGTGATCCGGCCAGGTTGTAGACTTCGTATTTCAGGCACAAACTGTCCGTAATATCGTTCCAGGCCCCGATATCCAGACTGGGCTGCGAGCCGTAACCATACATCTGCGTCGGATCATCGTTAAGACCTTCAAGATATTTCGCAGAATACGAGAACGACGCTTTGACCGCACCACGGATCTGCGGGATGTGCCATGTCACGCTGCCGTTGAAAACGTACGAAGGCTGCTCGGTCAACTGCTTCAGTTTGTAAGAAACATTGACACCCTTGTAGGTCATCCGCCCGCGCATCCAGGTTCCGCTGGCATTGATATCAAAAGACTGTCTCCACGGCCCTCTGATACTTTTATCCACCACCGAAACCTCCACCCCCATCAGAGACGAGTTATTGGCATTGCGCGGCTGCGTCACATAAGTGAGTTCATCATTGATCAGTTCAGTCGATCGTGTGGTATAGATGTCGTGCTTAATCATTTTGTCGAAGTAAGCGACACTGAAGACGCCTCTTCCACGATTGAAGAATTTATCGAGAGAAATATCGAAATTCTGCGCCTTACGCGGCATCAGATTAGGATTTCCCCGTGACAGAGAGCAGTTGACGTCTCCGGGCTGGGTATTCTGGGAATCACTACAGCTGTATTGTGCGGCCTGCGCAAGATCCGTCGGCTGAGGGCGGCCAACCGACTGACTGTAGACGGCATGAAGAATCAGATTCTTGGGAAACTCATGTACGAACGTTACGGAAGGGAGCGGATTGATGTAGCCACCCCGGCTTTTATCAATTTTCCCTGTCGGGTTCGACGAACTGTCGGTACCCGGAATAAAGGCATTGAAATTCACCGCATCAGCACGGACACCAGCTATGAT
>NZ_WIPH01000045.1 GCF_009547075.1 Gluconobacter aidae
TCTAGCCCAATTCCCAGCATCAGCAGACGCCGGACCCAGACCTCGCGGAATGCCTGATGCCAGCCGATCTGCTCCGCATCGTCGTCCACGGCTGTATAGATTGCCCGCATTTCATGCCGGACCTGGTGATCGGTAGAACGGATGAGTTCGAGCACATGCCGGGCCTCATCCGTTCGTCCCTGGCTCGCAAGCCAGCGTGGAGAGCGTGGCACGAAAAACAGTCCGATGCCCAGAAACACGGCCGGAACTGCTGCAATCATGAGCATGGTGCGCCAGACCGAGGGTGATTCCGAAAAATGCGCCAGTCCTGCGTTGAGCGTGTAGGCGACAAGCTGTCCCGTGACGATCATCATCTCATTCTGACTGACAAGCCGCCCCCTGCGTCCCGCAGGGACCATTTCCGAAATGAACATGGGAACGAGTGCCGAGGCCCCGCCAACGGCGAAACCGAGAACCGTACGCATGGCGATCATGACCGCAACCGAGGGGGCCTGCGCCGTGCCGATGGCACCGATGACGAACAGCACAGAGAGGGCCATCAGGCTGTCCCGGCGTCCGAACCGATCCGCCATCATTCCGCAAACCAGAGAGCCGAATGCCGCCCCCAGAACCAGTGCAGAGGTTACCAGCCCTTCCGTGAGCGGAGTGAGCCCCAGTCCCCCCTGTGCAATTGGAAGCTGCATGAACGGCAGGGCGCCGGCAATGACGCCCGTGTCATACCCGAAGGCCAGCGCTCCCATCGTGACGACCACGACGGTCGTCGTGATCAGTCTGTTCGCCTCACTGCGTGTTCTCATCCTTCTTACGACAATCCTTCGACTGCGTTCCCTGAAAAACAGTGCACCCAAATGCGCACCGGGCTTGACGGCCTGAGTTATAAACACTCGTTTCAGGGTATAAGTTTCGTCGTTTCGAAGAATAGTTCCTATTATATTTATGAAATATTGTGAAATTAAATTTTTAGGAAAGGTCTGAATTGGGAAGACGGTACATTTTCATGGCCATAGAAATGGCTGGATAAATATTTTCCTGCTGCATGAAAGGTAATGTTTTGTCCTGCAAAAAAAGCTCTGATGAATTTTTCGAGATATTCCTTCTGGGGGGCTGGGTTTGGTCCCCTATTTCCCCTGAGCCCCGCTGTGCCAGTCAACGTCATAAGATCGGTCTTCCGCTATGTCCGAAGCTCTGAAATTGGCGCTGCCTGCCTTTCCACCAGTCTTTTACGGGTGTGTGGTTTGCCCATACAGTCAGGGGGCTCAGAGCTGGCCCCGAAAGTTAGGGAGGACAGGCCTTTCTGCTCCGCGCGAAGAGCAGCAAAAAGGAACACCCAACCAGAAAATTTCCGTTATGGTGAGGTTTTTCCTAAGTCGGCGCCTCCTCCCGGAAGCGAGGTTTCGCCAGCCTTGCGGAGTTGCGTGCCATTCCATGTCAGGGTTAGCAGACTACGATCCATAACGCCCTGGACAAGAATGTCATGCCCATCTGGGGAGAAAGTGAGTCCCTGGGGCCATAGTGTTCCGGGAGCCTGTGCTAGAGGGGTCAGTCGTCCGTCTCTGAATGAGAAAACCGTAACGATTCCCCGATCATGATAGAGCGGAGAGGTAGGAGAGAGTGCGGAGCCGTTCTGCGAGACGACGGCGACGTACTGGCCATCTGGAGAAATATCGAGACCTTCTGGCGCGTTGGGGACGGGAGTGCGCTGGATTTCCCGAATTGGTTCGGCATTCAGATCCAGAACCGAAAGAGCACCTGGTAACCCCTCACCATGGCCCAGCATTCCCATGACGGCGTAATGTCCGTTCTTGCTCAACTGGATGTTCCAGGGCCCCGGTTTGATGTTCAGAGGATGAGGATCGACGGTAATCTGGTCGCCGTTGATATGGAGGGTATAGACTTTATCGGCCTGCCAAAGGCTCACAAGAGCGCGCTTGCCATCGGGAAGGATGGCGAGACCGCCCGGAAAGCCGGAGACGGGCAGTGCAATAACACGCCGGTTGCTCAGGTTGTGTCCGTCAAACCTGAACCAGGTCAGAACGCCGGATTTGCCATTGGCGACGAGAAGATGGTGTCCGTCTGGTGTGAAGCGCGGGGTGGTTGCACCGGGAGCAGATGCGACGCGCTGTATGATTTTCGGCTCTGGGCCGGAAATATCGATGACGGTGATTTCATCATCCGGAACGATTTTTCCGGCTTCAGGATCAGGTTTCGAAGCAGCAGAGACGACGAGGGTCCTGCCATCGGGACTGAAGGTGACGGCGGTAGGCGGCCCGATGACGCTGGTAGGCACATTGATGCTCGTTCGGACCCGCCAGGTGCCGTCGGCTGCTTTTTCGAGGAACGACAGGGAATCTGGTTTAAGGGGGTGCGGCAGAACCTGCACCCCGTTTTGAAGAATGGAGTGCGCATCATTCGCCGACACCACTGTCTGGGCGCGGGTGGAGGAAGCGAACGCAAGCAGTGCGGCACAGGAAAGCAGGCACAGTCTTTGCATCTTTGGGGTCTCCTGGAGACGTTGGACGAAAGAGCGGAAAGCCTCAGGCCTTCGCCTTTCGGGAAAGTCGGATGAAGAAAAGAATGGCGACGGCGAGGGTCAGGGCTGCTCCGATCATCGCGGGGACTGTGAAAGCGCCCAGTTGCGCAATAAGCGGCTTGGGACCACCGGAACGGATGAGCTTCACATCGTCAGGTGTGACTTTGACATTCGGATTGCCGAAGCGCTGCTCAACGTAATTGCTGATATCGGCGATGTCCTGATCGGACAGGGAGTCAACATACGAGCCTGGTCCAAATCCCGGCATATAGGTCGTATGACCGTTGACCTCCCGCCGGACCCCCATGAGGATCGTGGTAATCAGGTTGTCGGCGATCGGGGCGCCTAGGGCCGTATTATGGAAAAGCTGTGGGTAGTACCCGTCCGGGCTGCCCTGGCCGGTTGGGCGGTGGCAGGCCGCACACTCTCCCGAGAAGAGATATTCGCCGCGACTGATCCGGCTGGCGGGCAGAGCACGGTAGACGGATTCACGATCGGAAATTTTCCCGTAGCTTTCGCGGGGGGCTTTGTCCTTGCTGTCCGAAATGGCCGGAACCTGCTTGATGTAAGCAACCATGGCACGGATGTCGGCATCGCTCAGATACTGGAAGCTGTGCTCGATGGCTTCTGCCATGGGGCCGCCCGCCTGAGCTTTTCCGGGAACATCGCCGGTTTTGAGGTAGCGGAAAAGATCGTCGTTGCTCCAGCCGCCAATACCGCTGACAGGGTCCGAAGTCACATTCGGCGCATACCATGATGACAGGGATGCACCGGCCAGGGGGCTGCTTCCCTTTTCCGCCATCATGGCGTTGCGGGGCGTGTGGCAGGTGTCACAATGCGCCAGGGCGTAGGACAGGTAATGCCCGCGATTGACTTCCACGGATTTGGAAGGATCGGGCTTGAAGCGGGTATCATCCAGGAAAAGGGCATTCCAGATCGCCATGGAAGCCCGGATATTATAGGGGAAAGGCAGCTCGGTTTTCTGCGGGCTGCTCTCGACCGGTTTCACCGATGTCATGAAATAGACGTACAGGGCGTGGACGTCGTCATCTGTCAGCTTGGTGTACGAGGTGTAAGGCATCGCGGGGTAAAGATGAGCCCCGTCGCGTCGGATGCCTTCTCGTAAGGCATGGGCGAACTCTTTCTCGGTGTAGTTCCCGATGCCGTATTCTTTTGAAGGCGTGATGTTGGTCGAATAGATCGATCCAAGTGGAGACGCGATGCCATATCCGCCGGCAAACGCTTTGCTGGAGCCGGGTGCCGTGTGACAGGCCGCGCAGTCAGCGGCGATGGCAAGATAATGTCCGCGTTCGGCGACAGCCGTGTTGGGATCAGCGTCCTGCGCATGCGCAAATGTGCTGGTTCCTAGGCCGATTGCAGCGGAAAGGGCAAAATAACCTGGAAGACCCAGGCTTTTCGGGCGTTTTTGTTTCATGCCTGCCCCCGTGCGAAAGCGGCTTTGATGGAATCGGCAGCTTTCAGACCGAGCGCTGCCATGCTGAGCGTGGTGTTGACGACACTGGCAGACGGCATCGCGCCACCGCCGGGAATCCACAGATTGGGGTGATCATGCGCCCGGCAGTCTCCGTCTACGACCGAGTCCTTGGGATCCCGCCCCATGATCGTACCGCCCATGATATGATTGTTGGCGTTATAGTCCGTCGTGATACGGAGTTCGGTGCCACCCAGCAGGCCGGCAATCTGCTTGACCTGGCTGTTGACCGCATCCAGTCCTTTGCGGACATAGTCGCCGACATCGTAATGGATGTCGGGGCAGGCCAGCCCCAGAGGATCCTTGCGGGTTTTGCTCAGCGTCAGGCGGTTTTCCGGATCAGGAAGCGGTTCAAGGCTGATGGAGAGATCAACACCGCATGCTGCACGGCGGCGGATTTCGTCATCAAGCTCTTTGCCGACCAGACCCAGTTTGAGGGCCTGTTCCGTCGCAGGCGCGACGCGGCTGATATTGTTGAGGATCATCTTGTTGGCTGAGTATTCCCGCCGGAAATCTCCGTCCCGGGGGCCGACGATGCAGCTGCTCTGCGCTGGTCCGCGTCCGAACCAGAGAGGCTCGTTGGCCAGGAAGGATGCATGAACGCCCGAGTGGTCCATCATGTTGCGGCCCACCTGATCCGAGGAATTGGCGATGCCATTCGGGTTGCGTTCATTCGCCGCCAGCAGCAGCAGGCGCGGGGTTTCGATACCGTTACAGGCGAGGACGAATGTCTTGCCGGTCGCCTTGTGGGACTGCCGGTGCGCGTCATACCAGTGCACGGCCGTCACGCGGTTGTTTTCATCGGTATCAATACGATAGACGACCGCTTCGGCGATGGTGACAGCGCCTTTGGACTCAGCTTTTTCGATGTGCTGAATGCCATTGTACATGGCCCCGATGGGGCAGATGGGCTGGCAGTTGTTATTGCCACAGCAGGCGGGGCGCTCACCGTAAGGCTCGATACTCCGTCCCTGTGGAATGGGAACGAGATGAAAACCGTGAGGATTGACGATTTCAGCGACCCGACGGTCTCCATACCCGAACGGGATCATGTCCCGGGGGTAGGGGCGGCTCCGTTCCGGAGGGGACTGGAGCGATTTGTCGTGCGGGCCTGAAACGCCCATTTCCTCTTCGGCGCGGCAATAAAACGGTTCCAGCTCGTTATAGGAGATGGCCCAGTCGCGGCCGACGCCATAACGCGTTTTCATCTCGAAGTCGGAAGGAAGATGGCGCCAGCAGGAAGCGGCCCAGTGCCATGTCGTTCCGCCAACGGTGCGGAGATAGCCCTGCTTGAACGCCGAGCCGTTGGGGCCTGACAGGCCTACATAGTCATTGGGCGGAAAATATAAGGGGGCCTGAGCCAGCGGGGACTGGGGATAAAGACCCTGAAAATCTGAATGGAGTCGATTGTGGAACGACATGTTTCGCCAGTTTTCCACATATTCTGCGCGTTTGAGGCGCAGTCCCGCCTCCAGAATCAGTACGGAATGGCCAGCAGCAGCAAGTTCGTTTGCCACCATGCCGCCCACCACTCCGGAGCCGACGACAACGACATCCGCCGATACATCTCCAGAGGATGAAAAGTCCGGTTTGGCCATGGGTTAGTGCTCCTGACGGGGTTTGGGAACGTAGGGGGGAGAAGAGGGCGTGATGGGTTTCAGGGGCGGCGACTGCGGCGGAGTTTTGCTTTCCACGCCGAGAGGGGCCGGGGGCGGTGGCGTCGCCGGAAGCGGAGCATGGATCGGAATACCAAGTGCCGGAGGTGCCTCGGTCCACCATCCTGGACGTGCGAAGCAGTAGGTTGGTACCGGCAGGCCGTCTTTCGTGGGCTGGTACATGAGAGCATTGTAATAGGCGACCATGGGGGCGCCCGTTCTGTCCTCGACTGAACCGGTGTACCAGGCGGCATTGAGGGCCAGAAAAGCCTTTCTCAGGTCGCCGGAGCGCTCGAGAATTTCGCGGGGCTGCCCCCCTTGCGCCGTGACAGAGGCCAGGGCCTGGATTGTGCTTGCATAGCCAGGAAAAGTGGCCTGCATGGCAGCGCAGAGGCGGCTGCTGAGGACCGGATCGAGATCCTGACGCCCGGTGATCGCCCTTGAGATGGCCAGGAATGTTTCATCAAGTGGAGTGGCGGCAAGAGCGCCTGCCTTTCCAAGGACTGAACTGCCGACAGCAACAGAAATACTGCCCATGATGGTGCCGAGCAGCAGTGAGCGGCGCCCCAGGACAGACTGCTGAACAGGGGCGGAAGGATGGCGGCCTTTGGTCATGCCTTGGCTCCTTTTCCACGATGTTCCGCAACAGAGATCATTGTCATTTCAGAGCCCCCACCGCGGTATTGGCGGCATCGGCGTCCTGGGCATTGTTGCCTCCACTGACGCCGATGCCGCCCATAAGCTGGGTATTACGGAATATAGGGACCCCGCCCCCTGCCGGCATGGCATGGGGAAGAGCCAGAACGGCCATTTTCCCGCCGCTCAGAGCCGCTTCGAAAACGGCTGACGGGCGCTTGTAAAAGACAGCGCTGACCGCCTTGCGTTGGGAAAGGTCGATACTGGCGAGCTGTGCTCCCGCCATACGTTCGACCAGAATGGGTTGCCCCGAAGGATCAACCACAGTCACGACGATGCTCGTCTGGTTCGACGCAGCTCTCTTTTCAGCCGCCTGGGCCAGACGGCGCGCCTGAGAAAGGGAAAGGGGTGGGGAAGAGGCTTCTTCCGCTTGAACCACCTGCGGAATGACTCCAGCTCCGAGAATCACTGCACAACAGATGCGTTGCAGGATTCCGCGAGCGTTCTTCGTGGACATATTCCTGAATAGCAGCACGGGACGCGCCTTTCGGTCATATTTCGTAACGGCTAAACGGCATGTGCCACGAGAACCGAGAGTCCACCTAGATCGATCTAATTCACTATATTGTGACAAAGTATGGAAAAATCGGGGATTTGCCGCCGAGGAGAAAGCTGGATTTTTGGCGCTCAATGATGATAAGGGCCGCTATCTCAATGAAAAAACGTTGTTTTTCCTAATTCGAAATCCCCGAAAATTTTAGATCGCTCTAAATTCTTTTTTCAGGTTCTCAATGTCGTGAGGACGTCTTCACAGAATTCGTGATGAGTTCCGCTATGGGAAATGCGAAAATTATATGGCATGCCGCTCCCAGAGAATATGCGAAGTACTGATTCTGCTTTTTCTGGTTGGATGGAGTAGATTGGTGGCTGCATGAAGTATGATTCACTGGAACGAAGATGTTTAAGAATAGGCTTATAATAAGCAATTCGACAGGACGCTCGTTTTATGCGAAAAAAATCTGTAAAAAAATCTTATATGTTTTTTTGATTTATTGCGTTTCTGGTGGATTCCCGTTTTTGTTTGCGAAAGATCAGACCCAGACCCAGACCCAGACCCAGACGAAAGCCCAAGCCCAGAATTTGGGGCCGCAGCAAAATGCATCAACGCCGTTGAATTCGGTTCAGCAGAATGCTCCGCCTCAGTCAGATATCGCCCCAGGCATTTTTACCACATATCCCGCACCTCCTTTGTCTCCTCCGCAGGCAGCGCCTTCTGCAATTACCGAAGGACCGCCTTCCATTTTTCCGGAATTTTTTGGCATGACACCTTGGCTAAGAAAACACGGTATTGGTTTTCATTTTGATAATACAAATGAGTATGCCGGGGCGCTTCAGCACCCAACAAGAGGGCCTCATTATGGAAATTATAGGGATGGTTCGAGTAATGCGGGACAATATTCAGCAAATCTTATTGTTGACTGGGAGCATCTTGCTGGCATCAAGGGGTTTGTGACTCGCATGACGACCGTTGGTCGCTATGGGACAACAGCAAATAGAATGTTCGGTGATTGGCTGGCGCATAGTTCTGAAATCTATGGCGGCGGAGGGAATGTGGTGGTTCATCTCGTCTCGTTGTATGGAGAAGAGAGCCTCTTTGGTGGCCGGTTCCTGATTGCGGGTGGGCGTATGTCCCAGATGTCCGATTTCGCATCGAGCCCTATTTTCTGTAGCTTTCAGAACAATTCTTTCTGCGGACGTCCAAAAGCAGCTGCGGATAGCACCTATTATGGCAGCTACCCTGCAGCGACGTGGGCTTTTCGCATGAAGGGCCGGCCCCGCAAGGATCTTTATATCCAGGCCGGCGTCTATTTCGCCGAAAACGGGATCTATCAGAACTATCAGCACAGGACGGGATTTAAGTTCAACGGTGCCAATATCGTTGGATATGAAATCCCGATCGAAGCTCAGTGGGAGCCCCATTTCGGGCCTCATCATGATCTCCCGGGCCATTACAAGCTGGGATTTGTTTATGATGATGTGCGGCGTGCTGATAATTATTATAACACCGCTGGCCAGTCTTATTATGTATATGGTGGTAAGCAGTTGATGAGAAACTCTTCATGGCAAACATACTTCATGTTTGACCAGAAGTTGATGAACTATCCCGGAAGGTCAAAGTCTGCTGGTTTGACCTTTATGGGTGGTTATATTTACAACTCTCCCCATACGGCTGTTCGCGATTTCGAAGTTTACGGTGCTCTCCTGAGCCAGGGACTTATCCCTGGACGTCCAGAGGACATGTTCGGTGTTGCTTTCTCCTATGTCAGCATCGCACCGGGAACACGTGACACGACCATGGCCATGGTTGCTGCGGGAAAATATTCGGGAATGCCGAACCACGCAACCGGTGTGCAGACCAACGCCGAGGTACTGGAAGTCGATTATTCCATAAATGTGATGCGAGGCGTAACGTTCCGGCCGGATTTTCAGTATTATATCCATCCCAATGGACAGGTCGGGTTGCGTAATTCAGCGATGCTGGGATTCAAATCCTATGTGTCTCTTTTTTAGATCGATCTATGGGATTCGGAACATGAGCACTGCGCAGAGAACAATCGATCCGAGAATTTCCACATCTGAAAAGCCGTCGGAAAATCGCGATGGATCAGGGAAGCTGCCCCCCACAGCTCTGGCGGATCACCAACTGTCCGGAAACCAGGATGCGGGTGCTGGACGTGGCGGGGTTGTCGATCCTGTCAAGCAAGAGGCGCGCTGCATTGCGGCCAACGCCCACCGGATCCGTCACGATGGTGGTCAGGGTCGGAAAAGACACGGCGCTTTGAGGCAGGTCGTCGGCTCCGATGACTGCAAAATCGCGTCCGGGCATTTTTTCTCTGGCCAGCAGATACCCCATGACGGACTGGGCGAGCATGTCATTGTAACAGATAACGGCATCCGGCGGGGTGGAGGAGGCCAGGAGTTCCGGAAAGCTGCCCAGATCGGAGAGGTTCTCCAGATGGGTCGGGATGATCAGGTCGTGTTCCAGCTTGTGTTTTTTCAGGGTCTTTCTGAAACCTTCGAGCCGTTCACGCGCAGCCGAATGTACTGGTCTGCCCCCAAGGAAGGCAATTTTCCGGCGTCCATGTCTGACGAGATGTGTGACGGCCAGGGAAGTTCCGTCCGCATAGTCGGGACCGACATAGTTGCCATTTCTCTGCGAGACGTGGCGGAGAACCTGAACGTAGGGCAGGTGAAGCTGTTCGATTTCAGACAGAAGGGTGTCGGAGCTTCCGGCGGCCGGACAGAGGATGAGGCCGTCCACGCCGTGTTCGCGCAGGCGGCGGATCTGTCGCAGTTGCCTGTCCGGATTTTCAGCGCTGTTGACCGAAATGGCTACAATATTGGCGTCAACGATAACTTCGTCGATCCCCAGCATCAGCTGACTGTAGAATGGGCTGCCAATATCACACAGGACCAGGCCGATCGTGCCGGTTTTCTGGCCTCGCAGGTTCGCGGCGCCGCGATTGTAGATATAGCCCAGTTTATCCATCGCGCAGATGACGCGGTCTCTCGTCTCCAGCGAGACAAGGGGGCTGTCCCGAAGCACAAGCGACGCAGTAGCGCGCGAGACCCCTGCTTCAACTGCCACAGAATTGAGGGTTACCGCTTTTTTCATAACCCTCAGGCGGCCATTACAAGCTGCAATATACCAGAACTGTTCAAAAGCGGACCTTTCCGAGAGCAGATATTCTTACCCCCAATCATTCCACACTTCCGGGTAGGCGGGAAGCGAAAAGGCTGAGGGGGCGATGGGCTGTTTTTCCATGTTGTCAGGTCATGTTTGTCATTGGAGCAAGAAATGAAAATCCCCTCTTCGACGCGGCGTAATTTTACGGCCGGTCTTCTTGGGTCAGCGTCATTCTGGATGTATGGCGGTCATAAAGTCTGGGCCGATGCCCTGCAGTCAGAAAGTACGCAGTCATACAAACCTAAATATTTCAACCATGAGGAATGGCTGTTCCTGAATGCCGCCTGTGCGCGAATATTTCCTGCGGACGCTCATGGACCCGACGCGGCCCTGCTCGGGGCGCCTGAATTCATCGATCGACAGATGGATACGCCTTATGGACATGGAGAGTTGTGGTACATGTCCGGGCCGTTCAAGGAAGGCGCACCGAACCTGGGGTATCAGTTGTCCCTCCCGCCGCGTGACCTCTATCGCCAGGCTATTGCCGCGGCAAATGCCTATGTCCGCGATCATCATCAGGGACAGACTTTCTCCCAACTGGCCATTCCGGAGCAGATCGCACTTCTCAAGGTGTTCGAGCAGGGAAAGATGGCCCTTGGCGCCGTTCCTGCCCACACCTTCTTCGAGCAGTTGCGTCAGAATACGCTCGAGGGTGTTTTTTCCGATCCCCTTTATGGCGGCAACAAGGGCCTGGCGGGATGGACACTGCTCGGCTTTCCCGGCGCGCGCGCCGATTTCATGGACTGGGTCAATCAGAAGGGAGCGCCGTATCCGTTCGGGCCTGTTTCCATATCTGGCGAAACCGCCTGAGGATTTTTGAATTATGTGTGCGAAAAAAGTTGATGCCATCGTCATCGGTGCGGGTTGGGCTGGTTCCATCCTGGCCAAGGAACTCACGGAGGCAGGACTTTCGGTGGTTATGCTCGAACGTGGTGACGAGCGTGCTACGGCAGTCGAAGGGGATTACCCAACCTCCATTGACGAGTTGAGAGGAGCCATCCGTCACCGGCTTTTCCAGAACCTGTCCCAGTCTACGGTGACGATACGGAATATGCCGGATCAGGAGGCCCTGCCTTACCGGCGTCTGGCGGCCTTCCTTCCCGGTGAGGGCGTGGGAGGTGCGGGGCTGCACTGGTCGGGGGTTCATTTCCGTGTGGCTCCGGATGATCTGGCCTTACGCACCAATGTTGTCGCCCGGTACGGAAAGAATTTCATTCCTGAAGGGATGAATCTTCAGGATTACGGCGTGACTTATGAGGAGCTTGAACCGTTTTTCGACAAGGCGGAAAAAGTTTTTGGTACGTCCGGAGAACCTTACACCATCAAGGGAAAGATCGCTGGAAACGGTAACCGTTTTGCCCCCGATCGTTCTGATGCGTTTCCGCTGCCAGCGATGGGAGAGGTCTATTCTGCCAGCCTGTTCCGATCGGCTGCCGCGAATGTAGGCTATCATCCCTATGCGCTCCCTGCGGCAAATGCTTCTGCGCAGTATACCAATCCTTACGGAGTGCAGATGGGGCCGTGCAATTTCTGTGGATATTGCAGTGGGTATGACTGTTATATGTATTCCAAAGCCTCTCCCAATGTGAATATTCTGCCCGCTTTACGGCAGGATCCGAAATTCACGCTGATTACCAAGGCGCATGTTCTCAAGGTCAATCTCGATGCCGACAAGAAAAAGGCGACGGGTGTGAGTTACCTGGATCTGCGCACCAAAAAGCAGGTCGAACTGGATGCCGATCTGGTCATTATCAGCGCCTTTCAGTTTCACAACGTCCATCTCATGCTGCTGTCCGGGATCGGCCAGCCTTATGATCCGCAACAGAACACCGGAACGGTAGGGCGGAACTTCGTCTATCAGACGATCACGACGTCCCGGGCGTGGCTGTCACCCAAGCAGTATACCAATCTTTTCGTTGGAGCCGGGGGCGCAGGGGTCGCCATCGATGACTTCAACAGCATGAACTTCGATCATGGACCGCTTGGCTTTGTGGGCGGGTCGCCTGTCTGGGTCAATCAGGCGGGCGTGAAGCCGATTGCGGCTGCCATTGGCGGCCCTGGCGGCAAAGCCCCCACCTGGGGGGAAGGATACAAGGATGCCATGGTCGATACCTATCGTCATTCCCTGACCATCGACGCGCACGGCAGCAATATGGCCTACAGGGATGTTTATCTGGATCTCGATCCCACCTACAGCAATGCCTACGGTCAGCCTCTGCTCCGGATGACGTTCAACTGGAAAGACAATGATATCCGGATGAACCAGTATGTGGTGGGCAAGATCGAACCCATCATCAAGGCAATGGGGGCCACCAGGTATTCTCTGGGAATGCTGAAGGACGGAGAGGTTTTCGACACCCGCCGGTATCAGACCACGCATCTTGGCGGTGGGGCCATCATGGGAACCGATCCCAAGACAAGTTGCGTCAACCGATATCTGCAGAGCTGGGACGTCTCGAATGTTTTCGTGATCGGCGCCAGCGCATTCCCGCAGGGGATGGGATATAACCCGACCGGAATGGTCGCAGCCCTGGCATACTGGGCCGCCTATCATATCCGGACGACCTATCTGAAAAACCCAGGTCCGATGGTGCAGGCATGAAGTACGGTTTGTTCACCCGCGCAGCGTTTTTTGGCGTTGCCGCTCTGCTGGCAGGTTCGGTTTCTGAACTGCGGGCCGAGGATACGAGTGCCCTGATCGCTCAGGGAAAATATGTCGCGGAAGCCTCCGACTGTAGCGCATGCCATACTGTCCGGGGCAGGGGTGAGTTCGCAGGGGGAATGGAATTCAAGCTTCCTATTGGATCGATCTACTCATCCAATATTACACCTGATCCCACCCACGGCATTGGGGCTTATTCTGAAGCGGAATTCTCCCGTGCGGTGCGTGAAGGCGTACGTCGGGACGGGGCAAGCCTTTATCCAGCCATGCCGTTTCCTTCGTATGCCCGCATGAGCGACGGCGACATTCACGCCCTGTATGTCTATTTCATGAAAGGTGTGCAGCCGGTTGCGCAGGCAGTCCCGCCCAACGGCATTCCGTGGCCTTTGTCCATCCGTCTGCCAATGAGCGTCTGGCGAGCGGTATTTTCGCCTTCCGTTGTCGCGGCCCAGAAGGATGTCAACCGGTCTCTGCCTGATGGAATAAGGCGTGGGGCTTATCTGGTCGAGGGACCTGGGCATTGCGGGGCGTGTCATTCGCCGCGGGGCATGGCTTTGCAGGAGAAAGCTCTTTCAAATAGCAGCGGGTCGCTTTTTCTTTCGGGAGGGGCTGCAATCGATGGCTTTGTACCGACAAGTCTGCGGCAGGATCAGCGTACCGGACTGGCGGGATGGTCTGAAGACGATATCGTGCAGTTCCTCGCTACAGGTCGTAACCGGCGCGGCGAAGCATTCGGGGGCATGACAGATGCCATTTTCCATGGAACGCAGCATCTGACGGATGCGGATCTCCATGCAATGGCGCGGTATCTGCTCTCTTTGCAGTCCCATCAGCCAACTCTTTCGGCATGGCATTATGATCCGTCAGCTGCTACTGCGCTACAGGCGGGAGACGCCTCTGCACAGGGAGCCAAGGTTTATGTGGATCACTGCGCGGCCTGCCACCGTTCTGATGGTCGTGGATATGCTCCTGCCTTCCCGCCATTGGCCGGCAATCCTGTTCTCATGAGTGATGATCCCGCGTCTTTGGTGCATGTAGTCCAAAGTGGCGCGGTTCTGCCGGGCATGATCAAAGCGCCGTCTGCCTTCGCCATGCCGGCATACTCAGGCATACTGAGTTCGCAGCAGATTGCTGATGTCGTCACTTTCATCCGTAAGGCCTGGGGCAATAATGCCGCTCCGGTCACTGCCGCAACAGTGGAAGAACTGCGGAAATCAGCCCCCGAGCCTACGATTCAAAAAGGTATTATCCCTTTGAATTAAACGCAGGCTTTATAAGTCCAACATAATACGCAGGAAAAATGGCCGAAAAGAAGATTTTCGGCCATTTTCTTTGAAGCGATGGTTCGCTGCATCGGACGGCTATGGAGAAACTTCACACAAAGATCGGGCAGTTGCCGGCGGAACGGGATTTTTTACGGGATGCCACTGTGCGGTTGGGTGTGTTCAGAGGCGGCAAATGTCTCGGCATCTTTGCTGTCTCGGACATGATGTCGGGCGCAAGGGCATTCGCCGGCTCATGGTGAAGCTGGCTCATAGGGCAGCCCGCCACTCGGGTGAAGTGATGTATCATCAAACCCTTGGACCAGGATATGCGAAGCGAGTTTCTGTTGAAACGCGTTATTTTCAAAGACTGCTTCAGATGACTGATCGCTTTTAACAGGGGGCGCGTCAAAAACTTGTAGTCTTACACATGTACCGTGTCATACTACTGATGGTAAAGCCTGAAAAGGTCAGACATACCTGTTCCCTATTTGCATAACAGCGTCCTGACAAACAAATGATCTCGGCTCGCTATCAGGTCGCTACACGATGCGATAATCCTTTCAGAATGACGATCACATCTCCTATCCGCGTTGCTCTTATCGGCTATGGCTTTGTCGGCAAGACATTTCATGCACCCCTGCTGGCAGCGGAACCCCGCCTTGAGCTGACCACTGTGGCATCGAGCAACGCACAGAAGGTTCATGCTGATTTTCCAGACGTCACGGTCATCAACGATCCCCTGGAAGCAATTTCGTACCCCGACATTGATCTTGTTGTCATTGCAACTCCCAACGAGAGCCATGCCCCTCTGGCCCGTGCGGCCTTGCAGGCCGGAAAACACGTCGTAATTGATAAGCCTTTTACTATCGATACGGCAGAAGCCCGCGACCTGATCGCACTGGCCAAAACCCATGATCGACTTTTATCTGTGTTTCATAACCGCCGTTGGGATAGTGATTTTCTCAGTGTGCGTGACCTGATCGAAAGTGACGAAATCGGGTCAGTCGCTCATTTTGAATCGCATATTGACAGATATCGACCTGAAGTGCGCGACCGCTGGCGGGAAAGAAGCAGCATTGGGAGTGGGATCTGGTTTGACCTTGGCCCGCACCTGATTGACCAGGCATTGCAGCTCTTTGGTTTACCCCAACAGGTTCAAGCCTCCCTTGCATGCTTGCGGACTGGTGCCATGACGGACGACTGGGCCCATGCTCTGCTGCATTATGAAAACTGCCAGATCATTCTTCATGCCAGCATGCTTGTCGCAGGCGGATAG
>NZ_WIPH01000046.1 GCF_009547075.1 Gluconobacter aidae
GTCCTTCGTGAATTAGGCAGATTCGGCACCGGGTCCTCATCTGGGGCTTTTTTGATGTTGCGAATGTTTCGCAACTTGGTGCCTTGATGAACAAATAGAGTATTTTTAGGGGGCCGTAAGAGAAAAGGGCGCAGATGTAACCTGCGCTCCTTCGATACTGCTCTCAGCAGGAATGGGCTATGTGCCCACCCCCATGAAGACCAGCGCCGTTGTCATCAGTCCGACCAGAATGGCCAGAACGATGCTGCATTTGAGCGTGAACTGGAGCAGGGCGCCTTCCTGCCCCACCAGACCCACGGCGGCCGAAGCCACGGCGATGGATTGCGGAGAGATCATCTTGCCCACCGCGCCCCCAACCGTATTGGCCGCGACCAGAAGCTCTCCGCTGACCCCGATCTGACGGCCGGTTGCCGCCTGAAGCCCGCCAAACAGCGCATTTGAGGACGTATCGGAGCCTGTCAGGAAAACACCCAGCCAGCCGAGCAGGGGCGCGAAGAAAGTGAACGCGCCCTTGCTCATCGCCAGAACGAGGGCCAGCGTCGTGGAAAGGCCCGAATAGTTGGCCAGAAACGCGAAGGCCAGCACCATCCCGATGGCATAGATGGGCGTTTTCAGTTCCCGCAGCGTATCCGTAAAGGTCGCGATAGCGTCCTTCGGGCGCATTTTCAGGAACAGGACGGACATGACGCCCGCCAGCAGGATCGCCGTACCCACGGAAGAGACGAAATCCACTTTGAAGATCGCGGCATAAGGCGTCGGGCCGGGAACGATCGGCGCCATTTTCAGGACGAGGTTGTGCAGCCCCGGGAAGCGGATGACGAGCACCGTCCAGTCCAGCGGTCCACCTGCCGTGAAGAGCGCCTTGAAGGGTTTGATGCTCCAGACAGCCACGAAAGCCGTCAGGATGATGAAGGGGGACCAGGCTCTCAGGATCTGCGGCGGCGTATAGGTTGCTGTCTCGACAACGGCGTCAGCGGGGGTGTCACCCGTATCGAAGCGGAAAATCCGGCTTGGCTTCCAGATCCGAAGGAAAACCGGGATCGCCACCATCGTCACCAGAGGCGCAATGATGTCGGGGAGTTCCGGGCCGATCAGGAGGGCCGTCAGGGTCTGTGTTACGGCGAAGGTGGCGCCTGTGACGAGAATGACAGGCCATGTCTCACGGATGCCCCGTAGCCCGTCAACCACGCCGACCAGCCAGAACGGGATGACGACGCCGATTACGATCAACTGCATCACGACCAGTCGGCCGACCATGTATGGTTCCGCTCCGATCACCTGGGCCCCCACGATCACGGGGATGCCCATCGCTCCGAACGCACCTGGTGCCGCATTGGCGATCAGGCACAGCCCGGCGGCGTAGATCGGAGGAAAACCGAGACCGACGAGCAGGGCTGTCGTGATGGCCACCGGCGCACCGAAACCGGCAGCGCCTTCCAGAAACGCCCCGAACGCGAAGGCGACGAGAAGCAACTGGATACGCTGGTCTTCCGAGACCGTCGAAATCGAATGGCGGATGATGTCAAACTGACCCGTCCGGACGGAGACTTTATAGAGAAAGACCGCCCCGATGATGATCCATGAAATGGGCCATAAGCCGTAGGCAAAGCCATAAAGACACGCCGCAAGGGCCATAAAGACGGGCATGCCATAGAATGCGACAGCCAGCGCGAAGGTAATTCCGACAGTAATCGTACAGGCAATATGCCCTTTCATGCGCAGGTACAGCAGGGCGAAGAAGAAAAACAGGATCGGAATGAGAGCGACCGCGCCGGAAATCCAGATATTTCCTATGGGATCGTAGACTTGTGCCCAGGGTGACATTCAGGGAGTCTCCAAAATAAAAATTAAGTGATAATTGGAAAATTGATCTCTTTTTCTCGTGTTATTTTGCGGATCGTATTTTTTGAAAACAGCAGGCGCAATAAGGACTGAATGTAATCGACGGTAAAATTTATGACATACTGTTTTAATTAGTTAGTTTATTGGCATCCATATTTTATGGAAATTTTATTTCAGATGTACGTTGAATAATAAAAACGCTTTTCTGTTTGGGTAATCTTTCTGAAAAATTTTGCCTCAGGGCAGGGAGAAATGACAGGATATATCATCTGGACAAAGACATTCTCTGAATACTTGTCGCGACTGGCGGCAGTGGCTTCATGACTATTTGCATCTGGAATGAAAAACGGGGGCAGACGGGGAAGATTTTTTGGACTGCCTGACGTATGCGGCAGGAGGTTCTGTTTTCTGTAACCCTGGCAAGCGGGGCGGGAGGATTTCCGGAACACGGAAATATGTGCGGTCACGACGCCGTGGTCCGTACCGCGGAATACCTTGTGGTGCTCTCGAAACGGTGAGAAACTGGGGCAGCATCACTTTCAGAGTTGGACAGTCGGGTTTCCATGCATTTTCGTCTTCTTTGTGCGTCCCTGATCGGGGCCGGCTCTCTTGTCTTTTCTTCCAGCGCATTTGCATGGGGCCCTTACGGTCATGCGATCGTGGCGGATATCGCGCAGGAGCGTCTGACGCCGCAGGCCCGGAAGGCTGCTACGGCCCTACTGGCCCTTGAGAACCATCAGACCCTCGATCAGGTCGCCTCCTGGCCCGACACGATCGGTCATGTGCCCAGGAACAAGGGCGGCGCACCGGAAACCCTGAAATGGCATTACGTCGATATCGACGTGTCCCATCCGGCTTACGATCAGGCGCGCGACTGTCCCGATCATGCCTGCGTTGTCGAGAAGCTGCCCCAGGAGATCAAAATCCTCGCCGACACGCATGCTTCGTCTCAGGACCGGCTGGTTGCCCTGAAATGGGTGGTGCATCTGGTGGGGGACATCCATCAGCCGCTGCATGCCGCCGAGCGCAATAACGACAAGGGCGGTAACGCCATCCGCCTGACCTATTTCGGCGATAACGCCAATGGCCACATGAACCTGCATTCCCTATGGGACGAGGGGGTGATCGACCGTCAGGCGGATCTGCATGTCGGCCCGTTCTACAGCATCGATCCGGCGCGCGCGAAGCAGGAGGCCGATCGTCTCGGCGCCTTAATCACGCCGGATGAGACGAAATACTGGGTGCAGGATCTGGACGGCGGCGATGTTTACAACGCGACAGTCGACTGGGCCGACGAGAGCCACTCCCTGGCCCGTAGTGTGGCCTATGGCGCTCTTCCGGCCAACAAGGGCGCGGATGTGGGTAAGGCTTATACCGAGTTGACATGGCCGATCATGGAACTGCGCCTGGAACAGGCGGGCGTGCGTCTGGCAGCCGTCCTCAACACCGCCCTGAACGGCGGCTGAGAACAGTGTCTGTGTGGATGGACGTCAGGATTTCTGCGTCCATCCACCACCCAGAGCCCGGTACAGATGGGCCACGGAAACAGATACGCCAGCACTGGATTCAGCCAGCGCGCTCCGGCTTGCCAGAAGGGCATTCTGCGTCGTCAGGACGTTGAGGAAGTCTCCCGCACCCTGACTGTACTGAAGCTGCGCGATATGCACGGCGGTTTCGTCTTCCGAAACCGTTTCTTCCAGCCGCTTCCGACGCTCCTGCGCGGCACTCAGATCCGCCATGGAATCATCGACTTCTTCCCAGGCTTTCAGAAGCGTGCGCTGCAAGGCAATCGCCGCTTCCTTCTGCTGGGCCCGGCGCAAGTGAAGCTGTCCGGTCAGGCGTCCGCCCTCGAACAGGGGCAGGGTCATGGTCGGGCCGAACCCGTACTGACGGGACGCCCATGAGCCTAAGCCACTGAACTGCAACGCCTGAATATCCAGACTGCCAGACAGCGTGACGCGCGGGAAGAAATCCGCGACCGCCACGCCGATACTGGCTGTCGCGGCATGGAGATGATCTTCGGCAGCCCGCACATCCGGGCGGCGCTCGGCCAGTTCAGAGGGCAGACCGACCGGAATGATATCGGGGACGGGCGGGATCGTCCGGGACGATCCAAGTCTGTCCTTTAGCGCGCCGGGTTCGCGCGCCGTCAGGAAGCTCAGCGCGTTCACGAGATGCACTTCCTGACTTTTCAGGACCGGGAGACGCGCATCGAAGCCATGCATCTGCCCACGGGAATAGGCGACATCGAGCTTCGTTGCCGTGCCCTGTGCAAAGCGCAGTTCCGTGAGCTTCACGCTATGCTGTGCGATGGCGATGCTCTGCTGGGTGATGCCGATCTGCGTCTGGATGTTACGCAGGTTCAGGTAGTCCTGCGCGGTCTCGGCCATGAGCGAGACCAGCACATCGCGGCGCAGTTCGTCGGTTTCATGCATGGCCGCCGTGGCCGCTTCGACCTGCCGGCGGACATGCCCCCAGAAATCAACTTCCCAGGATGCGCTCAGCCCGTATTGCGGCAGATTGAACGACGGATTACCCTTCGCTCCATCCGCTGCTGCCGGGCCAAAACCCTGCTGTCCGCTGGCGATCTCGCCGGGTCCGGCCTGCTGCGTCGTTCCCAGAAGGCCAAGAATACCATTCGTGCTGGCCCGTTCGCGGGCATAGGACGCTGCCCCGTCCATATGCGGCATCTGGGCCGCACTGGCGATCCGTCGCTCCGCCTGGCTTTCCGTGAAATGCAGGGCAGCCTCGCGCAGGTCGAGGTTGTTGCGCGCTACGTCTTCTTCCAGCGCTGTTAGCGTCGGATCACGATAGATCCGCCACCACTGCGCCTCGATTGTGGAGGTTTCCTGCGGGTGGCTCGCAGCAGGGGCGAGGCTCTGGTGCCAGTGGGCCGGCGCATGCGGATCGGGACGATGATAATCCGGCCCCACCGTGCAGGCGGACAGTGCGGTCAGGGCCAGAAGAAGGCAGCGGGAAGGCTGGAACAGGGAAGGGCTCATTTCCAGAGATACCGCTCGTCATGGGCATGAATGCCTTCAGGCGTGGAGGACGTGTCGATCCGCGCTTCAACGGACATGCCGACGCGGACCTTTTCTGCCAGAGGCTGACCGGGATCGAAGGTCAGCTTGACCGGCATGCGCTGCACGACCTTCGTGAAGTTACCCGTCGCATTGTCCGGCTGGATCGCGGCAAAGGCCACACCTGTCGCCGGGGCCAGACTGTCCACATGCGCCTTGAGCGGATGACCGGGGAACGTATCGACCCAGATCGTCGCACTCTGGCCGGTCCGGACTTTCGTCAGTTGAGTTTCCTGAAAATTCGCCAGCACATAGGCTTTGCGGACCGGCACGACCGCCAGCAGTCCCGTGCCCGGATGGACATACGCACCGACACGCACGCCACGCTCGCCGACCACACCATCCACGGGGGCGGGGATGGTGCAGTAGGACAGGTTCAGTTCGGCCTGATGCTCCGCACTTTGAGCTTTGAGCAGCGCGCCCTGCGCCTTTTCAAGCTGCGCCTTCAGTACTGCGACCTGCTGTTCGGCCGTGCTGGTTTCGGCCTTGTCGCGAGCGAGGGCGGCGACGGCTTCAAGCTGCCGGGCTTCCGCGCCCTGCTGCTGCTCGATCGTGCTCGCCCCACCGGCGGAGAGATTGCGATATCGCGCCGCGTTCTGCCGGGCAAAGACCAGTGCGGCCTCGTCGGACTGCACGGTATATTTCGCCGCGTCGACGATGGAGCCCTGACGGTCCAGCAAAGCCTGAAGGTTGTCCACGTCACCCTGCGCTGCGGCGGTATCACCCCGGGCGGCCCCCAAAGCCGCGCGGTAGTCGTCGTCCTCGATATGGGCGAGTTCTTCCCCGGCATGGACGTATTCGTTGTCCTCCGCCAGCACGCGGTCGATACGGCCCGAGACTTTCGGAGCCACGGTCGTGAAATCGGCCGTGACATAGGCGTCGTTGGTTTCCTGACGGATGCCGTCACCCACGAAGAAGCGGTCAGCCGTCCAGGCCAGACCTGTCAGCAGGACGACCGCACATCCGGCCAGAAGAAGGGGTTTTCCATAAATCATGTTCAAGACAGGTCCGTCAGTGCGCGGTGGCGGGAATGGGTGAGGGAGCGGGTTCGGGATCCGGTTCACGGGCCGCGGCAGGAATGGCGGGAGCAGGTCCCTTTCCGGGCGGATAGACCCGTTTCGGCAGCACGGCGGTAAGCGCGACATAAAAGATGCAGATGCACATCACGACGAAATAGATGTCCACCAGTGCCAGTGTGATCGACTGTTCGTGCAGATAGGTGTGGAAGATCTGAAGCGTGTTGCGCGCTACATGATCGCTGTCGGGGGAGGTATTTCTGATTGCCGCATGGATCGGATCGCCCATGCCCGAGAGTGACGTGGCGTTGTTGCCCGCCCGGTCCAGAAGCATCGTGGAATGATACTGTTCCCGGCGGCGCAGCAGGATTTCAAAAATGGCGGTTGCGAAGGCATTGGCCATGCCCTTGAGCATGTTCACCATGCCCGAGATGAACGGTCCGTCCGCCGGGCCCAGCGACATGGTCGCCAGCATCAGCACCGGGATCACGACCATCGGCTGGCCGAGGATCTGAAGCCCCTGCATGACGTAGAAATTGTCCCGCACCCAGTCCGGCGTCAGCCAGGTGCCGAGGAACGCCGAGAGCGCCAGGCACGACATGCCAAACGCCAGCACATAGCGGCAGTCCACGCGCGCGGAGTTGCAGAGCGCGGCCGTCAGCGGAAGCATGATGAGCTGGGGCAGCGCGACCGTCAGCGCGACCGGTGCCGCCTGAATTGGTCGATACCCGCGCACCGCTTCGAGATACGTCATCGGCACTTCCATCATCAGTCCGCAGATGATGAGCACGCCCACGAGTGTCAGCAGAGACATCGTGATGTTGCGGTTTTTCCAGTACTGAAGCCGGAAAAACGGACTGTGATGATGCCATTCATGGAACAGGAACCCCACGAACAGCGCCCCGCCCCAGAATGTCAGATGAGAGATGACCGGCGAGCGAAACCAGTCCAGCCGGTCCCCCTGATAGAGCACCGTCACTACGCACAGGATGGACGGCACGCCAATGAAGAAACCGCGCCAGTTGAACTTTCTGAACCGTTCGAGATGCACCGGGTCGCGCGGCAGTCCGTACGCCATCATGGCGATGGCGAGGATGCTGAAGGGAATGACCTCCCAGTACAGCCAGCGCCAGCCCACATGCTCGAACCACATTGCTTCCAGCGGCCCCCCCAGATTGGGGCCGAAGGTGGCGCTCATCGCATAGCCGCCAATGCCGAACACCTTGATGGGTGGCGGCAGGTATTTCAGCATGACCGTCATCAGGACGGGTGGCAGACACCCCGCACTCAGCCCCTGTGCCGCGCGAAGGAAGCACAGCGAGACCATATCCGGCATGAAGGGCAGGGGGATCGACAGCATGGCGAGCACGGCCGTCATGAAGATCGAGAACCGATAGATCGAAAAGGTCATGTAGAACCACGGCGTGAACGCCATGGCCGCTATGTTGAAAGCTTCGTAGATCGAGGTGAACCACGTTCCCTCATCATGCCCGATATGCATCGCGCCCCGGATATCGGAGAGGCCGATTTCCGTGATGTGTTCGTTGAATCCGGCCACATGAACGGCCAGCAGCATCCCCAGACAGCCGACGATGGTCCGCACGCCGAAAGGTGGAATATAGGAGGGGTGCGCGGGCGGCGCACCTGCCGGGGGCGAAGCTGCTGGTTGCATGGGGTCTCTTTTCGTTTCCCCTCAGCCATTATCTGGAGTGTGCTGGTCCGAAAACCCACGTTTGCGGCAAGTGACGTTTCCACTTTTTGCAAGGGTTCAGGAAATCCTTTCCATTTTTACACGAAGGCGTGAGAATAAACCTGAAACCCCGCAGGAAATGGAGAAGACGATGGCGAAACGCACCGACAGCCAGAGACGCTACGATCTTGATCTCCTGCGATATCTTCAGGTTCTCGTGGAGGAAGAAAGCGTCTCGCAGGCCGCGCGTCGCATGAAAATGAGTGATGCCGCCATGAGCCGACATCTCGCCACCCTGCGGAGTGTTTTCGGAGACCCGATCCTTGTCCTGTCGGGTCGGCGCATGATGGCCACGACCTTTGCCAGCCGCATCCGCGATCGTGTCCAGAATATCGTGCGGGACGCGGATGCGCTCGTGAATGATAGCGAAACGCTGAACCTGAGGCATCTTTCGCCCTGTTTCACGATCCGCGCCAATGACCTGATCGTGGGCGCGTTCGGTCACGCGATCCTGATGGCCCTCAAGCAGGACTGCCCGGAGTGCAGCATCGTGTTCTCGCCCGAGACGGAGGAACCGGCCAGCGAAGCCCTGCGTAATAGCCGGATCGACCTCTATGTGGGCGCCACGGACGATCTACGTCCTGAAATCATGCGCCAGACCCTGTTCTTGACGTCATTCCGCGCCATGGTCCGCGAAGGGCATCCCATTTTCGCGCGAGGCATCACGCCGCAGACGCTGGTCGATTACGACCATATCAGCGTCTCCCGCAAAGGCCGGCCCTATGGCCCGATCGACGCCATTCTCAAGGAACGCTACGGCCTGACCCGCCCCATTGCGATGGTTGTGCCGACCTACCATTCCATGATCGAGACCATGCGCGAGACGGACATGATCCTGCCGCTGCCCGATATCGTTATTGACCGCCTGCCGCTTTCCCAGATCCAGCTTGAGGCTTTTGATTTTCCGTTCGAGCTGCCGCCTGTAACGTCTTTTCAGGCCTGGCATCCCCGCGTGGATACGGACGGGGTTCACCGCTGGCTGCGGGATACGGTCTTTCAGGTCATCCGCCGTGAACTCGTCCGGTTCAGGGGCGAAGGCAACGGGTCAGCATTACCGGGCGCCTGAAGAGGGATCTGGGAATTGCGTTCATAGATTTTCCCGAAGTGGTTCCAGATAGGCCTGAAGGCGCGGCACCACGAAATCCAGAAATACCCGGATACGCTGGGGAACGCGTTTGCCACCCTGATAGAGCGCATGGATTTCCTCTTCATCCCGTGTTCCGCTTTCTGCCAGAACCTCGACCAGCCGTCCTGCCGCCAGATCTTCACGTACATGGTATTCCGCCAGCCGCGCCAGTCCGGCGCCGCGCAGGGCTGCCCGCCGGACAGTCTCGCCATTATTGGCGAGCAGGGGCCCCCGCACGATCCGGTCCACGATCCTTCCGCGTTCCTGCAACGGCCAGACCGGAGCCGCCCGGCGGAAATTGAATCCCAGACAGCGATGATGCTCCAGATCGTCCACGGTTTCCGGGCGTCCGAACTGCGCCAGATAGTCCGGCGCCCCTACGATAAGCCGTGGCACGGTCCCCAGATGCCGGGCGGTCAGGCTGGAATCCTGGAGTTTCCCGACCCGGAACGCGATGTCTGTCCGGTCCAGATACAGATCCGCCATTTCATCCGACAGTGACAAATCCAGAAGAATGTCCGGATATGCCTCCCAGAACGCCGGGAGCAGCGGCTCCAGCGCCAGCGTTCCGAATGCCACGGAGGCGTTGATCCGCACTGTCCCCTTGAGCTGGACTGTCTTTTTGGACAGGAAACCTTCCATGTCATCAAGCTCTGCAATCAGAGCCTGCGCCCGGTCGTAATAGGCCAGACCTTCAGGCGTGACTGACAGCCGTCGTGTCGAGCGCTCCACAAGACGCACGCCCAGACGGCTCTCTACGCGTCCGATCAGCTTGCTGACCGTAGAGGGCGTGGTCATGGACAGGCGGGCGGCTTCGGAAAAGCTTCCGCTTTCCACGACGCGGAGAAAGATTTTCATTTCGCCGAAACGGTTATCCATCAGCTTTCCAATCTGTGAAACTGCTTCACAGGTTTTGTGCAGCCTGAAACAATTATCAAGAAACATTTATCGGTTCATAATGATTCTCAAACAGTCACATCCCCGATGCCTGACAGAATGGACATACACTCATGACAAAAATTCTTCTTCTGAATGGCGGCAAGGCGTTTGCCCATTCCTACGGACGGCTGAACGACACGCTGCAGGCTCTGGCAGCAGATATCCTGCCCAAGAGCGGCCATGAAATCCGCCAGACGAAAATTGATGATGGCTATGACGTGGAGCAGGAAGTCGAAAACTTCTTGTGGGCTGATCTGGTCATCTACCAGTGTCCCGGCTGGTGGATGGGTGTGCCCTGGACCGTCAAGAAATACATGGACGAGGTTCTGACAGCCGGGCACGGAAAGCTCTACGCCAATGATGGCCGCAGCCGGTCCTATCCCGAGAGGAAATATGGCTCGGGCGGTCTGGTGCAGGGCAAGCGTTATATGCTCTCCGTCACCTGGAATGCACCGGAAGAGGCTTTCACTGATCCGAAGCAGTTCTTTGAAGGACGTGGTGTGGACGGGGTCTATTTCCCGTTCCACAAGGCCCATGAGTTTCTGGGCATGTCGGCCCTGCCGACTTTCCTGGCTACCGACGTGATGAAGGCACCGAATGTGGATGCTACTCTTGCAGCCTACCATCAGCACCTGCAGGATGTTGTCGGCACGGCATCCTGAGCAGAAAAGGGGGCAGCCTGTAAGCTGCCCCTGACTTTTACAGGCTCATCTGCAGGACACGGCGGCTGACATCCGGCGTGATGTCTGCATATTCGCCCAGCGCCGTCATGCCATGCGCCTCAAGCTGTCCAATCAGCGGCTCGATGGCATCCTCACCAATGTCGTAGGCTGACAGGCGCGTCGGGATGTCCAGACTTTCGAAAAACTCTTCGGTCCGGACGATGGCGGCTTCGATCCGCTCGTCTTGCGTGCCTTCATGCAGGTTCCAGACACGGGCAGCGTACTGAAGCAGCTTGCCGCGCTTGGCATCTTTTCGGGCCCGAAGCATGGACGGCAGGACGATCGCGAGCGTCCGGGCGTGATCGATATCATACCGGGCCGTCAGTTCATGGCCGATGCTGTGTGTGGACCAGTCTTCCGGCATGCCAACACCGATGATCCCGTTGAGCGCCAGTGTTGCGATCCACATGAAATTAGCACGCAGCGTATAGTTTTCAGGTTCTTTCAGGACTTTTGGTCCGATTTCGATCAGGCTTAGCAGAAGTCCTTCGGCAAAGCGGTCCTGCGCCAGACCATCGGCCGGATAGGTGAGATACTGCTCCATAATGTGGACGAAGGAGTCCACGATACCATTCGCAACCTGCCGGACGGGCAGGGAATAGGTGCGCGTCGGGTCCAGGACCGAGAAGCGCGGGAAGACATGCGGGCTGCCGAAGGCCAGCTTTTCGCGTGTGGACTGGCGCGTGATGACGCTGAAGCTGTTCATTTCCGAACCCGTCGCCGGTAGCGTCAGGACGGTGCCCAGTGGCATCGCGGCTTTGACGTTTGCGCCGTGCGTCGTGAGGATACTCCACGGATCGCCTTCGAAATCCACGGCTGCGGCCACGAATTTGGTGCCGTCGATGACGGACCCGCCGCCGACGGCCAGCAGGAAGTCCAGTTTTTCCTCCCGGATGAGTTCGACGGCCTTCATCAGGGTCTCAAATGTCGGGTTGGCTTCGATGCCGCCGAATTCCCGTGTGAAGCGGCCTTCGAGCGCCTTGCGGACGGCCGGAAGCGTTCCGTTGCGTTCCGCGCTCGCCCCGCCGAACAGGATCAGGACGCGCGCTTCGGTGGGAATGTGATCGGCCAGTTTCGGGATCGTGTTCTCACCGAAAATGATGCGTGTGGGATTGTAGAATTCAAAATTCTGCATGGGTCCTGCCTTCAGAGGGGTCTTCTGATTGAGCTGCCATCAATGCGGAGTCTGCGTCTCTCAAGATGCGGCTGCGTGGTCCTGCTTTCGGATATCCTACCGGTTTTCTGCTGTCTGGCACAGATGGGAAGATGGCCCGGTTGCGGGTGGAAGCCTTGTGTGCGCTACGTTGGGGGGCCATTTCAGGAGAGGGAGTGACCAACCCAGGCGAAACCGCAGGGGTGAGCTGCCCGTTCAAATGCCCCTCAGGCTCAGGTCATGCAGGGTGAGAAAATGGGGATGCCGCGATGTATATTGCCATGAACCGCTTCAGGGTCCGGCCGGACAGCGAAGAGGCTTTTCGCAAAAAATGGCTGGATCGTGATGTTTTTCTCAGAACCGTGCCCGGATTTGTCAGCTTCCAGTTTCTTCGCGGGCCGGCGATGGAGGATTACGTCCTTTATGCCTCTCATACCGTCTGGGCGTCTTACGATGCGTTCATCGGCTGGACCCGATCGGAAGAATTCCGGGCCGCGCATGCCGGTGCCGGGCAAGGAGCGGTGCTGACGCTGGGGCCTCCGGTGTTCGAGGGCTTTCAGGTCCTGCAGGATATCCAGGCCTGAGCTTCGGTTCGTGAAGCATTGGGAAATGTCTGCTCTGGCCGCGTCATCTTGACGAACCTGTCATAACGGTTTGTGAATAGAACGAACGCGGGACCGGGCCTGAAATGCTTTTTGGTCAGCGTCATGCAGATCCGGCCGTGTCCCGCGTCCGGTATGAAAGACCCAGGACAGGAAGAACAATGACGGCATCTCTCCGTTACGAAGTGGCAGCGCTCCTCGACAGCCTTGGCGTGTCGCCTGATCTGTATGCAGGGGGCAGTCTGGCGGTGAAGTCTCCGCTGACGGGAGAGGTGATTGCCGAGGTCGCGGAAATCCGCGCGGAGCAGGCGAAGGAGACGATCGCCGGTTCGCTCGACGCGTTCAAAGCCTGGCGCAGGGTTCCGGCGCCGCGTCGCGGTGAGCTTGTCCGCCTGCTGGGTGAGGAGCTTCGGGCCAGCAAGGAGGCGCTCGGGCGTCTGGTGACGCTGGAAGTGGGCAAGGTGCCGTCCGAAGGTCTGGGCGAAGTGCAGGAAATGATCGATATCTGCGACTTTGCGGTCGGTCTGTCCCGCCAGCTTTACGGCCTGACGATCCAGTCTGAACGTCCGGATCATCGCCTGACGGAGCAGTGGCATCCCGCCGGGCCGGTGGGCATCATTTCGGCATTCAATTTCCCCGTGGCCGTCTGGTCCTGGAATGCCGCGCTGGCGCTGGTCTGTGGCGACAGCGTGATCTGGAAACCTTCGGAAAAGACCCCGCTGACGGCTCTGGCCACGCAGGCTCTGTTCCTGAAAGCCGTAGCCCGTTTCGGCAGCGATGCTCCAGCCGCGCTCAGCACGCTTCTCGTCGGGGGCCGAGAGATCGGCGAACTGATGGTGGAAGACCGCCGTGTCCCCGTCATCTCGGCGACGGGATCGACACGCATGGGCCGGAATGTCGGTGAGCGGGTGGCGCGGCGTTTCGGGCGCTCCATTCTGGAACTTGGCGGCAACAATGCGTCCATCGTAACGCCCTCCGCTGATCTGGATCTGACGCTGCGGGCCGTGGCTTTCGGTGCCATGGGAACCGCCGGCCAGCGTTGCACGACGCTGCGTCGTCTTTTTGTTCATTCCAGCGTCTATGACACGCTCGTGCCGAAGCTGGTCACTGTCTACAAGACGATTTCGGTCGGCAATCCGGTGCAGGGTGACGCGCTCGTCGGACCCCTGATTGATGCGGCCTCCTTCAGGATGATGCAGGACAGCCTGAAAGCCGCCGCGGATGCAGGTGGCACGGTTCATGGCGGAACGCGCGTCGATGTGAATGGCGAAGCGTCGTTCTATGTCCGTCCCGCAATGGTTGAGATGCCCGCGCAGACGGGGCCGGTGCTGGAAGAAACCTTCGCGCCGATCCTGTATGTCATGAAATATGACACGCTCGACGAAGCCATCGCGCTTCAGAACGATGTGGTGCAGGGCCTGTCGTCTTCGATCTTTGCGACCGATATCCGCGAGGTCGAGCAGTTCCTGTCTGCGCAGGGTTCCGACTGCGGCATTGCGAACGTCAATATGGGGCCGTCCGGCGCGGAAATCGGCGGGGCTTTCGGGGGCGAGAAGGAAACCGGCGGCGGGCGTGAATCCGGTTCCGATGCATGGAAAGCCTATATGCGCCGGCAGACCAACGCCATCAATTATGGCCGTACCCTGCCGCTTGCGCAGGGTGTGACGTTCGATGTGGATGGCGGTTCGGTGGACGCCTAATCACGGATTGCCAGAGGGGAGGGGCGCAGGTGTCGTCCCCTGGTCCGGTGTGGGCGGGGCCTGCTTTTCCTCGCTGGCATGGGTGATGCTGAGCCGGTCATGGGTTGGTGACCAGGGGAGAGCCTTCTCCTCGACATAACCCGGCGGGGGGGTGAAGTCTTCAAGCCAGAGCCTGCCCTTCATGGGATTGATCAGGACGTTGAAGTGCTTGAGGATGTCCATTCCCAGAATATTGAATTCCGCATCCGGGACGACATCCAGCGTGATGTCATGCAGCGTGTGCGAGCCGAGTTGCAGCGTACTGAAATGATGCCTGTGCCCTAGCAGAACCTCACCTGCGCCGACGCGGATTTCGTCATCCTGCGCGAGCATACGGCGTGAAATGCCCATTTTCCGCGCCACCCATTGCTGGATGATGGAGCGGTTGGCGCTGGTATTGATCTGCATGTCCACCTTGTGCCCGTCCAGCTCGGCCGTCATCTGATTGAGCTGGGGGGACTCATCATCGAACGAAACCAGGGGAATGAAGGGCCCCGGATCTTTCATGAGCGTTCCGATATCGGGGCAGTCCGGTGCTGTGTCGTAGGTGAAGATGGCCATTTTCCGGGAATAACGGTCGATCAGGACATGATAGTTCCCGAGAATGTCCCACCCGATATCCACCATCAGGAGTAGCCCGTCGGGCGCTTTCGGAGGGCGTTCACCGACCAGCAGGGCGGTCATGTCCTTGAGAACGGCCTGACCGATCTGAAGGCTGTGGACGGTGGTGGAATAGTTCCCGCCCGTTCCCGTGACGGAAATGGTCCTGACGGGATCTTCGCGGTAAAAATCAAATCCCTTCGCGTCCCAGACACTCGTGCGCGTGGTGAAGGTCGAGAAAAAGGCGCCGACGTCATGGTCATTCACCCGGACATGAATCACGGGAGCGCCGGCGGGGTTCAGAAAAGGCAGGACTTCGCTTGTCATGACGCAGTCATGAATGGATCTGGCCTGGGCGGACGGGATGAGGGCGAGCAGAGCGAAAAAGGCAGAAGAAATAGTCCGCCTGAAAGACAGTCTGCCCATCACTGATCCTAACTCAAGGGCGAGGTGATCCTGCCAGAACCTTGTCCCGTTTCCCCGCGAAAGCCAAATGCTTTCACGGGGATGCAG
>NZ_WIPH01000047.1 GCF_009547075.1 Gluconobacter aidae
GCTGAAGGTGATGAACCTGAGGCAACATAGCGGCGGAGGAACGGGGCTGTGACGCTGTGTTCCGAAGCCGCGACGGTCTCCGGCGTTCCTGATGCCACGATCCGGCCGCCCTTGCGTCCTGCACCGTGGCCGAGATCAATGATCCAGTCACTGGCCGCTGCCACGCGCATGTCGTGCTCGGCCAGAACGACCGTGTTGCCCTGATCGACCAGGGCCTGAAGCTGAAGCATCAGGCGGTCCACGTCAGCCGGGTGCAGGCCGGTGGTGGGCTCGTCCAGAACATAGAGCACATGGCCGCTGCGCTGTTTCTGAAGCTCTGTCGCGAGTTTGATGCGTTGCGCTTCGCCGCCTGACAGTTCGGTGGCGGGCTGTCCGAGCCGGAGATAGCCCAGCCCCCCACGCCGCAGGGTGTCGAAGCCGCGCGCCAGAGCGGGTACATCCGCAAAGACGTCACAGGCATCATCGATGCTCAGGCCCAGTATGTCCGCAATGCTGTGCCCGTTCCACAGGACGTCCAGCACTTCGGGTTTGTAGCGGCTGCCGTGGCAGACGGGACAGGGCGTCTGCACGGTGGGCAGGAAGAGGAGTTCCACATCGACCGTTCCCACGCCCTCACAGCGCGGGCATCGTCCCTTGGCGACGTTGAAGGAAAACCATCCGGCATCGAAACGGCGTTTCTTCGCGTCGGGCGTTTCGGCAAACAGGCGGCGGATCGTATCGAACAGGCCGGTATAGGTGGCGGGGTTGGAGCGCGGGGTGCGTCCGATCGGCTTCTGGTCGATCATGACCATGCGTTTGATCGGGCCGGTTCCACCCGAGACGTTCCCCTTGGGTTCGCGGTGCTCGGGGGGCGGGGCATCATCCGTGCTGTCGTCATCGGGGTCGATGTCCACTTTCTGGCCCAGAGCGCGGGCCATGATGGAGACGAGGGCCTGCCCGACGAGACTGGACTTTCCGGCCCCTGAAACGCCCGTCACCGAGACCAGTACGCCGAGCGGGAGTGTCAGGGCCAGATGGTCCAGATTGTTCCAGCAGATGTCGGTCAGTTCCAGCGTGCCGGTTGGTTTGCGGACCGGTGTCGTGCGGGGCTGGACCGTACCGAACAGATAGGGGCGGGTACGGGAGTCCTTCACGTCCCGCAGTCCGTCTGGCAGGCCGCTATAGAGGACGCGGCCACCCCGTTCGCCGGCATCCGGGCCGACATCCACCAGCCATTCCGCGCGGCGGATCACGTCCGGGTTATGCTCGACGACGATGAGCGAATTGCCTGCATCGCGCAGTCCGTCCAGTGCCCGCAGAAGGGCCTGCGTGTCGGCGGGATGCAGGCCGGAGCTGGGTTCGTCCAGCACATAGACCACGCCGAACAGGTTCGAGCGGATCTGCGTGCCGAGCCGCAGACGCTGGTATTCGCCGGGCGAGAGTGTCTGCACGCTGCGGTCAAGCTGGAGATAGCCCAGCCCCAGATCCAGCAGCACGTCGATCCGCCCGATCATGGCTTCCACCATGCCGTGCGCGGCTATGGCTGTGGCGTCCTTTCCGTCGGCAAGGGCTTTGGCGGATGTGCGCAGTGAGGCGGCGATGTCTTCCAGTGTGCGACTTGAGAAGTCGGCGATGTTCAGCCCGTCGAATGTTACGCGCAGGGCATCGGGGTTCAGGCGCTGCCCGTGACACACGGGGCAGGGTGCGGAAAGCATGAACGAGGCTGCGCGCTTGCGCATCTTCTCGCTCTGCGACTGCGTGAAGGTGTGCAGGACGTAGCGCCGTGCACCACTGAACGTGCCGTTGTAGTCGGCCGGGATGCCGTGCTTGATGGCGTCCATGACCTGAGCGTGGGTGCGGCCGGGATAGACGGGCTCGGTCGGCGTTTCCTCGGTGAAGAGGATCCAGTCCCGCGTCTTTTTCGGCAGGTCGCGCCAAGGACACTCCACATCCACACCGCGGGTGATGAGAATGTCCCGGAAGTTCTGTCCCTGCCAGGCTGTGGGCCAGGCCGCGACGGCGCGGTCCCGGATGCTCAGGCTGTCGTCGGGCACGAGCGTCTTTTCCGTGACGTCATAGATACGCCCCAGTCCGTGACATTCCGGGCAGGCGCCCATGGGTGTGTTGGGGGAAAAGGATTCCGCTTCCAGTCGTGACAGGCCGGGCGGATAAGTACCCGCGCGCGAGTAGAGCATCCGCAGCAGGTTCGAGAGTGTCGTCAGGCTGCCGACACTGGAGCGGCTGCTGCTCCCACCGCGCTGCTGCTGGAGCGCGACGGCGGGTGGCAGTCCGTCGATGGAGGCCACGACCGGAACAGGCATCTGGTCGAACAGACGTCTTGCATACGGAGAGACGGAATCAAGATACCGTCTCTGAGCTTCGGCATAGATCGTCCCGAAGGCTAGTGAGGACTTGCCCGACCCCGAAACGCCAGTGACGACGACGAGCCGGTCGCGTGGCAGATCAACGTCCACATTGTCCAGATTATGCTCCCGCGCCCCTCTCACGCGGATCATCTCATGGGGTGAGGGCGTCTGGGACATGGGGCACTCCTGATGATGTCCGCAGGAAGTATAAACCTGTCAGGCATCAGAGTACACAAGACTTCCCTCGGGACGCCGTAACTGATGAGAGATACTTTCTGAACGACGACGTAAATGATCCATTGAGGATCGACGCTGGGATATTTTTCAAATGTGAGCCAGCGTTTCAGTATGTACGTTATCCGGGAACTATATCTTCTGTTTGTACTATAGCCAGCCATTCG
Organism: Gluconobacter aidae; assembly: GCF_009547075.1. GTDB lineage: Bacteria > Pseudomonadota > Alphaproteobacteria > Acetobacterales > Acetobacteraceae > Gluconobacter > Gluconobacter aidae. Next base: position 2,747 of record NZ_WIPH01000047.1, read on the forward strand.
CCCGGGCGATTCGTCCGGCCTCGATACGGTTGCGGGCACCCAGTTTCTGCACGATTTCCGAGAAATAGTTGCGGACCGTGCCGGAGGACAGGGACAGTTCCTCGGCAATTTCGCGGTTGGTGCGCCCGGCCTCGGCGAGGCGAAGCATGGCCCGTTCGCGTTCGGACAGCGGGTCGGGCAGGGCGTCCCAGACGGCTTCCGCCAGTTCAGACGCGATGGCGCGTCCGCCCGCCGCCACCTTGCGGATGGCGGCGGCGAGTTGGGTGATCGGCGCGTCCTTGAGCATATAGCCCCGGACGCCGGCCTGAAGTGCGCGACGCAGGTAGCCGGAACGACCGAAGGTCGTCACGATCATGACGCGGCTGGGCAGACCCTCGTGAAGGATTTTTTCTGCCAGTTCGATACCTGTGACATGAGGCATTTCGATGTCGGTCAGGACGACATCAGGGCGGTGTTCCCGGATCAGATCGAGAGCTTCGCGTCCGTCAGTCGCGCGGCCGACGATCTTGATGTCGTCTTCGAGTTGCAGCAGGGCCTCGAAGGCATCGAGGAGCATGGTCTGGTCTTCGGCGAGGATGAGGCGGATCATGGCAGTGTCGTCGCAGTCAGCTTGAAGCCCTGGGGATGGGGGGAGACGGTCAGCGTACCGCCCGAGGCGGCAAGCCGGGCGCGCATGCCGCGCAGGCCGTTGCCTTCCACGAGGCTGCGGGCCGGCTGTGGGGCCTGGAGCGGGCCGTCGTCTTCGAGGGTGAAGGTGTGGATATGGCCTTCCGCGTTCTGCTGGAAAGTCAGGGTACAGGTCAGGGCGTCGGAATGGCGGATGACATTCGTGACGGCTTCGCGCAGGGCCAGGGCGAGCACGCTGTTCTGCGGCTGATCGGTCACTGGTCCGGGGCCATGCAGGATCAGCGTGATGCCTGCTGTATGCAGGGCCTTGCGGGCACGGTCCAGTTCGCGCTGAAGCGACGCACCGTTCATGCCGGCGACGGCTTCGCGGACTTCGCGCAGGGACGTGCGGGCGATCTGGCTGATTTCCATGACTTCCTGCCGCGCACGGGGCGCGTCGGACGTGAACAGACGGTCGGCCAGTTCGGCTTTCACGGAAATGACCGTCAGGGAATGGCCCAGAAGATCATGCAGGTCGCGGGCGATGCGTTCGCGCTCGGCGGTCGTGGCGAGGGTGCGGATCTCGTTCTGGGCTTCGCGCAGTTCGAAATTGCGGATGCCGAGCTGCCACTGCATCAGCGTGCCCATATAGGTGATGATGCTGAAAAAAGCACCGGGGATGACTTCCAGCGTGGTCTTGTGGTGGAAGTGTCCGGAAATGATCAGGACGACCTGTAGCAGGATGACCATCGTGATGGACTGCCGCTTTCCGGGAAGGCGGGCACACATTCCGGCGGCGAAAATACAGTAGACTTCCCAGTCGCCATGCGTCCAGACGCAGGCATAGCCGATCAGGTCGGTCAGGATGATCTCGCCGTAGCCGTAATAACGGTCTTTCCGGTAGGGCGCGAAATAGACCAGCAGGAAGACAAGCATGGCGGCTGCGGAAAACAGCACGCCTGAGAGAGTGGGGCGGTGATAGCCCAGCAGCCAGGGAACCGGATAAAACAGCAGATAGCTCAGATAGGCCACCAGATAGTGGTTAAAGCGCGGCCATGGCGTCTTGCGGTCCGCCAGATGGCGGGAGAGGGAATCTGCGGCCATCAGGCAAGGGTGGTTGAGGGCGTGCCCGAGGTCAAGAACTCTCCCGAACGTCGCGGCCGCACTGTACTTTCTGGTCGTCGCGGGGCTGCGAAGACCGGCCCCGCCCAATCCGTCAGCAGATCACGCCAGTTTTTCCGTTCCGTCATCATCCGCGTTCCGTCTCTGGCGGGGCACCCGCGATGAGGATGCCCGTTCCCGCGCTGAAAAACAGGGTGCAGCGTCAGGTGTTGCGGATGACATCGGTCATGCCGGGGATCAGACCGGACGCAGCAGGATGTGCTTCTTTTTGCCGGACGAAACCTTCAGGACGCCATCCCGCATGTTGTCGAGCGTGAAGGTCTGGTTTTCATCCGAGACCACCACGTCATTGACGCGGCCGCCGCCGCCACGGATGAGGCGACGTGCCTCGCCGCCGCTGGAGGCCAGTCCGGCTTCCTGAAAGATGCGGAAAGCGGGCAGGCCGTCGGCGATCAGGTTGGCGGGCAGGTCGATTTCCGGCAAGGCGGCCTGAGCGCCTCCTTGGGTGGCGCCCTGCTCGAAGACGCGGCGTGCGGTTTCGGCGGCGTCTTCGGCGGCGGCGCGGCCGTGGCAGATGGCGGTGGCTTCGGTCGCGAGGATCTTCTTGGCGTCGTTGATTTCCGAGCCTTCGAGCGCACCCAGTCGCTCGCATTCCTCAACGGGAAGATCCGTGAAGAATTTGAGGAAGCGGCCGACATCGGCGTCCTCGGTGTTGCGCCAGAACTGCCAGTATTCGAAAGCCGGCAGCTTTTCCGGACGCACCCAGGTCGCGCCCTTGGCGGATTTGCCCATCTTGGCACCCGACGAGGTGGTGACGAGCGGGGTGGTCAGGCCGAAGATCTGCTTGCCGTCCGTGCGACGAGCAAGGTCGATGCCGGAGACGATGTTGCCCCACTGGTCCGAACCGCCCATCTGAAGGACGGCGCCGTGGCGGCGGTTCAGTTCGCGGAAATCATAGGACTGGAGGATGGAGTAGTTGAACTCCAGGAAGGTCAGGCCCTGTTCGCGCTCCAGACGCTGCTTCACGCTGTCGAAGGACAGCATGCGGCTGATGGAGAAATGCGCGCCGATGTCCTGAAGCAGGTTGATGTAGGACAGCTTGTCCAGCCAGTCGGCATTGTTGGCGAGGATGGCGCCGCTGGACGGGTCTTCATCGCTGAAGGTGATGAACTGGCGCAGGGATTTTTCGATCCCGGCGATGTTGTGTGCGATCGTCTCGTTCGTAATGAGGGAGCGGGCTTCGTCGCGGAAGGACGGGTCACCGATCTTGGCCGTGCCGCCACCCATCAGGGCGATCGGGCGATGGCCGTGCTTCTGGAGCAGGCGGAGCATCATGATGGAGAGCGCATTGCCGACATGCAGGGAGTCCGCGGTCGGGTCGAAGCCCACATAGGCGGTGATCGGTCCGGCCAGCATGGTCTCGTCGAGGGCGTCGAGGTCGGTGCACTGGAAGATCAGGCCGCGGGCTTGGGCTTCGAGGAGAAACGGACTCTTTGGCATGGGGCGGTCTTGTCTACGCTGCTACAGGGAAGGAGGGGACGCGGACCGTAGCATGACCGGCGCCGGAGCGGAAACTCCGGTAGCGGCCACGATTGCGGCCGAGTTGCTCATTCCGTTTCGTAAGGCCAGTCGATGCGGGCCATGCGGGACGGGACGACGAAGAAGCAGAGTGTTCCGAGGGCAGCGAAGGCCAGCGCGACGGGCCCGAAAATGCGGGTGCCCAGAATGAACGGATTGCAGAATTGCAGCACGAAGGCAGGGGCGACGGTTGCCGCAGTGATGATACCCTGTGAAGGCTGTCTGCTGATGAGGAAGGGGAGCGGGCAGCAGAATGTTACGCCGAGCGTGGCGACCAGAAGCTCTGCCCCGTCCAGAAGGGCATGTGAGGGCGCGAGCGGCTTGAACAGTGTGACCGGCAGCATGAGGCTCAGCGTGCGCAGCGGGGCCGTCATGAAAGCCCTGTTGGCCTTGGCGGTGAAAACCGCTCGTACGAAGTCCAGTCGGCTGCCGAAGCGACCTGTGGCCAGTAGCAGCGGCCAGTGTTTGCGGTTGCTGATCCAGGCGTCCTGTAGTGCGATCAGGATGGTCATGCCGGGGGTCAGATGCGCGATCCGGTTGCCGAAACTGCCGTGTCCGAGCGGCAGGCTTCCCATGATCAGGACCGCGCAGGCGGGCATGAACAGGCTGATCAGGAAATCGGTGCGCAGAGTGGTCGGCACCGCGGGAGCGAGGAGCATCTGCCGCAACTGGTAGAAGCTGAGATCCCGCGGGGCGACACGGGGCGTCGTTTCGGGAAGTGCAAAATCCGGGGTCGAGGCAGTGAAGCCGTCCGTGGGGGCCATCATTGCCGGGGAATGCAGACGGTTTGGCAGCGTCATGATGGCGGCCGTCAGCACTCCCATCATGGCGAGATCGGTCGGGATGGTCAGCATGGCGGGGCGTGTGAGGGCCCAGAGCGGAAAATCGGTGGCGAAGGTCAGGAGCATCAGGCCGAGCAGCAGGCCGACGCCAATAACCGTCGTGATGCTCCTGACCCGGCGGGATGCCTGCTGCGGCGGGGCATACCACTGGATGACGGCCGGCACGGTATTGAGAAGCGTGTAGAACAGCGTGTCATGCAGGGGCAGGCCGCTCCAGGCGAGCAGCGCGGAGAGGGCGAGGATGGCCAGCATGGACATCAGGGCCGCCGCGCGGGCCTCGGCCTGAAGCAGGCCGGGGATGGCGGGAGCCTGGGATGCGCCGATCTGGTTGGCGGAATGGGTCTGAAGGCAGTTCTGCACGAAGGTCGCGGCGATGGCCGCGTTGAAGACATTGGCGTGTTTGAGCGCCTTTTCCAGACTCTGGGTCAGGAGAGCGGTGTGCAGTTCATGGGCCGTCAGACCCGCCAGCAGGATGAAGATCACCGCCGTGAAGATCATCGGGTTGCCGATGAGGAAAACGCGCGTTCCGTACAGCCGCAGGGCGCGGATCATGTCGCTGCGTTCCAGGGCGCCCGAGGGCAGGAAGCTCCTCATGCCGCGGCGTCCGGGGTGTCGGTGTCAGGGGGGGAAGTGCGGGGCGCCGTGATTTCCAGGAAGGCGTCTTCGAAATCCGGGATGACCGTCAGGGTGCCTTCGGGGAGGATCAGGTCTCCGGTCCAGCCATGCACCAGCAGGGCGTCGGGACGCTGGCCGAGGATCTGGATATCGGCGGGCAGGGCGGCGAGGAGCCGGTTGGGCGTGGGATGTTCGAGCCAGCGCGTGGTGGCGCGGAAGGTCTCGGTCGGGACGTCGAGCACGACATGTCCCTGCCGGACGAAGAGCAGGCGCGAGCACAGGCGTTCGAGATCGGACAGGATATGCGACGAGATCAGGATGCTCGCACCCGTCCGCTGCGTGTAGGTATCGAGCAGGTTCATGAAGTCGCGCCGGGCATGGGGGTCCAGACTGGCGACGGGTTCGTCCAGAACCAGGAATTCGGGGCTGTGACGCATGGCGAGCACGATGGCCAGACGCTGTTTCTGGCCACCCGACAGCGCGCGCACCTGTTTTTTCGGATCGAGATCGGCCCAGGCGATCAGGGCCGGATCGACCGGGGGAAGTTCGCCGTAGAACGCGGCGATGTAGTCCATGAGCTGGGCGACGCGGAAGCTGCCGAAACCGGTCATGGTCTGGGGGACGAAGCCCGTTCTTGCCCGGATCTCGCGCGGCAGGGCCACGATGCTGTGACCGAAAATGTCGATGCTGCCGCCATCCGCGAGCAGGAAGCCCATGAGGCATCCGATCAGCGTGGATTTGCCCGCCCCGTTGCGCCCCAGAAGGGCTACGGTTTCGCCCTGCGCGATGGAGAAGGAGACGTCATCCAGCGCCCGGAAGCTCCCGAAGCTCTTGGTGAGGTGCGAGACCTCCACAGGCAGGGACGAGGGGACGGCGGAGTGCAGAATGTTTCGGTCTTGCATGAAATATCCGGTTACATATTTGTCTGGACGGAGCAATGGATTGTGCAGCCCGAATCAAAAAAGGCTCTCCGGAAGGGAGAGCCATTTTTGAAGTGTCTGACGGGGTGGATGTCCCGGATCAGTCTGCGGCCAGAGCCAGCGCCTTGCGGCCACGCATCGTGTTCACGTGGTCTTCGAGGGCTTCGGCAACCCGGTCGGCCTGCTTGGCGAAGATGTGGTCGGCGTCTTCGAAGATGCGGTAGTCGACGGTCACGTTCTTCTGGGTGTTCAGCTTGTCCACCAGCTTGCGGATACCCGGCTCCGGAGCCATTTCGTCCCGGCCGCCGGCAATCATCAGGCCGCTGCACGGACAGGGGGCCAGAAAGCCGAAATCGTAGTCGTTGGCCGGCGGGGCCACGCTGATCCAGCCGCTGATTTCGGGGCGGCGCATCAGGAGCTGCATGCCCACGAAGGCACCGAAGGAATAGCCCGAGATCCACAGTTCCGTGGAGTTCGGATTGACCATCTGCATCCAGTCGAGGGCGGCAGCCGCATCGGAAATCTCGCCGATACCGCCATCGTAACGACCCTGGGACCGGCCCACGCCACGCGAATTGTAGCGCATCACCGAGAAGCCCATCTTCTCGAAGCTGCGATACATCGTATAGGTGATACGGTTGTTCATGGTGCCGCCGTGGAGCGGATGGGGATGCAGCACCAGGGCAAGCGGAGCGTTGGGTTCGCTGGAGTGGTGGTAACGACCCTCAAGCCGGCCGTCGGGGCCGGCGAACATCACTTCAGGCATGAATAGTCTCACACTGTGTCAGGCAGGATTGGAACTCTGCCGTCCGGTGACGCACTGTATATCGATTCGCAAAACCCGATTTCCACCAAAATCGACACGGCGTTGCGATTTCAGCCAGTTTGTTCAATCTGGAAAACATGATGACTGCGCCTCTGATCCTTCCCGGGACGACCTATCTTGATGCCAACGCCACCGAGCCCCTGCGCCCCTGTGCGAGGGATGCAGCGGTGGGCGGAATGCTGCTGTCGGGAAATCCGTCTTCGGTGCATGCCGAGGGACGGGAAGCACGCCGGTTTCTGGAGGATGCCCGCAGCCGTGTCGCAGCGGGTTTCGGGCGGATTTCCGGCACCTGCGTGTTCACGTCCGGGGCGACGGAGGCCGATGCGATGGCGGTCCATGCCTTCGGACAGGAACGCCGGATTTTCGTTGGATCTACGGAACATGACGCCATTCTCAAGGCTGCGCCGGAGGCTGAAATCCTGCCCGTGAACAGGGACGGGATTCTGGACGTGGAACACCTGCGCGCGCGGTTGCAGGAGACTGGTCCGGCGCTGGTCTGCGTGATGTCCGCCAATAACGAGACGGGGGTGCTTTCTCCGCTGGAGGACGTGCTGGCGGTCTGTCGCGACTCGGGCGCGCATCTGCATGTTGATGCCGTGCAGAGCGCGGGACGGGTGCCTTTCACGCTGGGCGGATGCAGTGTTGCGGTGTCCGGGCACAAGATGGGTGGGCCAAAAGGGGCGGGCGCGCTGCTGCTGGCGGAAGATGAGCCCTTGGACGCGCTGATGGCTGGTGGCGGTCAGGAGCGGGGACGCCGAGGCGGAACACAGGCCCTGCCAGCCATTCTGGGCATGGCGGCGGCGTTCGATGCGGCGCGTGCGCAGGACTGGGCACCGGTGCAGCGTCTTCGGAATCGGGTCGAAGCAGCTGCGAAAAGTGTTGGCGCGCGGGTTGCAAGTGAGGCTGTGGCGCGGTTGCCGAATACGAGCTGTCTGATTCTGCACGGGGTGGCGGCTCAAATCCAGCTTATGGCGCTGGATCTGGCCGGATTCTGCGTCTCTGCAGGGTCGGCCTGTTCGTCAGGGAAGGTGTCGTCCTCGCATGTCCTGCGGGCGATGGGGGAGACGGATGGCGCGTCGCAGGCCATCCGCGTCTCGCTGCCCTGGAATGTGCAGGAGGCCCAGGTCGAGGCGTTCTGCGAGGCCTATGAGGCGATGGCGCGGCGTTTGCGGAAATGAGTCGGGCAAAGGGACAGCGGGTATGATCTATCTCGATTATCTTTCGACAACGCCGTGTGATCCGGCAGTCGTGAAAACTATGCTGCCCTGGTTCGGGGAGGATTTCGGAAATCCGCACAGTCCGCATGGGCCGGGGCGAAAGGCGGCGGACGCCTTGGAGCGGGCCCGGGAGAGCGTGGTGCGGCTTCTGGGCGTGGAGACGCGGGAGATCGTGTTTACGTCCGGTGCGACGGAAGCGAACAACCTCGCCATCAAGGGGGCTGCGCGTCATCTGGCGCGGCTGGGCGATCCGCGGCGTCGGATTGTCACGGTGGCGACGGAGCACAAATGCGTTCTGGAATCGGTGCGTGATCTGAAAAGCGGGGGCTTTGAAGCGGTCGTGCTCGGTGTGGACTGCGAGGGACGGGTTGATCCCGAAGCCCTGCGGGAGGCGCTGAAAGTCCCAACGCTGCTGGTCAGCATCATGGCGGCGAATAACGAGACGGGCGTGTTGCAGGATATTCCGCAGCTTGCGGCGATCGTGAAGGAGCGCGGGGCGCTGATGCATGTCGATCTGGCGCAGATGGCGGGGAAGATGCCGGTATCGCTGCGGGATGTGGATCTGGCCTCCGTCTCCGCTCACAAGATGTACGGCCCCAAGGGGATCGGCGCGCTCTATGTCCGGAGAAAGCCGCGTGTCCGGCTGGAGCCGCTGTTTTCCGGGGGCGGTCAGGAGCGGGGGCTTCGGTCCGGAACGCTGGCGACGCCTCTGATTGTGGGGTTTGGAGAGGCTGCGGATCTGGCAGCTGTGACCATGGGGGATGAGGCGGCGCGTCAGGTCTTTCTGCGGGATGATCTGTGGGCGCAGCTTCGCGAAGGCCTGCCGGGGATTGTGCTGAACGGCGCCGGGGCACCGCGTCTGGCAGGGGCATTGAATGTCTGTCTGCCGGAAGGATGTCGGGCGCTGGATGTTCTTGAAGCCTGTCCGGATGTCGCGGCTTCGACCGGATCAGCCTGTACGGCGGCGGAGATTGCGCCGTCCTATGTCTTGACGGCGATGGGACTTTCTGCGGAGAAGGCGTCCCGGTGCTTGCGCCTGTCGGTCGGACGCTCTACCTCCAAGGCCGATATTGACCGTGCGGCCTCTCTTCTGATCGCAGCCGCCCGGGCGTGCCAACCCAACTGAAACCGGAAAAAGCGGACGAACTATGCCCAAGATGACCTTTATCGAGCGCGATGGAACCCGTCGTGACGTTGACGCGCCTGTCGGCCTGTCGGTGCTGGAAATCGCACACAAGCACGACATCGACCTGGAAGGTGCGTGCGAAGGTTCGCTGGCCTGCGCCACCTGCCATGTGGTTGTCGATCCGGAATGGGCTGCCAAGCTGAGCGCGCCGACGGATGACGAGGAAGACATGCTCGATCTGGCGTTCGGTCTGGAAAAAACGTCCCGCCTGGGCTGCCAGATTGTCATGACGGACGCGCTTGATGGCCTGACCGTTCGTCTGCCGAAGGCGGGCTGAGCATCATGCGGATCCTCGTTGCCATGTCGGGAGGCGTGGACAGTTCCGTAGTGGCCGCGCTGCTCAAACGGCAGGGCCACGAGGTGATTGGCGCGACGCTCCAGCTTTACGACCATGGACAGGCTGCCAAGCCGGGCGCGTGCTGTGCGGGGCGTGACATCATGGATGCGCGCGCCGTGGCGGACCGTCTGGGCTTTCCGCATTACGTGATTGATGCGGAAAGCCGGTTCCGTGACAGCGTGGTTGAGAGTTTTGCCGATGCCTATGCGCGCGGCGAAACGCCTGTTCCGTGCGTGGCCTGCAATCAGGGCGTGAAATTCACGGACCTTCTGGGCATGGCGCGGGATCTGGGCTGCGAGGCCATGGCGACCGGGCATTACGTCCGCCGGGTCGAAGGGCCGGAGGGTGCGGAAATGCACCGTCCGGTCGATGCGGAACGGGACCAGACCTGGTTTCTGTTCGCCACGACAAAAGACCAGCTCGACTATCTGCGCTTTCCGCTGGGCGAGATGCCAGACAAGGCGCATGTCCGCGCACTCGCGCAGGAACTGGGGCTGGAAATCGCGGCCAAGCCTGACAGTCAGGATATCTGCTTCGTGCCCAGTGGTTCCTATGTCGAACTGGTGGAGAAGCTGCGTCCGGAAGTCCGTGGCGAGGGTGAGATCGTGGACGAAGATGGCCGTGTGCTTGGCCGTCATGAAGGTGTGGCGCGCTACACGGTCGGGCAGAGCAAACGTCTGGGTGACATCCATACTGCAACCGGCGAGCGCCAGATGGTGACGCGCATTGATGTGCCGAAGCGGCGCATTGTGGTCGGGCCGCGCGTGCAGGTTTCGGAAGCTGACAGCCGCCGGACCGTGCGTCTGCGGGACATGAACTGGCTGATCGACGCACCTGCGGAAGGCGTGCGCTGTGGCGTGCAGATCCGGGCGCGGGAGAAGCTGCGCGAGGCTGTCGTGAAGCCGCTGGAGAATGGTGGCGCGCTGGTGGAACTGACCGAGGCCGCCATGCCGGCGCCGGGTCAGGCCTGCGTACTCTATGACGGAAGCCGCGTTCTGGGCGGTGGCTTCATTACTGCGGGAGACGCCTGATGGCGGGTGTGCTGCTTCTGGGATCGCGCCGGTATTCGTCCTGGTCGCTGCGGGGCTGGCTGGCGGTGCGCCTGGCAGGGCTGGATGTGACGGAAGAGGTCATTCCGCTCAAGGGCGGTGGCAAAACGACCGAAATCCATGCGCGTTCGCCCAACCGGATGGTGCCGTATCTGATGCATGATGGTGCGGATGTCTGGGAAAGTCTGGCGATCTGCGAATACTGCGCGGAAATTGCACCCGCGTTGTGGCCGGAAGACCGGATCGTGCGGGCCCATGCCCGCAGCATCAGCGCGCAGATGCATGCCGGTTTCCGTCCGATCCGCCAGAACTGCTCCATGGATGTGGAGCGCATTCCGGCTTCTCTGCCGGAAATCAGCGAGGAGCTGGCGGCCGATGTGGCGCTGCTGAGCCGCACGCTCAAGGGCGCGCTTCTGCGCTCTGGTGAGCCGACGACGTTCCTCTTCGGGGAGCGGATGACGGTGGCGGACTGCATGTATGCGCCGATCGCCGTCCGGATTCACACGTTTGAACTGGCTGTCGATCCGGTCGTGAAGACCTGGGTACGGACGATGCTTGACCATCCGCTGCTGCGGGAATGGTACGCGCTGGCTGAAGCCGAACCGGCGGAGTGGCGTCTCGTTTACTGAGA
>NZ_WIPH01000048.1 GCF_009547075.1 Gluconobacter aidae
GGGCAGCCACCACAGTTTCAGGCTTCCTGAAGGCCCGGATTGCCACGCTCGACGGCAAAGCTGGCATAGGTGGACAGCGCGCCATCACGCACCATGACCCGGTCGATGATCTTCAGATCGGCGTGCCACACTTGCGGCCCGACATCACACAGCACATAACCGCGCTTGTCCGTCGTGGCCTTCAGATGCGGGTTTTCACTCCGGACGATCCGGCTGAAATGGTCGTCATCGCCCAGTCCGTCAGCGCCTGAGGAAATGGACGTCGCCAGGAACTCGACCGAAACCGGCTTGCCCCGTCCCGGCTCGACCAGCAGATCCCCGGCGAAATGCCGGTGCGCGTCTCCGGTCACGTTGACCACATTGCCGGGGCAGTGCGTGCCGATGAAATCCAGCAGACGCTTGCGGCTGTAAAGATATCCCGACCACTGATCCATGCTGTAGGTCAGTTCGGAATGGGCGGATTTGCGGTGTGCCAGATCCATGATCATGACCTGATGCGCCAGCAGGTTCCACTTCGCATCCGACCGGCCCAGACCATCGAACAGCCACTGCTCCTGCCGCGCACCCATCATGGTACGCTCGGGCGACCAGACGTCCCTGCCCTGCGCCGCATTCGTGTCGCCGTAAGCCTGATCGCTGCGATACTGGCGCGTATCCAGCACGAACATGTTCATCAGGTCGCCGAAGCGGAAGCTGCGATAAAGCTGCATGTGGCTGCCATCGGGAATGGACGTCGCCCGCAACGGCATGTTCTCGTAATAGGCCTGAAGCCCCGAAGCCCGGCGCAGACGGAAAATCTCCGGCGGCGTGCCGTCCTGATCGGTGTCCCCGGCCCAGTTGTTGTCGATCTCGTGATCGTCAAAGCTGACGATCCAGGACGTCGCCGCATGGGCGGCCTGAAGGTCCGGGTCCATTTTATACTGGGCATAACGGCGGCGATATTCGTCCAGAGAATAACATTCCGGACCGACATGACGGCGCAGGACATGGGCCTTGTGACCGTCGATCTCGCGCAGATGATCGCCGCTGTCCGGGCCTTCGTAAATATAGTCGCCATAGTGGAAGACGAAATCGATCGGCTCGTTCGCGATGGCGCGCCAGGCGGTGTAGTAGCCATATTCGTAATGCTGGCAGCCGGCCGCGGCAAAGCGGACGCGCGACAGGGGCGCACCCGGCAGCGGCAGCGTGCGACCCCGGCCAGTGGGGCTTTCGTAACCCGCGATATGGAAGCGGTACCAGTATGGACGGTCCGGCTTCAGTCCGGCCACCTCGACATGAACCGAATGGCCCAGTTCGGGATGCGCCAGCGTCTGTCCGCTCTGCACGGGTTTCGAAAAACTCTCGTCCTCGCTGACTTCCCAGTTCACCAGAACCGGCTTGAGGACTTCCATCCCGCCCGCCTCTTCCAGCGGGTCCGGCGCCAGTCGCGTCCAGAGCACCAGCCCGTCGGACGCAGGCTCACCGGAGGCCACGCCGAGCTGGAACGGAGACGTCTTGAAGCTCGGGTTCTTTTCCAGATCCCGCGGAACGGCGGCCCGCAGGGCGCGGACGCGCGTCGAGAGGAGGAGACCCGCGCCAAGGCCGGTCAGCAGGCTTCTACGTTTCATGAACACCATGCAGCACTTCTTTCCAACAGAGCCCGGTTCGCGGCGGAACCGGGCTCTCAGAGGTCTTGGGACACACACCCTCCGTTGTGTGGACACATGAAGACAGGTTTTGCCCACTCCCCGAAGCGGCATTTCATGAAACTGTCACGAATGAGAGCGTGCGAATTCCCTAAACGCTTGTCCGCCATCGCCCGGACAACGCCCCGGCGCGGCGGTGATTCGAAAACGTCCAGCAACGGGAACATGGATGCGCTGTCAGCAGGAATGGTTGCGTCTCTATCGCAGGGTGCGTTCCCGGACCCGCCGGGAGGATGCGGATGATCACCTTCAGAATGCACTCGTGAATTATTTCGAGCGGCCCGAAGGCAGCGTGCAGCATCAGGAAGCCTATATCACCCGCAGCGCGATCAATTCCTCGCTCAATGCGATCCGTCGCGAGCAGCAGGGATACGTGCAGGCGGCGGAAGGGTTTGAGACACTCCTGGAAACCGCGGACCCTGCGCCGTCGCAGGAAGATATCTATGCATCGGGTCAGAAACTGGCGCATTTCCGTGCAGGCTGCCAACGGCTTCCGAACAGGACCCGTCAGATCTTTCTGATGAACCGTGTTGAAAAAATGAAGTACAGCCATATTGCGAAATCACTGGAGATCAGTGAAAGCAGTGTTGAAAAACATATCGCAAAGGCGCTGGCTTTCCTTTCAACATGGATGGATCGTTGAAATACCGCTCTGATGGATATCACCAAAACCCGTGCGGCAGAATGGATTGCGCGCCTGCATGCCGAGGACTGCACGGATCTCGATCGTGACAGGTTCCGGGACTGGCTGGCGAGCGATCCGCGGAACGGTCCGGTCTTCGAACATCTGACCGAATTGTGGGAACTGGCCGGCGGCGTCACATCTCCATCCGTTACGATACCGCACCAGACAATACGCCGTCGCGCCTTCAGCCGGCGGCATGCGCTGGCCGGCTTGGTCGCGACGGTTTTTCTGGCAGTGCCTCCCCGGGAAGGCGCGCATGCCAGCCGGATCGAGGAAACGGGCACCGGCAGCATCCGAGATGTCCGCCTCACCTCCCGCGCCCATTGCCGCCTCGACACACAGACGCGCCTCGTCGTGGGGTTCGACGAACAACGGGCGCGGCTGTGTCACGGCCAGATCATGCTCTCGATCTCCGGGCCGGATCCGTTCCACCTCTCCGCCGATGGCATGACCGTGCAGCTTCACGACCAGACGGCCGCCGATATCCGCATCAATCGCGGCAATACGGAAGTCACGGCCATTCGGGGCAGGGTGTTCCTGAGTGCGGCGCCCCTGCGCGAGGCAGGACGCTGGGTGATGCCGGGGCAGCGCCTGCGCCTGTATCGCAATGGCGGGTGGAACATCGATTATCCCGATCTGGAAACATTGCTGTCCTGGCAGAGCGGCGAACTGGTGTTCCGCAATCAGCCGCTGGCGGAGGTGATCCAGGAAATCAACCGCTATGCGTCGCGCCAGATCGTCCTGTCCGCGCCGCGTCTGGCCTCCCAGCGTCTGAGCGGTGTTTATCATGTGCGGCAGGGGGATGCGTTTTTGCAGATGCTCCCGCATCTGTTGCCGTTGCGGATCCGGGCCGCCCATAACGCTTACGAAATCGTTTCTTTGTGACGTTTCGATGAAAATCGTCACATCACGCTGAGGGTTCCTGTTTTTCATCTGTCTTCCTGTCGAGACCGCATTCAGGCCCGACGACAGGAAACGAGCCCCATGACCCCGCCCACCCGTTACCCCCGCCGCACCGTTCTGCTTCTGTCGGCAGGCGCGACCATTCTGACGCAGGCGCTCCCCAGCGCCTTCGCCGCCCCTGCCACCGCTCCGGTACATATCGCACCGCAGCCCATGGCGCAGGCCCTCGTAACGCTGGGGCAGCAGACCGGTCGCAACATCATCTTCACGTCCGATGCGGTGGCCAATCTCCGCGCTCCAGCCGTGGACGGCACTCTGTCGCCAGGTGAAGCTGTCAGGCGCATGCTGCGCGGCAGCGGACTGAAGGCCGAGGCCATGCCGGATGGCGGGGTCATCATTCGCAAGGGCACATCCCCCCGCCCAAAGCCGCAGCGCCTGCGTGAGACGCAGGCGCATGAGATTGAGCAGATCGTCGCAACCGGCCACCGCACACGTTCGGTCATGAGTGTCAGCGGTGACGAAATGCAGACGCTCATGCCGGGCCAGAGCCCGATGCAGGCGCTGGACCTGCTGCCGGGTGTCACGTTCACCAACGTCGATCCCTGGGGCAATAACGAGCAGAACTCCAGCATTTACGTCCACGGCTTCAACCAGAACCAGCTCGGCTACACGATGGACGGCGTGCCGCTCGGCGCCGGGGCTTATGGCAACTATAACGGCCTGTCCCCGCAGCGCGCGGCCATCAGTGAAGACATCGGATCGACGTCCCTGTCGTCAGGCGCCGGTGCGCTGGGCACGGCCTCGACCAGCAATCTGGGCGGCACGATCGAGTTCACCACGCGTGATCCGAAACAGAAAGCTGGCGCCAAGATCAACCAGACTTTCGGAAGCTATTCCACATTCAGAACATTCGCCCGTATCGATACGGGCAATTTCGGTAACGGGAATTCGGCCTATATGGCATTCGCCCGTCAGGACGCCCGTCCCTGGAATCTCGGCAACGCCAACCGTCAGGGCGGTTATCAGGTGAACGGGAAATTCGTCCACAAAGGCGAGAACACCACCATCACCGCCTATTTCGACTGGCAGAACAAGGCCGAGCCAAACACGAAGGGTCTGACGGCGCCGACGGATCTCTACGCCCGCGGCGCCTTTTACCCGGACCTGAATGCCGCCATGGCGGGATACCCGGCGGAAAGCTCAACCAAAGCCGGTCCGGCAACCCCCAACAACAAGTATTACTTCTCTGCCGCGCAGCGGACCGATTACCTGACCTATCTGAAGATTTCCCACCGGTTCAGCCCAAACCTGACCTGGGACAACCAGCTTTATTTCCATTACGACGACGGCGCGGGCGTGGTGGCGACATCCATCCGCACGAATGCGATCCTGACCATTCTGGGCACGTATCTCGACCCGACCGGCACGAAATACATCAAGAACGGCCAGTTCACTTACAGCAAGTACGGGATCGACCCGAAAGTCTGGGATGCCACCGGCGGCACGGGTTTTGCCGTCCGCACCACGGAATACAGCGACTATCGCGGCGGCCTGACCAGCACACTGCATTACCATCTTGGCCACCATCATATCGAAGTTGGCGGCTGGTACGAACGCAACAACAATATGCAGGCCCGGCGCTGGTATCCACTGACCGCCAGCAATACCCTGACGCCTTATGAACGTCCCACCAACCCGCTCTTCACGCAGTGGCAGAACAATTTCTATACCAACACGTTCGTCACCCATCTTCAGGACAGCTGGAAGGTGACGCCACGCCTGACCCTGACGGCGGGTTTCAAATCCGAACTGGTCTATACGAACGGCACGCTGCCGATTGCCGCCCTGCCGCAGTCCCTGGCCTCGTCGGTAAAGGGCGCAAAGACGATCGTCGATACCAGCACCCAGACCATCGCGGGCGGCACGATCCCATCCTACAATCCGTTCCTGCCGGCCTTCGGCGCGCTGTGGAACTTCACGCAGCACGAGCAGCTTTTTGCCAATATCCAGGAGAACATGGACTCCTTTGCGTCCACCGGATACGGCTCGACTTCTCCCTGGGCCGTCTCCAGTCAGGCGGATTTCGAGAAGTTCAAGCGCAGCGGCAAGCCTGAGTCTTCATGGACGTATGAAACCGGCATCCGCACCAGCCATCCGATCAATACGCGGATCCTGACCGGAATCAGCGGGCAGCTCGAATATTATCACGTTGATTTCTACAACCGCCTCGGCACCATCTCCCCACCGGGTCAGGGCATTTCGGGCGTCGGCAATACGGTGGCGAATCTCGGCAGCGTCTCGACGAACGGCATGGACCTGTCCTTCACGCTGCGTTTTGGCCGGCATTTCTCGATCTATGATGCCGTGTCCTATGTCAGCAGCATCTACGGCAACGACTTCATGGATGGCGCGACACTCTATGCCACGCAGGGCAAGAAGGTGCCGGCCATTCCGGCGTGGTCAGACAAGTTCGCCGTCAATTACAATCAGGGCGGCTTCAATGCCCAGTTCAGCGGCAGCTATATGGGCGTCCGTCCGGGCACGATCACCAACAGCGTCATGGTTCCGCCGCGCGTACTGCTCGCCTTCAGTTCCAGCTATACGTTCCACCAGATCCCGCACATGAACAGCCTCAAGCTCCAGTTCAACGCCAGCAATCTCACGAACTCCCGCTCCTGGTCCTCGATCTCCGCGGGCGATGCCAGCACCTATACCGGCTATCCGACGGCGCCGCGCATGTTCTTCGGAACGGTCTCCGCCGCCTTCTGAACCCGGCACATTACCCATATCAGGGCCCGAGCCTCTCCCCGCGCAGCCTCCCGCTGTGGAGGGAGAGGCTTTTTCATGCCGGCAAGAGTCCCGCCGTTCACCTCTGCTGAACACTTCAGATCACGCAGTCGTGAAACCAGAAATTTTCCCACTGTCCCCTGAACCCGAGGGCGGTCTGAAGAATGCGGGTTTGCCGGGGGCTGCGGACATCTCGCACTTTTGAAGAAGCGGACATTCTCCCCCCATATCAGCGCGACAGGATGTCATCACGGAAGTGTGTCATTTGATTGCAGCAAACCGAGCACCTATGTCTCCCTGTGTCGAAGTCGTGACGCGACACGCCACAAGAGAATGGGATGACTTCATGAAACTTCTGGCCGTTCACCCAAGTGCCCTGATGTACACACGTGTGTTCCTGAGGCTTGAGCCACTTGGTCTTGAACTTGTAGCGGGTGCCGCGCGCAATGAAGGACATGACGTTCAGATCATCGATCTCCAGGTCGAGACCCATGAAGACTACTGGAAGCGTCTCGCTGACTTCAAACCGGATGCGATCTGTTTTTCCGGAAGCTATCTCGCGAACATTCCCGAGATCCTCGACCTGTGCAAGGAAACGAAACAGAGGATGCCCGGGAAGTTCATTTTCGTGGGCGGTCACTCGGTTTCCTTCATTGCACCCGATGTACTCCAGCTTTCCGAAGGTGCCATTGACTGCATCCTGAAGGGTGAAGGCGACGCGACGGTCGGCCTGCTGCTGGACGCCATCGAAAAGAAAACGGACCTGCTGAAGGTTCCCGGCGCCATCACGGCGGATGGTGAAGGTCCGCCGCCGATCTTCGTGAAAAGCCTCGATACCGTGCGCCCCGCGCGTGACCTGCTGCATCACCGCAACAAGTATTTCATCGGCACGCTGGACCCGGCGGCTTCCATCGAATTTGCCCGTGGCTGCCCGTGGGACTGCACATTTTGCAGTGCGTGGACGTTCTATGGCCGCTCCTACCGGACCGTCAGCCCGCAGGTCATTGCCGATGAGCTTGAGGCGCTGAAGGAACCCGGCATCTTCATCGTCGATGACGTGGCCTTCGTCCATCAGGAACATGGCATGGCCATCGCGGACGAAATCAAGAAGCGCGGCATCAAGAAGGAATACTATCTTGAAACCCGCGCGGACGTGCTGCTGCGCAACAAGGAAGTCTTCAAGACCTGGAGCGAAATCGGGCTGACCTACATCTTCATCGGGCTTGAAGCCGTGGATGAGGAAGGGCTCAAGCAGTTCCGCAAGCGCGTCTCGCTGGATGCCAATTTCGAAGCACTGGACTATGCCCGCTCGCTCGGTCTGACGGTGGCGATCAACATCATCGCCGATCCGTCCTGGACCCGTGAACGATTCGAGGCCGTGCGCCAGTGGTGCCTCGAAATCCCGGATATCGTGAATATCTCCGTCACGACGCCCTATCCCGGCACCGAAATCTGGCACCGGGAGGCCCGGCGCCTGACCACGCGCGACTATCGTCTGTTCGACATTCAGCACGCCGTTCTGCCCACAACCTTGCCTCTGCCCGAGTTCTACAAGGAACTGGTCAAGACGCAGCAGGTGCTGAACACCAAGCACATGGGCTGGGAGGCGCTGAAGGGCACGGTCGGCATTGCGACGCGCCTGCTGCTGCATGGACAGACGAACTTCGTGAAGATGCTGTGGAAGTTCAATTCGGTCTTCGATCCGAAGCTCCAGCTCTCCGATCACATGCGCAAGCCGCGCTACGAAATGCCGGTCCAGCCGGACGTGGTGGACAAGATCGACCGCAAGGCGCTTTACGTTCACGGCCCGGGCGGTCGCCGGACGCGCGCGCTCGACGATGCGACGGAAGGCTTTGTGGACAAGACCCGCATGGGGGCGGAAGCCGCCGCCGCGGAGTAAGGGTCAGGACGAAGGCGGAAGCGGGCTGAGACGCCAGACGTTTTCGGACGCCGGGCAGCGGCCTTTCAGCCCGCCTTCGACCGCCCGGTTTTCCAGAAGCGTGAAAGCATAAGCCTGACCATAGCATTGACGCAGGAACGCCTCACCGACAGAAAAGGGCGGTCCTTTCAGGCAGGACTGATCGTAGTCGAGCGTGACCAGAAGTTCGGGAACCGGTCCGGTCAGGGACAGGAGATGAGCGGCATAGGCCCGGCGCAGGTCTTCCGGCAGGGCGATCAGTGCGGCGCGATCATAGATGCCGTCCATCGCACCGAGCAGATCTGGCGTCAGGTCGAAAATATTGCCAGCGAAAATACGGATCATCCCGGAGGAAAAACAGCGTAACGTCCCTGTTTCCACAATATCGGGCGTGAGGCCGAGGTCGCTGAAAAACCGGCCCACGGCGATATCGCTCAGCTCACATCCGGTCACGCGATAACCCTGCCCTGCGAGCCAGACCATATCCTTGCTCATGCCGCACAAAGGCACGAAAATCCGCGCTCCCACCGGAAGACCCAGCGCCGCAATATGACGGGTCAGGAGCGGATTGGCCTGTGGCTCATGAAAACCCGTCTCGCCACGTTCCCATCTTTCCTGCCAGAAAACGGCGTTCGACACTGTATCCATAAATCCGGCTTTCTTCCTGCTTTTCCCGGCTGAGACTGTGCCGGGTTCTGCTGGCGAGACAATGGCATGTATCGGGAAAATATGAGAAAAGCCGCTCATGGTCATGCTCACCCCCTCCCAGCGGCAGGCACTTGATGAAATCATTGCCGCACATGCCGCAGGACGGCCGACGCATCTTCTGACGGGATATGCGGGCAGCGGCAAGACGACGCTGATGCAGGCCGTCGCCCGGCATTTCATGGCTGAAAAGAAGGTGGTGGTCATCACGGCCCCCACTCACAAGGCCACCGCCGTCCTGCGCTCGAAAGTGGATCGGGACGTCGATTGCCGGACCATCCAGAGCCTGCTGAGCCTTCAGCCATCCTCGCAGGGTACGACCACAACGCTCGTGCGCTCCAAACGGCCGCAGACGATTGCCGATGGCATTGTGATCGTTGATGAGTGCTCGATGCTCTCCGCGGAGCTGATGAACTGGATCCGCGATCTTCTGCGCTACTGCTTCGTGCTGTTCGTGGGCGATCCGGCCCAGCTCCCGCCCGTGGGAGAAGCTGCGTCCCCATCCTTTTCCGTACCGTCACGCTCCCATCTCGACACCGTGGTGCGGCAGGCGGCGGGCAATCCGATCCTCGAAGCCGCGACCATCATCCGCCAGAGCCAGGGCAGCGACGCTGACTGGAGCTGGGTCCGCGATGCCCGTCAGGAACAGACGGGGCTGTTTCTGCCCAAGGATGTGGAAAGCTGGGTCCGCAAGGCGTTCCTGTCCGATGCCTTCAATGCGGATAACGACTGGTGCCGCTATCTGTGCTGGACGAACGCGCGCGTGCATCAGGTCAACCGGATGGTCCGCCTCTGGCGTTATGGCGGTGAAACGCCGACACCCTTCATGCCCGGAGAGCGTGTCGTGTCCCGCGCGCCGTATTCCATCCAGCAGGAAGAAGGTGGCCCGCGTCAGGCGATCGCCACGAACGAGGAAGTCCTCGTCATGGACATCAAACCCGGTCGGCTGTCCTACAAGTTCGAGCTGTGCAAGGATGTTCCGGCCTGGGTCGCGGATCTCGCGTCATGGGAAGTGACGCTACTGACGATGGCGGGCGAGGAAATCACCGGCCATATCGTGCAGAATCCAAAGGATCTGGAGGCCGTGGACCGGCGTCTGGTGCAGGAAGCAAAGCAGCAGCACCGCTGCTGGAGCCACCGTTTCGCCTTTCACAATGCCCTGCTCCAGCTTCAGGCGGTCTATGCCATGACCGTCCACACCGCGCAGGGCAGCACGTTCAAAAACGTGTTCGTGGATCTCGGCGACATCGGCCGCCGCGCCCGACAGAACCCACTGGAAACGCAGCAGCTCTGCTATGTAGCCGTGACGCGCGCCACCGACATGGTGTTCCTCGTCAACACGACGGGTCTTTCCGCGCAATAGGCCGCGATGCCCATAGCGACGCCAGAATAGACCCAGAGACATTGTGCCAGATGGAGAAGACGGCCCCCGGCAGTGCCGCCAGCGGCGAGAAATAGAGCCGCCCCAGCGTGGCGGCGAGGCCCGAGTTCTGCATGCCGACTTCCAGCGCCAGCGTACGGCAGATGCTTTCATCAAAACCGAGCAGCCGCCCACCCCAGTAGCCCCCCAGAAGCCCGATCCCGTTATGCAGGATGACCGCCAGCAGCATGACCGGGCCCGCCTCTTTCAGGGACGGCCCCACACCGGCGACGATCGCCCCGATGATGAGCAGGATCGACACCATGGCCACCAGCGGAAGCGCGGGCTCCACGCGCTTCACCAGGCGATGGCACAGGGTGTTGAGCGTAACCCCCACCAACACGGGAAGCGCCACCATTGTCAGGATACTGCGGAACAATGCCCAGCTATCCACGGCCACACCGGCAGACACATAGAACCGCACCAGAAGCGGTGTCGCGACGATCCCGACAAGAGTCGAAAAGGCGCTGATACTGACGGAAAGCGCAACATCCCCGCGCGACAGATAGATCATGACATTCGAGGCCGTGCCGCTCGACACACAGCCGACCAGCACCATGCCCGTCGCAAGTGCGGGCGGCATCGACAGCAGATGCGCGATCCCCCAGGCGGCAAGCGGCATGACGAGATAATGCAGTCCCACGCCCGCCAGAACCGGTGCGGGACGACGCAGGATCCGGCCAAAATCGGCGGGCGTCAGCGATACGCCCATCGTGAACATGACGAAGGCCAGAAGCGGCGTGATAACAGGGACCAGCGTCAGGAACGGCGCGGGCAGAAGAAGGGCGAGACCGGACACCAGAATGGCCCAGAGAGGAAACAGGCGCGTCATCATCTGGGCGGAACCGGTGGGAGATATCTTTCAGGGAACATGCGACTCATCTTGATAAGATGACAGGAACGCCCTTATGCCGGGCAACAGTCGGCCCGTCATCCCCTCCAGAGAAAAGCGCAGAACAACGGAGAATCCAGAAAAAAGCAGCCCGAAAAATGCCATTAACCCGGAGGTAAGGTCGGGCTGTGTTTATTGCGGTTCAGGGAGTCGACGAACGTCTGCCTGCCTTTACGGGAGGGGCCTGTACAGCCTGTTCAATAACTTATGCGTCATCAATGACTCCTGATCCACCTACCCTGCTTGGATGCAGTGCGGTTATTTTCCTGCTTCTGGGCGTTCATTTCATTTTGTCTGAACTGTCCGCCAGAAGATGGCCGCATATGGTCTGGTACGCAGCCCCGTTTCTTATGGGAGCGGCATCCAGTCTGCTGTTCACTGCCCCGACTATGCTTCCGGGATTGTGGGGATTACGGCTTGGCGCCCTGTTCATGATCATGGCCTATGGAACCGCGTGGCAGGCGATGCGTGTCATGCTGGGCTGTCAGGCCCGCCTGCTTGTGCTGGTGTCTGCCTGTAGCCTGTCGTTCACACTTTCGGCTCTGGCTGGATCGACGGGCGCGATTCACGTGATCAGTACGGCCTTTCGCCTGACAATCATCGCAGCCTTTCACGTTTTCGCCGCCCGGGACCTGCGGCGGAGCGTCCCGATCAGAACACCTGCAAGACGCAGCCTGCTGAGGCTACTCAACACTTACGCCGCCTTCCATCTCCTTCTGGTGCCCTTCGTCTTCTGGATGCCGGCGCCCCTCGGCGCGGCCCCGAGCACCGTCTGGGCCGTAACGACCTACAATTTCCTGGTTATCATCGAAGTCGCGCTGTTTGCACTGGCAATGATTGCCATTCCCTGGGAACAGCTTACATTCCGGCAGCAGGAACTGATCCTGCAGGACCCCCTGTCAGGCGGTGGCAATCGCCGGGCTTTCCAGGCCTGGCTGGACAATGATGGACATATCTGCGCCCACGAAGCCCTGCTCATGGTCGATATCGACCATTTCAAGTCCATCAATGACGCCCATGGCCATGCGGTCGGCGATCAGATCATTACCGCCATGGGCCGTGTATGTACGCAAATCCTCTATCCTCCGACGGTCCTGTTCCGTATTGGCGGCGATGAATTCGTGGTGGTGTTCCAGTGTGGCAGCCTTGACGAGATGCTCGCGACCGCCCACCGACTCAGAAAGGCTTTCTCGACGGAAACCCGCCTGATCGGGGGCGGGGCCGTCATGGCAACGCTCAGTATCGGAGCCGCGCTTTGTCCCGGCCGGGGGATCCCGCGCACCGAGCTTCTGGCCCAGGCCGATAACGCGCTCTATACCGCCAAGCAGTCCGGCCGCAACCGCGT
>NZ_WIPH01000049.1 GCF_009547075.1 Gluconobacter aidae
CAAGGTTCAGTGGAACCGCTCTAGCTTCGCCAGATAATGCAGTTGACCGACCATACGGGCGAAGGTCGTCTTTCCGCCCTGGTTGGGGCCTGTCACGAGAAGCATGCGTTCCGGCCCCTGAAGAAGAAATCCATTCGAAACGACCGGACCAGCCTTCTTTGTGGCGAGTTCAAGAGCCAGAGCGATGTCGAACGCATTCGTAACCCGTTCCTCCTGATGGCTTTCGGACAGCAATGGGTAACAGAATGACAGGCCGGATGTTTTCAGGCTGCCAATGACATCGAGCCATGCCATGACAAAGCGCAATTCATAGTCCAGCCGCCGGACAGTCTTACATTCAAAGTCTCCGAACTCCCGGCCATACTGATCCAGTTTCCCAAAAATCTCAGGATTGAGGGCCGCGACAAAGTCCAGCACTTTCCCGGCGACATTCGTGAAAATGACGTCCTCTTCATAGTCGAAAGTGAGCGGCTGAATGTCATTTTGGCGAAAACGCGCGAAAGTCGCCTCAATGCGACGGCCGTAATCCGGACCGTGATCGGACGGGAGAACGGTGAAAACGCCTTCGCCGATCCGAATCATGTATGAAACTCGGTTCAACGCCTCCACGATCTCATCGCCTTCGCGCACAAGACGTTGGTACCGCGTGGATGCCAGTGTCGTCGCAAGCCAGTCGATCAGATTTTTCATCGCCCGCGATGACGGCTCCGTCTTTGTCAGCGTGTCGTGAAGAGACTTCAGGGCCGCCGCATAAACTCTCGCTGCGTCAAGGTTCCAGCGCCGGGAAGCCCATATATTCCCACTCCATCGCGCATTGTCGGCGAGGGTGCGGCTCCGGCGTAGCGCGAGCATGAACTCCCGACCACACGCCGCGATATCGCCACGCTCCAGATCACGAAACATCTCCTGTCGATAGACTACCGTCTCGATCTCGTGTGGCGGGTTACAGAAGACAGAAACCAGATCCGGATCGGCACCGGCTACCGTCGCCATGACCTGGTCGAGACAGAGGTCGTGGAAACAATCCGGCGGGGCCGACGGCAGCATACCCTTCAGTTGGTCTTCATCCAGCCAGAGAAGGCTCATGAATGTCATCGACTGGGCTCGTCTCTTCCTGTCAGCGCGTCTGGCGAAAGTGCCTCGTGCTCCGTCGGGCACCACGAATCCGCAAGACCGATCCATTGGTTCAGGCCAGCGCGAGCCGCTCTTTGTTCGGCTTGCGTCATGGCGTCACGCCGAGCGGCGTCCTGCTTCAAGGCGAAGCGGTTCATGTCATCAGCCCGGCGTTCCAGATCGTCCGCCTGCCGTCGGAGAAGCGCGCGCCGGATTTCCGGTCTTTGAACGCGAGCCAGAAGCGGCTCGAAATGAACACCGCACAACCCCGCGGCTTTCGATACGGCCAACTGGTCCTGCTCCATGGCGCGCGACAGGGCGTCAAGGCAGTCTCCAACCACCCCGGCCGCCACCGCGCAGGCCGGGCAGACGGTCTTTTCATGCATCGCGCCAAAGCCATCGTGTTCGGCCCGTTCGCGCAAACGCGCCGCTTCACCCAGTAGCAATGGAGCATAGGCCGTGCATATCTCGCGCGGCGCCGCCAGTTGTCCGAAGGCCCGCGAATGCACCGGGCACAGTCCACCTCCGCGAAGAAAATCCTGACGATCTTTCTCTTGGGCGCGCAGCCGACTTTGCAGAACCGTCAGATAGCGAAAAACGGCCTGTTCCGCGGCCACGCAGGCCGCGCAGGGCGGAATTGGCGTGTTCGTTTTTTCGTCTGCGGCAGTGGTCGTCTCCCGCTTCCCGTCCTCCGCTCCGATCTCCTGACGAATGACGGCAATTCGATCCAGCAGCGTTCTTTCAATCTCGGGCGCATCCTGTCGGACCGCTTCGGCCACGCGATCGCACATACCCCGGAGGAAGCTTCCCCGCCGCTCGCGCAGAAGAAACAGGATCAGGGCATCTTCCAGTGCGGGCACGCCGGACCGTTTCAGGGCGGCATCGTCACCGGCAACTCGTGCGGTCAGGGCATTCTGTGCGCTGAGAGGAATCACCTCATGGATGGTTGTACATCCCAGCCGGTCCAGGGCCTCTCTCAACCCGCTCTTCTTGCGGGAGATCTCTTCGGGCGAGACCAGGTCGACCTTGTTCAGCACCGGAAGCAACGGTTTGCCGACACGGGCCACGTCGAGCAGGATATCCCGCTCTTCCGGGTCCAGCGGCGCATCGCAACTGGAAATGAAAACGAAGAGGTCGATCTCGTCGAGAAAAGCCCGCGTCGTCTCCGTATTCGCCCGCACGATGGAGCCGAGACCGGGCGTGTCGATAAAACGGAAGCCCGAGCGCAGGATGGTCGCGGGGAGCAGGATTTCCGCCTCCTCGATCCGCCGCCGGTTTCCCGGATTGCCGTGTTCGGTCACATAATCGGGCAGGCGTGAGAGCGGGATATCCTCGATCAGCGAGGTGCCATAAAAATGCGCGACGACCTTTTCCTCGCTCCCGTAGGCAATGCTCGTGATGACCGAGGTCAGAGGCTCGACGCCCATGGGCAGGCGGGCACCACCGATCATCGCATTGAGAAGCGTGGATTTCCCCCGGCTATAGCGTCCGACGACCGCCACGTTGAAACGATCCATCGCCAGGCGCTCGAACAACTGACGGTTCCGCAAGGCGGTTTCCGCGCGCCACGGCAGTGCCCGCACGATATCGGCCAGTCGATACTTGGCGTTCTGGTAGGAGTGCAGGTTCACGGAAGGGGACTTCTCTTGCGGGCGGGAGAAAGTGACAGGATCAAACTCGCGGGACGGAAAATGGCAAAACGAATTCAGCTTCCGCGCCCAGTTCGTGTTCGATTTCCAGAAGCCGGTTATATTTTGCGATCCGCTCGCTCCGGCAGAGCGAACCGGTCTTGATCTGGCCACCTCCCATCGCCACCGCAAAATCGGCGAGGAAGGAGTCTTCCGTTTCGCCGGAACGGTGAGAAATGACATAGGCCCAGCCAGCACGGCGCGCCGCCTCGATCGCCGCAACGGTCTCGGTGACGGTGCCGATCTGGTTCAGCTTGATCAGCACCGCGTTGGCCGTTTTTTCGTGGATACCGCGCTCGATGAAAGCGGGGTTGGTGACGAAAATATCGTCGCCCACGATCTGAAGGCGATCTCCAAGCAGGGCTGTCTGCTTCGCAAAACCCGCCCAGTCGTCTTCGGCCAGCCCATCTTCGAGGGAGACGATCGGGTAGCGCGCGATCCAGTCGGCATACTGTTCGTTCATTTCGTGTGAACTGCGGGTTATCGCCATTCCATGCGATTTCAGGTGATAGGAGCCGTTCCGACCAAAGGAAGACGCCGCCGGGTCCAGGGCGATTGCGATGTCGGCACCCGGCCGATAACCAGCCTTCTCGATCGCATCGACAATCAGGCTGCAAGCCGTCTCGTTATCTGGAAGATCCGGCGCGAACCCGCCCTCGTCACCCACCGAGGTCACGTAGCCGCGCGCGTACAATAGCGCACGAAGAGCATGAAATGTTTCGCTGCCATAGCGCAGGGCTTCCGCGAATGTCGGCGCGCCATGGGGAACGATCATGAATTCCTGAAAATCCAGCGCGTTGGCTGCATGAAGGCCGCCGTTCAGGACGTTCATCATAGGCACCGGCAGGCGGCGGGCGCCGCTGCCGCCGAGGCTGGCGTAGAGCGGTAGTCCCGCCGCGGACGCGGCACCACGCGCAATGGCCATCGACACGCCGAGGATTGCGTTCGCGCCAAGCCGCGCCTTGTTTGCGGTGCCGTCCAGATCCAGCATGAGCCGATCGAGCGCCGCCTGGCGCCGCACGTCCTGCCCGATCAGCGCGGGCGCGATGATGTCGCACACATTGGCAACAGCCCGACGAACGCCCCTGCCTCCGTATCGCGGACGCTGCGGAAACGAGCCTTCGGACGCTTCGGTCCCGTCACGCAACTCAAGCGCCTCGAACCGCCCCGTGGACGCGCCGTGGACGCGCCGGACGGCACGGATGCCACAGCCGTTCGCCCTCCTTCCAGCTCAAGGAACACGCGCACGGTCGGATTACCGCGGGAATCAAGGATTTCCAGAGCGTCGATCTTGCGAATTCGGAAATCTGCATTGGAAACCATCGGCGTATCCTTCCCATCGGCTCCATCGCGGAAGGATACAAATTCCTGCCGCGACAATGAATGTCGCTTCGGCAGGAGTCATCAGCCCTTAGGGCGGTTACGGGAGGAACTCCATCTCCCTGACACGAGGACGCTAACGCGCGGTGTCGTTTCGGTCAAGCGTATCTCACATCGCATCATCCACCGACGATCGCGCTACTGCGCGAAGAGCAGTTTCAGGGATTGATCGGCCGTTCACCCCTGGCTTGACAATCTTCATATGCTGTTGAGACTATAACCGAAGGCAATGGACTCTGCCTGGCCACGATGGCCGAACCGCCCGCCGGGCTGATGACTCCTACCTCGCCACACTGTGGCATAATGAGGATGGAGTGGGTTCAGAGTCATGCGTCATTGCCAGAGATCCCGGGACCATCGGTTCTTCTTGCTCCGGGACCGCATGCCTAAGCGCCTGTCAGACGCTCTGTTATGTCTGGGGCTCATGATGTGTCCGTTTCATACGCAGGCGCAGCCCCTCGCAGAAGCATCCGGCCCGCTGTACCCTCAGAAAAATCCTTCGACACTATTGGACGATCAAACAA
The DNA here is from genome assembly GCF_009547075.1 of Gluconobacter aidae. Taxonomy (GTDB): domain Bacteria; phylum Pseudomonadota; class Alphaproteobacteria; order Acetobacterales; family Acetobacteraceae; genus Gluconobacter; species Gluconobacter aidae. The sequence goes on from NZ_WIPH01000049.1 coordinate 4,706, forward strand.
CAGGATTTCCTGCCAACGATCAGACCACAAGCCAATCGGCCCGCTGCCTGGCGTCGCCATCTACACGCTCGCATCAAGGGGCCTGGGGTATTTTCAACCGGGGCGACGGTTCGGCCGCTGGTTTTGGTCCGGTCAAAATGTACGGCACGGAACCATGGGCCGAAGACTGGAGTGCTCTGCGCGATCCGTGCAACCGAAAAGACCCTCTGGACGCGCTCAAACATATCGCCCTGAACGACAGCGGGGCGATCTGGCTCAGTTTCTCCGGCGAGACGCGCCTGCGCAACTGGTTCGACTCACGCCCGGACTTCGGCGCTTATCGTAACAATGACTCGGGTCGCTTTACCATTCGTAATCTCTATGGTGCTGACCTTCATCTCGGATCGCATGTCCGTCTGTTCGGCCAGATCGTCAACGGTGACGCAGCAGGATGGGATGGCTTCGGATACGGCCCCACCTACCGGAAGGGGATTGATCTGCAACAGGCTTTCGTGGAGTTCACAGGTCGGGCCTGGGGCGCGCAGAACGGCTTTATCTTCGGGCGACAAGAGTTCCTCGATGCCCCCGCCTATATGCTGTCGAACAGGCAGACCCCCAATCTTCCGATTTCCTGGGACGGTTTTCGTGCCTATTCAATCTGGCCCCGGATCCGCGTCGATGCCTTCGATTTCGTGCAGACCAATGACACCCACCTGGGTCCGCAGGATTTCAAGGATACCGAAAACTACGACAATCGACTGTACGGGGTAGATGTCACTCTCGCACCTCCGGACTTCAAGGCATTTGGAGGGAAAGGCTGGTCGTTCCTCGATCTGTTCTACATCGGCTATAAACTCTCGGGACATCCGGCTGCGGTCAGCACGATCACTGCAACAGCCGCCGGTTCGACTACGCGCAATAACTTTGGCGTACGCTGGCATGGGATGGCAGGCCCGGTCGAATTCTCGTTTGGTGGAATCTATCAGGGTGGAGTGTTCCACTATGCCGATTCGGAGCAAACAAGGAATGTCAACGCGTTCGCGATCAACACGAGCCTGGCATATCGTTTTCATTGCACATCCTGGCGGCCGTCGCTTGGCATACAGACCGATGCCTATTCCGGCGGAGGGGCCAATCGTAAGACTGGTTCCCTGGGCACCTATATCGAGCCGTTCGGGCCAAACACGAACTATATCGACACGACCACCTATCTGACCGGTTCCAATTTGGTCGGAGTGGCGCCTTTTTTCGATTTCTCTCCACTGTCAATCATGAAGCTCGAGTTGAAATATCCATTTTACTGGCGTGAAAATACGAATGATGCTGTCTATTCCTATTTTCTGTCGGGAAGATACGAGTTCCCCCGGTCGTTGAGGGGTGGGTTTATCGGCATGGCACCGCAGGCGTCCATGACGCTGCAAATCGGTCGCCATCTGACATGGGCCCAGTATGTCGCACGTTTCATGACGTCCCGCGCCGTTGATCGTGCCGGTGGATCGAGCAGCACTTACTACCAATCCAACTTCATTTTCCGTTTTTGAATGAAAGGCATCAGCAATGACAACGGTCTGGATGGTTCGTCATGGAGAGACAGCCTGGAGCTTGTCCGGGCAACATACCGGACGCACCGATATTGCGCTGACTGAGCGCGGACGGCGGCAGGCAAAAGCCTTGGCACCATTGCTGTCCCGGCAGGTATTCACGCGGGTCTTGTGCAGCCCGCTTGCCCGCGCCCGGGAAACCTGTTCTCTGGCGGGATTCGGGACACGGGCGATTGTGGAGCCCGATCTGGTGGAGTGGGATTACGGCATTTATGAAGGCAGGACGACGGCTGAAATCCGTCATGAGGAAAAAGGATGGTCCCTGTGGACCGCTGACGTCGCTGGGGGAGAAAATCTCGACGACCTCCAGCAGCGTTCCGCACGCTTTGTGCGACAGCTTCTCACGCATAACGGCACGGTGCTGCTGTTTGCGCACGCCCACATTCTGCGTTGCATTGCAGGCGTCTGGATCGACAATCATGCTGCGCTGGGTGAACATTTTTATCTGGAGGCGGCATCGATCTCCGTTCTGGATATCCGCGATGACGTCAGGATTATTACGAAATTCAATATGACGATTTATGATCGGTAAGCATCGCTGATAAAATAATCCGTGCGGTCAAGGGATGCGATGCGCACGCTGACTCAACACAGGCGATATTGCAAAATGGAAAACCGAATTAAAGATTGACCTTCACCGCCGAATAAGCTGTAGATTCAGGGAGGCAATGGACTCTGCCTGATGGCCTGATGGCGATCGAACCGCTTCCGCGACGGAAGCTGATGATTCCTACCCGACGAAGCTTACGAAGGGGGAGTCTGTCCAATCTGGTCTTCTCTTCCGTATGGTTTCACCATCGACCCGCAGGGGAGAATGACATCATGCGGCTTCTGGTTGTGCTTGATCGGCCTGACACGGCCGCTTTCACACTCAAGACGGCAGGTGCTCTAGGCGCTCGTCTGCGTGCCGATAAAATCCGGATTCTTCATCCCCGCCCTGCCGATAATCCCGCTTTCCAGACACCGGATGAAGGGATGCCCACCAGTGAAGAGCAGCGGCGTTTCGCACAGGACGTCGCAGAACGGGCCGACAAGCTGCGCATGCTGGCGTCGGCATGGATCGGCCCGATTGCCGCGGGTGTCCGACATCAACCCGATAAGGAATGGGTCGAAATCGCGGGAGATGTCCGCAAAATCGCTACGCAGGAGGCCCTGAACGCTGATTTCGTCGTCCACGCCCGGCCGCGCGCGGGAGATCCCGGTTATGTTGCGGATGCCTTCGCCGGCATTCTTTATGATGCGGAAGCGGCATTGGTTGTCGCTCCGCTACAGGACTATGACACTGTCGGACGCCGACCCGTCATCGGATGGCATCCCTCCCGTGCGCTGGACAATGCGATCTTCGCAGCCATGCCGCTTCTGGAAACGGCGGAAAAAGTCACTTTCGTCATCGGTGAACATGAGGGTGGCGAAACCGGATTGCCTGATTTCACACATACGCTTGCCGATCGGGGCGTAAAGATCGCCGTTGATCGCTTCCAGATCGAAAGCGGGAGTGATCTCGGCGAGCAGATCCGCGCTCACGCCCTGGCCGCCGAGAGCGACCTGCTGATCATGGGGGCCTACACACGGCCCCATTTCCTTGAATGGCTGTTCGGAGGGCCGACGCAGGATGTTTTCGCACACGCGACCCTGCCGATCCTGACACATCATTGATGGTCCGCTGAAGGATCTTCCGAGACATAAAAACACAGACCGGGGAATACGGGTTCATGGAGTTTTCTTTTCCAACTCCGCTATGGATAGCAGCAGCGGGAGCGACGGGAACATTGCTGCGCTATTACGTCGGCGTACTGACGCTGACATGGAGTCACCGGCTGCCCTGGGGGACGATTCTCATCAATCTGACCGGCTCCTTCGCCATCGCGTTCTTCAGTGCCTTGACGGTCGCTGGAGCGCGGTTCCCGGCCACGAACGAGACGCGCCTGATTTTCATGGCAGGACTCTGCGGCGGTTATACGACGTTTTCCTCGTTCAGCCTCCAGACCATCGATCTTGTCCGCGACGGCGCGATCGGGCGCGCGCTTCTGAACGTCGCGCTTTCACTGGTTCTGTGTCTTGGCGCAACCGCTGTCGGCTATATCTCCGCCGAGGCGCTCAATCAGCATTTTTCTCATACGCTCGCGACGCCGGCCCCTCGTGTCCCGCCGGATAGGCATCCATGAGGGCTTGCCCTCGAATATACCCCTCGATCACTGTACGAGACCTAATTTCAGACCGACATAGGCCAGCGCACCACCTCCAAGGAACAGTGCCGTACCCCATATGATCCGTGAGCCGTGAAAAGCCCTGGCAAGCGCCACGCCGAGCAGAGCCAGCATTGCGAGTGTGGCGATGAGTCCCAGCCACGGTGGCCCGGGAATGACCATTGCCAGAAGCAGCGGGGCGACCGAGCCGGCCAGACCGCATATGGCAGCAAGTGTCGCCCCCAGCGCCGAATTGACGAATGCCTTGCGACCCAGCGCGGTCGCCGCCAAATGGCTGCCTCCACGCAGATTGAGTTCCTTTTCGATCCCCACGAGCGCCGTCCGTTCCTGCGCGTAATGCGCCACGAAAAAGACGAAAAGCGTGGTGAGAGCCGCTGCTGCCCCGACACGCAAGGCAAGCGTGAGCGTAATGGCATGGCCGACCCTGAGAAAACTTCCGGACGCCAGCGTCAAGGCGTTCAGGATTCCGTCGACCATACCCGCAACGATATCGAGCCTGTTCTCGGGATCACGAAGCCATCGTGCAAATGTCCGCGACATCAGCGGCGCCTGGGCACGCTCTCGATGAGCCTGTCGCCTGCGGCAAGATGATCGAGGCTGTGAACCACGGCGCCTGTCTTCTCGATCGCTTCGACCACGCCTTCATAATCTATGTTTTCGCCCTCGATGGTGACGTCCGTCCCGATCGTCTCCGTGTCGATGTCCGTCACGGTGATACTACAGGCGGCAACACCGGCAGATGCCTGAATCGCTGCTGCCACAGTGAGCAATGCCGGCCCATGGATCGAAAGATCGACGTCCAGAAGAATTCGGCGCACGTTCAGTTGTTCAGCCATGGTTTGTCTCCGTTCCAGCCCCTCACTTCAGATCACCGGGAAATGCAGGCGCGTATGAACGCTCTCGTTGATCCGCTCGACAGTCCACTCCGCATGACGGGACGTAAAAATGCTGACACCGCACGGGTCTGAATTGAACGTCCAGTAAGCGCGCAGCGGAAGACCGAGGATTGCCAGGATCAGCGTCCGAATGACGCTGTCATGCGTCACGACGACGACCGTGCCGTTCCCGGCACCGGAAAGAGCCGTGTTCACGGCCGCCACGGCGCGTCCGGCGACCGCTTCGAGCGCATCCCCATTCGGAATACACGCCAGATCGGGCGTCTTCATCCATGCACTGTATTCATCGGGATAGGCAGCGGCGATGTGTGCGTGGGATCGCCCTTGCCAGTCTCCATAATTGAAATCGGTCAAACCGTCGAAAGATGACAGTACGTCGCCATGATATTCGGCGATGGCTTTCGCGGTGTCAGTACAACGTGACAGGGGGCTGGTCGCAATGACCTTCACATGCGAGGTCGAAGACAGATACCGCGCGGTCGAAATCGCCTGCTGCCTGCCTCGATCGGTCAAGGCGAGATTCTGCATTCCGCGAAAACTGGGCGGCTGAATGCCCGGGACTTCGCCGTGCCGGACCAGAATCAGGCGAGAGGCGCCGCGGGGCAACAAAACGGGCGGGAAAGAAAGGTTCGACATCAGGACACGTCTCCGGCTCGCGCTATTGCGCTTCATGCCAAGAGTCATCAGCCGACGCGGCGGTTAAAAGGAGGAACCCCATCTCCTATCCGATTCGAATAGAGAACGCTCCGTGTCCCGTCAAGAGGCGCTCCGCTGCGAGCGGGATATCGACCTGCGCCCCCGTATCTCGCGGTACGCTTGACTTTCCACCTTCGTTCTGTTCCCTTCGGGGCCGGCAATGGACTCTGCCTGATCACAAAGGTCGAACCGCCCGCAAAGGCTGATGATTCCTACCTCGCCATTACGGTACCAAGGGGTGGAGTCCAGATCGATTCATGCCAGATTTCTCTTTTCTATCGCGCACCGATCACAGGGCGAATGCCTTGCATGGTCCTGCGTATTGCAGCCCTTCACGGACACATATGACGACTTCCCTTCGCTTTCTGCTCGACGGATGGCTTGCGAACCTGCGCGCGACCCTCAAATGGGCGGCCCTGCTTCTGCCTATGGCTGCCATCATCGGCAGTCTCTGTGCCCTGTTCCTCTGGCTGCTCGACGATGTGACGACCACCCGTTTCGCCCATCCGTGGCTTCTGTACCTGCTTCCGCTGGCCGGGATCGCCACGGGGCTGCTCTATCACTGGTTCGGACGGTCGGCGGAAGGAGGCAATAACCTGATCGTCGACCAGATCCACGAACCCGGCGGCGGTGTGCCACTGCGCATGGCGCCGCTGGTCCTGATCAGTACGGTCATCAGCCATCTGTTCGGCGCCTCGGTCGGACGCGAGGGAACTGCCGTGCAGATCGGCGGCAGCATTGCGGGCGGTTTCGTACGCATGTTCCGCCTGGAGCACCAGGCCGTGCGGATCATCCTGATGTCTGGTATCGCGGCGGGCTTCGGGGCCGTCTTCGGCACGCCGATCGCGGGCGCGATCTTCGGACTGGAGGTCCTGACCGTCGGACGGGTCGAATACACCGCTCTCGTGCCCGTCGCCGCATCCTCGATCATCGCCGACTGGACCTGCCATCGCTGGGGCGTCCATCACGTTCCCTATCACCTTGGTTTCGCGGGGGTGCCCGATCGCGCAGGCGACACGTTCCATGCGAATCCGCTGCTCCTGGGAAAAGTCGGCCTCGCTGCCGTGGCCTTCGGTCTGACGAGCCTGGTCTTCGCGGAGGGCGTGCATCGGCTGGCGCCGATCTTCAGGCGGCTCTGCCCCGTCGCCTGGCTGCGCCCCGCAATCGGCGGCGTGCTGACTATCGCGCTCGTCTGGTTCGTGGGCTCGCGGGATTATCTGGGTCTCGGCGTTATCCCCGCCGAGCCGGGGGGGGCGGCCATTGTCAGCTTCTTCGGTCCGGGCGATTTTACCTGGAGTTGGCTGTGGAAGCTGGTCTTCACCGTGACGGCGCTGGCCACCGGCTACAAGGGAGGCGAGGTCACGCCGCTGTTCTTCATCGGCGCGGCGCTTGGCCACACGCTGGCAGGCGTGCTGGGCGCGCCAATCGACCTGATGGCCGCGATCGGCTTCGTCGCCGTTTTCGCCGGGGCGGCGAACACGCCGTTAGCCTGCACCCTGATGGGGATCGAACTGTTCGGTGCCGCCGACACAGTCTACATCGCCGTCGGCTGCTTCGTGGCCTATCTCTGTTCGGGCCATTCCGGGATCTATCTCTCCCAGCGTATCGGCGTGCCCAAGATCCGTCACCCGCTGATCGCTGGCGGCATGGCCCTGCGTCATGCCCGCACCCTCCCGCGCCATCCTCCCGCGCCGTAACTTCTGCGGCACCCCAATTATTCCTCAGAGGATATCAAGTAATCATGACCGAAACGAAAACATTGATTACCCATCATGCTGGCATGATCCGGATTTTCATGACCCGAGGCACTCGCACGGCTATCAGGGGCCGTGGGCGAATTGCTTCGCTGTTTCGAAGCCGACCGCTCTACCAGGAATTGATCCACGCGGCTCGACAGGCCGGCTTCAAGAGTTCCAACGCACATTTTGCTCACTATAGCTTGGGCAAAGACCAGCGCGTCGAAACGACGCTCGGAGAAATTCCCAACCATCTCCTGTCGGTTTATGTCGACATCATCGGCGATCATGACCGACTCAGGGAGTTTTGCCAGAAGCATGCCTATATGCTGTCGGATTCCAGTATTTACTATAAGCCGCTCGAATACTGGACATTCTCTCTA
>NZ_WIPH01000005.1 GCF_009547075.1 Gluconobacter aidae
CTGGAACTTCATATGGCCGGCCTCGCGGGCTGGGGCATCAACCGCTATGGGTCCGTCCTGCTGCCTGATGCCACGCTCAAGGCCAATGGAAGCCCCGATCCGCTCTTCGGCGTCCAGGCCCAGGCCGGCATCATCGCGCATCCCAACCCGCGCATCGACGTCTACGGCTATTTCGGCACGCAGCGCGTCGGCCATTCCTATTTCAACGAAAACGGCAGCTCCTACGGCTACGGCAACCCGGGCTATTCCAACGCGGGCTGTCTGCAGGAACTCTCCACGCTCTCCTGCACAGCCAATACCCGCAGCGTTTCGGAGATCACGATCGGCGGCTGGTGGCGCTTCTTCAAGGGCAAGTTCGGCACCGTGGAAGCGGGCACGCAGCTTGCCTATTCACGGCGGCAGATCTGGTCCGGCATTGGCGGCGATCCGCATACCAGCATGAGCCAGATCTTCTTCGACTTCCGCTATCTGCCCTTCCAGTAAGGGCTTCCGCCCCGGACAGGCTCATCCCCTGTCCGGGGCGCTTTCATTTTCACGGCCAAAGAACCGCGCATACAGCGTCGGCAATACGAACAGCGTCAGCAGCGTGGAGGACACCAGCCCTCCGATCACGACAGACGCCAGGGGCCGCTCCACTTCAGCGCCCGATCCGCCAGAAAACGCCATGGGAAAAAACCCCAGACTGGCCACGGACGCCGTTGCCAGAACCGGCCGCAACCGGCTACGCGCCGCCTGAAACGCCGCATCCGCCGCTGCAAGACCTTCCTGCCGGAAGACCCGGATCTGGCTAACCAGCACCACACCGTTCAGGATCGCCACGCCAAACAGCGCGATGAACCCGATCCCCGCCGCAATGCTGAACGGCAGCCCCCGGAGCGCGAGTACGAAAATCCCCCCCGTCGCCGCCATCGGCAGATTGGCAAAGACCAGCGCCGCCGCCCCGAACGAGCCCAGAGCCGCCACCAGCAGCAGGAAGATCAGTGCCAGCGCAATCGGCACGACAATGAACAGCCGGTGAAGCGCGGATTGCAGGTTCCGGAACTGCCCGGCCCACACCATCCGGTAGCCCTGCGGCATCCTGATTTTCTGCGCCACGGCCTGCTGCGCCGCCGCCACGAACGAACTCACATCCCGCCCACGAATATTGGCCTGCACGATCACCCGGCGATGGATATTGTCCCGATCAATCCGCGATACGCCATCCGACAGCACGATATCCGCCACCTGCGACAGCAGAACCCAGCCCTGCCCGTCCGCCCGGCGCACCTGCAGATGCCCGATCCGGTCTGCCGAACTGACCGCATCCTCCCGCAGACGCACCTGAGTCGGGATGATCGCGCCCTGCACCGTCACCGGCTTGCCGACATGGCCGCCAATAGCCTCAACAACCGTCAGGATATCCGGCACCGACACACCCAGGCGCGCCGCCGCATCGCGGTTCACGTCAATATGCAGGAACGGCACCGTACCGCTTCCCTGCAACGCCACATCCGCCGCGCCCTGCACGCTCCGCAATGTCTCAACCACCTGCCCGGCAATCCGGTTCAGCTCCGACAGGTCATCGCCATAGACCGAAATCGCAAGCTGTGTGCGCACACCAGCCAGCAGATCATCCATCCGCATCTGGATCGGCTGCGACCAGGAATACGCCGCATCCGGCCGCGTCTTTTCCAACACGTCATTGATTTTCGTAACCAGCCCGGCCTGCGTGGACGCCGTCTTCCATTCCTCATGCGGGCGGAGGAAAATGAACGTATCGGTCTCGTTCGTCCCCATCGGATCGGTCGGGATCGCCGCCGTACCCGTACTGCTCACAACCGTCTGCACTTCCGGAAAAGACCGCAGGATTTTCTCTTCCGCCGTCACTCCGTCCAGCACCGTATCAAGCGACGCCCCCGGCAGACGCGTCGAAGTCAGGACCAGCGAGCCTTCCTCAAGCTGCGGCACGAACTCCCCGCCCAGACGCCCGCCGATCAGCACTGCCAGCAAAAACGCCGCCACGGTCACGACCAGAAGCCGCCCGCTGTGATGCTCCGTCCAGCGCAGCGCCGGCTCGTAATACCGCCGCACCGTCCGCACGAATGCGGTCTCCCGGTCGGGCTGGATCTTGCGCATCAGCATCGCCGCAAGCACCGGCACACAGACGAAGCAGTAAGCCAGCGAGGCCAGCAGCGCCATGATGACCGTCTGCGCCATCGGCCGGAACATCTTGCCCTCGATGCCCTGAAGCGTCAGCACCGGCAGATAGACCATGATAATGACGAAAATCGCAAAACTGACCGGCCGCACCACGGCCCTTGCGGCATCCGCCGTCAGCGCAGCAAAGGAGCTTGCCTGCCGACGCTCCCCACGCTCGACCATGATGTGCTCCACCACGACGAGCGAACTGTCCACGATCATCCCGAAATCAATCGCGCCCAGACTCAGTAGATTGGCCGACACGCCAAACAGCCGCATCCCCGCCATCGCCGCCACCAGAGACGCCGGAATGACGGACACGATCACCAGCGCCGCCCGCCAGTCCCCCAGCACGACGACCAGCACGAACAGCACCAGCGCCGCGCCGATCAGCAGGTTTTCCTTGACCGTATGGATCGTCTGTCCCGTCAGGCTCGCCCGGCTGTAGAATGGCTCGAGCGTTACCCCCGGCGGCAGGGACTGCCGGATTGTCGGCAGCACACGCCCGATCGCCGCCAGCGTCGCGTTCGAACTCGCCCCGGTCTGCATCATCACAACGCCAATGACCGCCTCGCCCTGCCCGTCGCGCGTCACGGCCCCAAGCCGCGTCCTCGGCCCGGCGGACACGACACCCATATCCCGCAGCCGGATCACATGACCGCCCGCCCCCAGCTTCACCGGAATGGCGCCGAAATCCGCCAGACTGCCCACCAGTGCGCGGCCGACCACCACGTTCTGCTCGGCATGATGCGCAATCCAGCCCCCGCCGGAGGACGCATTGTTCGTATCGACAGCCTGCACGATCTCGCTGACCGAAACCCCGAACGCCCGCATCCGCGCCGGATCAACCGCCACCTGATACGTCTCGACCGACCCGCCATTGACGTTGACGTCCACAACGCCCGGCACCAGCCGCAACTGCGGCACGACCGTCCAGGTCATGAGCCGGTTCAGTTCCATCAGCGAGAGCCCGGCGCCCCGGATCTGCAACTGCATGATCTCGCCCATGCCCGTCGCCAGCGGCCCCATCGAGACGCTCACGCCCGGCATGGTGATGCTGTCCCGCGCCGCCTGCAACCGCTCCGAAACCCGCGTCCGGTCCAGATCAATATCCGTTGCGTCATCGAACTGCAGATAAACGGCCGAGACACCCGTCCGCGACACGGAGCGCAGATCCGTCACGCCCGGAATACCCGTCAGGCTCGCCTCAACCGGAAAGGTAATGAGCTTCTCGACTTCTTCCGTCGCCAGTCCGGGTGCTGTGACCGACACCATGACCTGTTTGGGCGAAATATCCGGCACTGGCTCGACCGGCAGGCCCGGCACGGTCATCACCCCGCCGATCATCAGCGCAACAAGCAGACCCAGCAGGACAAAACGGTTGGACTGGAAAAAATGCAGCATGAAACCCGGTCAGTCCGTATCCAGCCCGCTGACGAGCGACATGGATTTCAGGGCAAAGCTTCCCTCCGTCACCACAGCATCCCCGGCCTTCAGATTGCCCTGCACGACGACACTCTCATCCGTCGCCAGCCGCACCCGCACCTCGCGCGGCGCATACTGCCCCTCGGCGGTCTGCACATAGACAAGATCATGCCCCTCGATCGTCTGCACCGCATTCGAAGGCACGATCATGCCGTCCACGGCTTCACTGGTTTCAAGCGCCGCATCCAGCATGATCCCCGGCCGCAGAAACGCCACCGGCCGGTCCACGACACACACCACCCGCACCAGCCCCGTTACCGGATCGGCCACACCATCAATCGTCGTAATCTTCGCCCGGAACGGCTCGGCCCGCGCATTGCCTGACGGGCGAACGGTTACAACCCCCCCGGGCACCAGCCGCGACACCTCATCTGGCCGCAGATCCGCGACAATCCACACGCCCGACAGATCCACGACCGTCGCCACAGGCTGCCCCGGCGTCACATCCGACGCCACGGAAGTCTGGATGGACTGCACGACACCCTGCACCGGCGAAATCAGCGTGGACGCCTCATCCTGCACGATCTTTTCTGTCACGGAGGTGAATTCTTCCGTCAGACGATGCTGGATCAGCCCGATATCCGCTTCCCGCGCCACGACCGTACTGCGCGCCTGCTGCACCGCCGCCTGACGCCGCCGCACTTCCCCGGCCGATACCGTGCTGCCCACCAGCGACTGCCCGCGCCGATACGCCAGCTCGGCCTCCCCCAGCGTCGCCTTCGCCGAGGCCAGAGCGGCTTCGTCCTGCTCGAGCTGAAGATGCAGCACGTGAAGGGAATGATCCGTGTAATCAATAAGCGCCTGTCCGGGCACCACACTCTGCCCCGGCGTCACCCGCACAGCTGTGACCTTCCCGTCCCCGCTCGTGCGGATCACCACCGTCCGCGACAGATCCGCGCTCACCCGCGCCAGCGCCGAGACCGTGTCATGCAACGTCCCCTGCCGCACCGTCGCGGTCTGGAGATGCTCACCCTCCCGCGCTTCGGCCCCAAGCGTCAGCGGCTGCATCCAGCCCGGCGCTTCCGCCGCACCCGCACGCGACAGAGCACACAGCGCCACCCCACAGACCAGAAAACGCACAAACCGGCTCATGGAATGGTCCCCGTCGCAATACCCATCCGGATAATCGCCGCATGCCAGGCAATCTCCGCACGGTTCAGATCCAGCAGCGCGCGATACGCATCCATCCGCGCCCGCAGAGCCTCAATCAGCGGCGTTTCACCCACCCGCCAGGAGCGCTCCATCCCATCCGCCCGGCGCAGCATGGAACTCGCCTCGACCCGCGAGTTCGACAGCGATCCCGTCGCCGCGACCAGATGCGCCCGCACCTGCGCCATTTCGTTGCGAACGGCCCGTCGCGCCTCGACTTCCTGTCGCGTCGCCGCCGCCATCCGGTCCCGCGCCGCGGATTCCTGCGGCGTATTCGTCACCGCGCTGGGCAGCGGCACCCGCAGATTGACACCCACCTGCGTATCCCAGGGGCTGTCATACTGCCCCTGATCAATCGCATCGACGCCGATTTCCGGATTGGGCATGAAGCTCTTTCGCGCCAGCTTCATCTGGTTCTGCGCCGCAATCACGGCCTGATGCGTTGCCCGCACCCGCGGATCAACATCCTCGACCCAGCGCGCATCATTGGCCCGCGTCAGCGCCAGCCAGTGCTCATCCGCCTGCGTGATGTCCGGCACACCCGGCAGCCCCGTCAGCGTCCGCAACTGGCTCGCCGTGGTCTCGATCTCCTCGGCCGCCATGTCGGCTTCGCTGCGGGCCTGCGCCAGTTGCGCTTCCACGGCCTGCTGGTCCGACACCGCGATTTCGCCCACATGCCCGGCCCGCTGCACATCCGCTTCGATCCGCCGCAATGCGGCCACCGTTGCCAGAGCCGCCGTCTGCCGGCGCATGGCCATGATCGCAGCCCCGGTCGCATCCACGACACGTACGGCAATGGACATCCGCTCTACATCAAGACGGACCGTCGCGGTCTTCGCCTCGGCCTTCGCCACGTTCTCGGTCGCCGTACCCTGCCCCGGCAGCCACAGCGGCACCGAAACACCGCCCTGCCAGGTAATGTAGCCATGATTGGAACCGCTGATGCGGTCATCATAGTAGTCACCCGTCAGTGTCGGCCCGCCCGCGAACCAGGACTGCGCCGCTTTCGACCGGGCATCGGCCGTATCCTGATTGATTTCCAGTTCGGCCCGCACGGGGTCGATTTTCCAGGCTGCGGCAATCGCGTCATGAATGGACAGCGGCGCCACGAAGCCCCCTTGCGCACGGCCCTGTCCCGCTCCGGCGATACAGGCCGCCATGAGCGCCACGCCGGTCAGCCACCTGCGCGACACCCCCGTCCGGCGCGCAACGAAAAGGGAATGAAATGCCATGTCCGTGTCATCTCCTGCCCCGCCAGTCCTGTCAACGAAAGGAAATAAGACCTTTTGCCGCTACTGTCGGGCATCACACCGGACGCCCCGCCAATTGCTCCCCTTCCCAAACGGCTTTATGACTCCGAGATAAGATTCATTCTCATTTTAAGCCCGTTTTTTTCCTCAAGGCCCGCCGTCCATGCTGATCCATATCCCGAACATCCTCTCCCCCGAAGAAGTCCGCTATTTCCGTGACAGGCTGGAAAGCGCCGAATGGACGGACGGGCGCGTCACCGCGGGAGAACAGTCCGCCAAGGCCAAACTGAACCTCCAGATCTCGCAGGACTCTCCCGAATGCCGCGAACTCGGGGAGTATGTTCTGCGCGCACTAGGCCGGAACCCGACCTTCAACAGCGCCGCCCTGCCCCTGCGCGTCTACCCGCCGCTCTTCAACCGCTACGATACCGGCATGCATTTCGACGCCCATGTCGACAATGCCATCCGCCCCATCCCCGGCACAGGCATGCGCATCCGCACGGACGTTTCTTCCACGCTTTTCCTCACCGGCCCGGAAGACTATGACGGCGGCGAACTCGTTATTCAGGACACCTACGGGACCCAGAGTGTGAAACTCCCCGCCGGAGACATGGTGCTCTATCCCTCGACCAGCCTGCACAGCGTCAGCCGCATCACCCGCGGCAGTCGCTGGGCCTCATTCTTCTGGTCCCAGTCCATGGTCCGCGATGACACGAAACGCCGGCTGCTCTACGACTTCGACTGCTCTATCATCGAAGCCCGCAAATCCCTCCCCGACAGTCATCCTTCCATCCTCGGCCTGACATCAACCTATCATAACCTGCTGCGCCAATGGGCGGAACTATAAGGAAAAGGCGCGTCATTGAGGATTCTGGAGAGGCAGGGCATCCCTCATTCTGGTAAAGAAATCTCCCTCCGCAACAGTCAAAATAAAACTGAAACCTTCAGAAGGAAGAAAGAAAAACTCCGAAACAGACCTTCAAAAATATACCTGAAAACAGCAGGATGTCCTTTTAACGAACGCTTAATTATTCTATGATATTCCTCAGATCTCCTATCGAGAGAGCCAGCCTGGGTGATGGAAAAGCAAGAGGATGATTTCAGGAGAAGCCTGGATTATGTGAAGAACTGGCCTCAGGGCCCCCGCGACGATTTCGTTCTTCATGCCCTGGACTGTTCCGCCATTGTCGCCATTACCGACACCCGCGGCCGCATTCTTTCCGTCAACAGCCGGTTCGAGGAAATCAGCGGCTATACCCGGGACGAGCTCATCGGAAACGACCACCGGATGCTGCGTTCCGGCCAGCATGACCGGAAATTCTTCCGGGAGATGTACCGGACGATCGCCTCAGGCCATGTCTGGCATGGCGAAATCTGCAACCGTCGGCGCGACGGCTCCCTTTACTGGGTCGACACCACGATCGTTCCGCATATTTCGGAAAGCGGAAAGGTCACGAGCTATGTGGCCATCCGCTTTGACATCACGGCGCGCAAACAGGCGGAAAACCACCTGAAATCCAGCCGCCAGAAGCTCCAGAACGCCGTCAATACGGACTTCCTGACCAAGATTTCCAACCGCCTGCATTTCTCCCATACCCTCCGCAAGACACTGCGCAAAAGTACGGCGGCCCATATCTGCCTGGCCCTGCTCGACATTGACACGTTCAAAACGATCAACGACACCTCGGGACACGATTCCGGGGACCGGCTGTTGCGCAAGGTCGCCGAGAAGCTTCAGCCTTTCCAGAGCAACTCCTGCTTCATCGCCCGCATCGGAGGTGATGAATTTGCCATCCTCATGACGGGCGACTGCCCGACGCTGTTCGAAAAAACACTGCGCGAAATTCACGAGCAGATGCGTTTCAGCTTCCGCAACCGCACTATGACCCATGCCTGCACCGTCAGCATCGGCTACGTCCGCGTCCTCCTGGTCGATGCGCGAGAAAAAGCCCTGCTTAAATGCGCCGATCTCGCGCTCTATGCCGCCAAGACCAGCGGCAGGAACCGTATCCGGGAATATCATCCCGTCATGGAAGAGAAACTGGACCATGCCGCCCGCCTGCGCAGGCGGGTCCAGACCGGACTGCGCAACCAGAGCATCGCGGTCTTTTACCAGCCCATCTTTTCCCTGAGCACGCCCGGCAATATTTCCTTCGAGGCTCTGCTGCACTGGGACCATCCGCAGCACCGCGTCCTCTCGCCACAGCATTTCCCCGAAGTCTTTGAAGACCCCCGCCTGACGCTGACGCTGAACACCTTCGTCACGCGGCAGGTCATGCAGGACATGCGCAAGCTGCGCGAGCAAAACATCCGCTTCGAACGCATCGCCATCAACATCACGTCCTGCGATTTCGAGGGCAGCGATTTCTTCCGGAAAGTCGCTCTCCTTGCCGAGGAAATGAATATCCCGCTCACTTCCCTCGCGCTCGAAATCACCGAGAACATTTTCTCGCGCCCACATCACAGGCAGATCGAACAGGAACTCGACACCCTTCACCGCCAGGGCATCCAGATCTCCCTTGATGATTTCGGGACGGGATTTGCATCTCTGACACATCTTAAGACCATCACGTTCGATGCGGTGAAGATCAACCGGGCCTTCGTGGCCGGTCTGGAACGTCATGGAACGGATGCCGCGATCATCAGGGGCGTAATCGACATTGTCCACAGCCTCGGGCGCAAGGTCGTGGCCGAGGGGATCGGAAACGCCACACAGATCCGCGCGCTTCTGGAGATGGAGTGCGATTTCGTACAGGGAGATTTTCTGTGCGAGGCCGTACCGGTCATGGACATCCCGGCCGCCCTAGAAAAGATCCGCTACCAGGCGTTGCTGTCGCCGGTAGCGGGACCAGCCTGACGGATCGGACGATCCGCCAGGAGCCGACGTCAGAAACGCTGGTCAATTCCCGTGAGAATCGTCCGGCGCAGACCGTACTGTGGTGCCCCTACACCGATGCCGCTACCATCACGCAGCAGATAGGTCCGATCGAACAGGTTTGTCACGTCCAGACGCAACTGCGTGCGCTTGAGGAATGGAACGTGGAACAGGTTGTTGAACGACTGGACGAGTGACAGGTTGAACGTCGCATATTGCGGCACGGAAGCCCCGTTAGGCGTCGCACCATCGGCCCGCAGACCACTGCCATAAACCATCGTGGCAGACAGACGCAGCGGGTGGCCAGTCTTGTGGAAGAAGGAATAGCTTCCACCAGCAGAGGCGGTCCAGCGCTGATCGTGATCCAGATGGATCCAGTGCTTGCTGGTATAAGCGAGATCGTCGGGATCGAAGTTCCACTGGGCCGTAGTGATGTCCTTGCCAATGGCACGCGACCACGCGAAATTGCCATACACGCTGAACGCACCACGGGTGTAGTCTGTGGCAAATTCGTAACCATTGACCTGCCCGCGACGATAGTTGAACGCCGACAGAATGACCGGAGAGCCGAACTGCCCTTCGTCGATCATGTTCTTGGCGAGCTTCACATACGCATCGAACGACGCATGCCAGCCCGGCAGAATGGTCTGTGAGAAGCCTGCATCAAAGTAATGATCGCGCTCGGCCTTCACATTGCTGTTCAGGAACGTCCCCGGAGCCGCGGATGTATTGACGAACTTGTTCAGCGACGTGCCACCCACCAGTTCGAACGGCGGCGGCGTGAAGTAACGCGAATAACCCGCATGGAACGTACCACCGCGCCAGGGCTTGTAGACAATGTTCAGACGCGGGCTGACCTGCTTGGCATGGGTATATTCATCCACACCATCAAACCGCAGACCGTAATTGATCGTCAGGTTCTTCAGCGGGCGCCATTCGTCCTGCACATACAGACCGTACATCCAGCCTGTCCGGCCTGTGCCGTCATGGATGGTGAGCGGGTTGTCGGAATAGACCGCATTGCCATCAGCATCTTCGCCGCTCTGGGGGTAAACGGTCGAATCCGATTTGGAAGTGTTCCGTTCCACATAGATCTGATAGCCGAAGCGAACCGTATGGTCCTTCGCGGCCTGCCAGGTCGCATCCGTCTGCGTTCCGGTCGAAAAGACCGAACGCGCCGCACGCTGGGCAATGCCGTTATAGATCAGATCGCCCAGCGGATCGGGCGAATAACGCAGGGAACTGTAACGCATGACGGCGGACGTCTGGAAACTCAGCCTGCCCATGTCTTTCTGAAGGGACAGAATACCGAAATCCGTGATTTCCTTCTGATGCTCGTTCAGGCTGGAACTGTCACCGTTGCCATACAGCTTCTGGGACAGATCACTGTTGGCAAAGGACGGATTGGCGAACTGACGCTGCTGTCCCGGATTGTTGGGAAGCTGGTATTCCGCATTGGACACGCCGGCGGTGAAGCTGATCCGAGTGTTCTCGTCCACCGTGTAACGGGCATGGCCCAGGAAGTGATACTGATTTGTCAGATCGTGGATTGCGTTGAAGCTCGACGTGGTGTTTTCGATACCGACACGGTTGTGCACGAAATCACCCGTCGCAAACCAGTCCCATTTGCCATGATGGCCGCCAAACTGCGCGGATGGGAAGAAATAGTCACGTGCACCACCATAGATCGAAACGTCCCCCCCGGCATCGGAATAGCCGTTCTTCGTTGTGATATCGATCACACCGGCCTGAAGGAAACCGTACTCGCTCGGAAGGGCACCTGTCGTCAGCGACATGGAATGGGCAAAGCGCGTCATGAGCGTCTGTCCGAAAACGCTCATGCCCTCAGGAAGCGCCACCCCATCGAGACGGAACTGAACTTCGTTATGATCGCCACGAATATGGATCTGGCCGTAGCTGTCCTGTGCAACGCCGGGGGCCTGAAGCAGCAGAGTGTTCAAACCCGCGTTATCGCCTCCGGGATTCGTCTCGATGGCCTCTCGCGAAAAGCTGTACGTCGTTGCGCCGGTCGAAGGCTGAAGTGCCGCCCGCGCGCGTTCGAGATGCGCGTTGACGCTGACATTGTCTTCACCGAGGCGGCTGACTTCGGTAGTCGTCGTTCCATGTTCATTATCGGAATGGCCAAATCCTGCGCGCCCCACGGTGTCAGCGCTGTCTTCGAGCGGTCCCGAAGCTGATCCAGAAACCGGCCCTGCCGCCCGCGTGGCCGCGGGTTTAGGCGCGGCCACGCGGATGCCTGCCCTAGCCACCGTCGTTTTTGTCGGGGATGCGGGCGTGGCCGTCTCCGTCATGGTCTGGGCAAACGCCGGACCGGCCAGGGCAGTGGTGCACCCCAGTAGCAGAACAAAGGAACGCGCGGACACGAAGGATGGCATGAAACCCCCGGCTAAGGATGAAATGTGGCGATGAAGAGAGATCGGACGGCGTGGCATCCGGATCAGTCCGATCTTTTATGATGTTATATCATAACAGTTCAAGGGGTTTTACGCCTTCGACCAGCTCTATTATAAGCAGGCCTGTCCCAATCGGTTTGCGGTGTGTCTTTCAGGCACGATTCCGCTTCTCGTTTCTTTCTGGAAGCTCCTGTGACCCTGCCGCTTCGAAAGGCGCTTTTCCTGAGCGCCACCCTCCTTGGGCCTTCCCTTTCCGCCGCATCCGGCGCCGCCGCGGTACCACATACGAAACATACGGGAGCGCGGACCGGACATTTCGTGACACCAAAACAGTCCTCCCCGTCTGCCCGGCCAGTCCCGCACAGACCTGCGCGCGCATCTGCGCCGCATGATCTTCAGTCACGTGACGCCGAAACGATTGCCGTCACGGCCCGGCGGACGGACTTCGCCTTTGTCGCCGCCCAGCATCTTCCGGATGCCGACACGCGCCTGACCGCCGACCGCCTGACGCAGCGTGGCGTCGTGACGCTACGGGATCTGGAGCGCGTTGCGCCAAACCTGACAATCCAGTCCATCAATGGCACGGCCTCGACCAATTTCTATCTGCGTGGCGTCGGCTTCAACGACTTCACGCAGAACAACATTCCAACCGTCATGACCTATTTCGATGACGTTCCTTTCGCCTTTTCAACCATGGCAAGCGGGCTGATGTTCGATCTGGCGGACGCCACCGTCACTCCCGGTCCCGTCGGCACCACGCACGGCCAGTCCGACACGGGCGGCGAAGTCCGCTTCCGCACCGCTGATCCGACCAGCACCCTGCATTATGGGGCCAGCCAGGACATTGCCTCCTACGCTCGCAGCCGCAGCGAGGCCTATATTTCCGGCCCGATCGCCAGGGGGCTGGATTTCCGTCTGGCCGGACAGATCCGCCAGGGCGGCGGCTGGCAGACCGACCCGCAGAACGGCGCCCATCTGGGCGACGCGGATTCCTATGCCCTGCGTGGCAAACTGCGCTGGCATTCGGATGACAACCGCACCACGATCCTGCTCTCCGGCCATTTCGTGCAGGACAACAGCCAGGTCGTCACAAGCCAGGCCGTCCACCGCCTGATCGGCACGAGTGGCCTGCCCCGGCTCGGCCAGACACAGGCCGAATGGTCCGTCCGTCCGCAATTCGCCAACCTGATCGGACGCCCGGAAAGCCTCAAACCCAGCGAACACAACCAGTTCTGGGGCTGGGACCTGCATATGGACCATGATTTCGGGTTCGCGAAAGTCACATCCGTCACGGCCTTCGAGACCGAGCGGCAGGGCGAATATACCGATCAGGACGGCACGTCCCGCTCCGAAGCCGACACCTACCGCACCATCAGCGCCAACGCCTTCACGCAGGAACTGCGTCTGGGTTCCAGCAATCCCGATAACCGCCTGCAATGGGTGGTCGGCGCGTTCTACCAGCGCAGCCGCATGAAACAGCGCTTCTTCTTCGATTACACGGACTATGCGGCGCGCGGTTACATGATGGCGACGTCTTTTTCCATGAATCAGGAAAGCACGTCCGAATTCGGGCATATCAGCTATCGCCTGCCGCATAACGTGACGTTGTTTGCCGGGCTGCTGCACGAAATCGACGACCGCAGCCTGCCGGGCCTGACGTCGGAAATCTTCGGCGGAAAGACGACTGAGTTTCATGGCGAGAGCACGGCCTCGGCGCAGTTCGCAGGTCAGGTCGGAGTGTCATGGCAGGCCACGAAAAACACGCTCGTCTATTACAAGATGAGCAAGGGCTTCAAACCCGGCGGCTTCAGCGCCAACAACACCCAGATCCAGGCGCAGCTCGATCCGTTCGGCCCTGAGACGGTGCTGACCTACGAACTCGGCTTCAAGAGCGACCCGATCCCCAATGTCCTGCGTCTGAACGGTGCCGCCTTCTATAACGATTTTCATAACCAGCAGGTCGTGGGCACGGTTCTGATCCCGAATTACGGACCGCTGAGCGAAATCACGAACGTCCCCAAATCCGAAAGCTGGGGCTTTGAAGGGACGATTGAACTTCATCCCATACGCCATGTCTTCATAACGCAGAATATCGGCTGGCAGCGAGGCAATTATCAGGATTTCCTGAACGTCAACCGGGCAGCGACCAATGCCGCCTATGCCAAAACGGGCGTCTGGCGCGCTATTACGAACAACTTCGCCGGCGTGGATAACGGGCAGCCCAAACTGACCCTGAACGGTCAGGCCGAATGGCGGCAGCCCCTCACATCAGCCCTCGGGCTGGATATCGGCCCGGACTGGTCATATCGCGGCAGCCAGGCCATCGCCGTCGGCGGCACCGGCTTTTATCGCCTGCCACCCTATTTCCTGCTCGGCGCCCATGCGACCCTGCGTCCCTCATCGGGGAAATGGGAAGCCACGGTCTACGCCTCGAACCTGCTCAACCGCAGCTTTTTCGAAAGCGGCGGCATGGCGACAACAACCTATTTCTACATCCCCGGACCGCCACGATTCATCGGAGGCCGCGTCTCGTACGGCTTCTGAGCGCTGCCGGAACGGATCAGCCGGAAATCAGGCTGTGAGCGAGAGAGCGGATTTCCTTAAGGGTGCGCGCCGCATCCATGGGCTCGCGCCCCAGAAGATTCATGGCCCGGAAATGGATCGTGCTGAGCAGCATGTCCAGGACCGTGTCGGGATGCTGGTAGAAGACCTTCTCGCCTCGCCGACTTGCCCGCTCAAAAAAAAGCGCCATCTGCGCCCGCGCCGGCACCACGCTCACTTCCCATAAAACCTGACCGAATTCGGGGTCATGCACAGCCTCACCCAGCAGAGTGCCGTAAGTGCGGCCCAGAGGAGTATCCAGAAACCGGATACGCGCCGCGATCAGTTCATCCACATCTCCCGTGAAGCTGCCTGTATCAATCTGCGGGGTCAGATCGTCACGCCACAGACGGATCGCATCAAAAAACATGGCCTGTTTCGTCGGCCAGCGACGATAGACCGTCGCGGTCGACACTCCGGCGGCCTTGGCGACGCGGCTGATGGTGAGGCCCTGATAGCCCTCTTCCACGAGCACCTGCGCGATCGCCGCAAGGATATTATCCTTGAGCCTCAGATTGACCGGCCGGCCCGGTGCGCGGGTAGCCGTCCGGTCCCGAGTGGGAACGTGGATGTTCTTGAGCGGTAAAGTATGCGGCACTATGGTCTGTGACATGGTCGTTCCCCTCTCTGGCCATTTCACCGGCTGGCATCACGTGGAATGAACGCAGCTAGTCAGATATGGACCCGCCGTTACAAGACGCATTTACGTTTGTTTGGTAACAAAATATGTCCGTTTTCCGTCAGGGGATCACGTGAGCCGTCTGAAGAGCGGCCCTTTTCGCCTGGACCGCGGCAGCATCCATTGGTGCGGCCCTGACGGAGGCCACATCCTGGGCGGATATCCCCCCGGTCGCCGCGCTGTTACCCAGAGTGCTGACATAGGCCAGGACGGCTGCGATATCCTCATCCGACAGCGCACGGAATGAAGGCATGAATCCCTTGTAGGACTGTCCGTCCACCGTGATCGGACCATGCAGCCCGTTCAGCAGAACCGCCGCCAGATACGCTTTTCCGTCCGGGTTGCCCGCAATCTGCCCGACCCGCCCCGCAAGCGGGGGGAAAGTCCCCGGACGCCCCGCGCCCGCAGGTCCGTGACACATCGCGCATTTTCCCCGGTACAGCGCCGCCCCATCCGCCGCTATAGCCCTGGGGGCCATACCGGAAAACGCCATGAGCGACATCAGGCCCAGAAGAGCCGCAGGCATGATCCTGAAACGGGATTTCGATGTCATGTCCGGGGCCCTTCCGCGGTTCGCGTCGTTACATCACTTCGGAAAACACTAGCTCCCAAACGCTCCGAAAGCTACCGCACACCGCCTTTCTCGAAAGCGCAAAGACGCCTATCCTGCTGTCATCTTTCCTGCCGGGCAGCCGGCGCAGCCGGCAGAGGTTCCGCATGACCCAGAGCGAGACGCCCCCTTCTTCGGATGGCACCAGACGGCGAGATCTGCTGGCCACCGGGACCGTGGTGCTCGGTTGCGCGGGGGCCTGCGCTCTGGCCGTACCCTTTGTCGAGAGCCTGAAAAACCCGGTGGCAAATCCCCTGTCCGACCGGCTGCTGGACGTTGATCTGTCGTCTCTCACGCCCGGGCAGGACATGAGCGTGCGCTGGCGGGACTGGCCTGTTTTCATCCAGCGCCGCACACCCCAGATGCTGGCCGCGCTTCAGGCTCCGGACCATCTGGCCACCCTGCGGGACGCGGACTCGAAAGTCCTTCAGCAGCCAAAGGACGCGACGAACTGGCACCGTTCGGTCCGTCCGGAATATGGCGTGCTGATCGGAGTCTGCACCCATCTCGGCTGCGTGCCCTCTTTCGAAAAACCCGGCTCCACGCCGGAAGCGAAGGGGGGATATTTCTGCCCCTGTCACGGATCACACTTCGACGCGGCCGGCCGTGTCGCACGCCGCGCACCCGCGCCCTGCAATCTGCCGGTGCCGCCCGTGACGTTCCTTTCCGACACGAAACTCCGCATCGGCCACAGCGCGGGTGATCCGGGCTTCAGCATGTCCGACATCCAGCAGATCTGAAGACCGGCCCGCATGACTTCGCCCCTGAAAACACCCGACACAGATCCGCCTGACTGGCTCGAACGCCGCTTGCCGGTCATGAGCCTGCTGCGCCGCCAGTACGTTGCCTTCCCGATGCCCCGCAACCTCAATGCGTTCTGGAGCTTCGGCGCGTTCCTGATCGTCACGATGGCCTTCATGATCGCCAGCGGCCTGTTCCTCGCGATCAACTACACGCCCGACATCACGCAGGCCTTCGCCAGCGTCGAGGCCATCGACCGGCAGATCCCCTCGGGCTGGTTCATTCGCAGCCTGCATATGGGCGGCGTGACGATGCTGTTCGCCTGCCTTTACATCCATATCGGCCGCAGCCTGTGGTACGGCTCCTACAAGGCCCCCCGCGAACTGCTCTGGCTGACCGGACTTGGCCTGATGCTGATGGTGATGGTCACGGCCTTTGCCGGTTACGTCCTGCCCTGGGGGCAGATGTCCTACTGGGGGGCCACGGTAATCCTGAACGCCGTCCATGCCATTCCCCTGATCGGGCAACCGCTGTCTGAGCTTCTGCTGGGCGGGGACACTTTGGGAAACGTGGCGCTGCATCGGCTTTTCGTGCTGCATTTCACGATGGCCTTTGCGATCCTCGGCGTCATCGCCCTGCATGTCGCGGCGCTGCATGTCGTGAAATCGAACAATCCTTCGGGCATTGATCCCGTCAGCCCGAGCCAGACCCTACCGTTCCACCCCTATTACACCAGCCGCGACGGCTTCGCGCTCTGCCTGTTCCTGATGGTCTATGCCGGGCTGGTCTTTTTCCTGCCCGACCTGCTGACGCTGGCCGACAACTACGTTCAGGCCAACCCGCTCGTCACACCACGAGACATCCGGCCGGAATGGTATTTCGCACCGTTCTACGCGATCCTCCGCGCCGTCCCTTCCCGCCTCGGCGGGCTTCTCCTCGCCTCGGGGAGCCTTGCCGTCCTGTTCACGCTCCCCTGGCTGGACCGCTCCGCCCTTCGCCCCGCAACCCGGCGACCGATGGTGCGCCTGTCCCTGCCCCTCGCCTTCGCGGCCTTCATGGTGCTCGGCGTCGCCGGGATGCACGCACCGACCCCGGCATGGCTGCTTGCCAGCCGCGTGGCGATAGCCTGGTGGTTCATCCATTTCCTGCTCGTCATGCCACTGGCCTCTGAACGGGAGATGTCGTCATGACGCGCTGGACCCGGAACCTCATACTCGTCGCCAGCCTGACAGCCCTTCCCGCCTGTGCGAGCACGCCCGCCCAGCGCGGCCTGATGGTTTTCCAGCAGGTGTGCAGCGCCTGCCATGGCATGGAACACGTCGCATATGGCGACATGAGCAGCCTCGGCCTCTCGCCGGATGAGATCCGCAAATGGGCCGCCGACCAGCAGATGCCCAATGGCACGGATGATAATGGCGATCCGAAAACCCGTCCCGCCACAGCCACCGATCCCATTCTGTCGCCTTACCCCAACGAGGCCATGGGGCGCCTCGCCAATCACGGACTGCTCCCGCCCGATCTCTCCCGGCTGGCCCTGACCCTCCCTGGGGGCGCCGAAGAAATCCGGCAGATCCTGCTCTCTTATGCTCCCACACCTGCGGGCATGACGCTCGACGAAGGGCGCTATTACAACACCGCTTTGAAATGGAAGCATATCGGCATGCCCCCGCCCCTTCAGGACGGCATGCTGACCTATCCCGACGGCACGCCTGCGACCTCCGCGCAGATGGCCAACGACGTCTCGGCCTTTCTCGACTGGATCGCCCATCCGCATCAGGCCGAACGCCGACGGATCGGCGTCTATGTCGTAACCTATCTCGCCCTGATGGCGTTCCTGACCTTCCTGTTGCAGCGCCGCATCTGGAGAGCACATCGCTGAACTACATGCGCTCGGCATGGTCCATGCAATGCGCGGCACGGTAGCTCACTGGCATGACCGCCAGTCCCTGCACCGTCTCGACCACGTCCAGCTCGGCGTTGCCCAGCAGCCGGATGAGGGCTTCGCGCGGCGTGTAGACTCCCGCGATGGCAATGCTCTTCCCGCCGCGCAGAAGCTCTTCATCCACCAGCACCGGACATTTCGTCTTGCGGGCCAGTTCCGCCACAGCCGCAGCCAGCGCCTTCGTTTCGATCCGCAGCATTGTTCGCTGAACCGGGCAGATATCCCGCGTCCGCGTTATGCTCTCTGCCGCAGCCGGCCCGCCCAGCAAAAGGGCGCAGACCATTGCCCCCACGCCCATCCCCCTGCGCCAAAAAGCAGCAACCGCGCAAAACATGACATTTCTTTCTGGGTACGGACGGTCAGGCATGTTCGTGGCTCTCCGCTGGCCACGTCCTCCCTGGACCGTAATACGGCCGTACACTATCCCACAACACAACGCCCCAGCCGGTGGGAAAGCACGCCCCTCCCGTTTTTTTGAAGTCGAAACTTCTGAAAGGACGGGAAATCTAGAATGTTGGCGGCGTACAGGCGCTGATGATCTCGCAACCTTCGGAGCTAAGACACCGGAAACGATGCGGCTGACGGCTGTCAAAATGATAGGCATCACCCGGCCCGAGGATCTCGCGCCTGTCTCCCACCGTGATTTCCACCTCCCCGTGCAACACAAACCCACCCTCTTCGCCCTCATGGGCATAGACCGCGGCCCCGGTATCCGCGCCGGATGCATAGGTCTCGCGCAGGATCTGAAGGCTCCGGCCAAACAGGGAGGCACCAACCTGCCGGAAAGTCACGCCGCCCTGCTCGAACGTCATCAGTTCGTCCGCCCGGTAGAAGATCTTTTCCCCGCCATCGGGAGCAATGCTGAAAAACTCCCCGAGCGTCACGGGGATCCCATCCAGAACACGTTTGAGTGTCCCGACGGAGGGATTCATGTCGCCCGATTCAATAAGGGAAATCGTGGAATTGGTTACACCGGTCCGCTTGGCCAGTTCACGCTGGGACAGGTTCCTTGCCGTCCGCACAAATCGCAGGCGTGCTCCCAGATCCATCCCTTTGTATCCTCTCCGGCCTCTTGCGTACCGCCAGTATGTCATATCGAAACAGAAAGGAAACCTTGGAAATCAGAATACCGGGGCCTGGTACAATTTTTTCGTGCCGCCCAGGAGAGAAAGCGCCCTGCATCCGGGAACGTCTGGCCCGAAAGGCCGTTCTGGAGTAAACACGCATCGGAGCGACGTGCTTTGCAAGACCTGAAAAGCGCATAGACTTCCGAATATTCCGGTCACGGCTCCGAAAGCTTGCGCAGGAACATCAGGAACAGGGTGGATTACAGATGCTGTACGCTTCGACAGGGTGTTTCACTCTCACGGTGATCATGGGCGTCTGGCTCGCCATTTTCGCGGCCCGGTACAAACGCCCCTTCAGCTTCCTCACGCCCGTGCATGTCGGCTCGGCCATTGTGGGCTCGATCTTTCTGGTCATCGCCATCAGCAACGGCGACAGCCGGCTCATGCTGAATGTGGCGCTTGCCGTCGCCATCGCGGCCTTCGGTGTGCTGATGGCCTTCTTCCGCAGGCGCGGCGCCATGATCGCGCCGCTCTATATGTGTCACATCCTGCTGGCGGTGATGTTCTATTTCTCGATGGTCTGCTTCACGATCTTTCCGAATTTCGGCCTCGACTGACGTCCGTTACAGAGCCGAAAGACTCTTCCAGATCATATAAGCCGCAACCGTGAAGATGACGCACGCAAAGAACGTCGTCAGCGCCGCGCCGGAGCCCGACAGACGTTTCGCGGCCCGCGTGCCAAGGAAACTGCCGATCACCCCGCCCGCCACGAACAGCGCGCCCATCACCCAGTCCACATAGCCCGAAAGCATGTAACTGAATGCTGTACTCGCTCCCAGCGCCGCCACCGCGACCAGCGATGTGCCCACGGCATTGAGAATGGGCATGCGCGTGCAGGCGATCAGGGCCGGCACGATCAGAAACCCGCCGCCAATCCCGAAAAACCCGGACAGCACACCCGTCCCGGCCCCCGCCATCATGACACGCGGCATGTTCTGGCGATTACACGACGCCCCCGCCTCACCCTGATTGCGCCGCCCCCGCAGCATGAGCACGCCCACCACGGCCATGAGCAGCGCAAAGCAGAGCAGCAGCTTCTGCCCGTTCACGGCCTTGCCGAATGCCGCTCCGATGAGTGCTCCCACCACACCGCAAGGCGCGAAAATGGCCGCGCATTTCCATTTGACCGTCTCCGCCCGGGCATGGCTGACCAGCCCGGTCAGTGCATTGACCGCCACGGCCATCGCACTCGTCCCGATCGCGACATGGGGGTTCTTCACCCCCACCACATAGACCATCAGGGGAACGGCAAGGATGGACCCTCCCCCCCCGATCAGGCCCAGCGTGAACCCGATCAGGACACCGCAGGCCAGTTCAAGCGCGATCTGCACGATCGGTTCAGCCCCCCTTCTTCGCGTTCAGGGGCTTGGGCGCAACCATGAATTCGCGCCCCTTGAGCATCCCGTCCCAATACATCAGCGGCATGATGTATTTCTTGAGCCACCAGGCCAGACGCGCCGGCTTCTGCCCGTTGAGCAGCCATTTCGGCAGCGTCGGCGCCAGCTTGCCACCATAACGGAACTCGGCCAGCACGATCCGCCCGTTCTCCACCGTCAGCGGACAGGCGCCATAGCCGTCATATTCAGATACCGGAGGCTGATGCTTCAGAAACGCCAGCACATTGGTCGCCACCACAGGCGCCTGTGCCCGGGCCGCAGCGGCCGTCTTGGCCGAAGACGTCCCGATCACGTCGCCAACGGCGAAAACCTCAGGGAAACGTACATGCTGCAACGTCGCCGGATTGACTTCGACGAACCCGTCCGAACCCGCCAGCACACTCTCGCGGATCACCTGCGGCGCGCTCTGCGGCGGCACGACATGCAGCATGTCGAATTTGCGCTCGACCCGTTCCACACCGTCCCCGACCTTGCGCTCGAACACGGCGGTCCGGTTTGGACCATCGACTTCCACAAGCTTCGATCCGGTATGCAGCCCGACGTGATAGCGCTTGATGTATTCCATCAGCGGCGGCACGAATTCCTTCACGCCAAACAGGCCCGGCGTGGCCGTATCGAACTCGACCGAAATGCTGTCCAGCACGCCACGGCGCTTCCAGGAATCACAGGACAGATACACGGCCTTCTGCGGCGCACCGGCACATTTGATCGGCATGGGCGGCTGCGTGAAAATCGCCGTGCCCGTCTTGAGCTGCTGCACGAGCTGCCAGGTATAGGGCGCCAGATCGAAGCGGTAGTTCGACGTCACACCGTTCTTGCCCAGCGTCTCCGCCAGACCCGGAATGGCATCCCAGTTCAGCGTGATGCCCGTCGCCACGATCAGCGCATCATAGGAGATAACAGAGCCGTCCCCGAGAACGACCTCACGCACATCCGGCCGGAACAGCTTTGCCGCCTGCCGCACCCAGACGACATCCCTGGGCATGACATCCGCTTCCTTGCGGCGCGTCTGGGCCGCCTGAAAAACACCCCCGCCCACAAGCGTCCAGCCTGGCTGATAGAAATGCTCGTTCGACGGCTCAACCACACCGATGGACAGATGGCTGTTACGCTTGAGCAGACTGCCCGCGACCGACAGACCACCCGCGCCACCACCAATAATCAGGACCTGAAAATGCGCCCCCCCCTTGCGCGGAGCCACGGACGGCGCGGCAGCATTCTCGATCCGCCCCCGCAGAGCACTGACATCCACCCCCGCCTTGGCCGCCGCCGCGAAAATCTCCGCCGCCGGACGCTTGCCCGCTTCCGCCAGAGCCCAGATCTGAGCCGCCCGTGTCCCGGACCGGCAATAGCCCACAACCGGCCCCGGAAGCGTGCCCAGAGCCGCCCGCGTCTGCGCGACCTGCGCCTCATCCGGCACCGTCCCGGCCTTCACGGGAATTGCGGCGAATGCCAGCCCGGCCTCCTTCGCGGCCTCTTTGATCGCGCTCATGTCCGACTGGTCGGGAGACTCCCCGTCAGGACGGAAACACAGGATCGTGCGGAACCCTTCCGCTTTCAGATCCGCCACATCCTGCACGGCGATCTGGGGAGAAATGGCATAGCTTTCGGTCAGATGGCGAGTCGGCATGGGAACTCCAGAAACGGGAAAAAATCAGAAGACCGGCACGCATCCCGCGCCGGAGAAGAACGTCAGAGACGGTTGACGGGAATCTTGATGTAACTCACGCCATCAGCTTCGGGCTCGGGCAGATGCCCCGCGCGCATATTGACCTGCACGGACGGCATCAGCAGACGCGGCATCCCCAGAGTGGCATCGCGCTCCGTCCGCATTTTCACGAACTCCTCTTCGCTTACGCCATCGTGAACATGGATGTTGTGGGCACGCTCATGCCCGACCGTCGTCAACCAGGCATACTCGTCCCGGCCCGGCGCCTTGTAGTCGTGACACAGGAACAGCCGCGTCTCGACGGGCAGCGACAGCAGACGCCGGATGGAACGGAAAAGCTGGCGCGAATCGCCGCCAGGGAAATCCGCCCGCGCCGTGCCGAAATCCGGCATGAAGATCGTATCGCCCACGAACGCCGCATTGCCGATCACAAAAGCCATGTCGGCCGGCGTATGACCCGGGACATGCAGCACCGTCACGGGAAGCTCGCCGATCCAGAAGGTCTCGCCGTCGGTGAACAGATGATCGAACTGCGATCCGTCCCGCGCAAAGCGTGTGCCGGCATTGAAGATCTTGCCGAACACCGCCTGAACCTGCGTGATATCCGCGCCGATCCCGAGCTTTCCGCCAATCTTTTCCTGTAGCCATGGAGCTGCGGAGAGGTGATCGGCATGGGCATGCGTCTCAAGCTGCCAGTCGACGGTCAGGTCTTCGCGCTTGACGTAATCGACAATCGCCTGCGCCGATCCATGCGACGTCCGACCGGCGGCCGCGTCATAATCGAGCACGGAGTCGATGACGGCTGCGCGCTTCGTAACGGGACAATGGACAACGTGGCTCGCGGTATTCGTGGCTTCGTCGAAAAACGTACAGACAACGGGAGCGGGCGTCGCGCCTTCCTCGGCTCGCCGGATCTGGCGTGTCGCGGCCTGAAGTGCTGCATCATGCATGGCGTTCACTTTCTGGCTGTGAGATGTCTTTACGACACTTTCATTAACTGTTAAGTTAATACTGTAAGTATTGCATGTCAAGCGCCTTGATGCTTTTGGAACCGGATCATGACCGTACCCCCTCCCGCTGAATCCTCTTCCCCTCCCCTGCGCATTGGCGACCGCGCTCCGGATTTCAGCGCCCGGACCACGCATGGCGAATTCATCATGAGCGCCCTGCACGGACACTGGGTGCTGCTTTTCGCCCATCCGGCCGATTTCACACCCGTCTGCACCAGCGAGTTCATCGCCCTGGCCCGGAGCGCGGAAGAGTTCCAGAAGCGGGACTGCGCCCTGCTCGGCATCTCGGCGGACAGCCTCCCCGCCCATCTCGCCTGGGTCGAGGCCATCAACACGCAGTTCGGAATCCAGATTCCCTTCCCTATCGTCGAAGACCCGTCCCTCGCCGTCGCCCGCGCCTATGGCATGCTGGACAGCACAGCACAGGACAGCGCCACCGTGCGCTCGGTTTTCGTGATCGACCCTTCAGGCACCATCCGCGCCATCCTGAACTATCCGGCCACGGTCGGACGCTCCGTCCCCGAACTGCTGCGCCTGCTCTGCGCCCTGCAGGAAGTGGACCGCGCGGGCACGCTGACGCCCGAAAGCTGGCAGCCGGGACAGCGCACCGTCGCACCTCCGCTCCAGACACAGGCCGCCGTGGAAAAGGCTGGTGCGAAATGGTTCTTTCAACCCATGCCCCGGGAGCGCTCATGACCGTCCTGCTTCCTCTGGAGAAAAGCCGCGAACTGGCGGAGTGGCTGCGCCTCCTCGCCCAGCCACAGCGCCTCATGATCCTCTCGGCCCTGCTCGACAGCACCCATGCCGTCAGCGAAATCGAGACCATGACCGGCATTGGACAGCCCACATTGAGCCAGCATCTGGGCGCGCTCAGACGCGCAGGGCTGATCGAATCCCAGCGCGAATCCCGCGCCATCCATTACTGCTGGACCGACACTCCGGATGCCCGCCGCGCACGCGCGCTGCTGATGAGCCTGCAACCGGGCGCACTTCCGCCGGAACTGCCCTCTCCCACGCCTGAAACCACACCCGGGCCAGCAGCCTCGGCGCGTTTCGCCCGTATTCTTCACCCCTGACAGTCCTTAATCAGGAATTGTCCAGTCCTTATTGAAAACAGCAGGAGAGCTGTAGTTGCGATAAAGTTATTCGGGACTGAAACTGTAAAAAGTCCCATACGCTTACCTGTAGGTAAGGAGAAAAATATGATCCGTTATTTCATCGCCCTGACCGGCCTGACATTTGCGATGACACAGGCCGCCGGCGCCGCCACCCGCGAAGAACAGAAACAGGCCTGTCAGGGCGACGCCATCCGTCTGTGTACGCTGGCCATTCCCAACGAAGCCAAGATCACCGCCTGCATGAAAAAGAAGATCGACCAGCTTTCCCCGAAATGCCGTGCGATGTTCACCCCGGTGCCGCAGGCCAAGAAGGCACCCGCGCCGAAGCCGAAACAGGGCTGACCTCCGGACTCACCGATACAGACCGCATCGGGGAAGATGCGCGTCAGCCCGAACGCAGAGGTAAATAGGAAATTTTCAGTTTTTGTAACTCCTCCCGCGCCCGTGACTGGTTTCCGCCCGGCAGAATGAGTATGGTGTCCGCAGTGATTTTCCAACGAACACTGATACCATACTGCGAGCGTCAGGATCTGGCATGACGGGTCTGGTGTCGTTACTGGACAGACCATACCCATGACCAGACCGCATGACCGCCGCAAAGTTACCCTCAAAGATGTGGCAGCGCAGGTGGGTGTCTCCCATACAACGGTCTCGAACGCCTATATCCGTCCTGGTCAGCTCTCGGCCGCCCTGCGCGAGAAGATCCTCGCCGCCGCCCAGGAACTCGGCTATACCGGCCCCGATCCGGCCGCCAAACAGCTCGCCACCGGCCGGGCCGGCGCGCTGGGCTTCCTCTTCAGCGAGGACCTGCCCTACGCCTTCACCGATCCCGCGGTCCTCAGCGTCCTCAACGGCGTCGCCCGCTCCTGCGACGCGCTGGAAACCGACCTCGCCCTGATTTCCGCCGGCAGCAACCTGCGCAACCGCACGGCTCCCGTCTCACTCGGCAATGCTGCCGTGGACGGTTACATCCTCTATTCCGTCGCCCCCGACAGCCGCTGCGTCATGATGGCCCAGCAGCGCAACGTCCCCCTCGTGGTGGTGGACCAGCCGCGCCTCAAAGGCGTGCCGTATGTCGGGATCGACGATCGCGGCTCCGCCTACCGCGCAGCCAGGACACTGCTCGATCTCGGGCACCGGCATTTCGGCATCCTGTCACTCAAGACCGCGCATGACGGCTATTTCGGTCCGCTGACCGCCAAGCGCCGCGCCAATATCGCCCACAGCACCATCGCCATGCGCCTCGAAGGGTATGTCCACGCATTGCAGGAAGCCGGGATCGCGCCCGAAGACGTCCCGACCTGGGAAATCCCGATCAATTCCGAAGACATGGGCGCGGAAGGCGTGCGCCATCTCCTCAATCGTGCCCAGCGCCCGACCGCCATCCTCGCCATGAGCGACCGCGTGGCCATCGGCGCCATGCAGACCATCCGTGCGCTTGGCCTGAACATCCCGCAGGATGTGTCGATCTTCGGCTTCGACGACATTCCCGCCGCAGAAAGCGAGGATCTGAGCACGGTCCGCCAGCCGCATGAGCGCAAGGGCACGGAAGCCGTCCGCCTGCTGAGCGCCGCCACAGGCAGCAGCGAAAACGTCATTCTCGAAACCGAACTGGTCCTGCGCGGCAGTATCGGCTCCGCCGCCTGAACTTTGCTTTCAGCCCCGAAGCACCGTCGGCAGGTCCGCGAAAGCGTCGATCCGCAGATCCGGCTCGAGTGCGGCACATTGGCGAAGACCCATGACCGTAACTGGCCCAGCATGAGGCGATCCCGGCGTTACGGGCGAACTGGAGGTCGGCCACGGTATCGCCCACCATCAGGAAAGCCGAACGCGGCAGATCGGGAAAGAGCGGAAGCACGCGCTCTTCCATCACGCGCGGATCGGGTTTGTGCGGGAAATTCGGCTCCGACGCCACAACACCACTGAAAAATGGCTCCAGCCCGAACCGGACCATGCTCGCATGGACCGTGGGTGCATGCTTGTTGCTGAGAATGGCGAGAGTTTTCCCCCGTTCCTTCAGGGCGGTCAGCGTCTCCACCACACCGTCGAACAGGACCGTCTCTTCCTCGTCGGCCGCCGGATAGAACGCCCGGTAGTGCCGCACGAAAGAGGCGGCATCACGTTCATCACTTTTGGGTGCGATCGCCTGGAACAGGGTCTGGAGCGTCCCGCCCCGAGTCAGTTCCTGTTTGAGGACGTCCGTGGAAGGCGCTGTCACACCCACCGCATCAAAGGCCTCTTTCAGGCTGCGCAGAATGGCTGGCTGCGTCTCCGCCAGAGTGCCGTCATAGTCGAGGAGAAGGATCGGAAAACGTGTCATATCCCCTTTTCCTCCGCCGGCCGCCGGAAATCCATCCCCCCGCACAACAACAAGCCGATGTCTTACTCCGCGCGCTCTGCCACACCCGTCAGGAGCGCCCGGATTCCAGGAAGGATTGCAATCAGCAATCCTCCCGGCGGCTGCGGGCTGTGTGCGGATGCCAGCATGCTGGCCGAGTTTTCAAAGGCCGCCTGCTGTTCCTGAAGCAGCCGGTTCGCATCCATCCGCCAGGCTGAACCATCACGCCCGTCCAGAACTCCGAGCCCCGCCCGCGACAGAAGCCCAAGCGCATGAGACACCGGCACGACCGCCTCAAGCACCGGAACGCCCTTCGCGACCGCCACAAACGCCGCGTCATTATCCGACCAGCGCTGCAACATCTGCCGCAGGGGGGCGGCAAGCGCGGTTTCACCCCGGACATACCGCGCGGCCATCGCATTGAACCGTATCGCCACGAACGCATCCGGGTCCGTCACCGCAACCGGAGCTGACAGCATCGCATCCCCGCTGGACGCAGCGAGATGATTGAGAGCGTAGTTGCGGACCGGGACCGTCACGTCGGTCAGAACCTTCAGCGGCTCCGAATGTCCCGGCGCCACGGCCTCACGCATGGCCTCCCGATGCTGCGTCGCCTGCAACCCGGTCGCCTCAAGCTCCGCCATCACAAGCGGCAGGCGCCGTTCCAGATCGGGAACGTCGCGTACACCCTGCGCAGACCAGAACCGCTCGGCCAGAGCCGCCATCCGGGGCCACAGCCGCCCGTCCAGCATCGGCTCGGACACCATTTCCGCCCAGAGCGTGCCTTCCGCCCCCATGACCAGCATCTTCTGCCCGTCATCCAACGGCGGGGCATGCTCGTCCATCACGAACGGCACCGAAAATTCAGGGTGCTTGGGCGGATATTTCGCAAGCTGCTCCGCCGTGATCCCCTCAGCCTTCGTATCAAACGGATCGACCGCATAATGGGCCGCGGACGGGCGCAGCAGATCCAGATAATACCCCGCCGACACCACGACCGGATGCCCGGCCCGCGTCGCCGTCCCGATCCATTTCGACGCCCGCCAGGGTTCGACAACCACATTCTTCGGGATCGGCGCTTCGCTGACCTCGTCCCAGCCCATCATGACATGACCCTGGGCGGAAACGATCTTCGCGACCTCTCCCGTAAAAGCCGCCTGAAGCGCAGCGGCCGTCTCGAAGCCATGCGCCTTCATATAGGCCGCAATGGCCGGATTCTTCGTCCACTGGGAGGACACAACCTCATCCCCCCCCGCATGAACATACCGGTCCGGGAAAAGTCCACCCATCTCCGCGTACAGCACGCGCACAAAACGCAACGTCTGCGGATTGGTCGGGTCCAGCGCGGCATTGTTGAGGTTCAGGCCCTTGGCGGTCACATCCGGCAGAGGCTGGGCCGCCAGTTCGGGATAGGCCTGAAGGATCGCCAGCGCATGGCCGGGCACGTCGATTTCCGGCACGACACGGATGCCGCGATCAGCCGCATAGGCCACGACCTCGCGGATCTGCGCCTGAGTGTAATACTGGCCGTGCGACGCTACGGTCTGAAGTTTCGGGAACATCCGGCTCTCGACGCGGAAGCCGGCTCCGTCGCTCAGATGCCAGTGCAGGACATTGAGCTTGACCAGTTCCATCGCATCGAGCTGCCGTTCGACGGTCTCGACCGTGTCGAAATGCCGCGACACATCCATCAGCAAACCGCGCCAGGCAAACCGGGGCGCATCCTCAACATGCACGCGCTCGACCAGAGCCCCCTGCGGCGTCACCCGGACAAGCTGAAGCAGCGTCGCCAGCCCGTGGATCACACCGGCCGGCCCGTCCGCCTCCAGCCGCGCGCCGGTGGCGGACGTCGTAAGCGCATAACGCTCCTTTTCATCCACACTCAGATAGGCCCGGTCCTGCCCGGCCGAGAGATGCAGCACATAAGGCACGCCACGGCCCGCAGGCCCGGCGATCGCGGTCAGACGTGTCGTAAACCGCGCCACGGCCCGCAGCAGCAGGGGCGAGGGCCGCGTGTCCCACACCACCCGGACCCCGCCCCCGATCGACGCCACGCCATTGGAGACCGAAACAGTCCGCGGCACGGGCAGCAGGGTCTCTTCCGCCCGCGCCACACCCCACAGCCCCCCGGCAACTCCCCCGGTCAGCACACTTCCCGCAAGAAGCAGCCACGCCGCACGGGAAACCCTGCGGGGAGAACTCAGGCCGCGAGGCGGGGCGGTATGCGTCATACAGGGCTTTCCTTGGAAAATCGGAAGATCAGTGCGTATCGTCGGTAGAGGGCGGCAGCGCATCGAGCATCCGCTGCGCATCATCGGCCGACAGCGCGATGCCATAGAAATCATGATAGAAAGACCGGATCGACCGGATCATCGCCGGGACGTCCACCTGCCCGGTCTGGACGATCTGCCGCGCCCAGATCACCTGAAGCATCAGCTCCGGCCCATAACGGTCCCAGGGGAAAAGACCCGTCGGATTGCGATAGACCCGCCCCGACTGCACGGCCTTGAGCTTCGACCAGACGGGGTCCTGTTTCAGGGCCGCCGGATCGCCAGCGTTCGCCCCGATAATGAGAATATCAGGATTCCAGGACAGAACCTGCTCGATGGAAACAGGCTGCTTGTTGCCGTGGATTCCCTCCGCCGCATTCTGTCCGCCCGCACTGCGGATCCACTGGTCGATGATACTGTCATCACCATCCACCCGCAGTGGCTTGAGAGACTCCACATGAAGCACGCGCGGCCCCTGCGGGTTGGTCGGGGCCTGCGAGACGACCTGAAGGAACGCGGAGCGATAGGCTTGCGCCCGCTTGGCGGCCATCGGCGTCTGCAGCAGGGTCGCGGTCCCGTCCACGCAGTCAAGCATCGCGTCGAACCGGTCGAACCCTTCGGGCGCCACATTCAGCCCCGCGCGCGTCAGTGCTTCGGCGGAATGGCCCGAGTTGGTGACGAACACCAGATCGGGATGCAGCGCCAGCAGTTCTTCCGCATTCAGATTGCCCGGATCCAGCGTCTCCGCCTTGGCCAGTTCCGGCACCAGGCGGAACATCCAGGGCAGCATCGCCGGACGCGCCACGGTGCCCACGATCCGGTCCTGCGCGCCCAGCATGATGAGCGTCGCATTATGCGCGTACCAGCCTTCCACGATCCGCGCGGGCGGGGCGGCATGCGCCACAGGCGCCAGCAGGGATATGGCCAGCGCCCCGCCCAGAAGGGCCGCCGGGAGCGTCAGGGCCGAAAACCGCTTCAAGAGTTGTGAGAATGTCATTTCTCGTCCCTTCCATGATGGAAAAAGCGGTTCCCGGCATGGTCCATCTGGATCAGAGGCACACCGTAAAGCGCTGACATCCGTTGCGCCGTCACAACATCCTGTGGCGGCCCGTCCGCGTCAATCCGGCCATGATCGAGGACCAGAACCCGGCTTGCGCGGACATACAGTTCTTCCGGCCGGTGCGAGGTGAGCATAACAAGCCGGCCTTCCCGCGCAAGATCCGCCAGCAGCGCCATCAATCTCAACTGATATCCATAATCCAGCCCGCTCATCGGCTCATCCAGCAGCAGGCCCTGCGCGTCCTGCGCAATGGCCCGCGCCAGCACGACCCGCTGGCGCTCCCCGCCGGAAAGCTCCGTCACCGGACGATCCCCAAATCCCGCCAGCCCCATCCGCTCCAGCGCGGCATCAACAGCCAGCCGGTCATCCGCAGACAGCCGTCCCGTCAGCCCGGAATAAGGCACACGCCCCAGTTCGACCATCCGCCGCACCGTATAGGGAAAGGTCGCGACATGACTTTGCGACACATAGGCCAGATGCCGCGCGATGGCGGAGGCCGACCACGCCCGCAAAGAACGTCCTTCCAGAAAGACATCCCCAACCGAAGGCGTCAGAAACCCCATCAGCAGCCGCAGCAGCGTACTCTTTCCCGCCCCGTTCAGCCCCAGCAGCCCGACCAGCTCGCCCTTCCCCAGCGAAAGATCAATACCCTCCAGCACGAGACCGTCGCCCCGTGGCTGACGAAATCCCAGGTTCCGGCACGACAGCAGCGTCATGCCACCCCACTCCGCAGACGCCGCAGCACCAGCACGAAGGCCAGCGCTCCTAAAAGCTGCGTGACGATCCCGAGCGGAACCTCTCCCGTCGTCAGACCGCGCGCGCAGGTATCGGCCAGCACCAGACCGGCCGCCCCCAGAAGCGCCGTCACCGGCATCATGCTCCGATGTTCCGCCCCGGCCAGAAGCCTCGCGACATGCGGCACCAGAAGCCCGATCCAGCCAATAATCCCCGCCATCGAAATCGTCATTGCACAGGCCAGCGTCGCCAGAACGATCAGCGCCGGACGCATGACCCGCACCGAGACCCCCAGACTGCGCGCCTCGTCATCCCCGAGCGACAACACATCCAGAACAGGCGCGCACAGCACAAGCGCCACCGTCAAAACAATCAGCGGCCCCGACATCCAGGCCAGTTCCTGCCATCCGCTCGACGCCAGACTGCCCAACAGCCAGTTCACGATGGCCGGGAGCTGATCCATCGGATCGGCCAGATATTTCACCAGAGACAATAAGGCCGTGAAAATCGCATTCCCGATCAGCCCGCCCAGCAGCAGCGTGAGAATACCCCCGCCCGGCAACGTCCTGCTGATGAGCAGTCCCGTCCCGACCGCCAGCAGACCGCCGCCGAACGCGCCCATCTGCACCATGACCGCAGAGCCGCCACTGACGATACTGAGCGCCGCGCCAAAAGCCGCCCCGCTCAGAACCCCGAGCAGATCGGGCGAAAGCAGCGGATTGCGGAACACCGCCTGATAGGTCGCGCCCCCGCAGGACAGCGCACTCCCGATCAGCAAGGCCGCCACAATGCGTGGCAGCCGCGCCTGCATAACGACAACCTGCGCCACGGGATCACTCGCGGAAGACAGATGCAGCAGAGATCCGAACACCCCCATCACGCGCAATGGCGACAGCGGATACCGCCCCAGACAGAGCGCGCACAGGACGCTCAGGATGACACAGACCAATGCGAGAGACCGGATCAGGACAGGACGGACGGAAATAACGCTTCCTCTCAGCAGAACGGCCAACCTGCCGCCGGGAAATCATAAGCCAGACCTTCCCGTATCACCAGAACTGCCAGGGGAGGAGAGGCCGGTCCATGCCCCGGAACGGACTCCGGAAGTTTGTCGGAAGCATAGGAGGTTTTTGGCACTCAGTGTCATAATAATCATTGAACGAGATACCGTCCCGTGGAAACAATGTAACAGATTCCCGGACCACAACCTCAATATCCCTCCCATATCCGCGCAAAGTCCACCTCGCGGAATACTGCAATCAGGACCGAAAATGTCCCGAATTAACGCTGCAACAGCGCGAAACCTGTGTTATTTTCATGACAAAGGCCGCATTTATTTCCCGAAACACCCGGTTTTGAGATAACGCAATCTTCCCTTTCACGGCTTCGTGCCCTAGGTTGCCCCCAACAGTCGCCTTTTGTGGCAAATGATTTCAACTCTGCCGGGACAGTTCAAGCATGCTCAAACGGATAGCTGCCGCCGTCATTGGCCTTGGCGCAGTGGGAGGCATCGGCTTTCTTGCCTATGCCTGGTACCCCGCCATCGCTCCAATCCCGCGGCCTGCCGCGTCATCCTTCTCCGCGGACGCCATCAGCCGGGGTGCCATCGTGGCGAATGGCGGCTACTGCGCGGAATGTCATACCCGCGTGGACGGCAAGCCCGGCCCCGAACTGGCCGGTGACTTCAAGATGGCCACGCCTTTCGGCGATATCTTCTCGTCCAACATCACCCCGGACGAACAGTGGGGAATCGGCAACTGGTCGCTCGCCGCATTCAAGCGCGCCATGAACAAGGGCATCGCCCGCGACGGCTCCCAGCTCTACCCGGCCTTCCCGTTCGACCATTTCACGAAGGTCAGCGATCAGGACGTCTCGGACCTGTACGCCTATCTGATGACGCGCCCGGCCGTGCATCTGAAGCCGCGCGACAACACGGTCCCGTTCCCGATCAACATCCGCCTGATCGGCCAGGGCTTCTGGAAGCTGCTGTTCTTCACCCCGGGCCGCTACCAGAACGACCCGAAGCATGACGCCCAGTGGAACCGCGGCGCCTATCTCGCCGAAGGCAACGAACACTGTGGCGCCTGCCATACGCCGCGTAACCTTCTCGGCGCCGAAAAAATGAGCAGCGTCTATGACGGCGCGGTCATCGACGGCTGGATCGCCCCGCCGCTGAACGACCACAACCCGACGCCCGTCGTCTGGACCGAAGACGAGCTGTTCCGGTATCTGCGCTTCGGCGTGGCTCCGCTGCACGGTTCGGCCGCGGGCCCGATGTCGCCCGTTCCGCACCGCTTCCTCTCCAAGATCCCCGAGGAAGACGTGCATGCGATCGCACATTATTATGCGGATGTGGACAAGGCCGCCCAGCGCAGCGGCGGCGATCAGGCCGCGATTGCCCGTGCCATGCAGATGTCCGGCCGTGATCTGACGGGCCCGCAGACGCTGGACGCCGATGCGCGCCTGTATCAGGCCGCCTGTGGCGCCTGCCATTACAATTCCGGTCCGAACCCTGTTTCAGGGCGTCCGGAACTGGCCCTGAACAATGCTGTCTGGCTGGATGAACCGAACAACCTCTATCAGGTCATGCTACACGGCATTACCGCCGAGGAAGGTCAGGATCACATCTCGATGCCGAGCTTCTATACCGCCCTGTCCGATCATGACATGGCCCGTATCGCAGCCTATCTGCGTCGCACACGCACCACGCTGCCCCCTTGGACGGATCTGGAAAAGAAGGCCGCCAGCGCGCGCGCCACGCTCGAAGTTCCGCCCGTCAACGCTTCGCACTGATCCGGGCAGGACTGGGAAAACACGACATGACCACGAAATTTGAACTCAACGGACAGTCCGTCACGGTCGACGCCCCGGCAGATACTCCCCTGCTCTGGGTCATTCGTGACGATCTGAACATGACCGGCACCAAGTTCGGCTGCGGCATCGGCGAATGCGGGGCCTGCACCGTCCATGTCGGCGGCCGTGCCACGCGCTCCTGCATCACGCCGCTTTCCGCTGTCGAAGGCGCTTCGGTCACGACGATCGAAGGTCTGGACCCAGAAGGCAACCACGTCGTGCAGGTGGCTTGGCGCGACCAGCAGGTGCCGCAGTGCGGCTACTGCCAGTCCGGCCAGATCATGCAGGCGGCGAGCCTCCTGAAAGACTACCCGAACCCGACGGACGATGAAATTGATGGTGTAATGGGTGGCAGCCTCTGCCGCTGCATGACCTATATCCGCATCCGCAAGGCCATCAAGGACGCTGCCTCGAAGCAGCAGGAAGGTGCCAACAATGGCTAAAATCGAACAGATTGCGAAAAAGAGCGACGCCACGCGCCTCTCCCGCCGCAACTTCCTGATGACGGCGGCCGGCACCGGCCTGATGTTCGGTTTCGCCCGCCGGGCCGGCGCCGCCGTGACCCTGCCTTCCGCCATGCCGCCCGAAGCCGCGTTCGAACCCAATGTCTGGTGCGCCATCGCGCCCGACGGGTCGATCAACGTCAATATCGTGCGCGCCGAAATGGGCCAGCATGTCGGCACCGCGCTCGCCCGCATCATCGCGGACGAGATGGACGCCGACTGGGACAATATCCGGATCACCGAAGTCGATACCGCTCCGAAATGGGCCGGGAAGTATGTCACCGGTGGTTCCTGGTCGGTCTGGGACACCTGGGACACGTTCCGTCAGGCCGGTGCCGCGGCCCGTACCGTGATGCTGGAAGAAGGTGCAAAGCTCCTCGGCACGACGCCGGAGCGCTGCACCGTCAGTGAAAGCGTCGTTTCCGCAGGCGGCAAGAGCGTGTCCTTCGGCGACATCGTGGCCCGCGCCAAACCGACGCGGAGCTTCACGCCGGACGAGATGGCGAAACTGCCGCTCAAGCCTGTCGGCAACCGCCGCCTCATCAGCAAGCCGGTCCCGGCGCTCGACATTCCCGACAAGACGACCGGCAAGGCGATCTACGGCATCGACGTCAAGCTCGACGGCATGGTCTATGGCCGTCCGAAGATGCCGCCGACACGCTATGCCGCCAAGGTCATTTCCGTCGACGACAGTGCGGCGAAAAAGATCCCGGGCTATGTGCGCTATGTGGTTCTGGACGATCCCTCCGGCATCGTTCCGGGCTGGGTCGTGGCTCTGGCCAAGACCTATCCCGCCGCGATCCGCGCGGCCGACGCCCTGAAGGTCCAGTGGACTCCCGGCCCGACGATCAATGTCTCCGAGGCGGACATCATCGAACACGGCCGCAAGCTGGCCGCCGACTCGAAGAACGGCACCCGCGTCTTCAATGACAAGGGTGTGGACGAGGCCCTGACCATCCACCCCGGTCAGGTCTTCGAGCGCAGCTATACCTGTGCCTCGGTCGCGCATTACCAGCTTGAGCCGGTCAACGCCGTGGCGCGTCACGTTGACGGCATGTGGGAAATCCACACCGGCAACCAGTGGCAGTCCCTGATCCTGCCGCAGCTCGCCAGGTCGCTTCAGGTCCCCGAGGAGCAGGTCGTCATGCGCACCTACATGCTCGGCGGTGGCTTCGGACGGCGTCTGAACGGCGATTACTGCATCCCGGCCGCCCTTGCCTCCAAGGCCATCGGCGGCGCACCGGTCAAGCTGATCCTGACCCGCTCCGACGACATGGAGCTGGATTCCATCCGCTCGCCGTCCATTCAGACGATCAAGGTCGCACTCGATAACGACCGCAAGAAGATCGTGGGCATGGATTACGTCGCGGTCGCCGGCTGGCCGACGCAGGTCATGGCTCCGGCCTTCCTCGCCACCGGCGAAGACGGCAAGAAATACGATCCGTTCGCCATCGCCGGTGCGGATCACTGGTACGAAACCGGCCCGACCCGCGTCCGCGCCATCAGCAACGACCTCGCCAACGCGACCTTCCGTCCCGGCTGGCTGCGCTCGGTCAGTGCCGGCTGGACGCCGTGGGCGCTGGAATGTTTCCTCGACGAGCTGGCCCATTCCACGAAACAGGACCCGCTGGCCTTCCGCCTGTCCATGTTCACGGCACAGGGCCGCAACGCCGGTCAGGCTCCGAACTCCGTGGGTGGGGCCAAGCGTCAGGCCGCCGTGCTCCAGCGTCTGGCTGACAAGATCGGTTACGCCAACAAGCAGCTTCCAGCCGATACCGGCATCGGCATCGCCACCAGCTTCGGCCAGGAACGCGGCATGCCGACCTGGACGGCCGGTGCGGCGCAGGTCCATGTCGACCGCAAGACGGGCGTAATCACCTGCCAGAAGCTCTGGCTGGTGCTCGATGCCGGCACCATCGTCGATCCGGGCGGTGCCCTCGCCCAGACCGAAGGCGCGGCGCTGTGGGGCCTGAGCATGGCCCTGTTCGAGGGCACCGAGATCGTCAATGGCACGATCAAGGACCGCAACCTCAACACCTACACCCCGCTGCGCATCCCCGATGTGCCGGATATGGACATCGAGTTCATCCAGAACACCGAAAAGCCCACCGGCCTTGGTGAGCCGGGTGTCACGGTCGTCGCGCCTGCCATCGGCAACGCGCTCTTCAACGCCGTCGGCATCCGCCTGCGCCACATGCCGATGCGCCCCGCCGATGTCCGCCGCGAACTGAAGCAGCATACGAGCTGATCCAGCCCGCACATCACGACAAAGGCCGCAGTCCCCCGGACCTGCGGCCTTTGTCATACGTGGCGACAGGGTCACACCCCATAATCCGGACGGGATAGGTCTTGCCAAAAACCCCAAAAGTCGTGAGAGACTGAGCCGTTCAGGAACCAGCAGGAGCCGGAACGACGATGCGCCGCCGGAAAAAGGACGAACTGTGAGCTGGTTTTACGAAGAACATGGCACCCGCAAGGGGCCGGTGTCCGCAGACGGGATGAAAGCCCTCGTCACGGAAGGGATCATCGGACATTCCACCCTGTGCTGGACCGAAAGCTTCGGCGGCGAATGGCACCCGGCTGGAAGCTGCGTGTTCTGGCCGCCCCAGCCCGAAGGCGTTCCCCCTGCTCTTCCCGCAAGCCTGATCTCGAACCGCTGGCTGTGGCTCAGCCTGATCGGCCCGTTCTTCGGCAGCAAGGCGATCGAAATCCTGGAAGGATTCGGCCTCCTTCCGGAGTTCGCGAGCAATACAGGCACCATGCTCGTCAGTGTCGGGATTTTCTACTGCGCGCTCATCATGGACCGCCGCAGCCTGCTGGCGGCGGGCTTCCGTCCCGGCACGATCCTGTGGATCCTCCTGCCCCCGCTCTATTTCTGGCGCCGCATCCAGATCGTGGGGCACGGGATGCTGCTCTTTTTCCTGTCTGTGCTGGTGTTCCTGTGCGAGTTCATCCCCGCGAT
This sequence comes from Gluconobacter aidae, assembly GCF_009547075.1. Classification (GTDB taxonomy): domain Bacteria; phylum Pseudomonadota; class Alphaproteobacteria; order Acetobacterales; family Acetobacteraceae; genus Gluconobacter; species Gluconobacter aidae. The sequence goes on from NZ_WIPH01000005.1 coordinate 36,967, forward strand.
CACCAATGGCTGGCACATCATGCCGGACGAAGGCCTCTCCAGCTACGTCTCCCGCCGCTACTACGAACTGTAAATCCTCAGCAGTACCGGCGGTAAAACGCTTCGACCCTGCTGGCCGCCGCACCGATCCTGTAGCGCGACATGTCCCACTGGCGCGGCGCGGCACGTTCCAGACGCCGCAGCCCTTCTGTCAAAGCCTCCAGACTGTCCGGCGCCACCAGGCAGTCCGGCGCATCGGCCAGAATATCTTTCACCCCTCCGGCCGCCGTAGCGCAGACCGGCAATCCGGCTTCCATGGCCTCCAGCAGCACCAGCCCGAACGGCTCATGACGTGAGGGCACGATAAACGCATCGAACGCCGCCAGAAGATCGGGCATGTCCGTGCGATACCCGGTGAAGATGATGTCCGACCGCCCCTGTGCCGCCTGTTGCAGCATGCCGCGCTCCGGCCCGTCGCCCACCATAACGAGACGGGTCCCGGGCTTCAGCTCCGCCTGCTTCCAGGCCTGGATCAGAAGCCCGAAGTTCTTTTCCACAACCATCCGTCCCGCTGTGCCGATTACGACGCCCCCGTCCGGAATCCCCCACTGCCGCCGCATCCGCTCCCGCAGAGCCGCACGCGCTTCGCAGGTTGATGCCGGCGGCACCGTCCAGTTGGGGATCAGCGCGGAGGCGGCACGCTGTTTTTCCGGCAGCGCCTCCTGCTGCCAGGACGCGATGCAGACCAGCCCGTCATGCGCGCCATAGCAGCGGCCGCGATAGGAGGTGTGCAGCGTGGCTACCACCGGAACCGACCCCGCCAGCCCGGCCCGGCGCAGCCAGCTCACGCGGGCGGAGGCACGGCCGAGATGGGTATGGACGATATCATGACAACCGCTGCGCAGCTCGGAAGCCAGTGCGGGAAGATACCCCGCTCTCCCGGCCCGCACGACCGTCACCTCGGGACAGAGAAACCCGCTGATGTCCCCGCCCGTCAGCGGATCGACCGTATCGCGGTCCAGCAGGAGCGTAACGTCATGACTCCGTGCCTGAATGGCGGAGAGTTCCGCAAGATGACGCTCCGTCCCCGCGAATTCCCGGGTCGAGAGGCAGTGCAGAATTCTCAGTCGGGAAGTCACGCGCTTTTTCCTTGATGGGCGTGGGAGGAGCGTGGCGGGGAAAACCGGGCGTCAGGAGTTGATCCGCCCCCCGGCGCTCCAGACACCCTCGATGATCGGGCCGCTCCGGGTGGACATGCGCTGATACGGCGGCCGCGGCTGGCAGGCCACGAGATAGAGACCCACCGTGAACAGAAGCTGGGAAATCGTGGTCATCTGGGTCAGAAGCCAGATGAAGCCCGGAGCCCCCATACCCCGGAACAGCTGGTAGACCAGAAAGGCCAGCGACAGCAGACGCATCGCCCGCAGCAGCGGCCGCAGCGGATTGAGCATCCCGGGGCGGACCAGAGGCGCCGAACGTTTCATGCCGAGGAAGAACGCCAGGCTGATGCACCAGATCAGCGCGCTGTCGATCATGTTGCCCAGACTGGCCCCAAACAGCAGCATCGGCAGCACGAGGGACAATCCGTCCAGCATCAGCGCGCCGAGCTGGCAGCTCAGGCCAAGCTGGAGCGCCGTCAGGCGTCCGGGAAGGCGATCCGCCACAGGCTGGAACAGGCGGTCGAGCAGCCAGTCATCCACATGGGCAATGCGTTCAGGTAAAGTCATCACAGACACTTTATCCGCCCAGACGCCCCCCTGCATATAATTTTTTCTTCATCCGGCCGTCAGATACAGGCCGGCCAACGCAGGCTACACATGCTGGACAGGGGCCGGCACAACCGGTTTACTCTTTTGTGAAGATACGTTTCTCCTCTGGAAAGTTCTGAACACATGTCCGCACTCTCCCGTCTGTCCCGCCTGTCACTGCTGGCAGCCACCATGCTGGCGCCTCCGGTCCTCGCGGGTGCCCAGGCCGCACCGGTCACGACCGCACCGGCCACGGCCCTCACGACGAACGCGGCAGCAACGAGTGCCGCCCCCGCGACAGTCACGCGGGCGACCCTCTCCAACGGCCTGCGGGTCATCGTGGTGCGCGACACCCTCGCCCCCGTGGTGCAGACCATGCTGAACTATGAGACGGGCTCGGTGAACGCACCGAAAGGCTTTCCAGGTACGGCGCATGCGCTTGAGCACATGATGTTCAACGGCTCACAGACCCTCTCGCGTGACCAGCTTTCCACCATCAGCGCCCAGCTCGGCAACAACGACAACGCCGACACCACGTCCGACGTCACCCAGTATTATTTCAAGGCTCCCGCCAGCGACCTCGACGTTCTGCTCCGTATCGAGGCCGGACGCATGCGCGGCCTGAACATCACGCAAGCCGAATGGGCACATGAGAAAGGCGCGATCGAACAGGAAGTCTCGCGCGACCTCTCCAGCCCGATCTACCGCTATCTCTCGCAGATCCGCGCCGCCCTTTATGCCGGCACGCCCTACGAACAGGATGCCCTCGGCACCCGCCCGTCCTTCGATGCCACGACCGCCCCCCTGCTGAGGAAGTTCTATGACTCCTGGTACGCGCCCAACAACGCCGTGCTGGTCATCACCGGCGATGTGGACCCGCAGGACACGCTGAAGAAGGTTCAGGCCGCTTTTGGCAGCATCCCGGCTTCCACCCTGCCCGAACGCGGCACCGTTTCCCCCACCCCGGCCAAGGCCCAGAACATCGCGCTCGACACCGACCTGCCGATCGGCCTCGTGACCATGGCCTGGCGCATGCCCGGCCAGCGCGACCCCGACTACGCCGCGACCACCCTGCTCGCCGACGCCATCAGCAGCCAGCGCGCCGCCCTGTTCGACCTCGTCCCTTCCGGCAGGGCGCTCGATACCGGCTTCATGTATGACCCAGAGGCGCAGGCCGGTCTGGGCGTGGTCTATGCGGGCTTCCCCAAAGGCGCGAACCCGGACGCCCTGCGGACCAGTGTCGCTGCCATCATGGAGAATTTCCGCACCCACGGCATCCCGGCAGAGCTGATCGAAGCCGCCCGTCGCAAGGAAATCGCCTCGCTCGAGTTCAACGCCAACAGCATTTCCGGCCTCGCCGAAAGCTGGTCGCAGGCCGTCGCCATCCAGCACCTGAACGACCCGCAGGACATGCTGGCCGCCTTCCGTAACGTCACCAAGGAACAGGTTGACGCACTGGCCAAAAAGCTGCTCGACCCCGCCCACGCCATCACCGCCACCCTGACGCCAAGCCCCTCGGGCAAACCGGTCGGACAGAAAGGCTTTGGCGGCGCGGAATCCTTCAACACGCCGCCTTCCGGCAAGGTCGCCCTGCCCAACTGGGCACAGCAGGCTCTCGCGCGCCTGACCATCCCGGCCGCAGCCCCGCTCCCGGCGGCCTATACGCTGGCAAACGGCCTGCATCTTCTGGTCCAGCCCGAGCATGTCAGCCATACGGTCGAACTGATCGGCCGCATCCGCCAGAACGCGGATCTCGAACAGCCGGCCGGTCAGGAAGGCGTGGCGGACGTCACCGAGCAGATGTTCCTCTACGGCAGCAAAACGCATGACCGTCTGGCTCTCGCCCGCGCTCTCGACGACCTCGCGGCGGACGAGGAAGCCGGGCCGTCCTTTTCGCTCAGCACCCTGACGCCGAACTTCGAGAAGGGCCTCGCCCTGCTGGCCGATCATGAACTGAACCCCGCCTTCCCGGAAAAAGCCTTCCGCATCACCCAGATGCAGGCCGCACAGGCCCAGGCCGGTGAACTCCAGTCGCCGGGCTACCGCTTCGGCCGCGCCGCCCGCAGGGCGCTGGTCCCGCCGCGGGACCCCACCCTGCGTGAAGCGACTCCCGCCACGATCGGCAAGCTGACCCTTGCGGACGTGCAGGCCTATTACGCCCACGCCTATCGCCCGGACCTGACCACCATCGTCATTGTCGGCGACATCACCCCCCAGGCCGCGAAAGCGGATGTCGAAAAGGCTTTTGGCGTCTGGAAGGCCGTGGGCCCGAAGCCCGTCGTCGATCTGCCCGACATTCCTCTGAGCCATGCCTCGCAGGCCGTTGTCGCGGACCCGGGCCGCTCGCAGGATGAGGTCAAGCTCGTCGAGACCATCGGCATGAAGGTCACCGACCCTGACCGCCATGCCCTCGCGGTCGGCAACACGATCCTCGGAGATGGCTTCTCCTCACGCCTGATGCAGGACCTGCGCGTGAAGACGGGCTATGTCTATGGTGCCGGAAGCGGCTTTACCTATTCCCGCACCCGCAGCGGCTTCGGCATCACCTTTGGCGCCGATCCGGACAAGGTTGGCAAGGCCCGTACGCTCGCCGTCAAGGATGTCGAGGACATGCGCAACACCCCCGTTTCGCAGGAGAGCCTCGACCTCGCCAAGGCGTCGCTGCTGCGCAGCCAGCCCATGTCCCGCGCCAGCTTCAGCGCGCTGGCCGGAAGCTACCTGTCCCTGATCGCGCTGGACCTGCCGCTGGACAGCCCGGCCAAGGCGGCACAGGCGATCTACGACATGAAGCCCGAACAGGTGCAGGCCGCTTTCCGCAAATGGGTCCGCCCGACCGACCTGTCCCAGATCGTCATGGGTCCCCAGCCGAACTGAAACTGATCTTTCCATTCCGGCACAACAGCAAAAAGGCCACGGACTGCTCCGTGGCCTTTTTTCATGCCCGTCCCCCGACCCCCGGACACAAAAAAACCGGAGACACGCTCCGGCTTTTTCAGAGGCAGGCGGAAAAGAGCCTATGGCCAGACAGACCAGCCCTCAGCCGATCAGCCCCTCATCCTTGAGCACGCGCAGCGCATACTGGATGCGATGCTTGTACAGATGCTCGGCCTGCGTCCGCGCCTGCGCCTTGCGGGCCATCTTCACGCGCAGATCGTTGTTGTCGAGATAGGTCGCTACCAGTTGCTCGAAATCCACGCGGTTGGAGAACACCGGGATCTCGTCGGCGGAGTAATAGCGGCGGATTTCATGCGTATCCTCGTGGAACACCTGGAACGCCCCGGCCAGAGCAGCCTCGAACGTGCGCGGTCCCGGCGTGGACGGCGCAATCACGAAGCGCTTGTTCTCGAAGCTCAGCGAACGGCCGAGGTTCAGCACCAGCTTGGAGCGACGATAAAGCTCCACAAGCTGCGACTTCTCGATCCGCGCATCGGAGAACCCGATCCCAAGCTCACCCCAGCCCGGACCAACGATCTTGATGTTCAGATCCCGCAGAACAGGCAGCAGGTTGCGGACGATATCCTTGCGGTTCGTGAACGCCACGCCGCAGAACAGGACGTCGATCGTCTTTTCGGAATCCGCTTCGATCTCGCCGTAATGCAGCTTCGGGCTTGCTGCCAGCGGCAGATGGAACACCCGCTCGCGCTGATAGAAGTTATGTCCCCAGCGATCGCAGGAGAAGATCACGTCGAAATCATCGGCGATGCGATAGTTCGCATCCTGCTCGTAGGGATCTTCCGTCGCCCAGAACACCGTTACCGCGCCGATCTTCTTCGCCTCGCGGCACACCTCGCCGAAATACGTGCTTTCCGGAAGATAGGAGCCGATGGCGAATACGATCGTCGGCTTCAGGATCCGGATGGAACTGGCCGCGGCCGAAATATGGACGGCCGTGACGTTGTCTTCGCCAAAACAGTCCGCCCAGCCGTCCATGATGGACTCACGGATCTGCGCATTGGCCTGGCTTTCATACCGCCCGCCGCTACAGACAAGAACGCGCCCTGTCAGGCCATCTTTGCTGCTGGTCAATCCCTCGGCCGGCTTGCTGGAGCTTCCGGCTTCCACGATCGCTTCATTCACTGCGTCCATAACCTTCCCTGCGCTCCCCAAACTTTTCAAACCGGAGTTCAAACCAGTGTCCCCTGGAAAGAGTCCCCTGGCACGTCATGCAATGCAGCCCTGAACAATTTCAGACAACGCTTGCCGGAAATGGACCGGAGAACAATCCCGCCCAACAGCCGCGAGCGCGCCAGCCCTCAGAGTCTCCCACAGTTCCGCGTCCTGATAAAGTCGCTCCACGGCAGCAGCGAACGCCTCGGGATCACCCGATGGAGCCGCCAGGATCTCCACACCATCCGTCCAGCCGACTTCTTCCTGAAGCAGCGTCGTCACGACCTGCGGCAGACCATAGGACGCCGCTTCATGGACCTTGAACGGAATCCCGCCCGCAAACCGCGTCGGCGCCACGAACACCCGGTGCCGGTCGAATAGTTCCCGCGGATCCCCCACAGGCCCCACGATTTCCACCCGGCTGTTCGTCGAAAAAACCGTCATATCCACATCCGGCCCCACATAACCGGCGATCGTGAAATGGGCATCCGGCGGCAGAACCCTGTCCAGAATCGGCAGCACACTGTCCACAAACCAGACAAGACTGTCGTGGTTGGGCGCACCCTCGTCATGGATCGCACCGAAAAAGAGGATGCTGTGCCGGGTCTCGAACGGTGCGGGCGTCGGCTGGAGCTGCAGTTCATGCCCGAGCACCGAGACATTCTCATAGCCCGCGCGACGCACCAGATCGGCGTCATAAGACGTCACCGCGATGATCTGCTGGCAGAACCGGGCACAGTCCAGTTCCTGCTGAAGCATGTCATCGAAGCTGATATCCGGCTCTGGAAGGTCCAGAACCCGGATGCGCTCCAGCGTTCGGGGCGTGGCGACCACTTCCGTGTCCAGGATCGGACCCGCGGAAGGCAGATAGCGGCTCGATTCATTAAGCAGGGGCAGAAGGCGCGCCAGATTGTGCGTGCGGCCGATCCAGACCAGATCGTAATATCCGACCCGCTCCTGAATGAAATCGGCGAAACTGGACAGATCCCGATCCACGATCAGTTCCACCGTTTCCGGAAAGTCACCGAACAGGTCGATGGCCGTCTGATCCCTGGGCAGGACGGGGAAAACCGTGACCTGATATCCCAGCGCCGTCATCTCATGAATGATGTCGTTCGAGCGGACATAGCCGGACCCCAGACGCCGCAGAGGCAGACGGTCCTCTATGAAAAGAATCCGTTTACGCTGGCTGACCCGGTGTTCGCGCGCCAGAACGGCGTTGCGGATGTGAGCCGGCTGCTGATGACGCAGGAAATCCTGCTGCAGACGGGAAAATGTCTTGAGATTGCCCCGGATCAGGGCATGGGACCCGGTCGCACCGGAGCTTCCGAACTCCAGATGTTCGATGACCACGTCCGGATCATAGACAATCCGCATTCCCGCCTTGAGAATCCGCACGCACAGATCGACATCCTCGAAATAGGCCGGCGTGTAACGCGGATCATACCCGCCCAGGCGGCGCAGCACTGTCGTGCGGATCATCAGGAAAGCGGCCGAACAGTAATCGACGTCCCGGACGAAATTGGCCGTCGTCAGGTTCGGATCATCCTCGCGCAGATAGCCGTAAGTCGCACCGTCCCGCCAGATGATCGATCCGGCTTCCTGCAGGCGCATGTTCGTGCGGATCAGCTTGCCGCCCACCGCCCCGATCGCGGCCTCGGAGCGCAGACGCTTCAACGCGTTGACGATGGCATCAGGATACAGGCGGATGTCGTTGTTTAGATACAGGACAAACGGCGCTTCCGCTTTTTCCAGCGCAAGATTGCAGCCCAGAAGATAGCCGATATTGTAGCGGTACCGCAGGATCGTGGCGCCGCGCAGCATCCGCCCGATATGGCGGGTCTGGTCATGCGAACCCGAGTCCACCAGTATGAGCTGGATGGCTCCGGCATAGTTGGCCCGCAGTGAGACCAGGGCCTGCGCCGTCAGGGCAACCCGGTCATAGACGACCATGATGACGCTGATTTCAGGAACGCCGTGAACCGTGAAGTCCAGCGGATGCCGGACCAGAGACGGCAGGATGGCTTCGGCTTCACGCTCAAACAGCAGTCTGGACTGTTCCTCGGGAATCTCGGGCACAGCCGCGAGCGCCGCCATCCGTCCCTCACCCAGCCCCCTCCTGCCGGCGACAAGATGGGCGAACGCGCTGTCATACAGGCGATTGCGCACGTCGTTGCGGACCTGTGCCTGCGCCATGTGAGCGGCGAGATCCACGTTTTCCTGCGGCGTACGCCCTTCCTGCGCGCCGTAACGGACGAAATGGTCGTAACCGTTGCGGAAATATCCATGCTCCAGCGACGGCACCATATCCGGATGGGCCTGCCGGTAGAACTCTTCGGAAAAGAGTTCCTGTGGATCAAAAAGACGCGGCGTCTCGTTGGTCAGGTAATGATGCAGGGCGCTCGAATAATGGCCGGCGGCAATTTCCTGCCGCACCTCGGGATAGCGCGTCAGATACCAGACCGGGTCGAAATACCAAGAGACGCGCCCGGCATCGGCAACATGGGCCGGCAGCCCGAGCCATGACCCGAAGAGCCCGATCCGGCTGTCGAAACAATCCGGAAAAGTCAGGGCGAGTTCGCGACAGAGTTCATCATCGAAGAAATGATGTCCCCGATAATAATGGCTCTCTCCGATTTCGAGATAATGGTCGTAGCCGTTACGGAAGCCGTTCTCGCTCAGAAAACGCTGCGTCAGTTCCGGATAACGGCGACGATAACCCGGCTCGTCAAACAGCCAGTGTGGCGAATGGGCCTTGTATCCGATCGCGGTATAATGTTCGAAACCCGACGCCCATTCCTCCCGGATCAGCCCCTGACGCACATCCTTATGTGCATCGCGATACCAGATCTCATCGAAATAACGGTTCGGAGAATGACCGTAACGCTGGCCCGTCTGAAGGTAGAAGGCGTGCGGATCGTCCTGCCCTTCTTCCCGCATCCAGTCCCGCACTTCGGGATAGCGCAGCAGATACCACTGCGTATCGAAGCGGGACCACCGCGGCTCCCGCGTCTCGGCCAACGCGGCTGAAACACTTTCGGACATCTGGGCAAGCCTCCTGCTCGCAGGTCAGGAAAGGACTTTTCCCGCGAGAAGACGTTCCCCGCGTTCGACGTTCTCGGTGTGCAGGTCGACATATTCCACGGACAGGATCGCACCGTTGTCGAATGTCACGGCAATATTCGTCATTCTCGATCCGTAGACATCTCCCACGACATTCACGAGGATAAAGCGATAGACACCATCGAGCGGGCGGGCATAGCCTTCGCGCGGCATGAACGTACCGCTGAATCCGGCACAGAGCGGCGCATCGCGATGCGCTGTGCCGACATCGGCGCGAATCACGCGCCTCAGGGCGAAGAACACGATCTCGTCACGGCTTTCCGAGACCAGCCCGCCATAGATCTGGCCGGCCCGGGCCAGATTACGGAAAAACACCCAGCCCCGGACCCACAGAGGACCATCCGGGGTCAATTCAGCAGGAGGATCGCCAACCAGACCCGTGAAATCGTCAATGAAATAATCCAGCGCTCCGGAGGTGTAAGGATGCATATGGTGCTTGCCGACACCCGACAGCTTCACACCGCGCATCAGACCATCACTATGGGAGACACGGCGGAAGTCGGACAGGATGAGATCGTTGGAAGGAGCAGAGCAGATGATCTTCCGGATCTGACCGCCCTCGACTTCGATCTGCATGGACGTCAACTGGAAGGCTCCCTGACCATTGACCACGTTGATGAGACCGATCCGGAAACGTCCTTCACACCATTTCCCACGCAGGGCCACCTTTCCAGAGAAACCGGCGCGACGGGGAGCATTCGCGAAAAGCTCCGCAATATCGACACGGATTTCGCGCTGGCATTCCAGGAAGATCATGGCGCTGTCGGGATCTTCGCCCAGCAGGACCGTGAACATCTGACCCGCTGAACTGATCCCCGGCAGGATCATCCATCCACGAATATGAAATTCGGAAGCCCCCGGGAAGGGTTTCTCTTCCACCCCGGAAAAGACGTGGTGACAGATATCATCGATATAACATTCTGCACCCTGCACCGAGAACCAGTCCGAAACAGGAACCGGCATTTCCACGGAGAGGTCTCGCAGGGTCGGCGGATCGAAGATGTGACGCGGCGGAGCCTGATGGCGCCATGTGGGATGGGCCAGAAGGTGAACCTGCCCGACATCCAGACGAAGTTCCGATACGCCCATTTCGCGACGGGGCGCCATATCGTGATAGAGCCTCAGCAGTTCGTCGGCATAATCCCGGGCATGGGTCCACAGCGCTGGCGTGATGTTCTGCATGATCTGACGACGCAGGGGCTCAGACGAACGTAGCAGTTCCAAGCGTTCGAGCACCATACTCGGGCGGCTGACGGGAACCTTGAAACCATTGACGCCGTCTTCGACGCGGTCTCCCAGAGCACCCACGTCGGTCACGATGGGAATGAGACCGTTCTGCCAGGCCTCAGACAGGGAAATGCAATAGGTCTCGGGCCAGATCGAAAGGTTCAGCGCGACATCCGCCACCTTCAGCGCCTCGATATCCCCCATCTCGTAGCGGCCGTAAATCTTGACATGCGAGCGCGGGACCGCGGTCAGCACCGCTTCATATTCCGGATGCACATAACCGAAGATATGGAAGACAAAATGGTCCGGATGGGCGATATCGATCAGGTTGAGGATCGTATCCGCACCCTTGGTCCGCAGGAAGTTTCCGACAATTGCGACGCCAAGAGGACGGTCCCCCAGAGGCTCGTAAGATTTCATCGCCACCGGAACGGTATTGTCGGGGCTGGGAATGCCCATCACGAGGCTGCGCCTGGTGTCGAGCACAGGATAGATTTCGTGCGTCAGATTTCGGGAATGGACCGTGCCGAACAGGATGGCGTCGACCGAATGCAGCATCTTGGCCACGAAGGCACGACGTGTCTGCTCCCCGCCATGATCCACATTTTCTGAGGCATTGAGCGTGATATCGGCGGCCAGAACGGAGCGGACTTCGTCCTCGACATAGCGGAGTTCGTGGTTCAGCAGGTTGTACCGGGCGGAAACCAGCCAGAAATCATGGGCAGAGAAAATCACACCCGCGCCATTGGCTTTTGCGATGATCGGCAGCGACAGGGCATGGTGTCCCAGATGCTGGAAATGAACGAGATCGACGTTGTACTGGCTTATAACGCTGGAGAACGCCATTTCTTCGGGCGAATCGCACATCGCGTCCTGCCAGCCGACTTCCGGCACGTCGAAACGCTCCAGTTCGTGGCCGTTGGCCGTGGTCAGGCGGCAGAAACCGCCACGACGCAGCCAGTAGAAATACTCCACATCACGCGACAGAAGCGCACACAGACCCTGCTGGTAGACTTCGACGCCACCCCATGCCTGCTCATGAATCGTAGAATGCGTGCACATGAGCACACGCAGCCGGCGACGACGGCGCAGAGGAGCGAGGGCCCTGGAGCGGCGACCGAAGTCAACCCCAGTAATGTCGCGCATCTTCGCGAGACGGTGCTCGTACAGATGCTGCGATACGACGGATTTCTGCGCGGCCAGAGCCGCATTGCGCCGCGCGCCCTTCTGCTGGAGCAGCCGGGCGATGGCATCCACGACCTGATTGGCATCGCGGGCCAGGGCAATGCCGTTCACGGTCTCGAAATGCTCGGCGCCCATGCTTTCCGGAGCTTCCACGACCTGGGCAGCGCCTGCCAGGGCCAGTTCGAAGAAACGCGGCCCTGGAGCCGTCGCCTGACTGACATCACCGTGGCTGGCATAGTCACGGAACATGGTCAGGGTGACGGCGCTGACATTCGCGAAATCAATGAAGGCTTCGTGGCTGATCGGGCGCTGGATGGCCAGCGCAGCCAGATCGGCCGGCAGAGGCGGAAGGAATTCGTTGGTCGGGCAGACGAGCTTGAGACGGGCATCGGGGAACGCTGCGATAACCTTGCGCAGGGTATGAACCCGGTTGGGCCACATTGTACCGGCAAAGAAAATATCATATTCCAGCTCGGCAGCGGGAAGTACGGGGCGCTCATGAATCGACGGGCTTGCGGCCAGCGGCAGGTAATGCCCCTTGCCGTGATAGTATTCAGCACAGGACGGATCGTTCGTGAAAACGAAATCGAAGAGTTCGGCATTCTCGACATTGAAATCCCGCATAAACGGGTCTTCGAATGTCCAGAGGATCATGGTCCTGAATGCAGGACGAACACGACGGATTAACGGAAGATTGATCCGCTGGGCATCCAGGCAGATCAGGACATCATGTTCACCTGAAGCTGCGATACCGGCCAGGCTCATGTTATCCGCGACAACAACCTGCTCTTTGCCGAAAAGCGTCTGGGCTGCCCGCTGAACCGCAAGCGTCAGATAGGAATTGGGATTGTGGGTATAGTTTGTGTTGTAAATGACCGCCATCAATTTCTGGGCTCGGATGCCCACTCCCATATTCAATGTTGGCCAGTCGTCCGGATTCCAGCAGGGCATGCCCTCCGTTCACGACATTTCCGTCTCAGCACACCTCCTTTTGTAGCGGATGGGACGGTTAAGAAAAAGCCCACCCCGAAAGAATGAATTTTCAATAAAAAAAGGGCCGCCGAAGCGACCCTTTTCATACCCGATCAGGAAAAGAAAATCCTCTCCCTGTTCACCAGAGCAGATGCTCAGGCGTCCGTGTTGCGACGGCGGATGGCGGCACCAAGGATATCACCCAGGGATGCGCCCGAGTCTGAAGACCCGTACTCGTTGATCGCAGCCTTGTCTTCCTCGACCTCGCGACCGCGGATCGTCAGGGCCAGCTTGCGGGACGCGCGATCAACGGAGACGACCTTGGCGTCCACCTTCTCACCGACCGCGAAACGCTCCGGACGCTGCTCGGCCTTGTCGCGGGCCAGCTCGGCGCGACGGATGAAGCCGGTCAGGACGTCGTCCACCTTCACTTCGATACCGTTGCTCTGGACAGCGGTCACGACGCAGGTCACGACAGCACCCTTCTGAACGCGGGACAGCGTGTCGGCTGCCGGATCTTCCTGAAGCTGCTTGATGCCCAGGGAGATGCGCTCCTTCTCGGGGTCCACGTCGAGAACCTTGGCCTTGACGACCTGGCCCTTCTCGTAGTGCGCCATGGCTGCTTCGCCCGGCTCGTCCCAGGACAGGTCGGACATGTGAACCATGCCGTCGATGTCTGCGGAAAGACCAACGAACAGACCGAATTCGGTGATGTTGCGGATCTCGCCTTCGATGATCGAACCGACCTTGTGCTCTTCCTCGAACTGCTCCCACGGGTTGCGCTGAACCTGCTTGAGGCCGAGGGAGATGCGGCGCTTGGCGCTGTCCACGTCCAGAACCATGACGTCGACTTCCTGCGAAGTGGCGACGATCTTGCCCGGATGGACGTTCTTCTTCGTCCAGGACATTTCGGAAACATGCACCAGACCTTCGACGCCCGGCTCCAGCTCCACGAATGCACCGTAATCGGTGATGTTCGTGACGCGGCCCGTGAAGCGTGCGCCGGCCGGATACTTGATGGCGACGTTTTCCCACGGATCAGCTTCAAGCTGCTTCATGCCCAGCGAGATGCGCTGCGTATCCGGGTTGAAGCGGATGACCTGCACGCGGACCGGCTGACCGATCTGGAGGGCTTCGGACGGGTGGTTGATGCGCTTCCAGGCGATGTCGGTGACATGCAGGAGGCCGTCAACACCGCCGAGGTCAACGAACGCACCGTAGTCGGTGATGTTCTTGACGACGCCATCGAGGATCATGCCTTCCTTCAGGCCCTGGATCAGCTCGGAGCGCTGTTCCGCACGGGTCTCTTCGAGAACGGCACGACGCGAGACAACGATGTTGCCACGGGCGCGGTCCATCTTCAGGATCTGGAACGGCTGCGGCTGGCCCATCAGGGGTCCGACGTCCCGAACCGGACGGATGTCGACCTGGCTGCCCGGAAGGAACGCCATGGCGCCGCCGAGATCAACCGTGAAGCCGCCCTTGACGCGACCATAGATCGTGCCGTTGACGCGCTGGTTGTTGGCGAACGCACGCTCCAGAGCGGTCCATGCCTCTTCGCGGCGAGCCTTCTCGCGCGACAGGACGATGGAGCCGTCACGGTCTTCGTAACGCTCGACATAAAGCTCGACGACATCGCCCGGCTTCACGTCCGGAGCAACGCCGGCCGGACCGAATTCCTTGAGAGACACGCGGCCTTCGCTCTTGAGGCCGACATCGACGATTGCGAATTCGTCGGTCAGGCGGACAACGCGGCCCGTGACGACGGAACCGTCAAAGCCGGTGTCACGGCCCAGGGTCTCGTCGAGGAGAGCTGCGAAATCTTCGTGAGCGCGCTCGGTCGTGGGGGTCTGAGTGGCTGAAGCCATGTAGATACGATATTCCCGGATGCCCGTTCCGCAGGCGGAGCGGATATCCACGTCTGCGCCAGATCCATGAGGGACCCAACGTCTCCCCGCTGCCGATGAACGGTCAGATCGGGTTATTGGCTGTTCGATCCGCCTGCCAGACGCGGGACGGACCATCCCCCTCCCCTTCGGGACGGGCGATACGGTGCACCAACACCCTGCGGGGGCGCGGTGTCAATAAAAAAAGCCGTTTTACGGGTGCCCCAGCGTCAGCTCAGCCTCGCGACCGACGCAGGGCCACGATTTCGCACGCTTTATCAAGGACCTCGGCGGCGGACAGGCTGTCCGTCTCGATCAGGACCGCATCCGCGGCCTGCACCAGAGGTGCCGTTTCACGCGATGAGTCGCGTTCGTCCCGCGCCACGATTTCGGCCACCGCAGCGTCAAGAGCCCCCCCATCCAGCGGAGTCCCGCCTCCGACCTGACCATGGCGACGCAGGGCGCGGGTGCGTGGAGACGCCGTGATGAAGAATTTCACATCCGCATTCGGGAAAACGACGGTTCCGATATCGCGTCCGTCCACAACCGCCCCGGTTTCAGATGCGAAAACGCGCTGACGATCCAGCAGGGCGACGCGGACTGCGGGCTGGGCCGCTACGAGCGAAGCGCCACGATCGATTTCAGGAACCCGCAGATCCGTCCGGGCCAGATCGGCCTGTTGCAGGGCCCGTGCCTCAGCCGACGCATCGTCAGCCGGATCCAGCCCCGCATTCACCATCCGGCGGGCAACGGCGCGATAGAGCAGTCCGGTATCGAGATAGGGCAGTCCCAGCTTTGCAGCGAGCGCCTTGGCAAGCGTACCCTTCCCGGCCGCGGCGGGACCATCGACGGCAATGACAAGCGGGCGTGCCGTCACGGGGTCAGCCCCGCGCCAAGACCGTTCATCAGGTCCACGAAACCGGGGAAGCTGGTTTCGATGAAAGCCGTGTCGTCCACGTTCACAGGCTTCCGGGCGGCAAGGCCAAGCACGACGGCGCTCATGGCGAGGCGGTGATCCATATGGGTCTCGACCGTGCCGCCACCCAAAGGCGCATGGGCACCCTTCACGATGAGATCGTCCCCGATGACTTCGGTTTCGGCGCCGTTCACGTTCAGCAGGGCGACCGTGGACGCCAGACGGTCACTTTCCTTCACGCGCAGCTCTTCCAGACCGCGCAGACGGGACGAGCCCTCCGCAAAGGCACAGGCCACGGCGAGAACCGGATATTCGTCGATCATGGACGGCGCACGCTCCGGCGGAACGTCCACACCTTTGAGCCGGCTATAGCGCACATGCAGGTCACCGACAGGCTCGCCCCCTTCCACACGCTCGTTTTCAATGGAGAGGCTGGCGCCCATTTCGATCAGGGTCGTGAACAGCCCCGTACGCAGCGGGTTGAGCCCCACGCCTTCAATCCAGATATCCGAACCCGGAACCAGCAGGGCAGCGACAATCGGGAAAGCTGCGGAGGACGGATCGCCGGGGACGGTCACGTCACGGGCGGTCATGCGCACCGGACCCGTCAGGGCGATTCGGCGTCCGCCGGCACCGAAGCGGGAAACATCGACCTCGACGCCGAAGTGGCGGAGCATGTTCTCGGTGTGGTCACGGGTCGCGACGGGCTCTTCCACGACCGTGGTGCCGTGGGCGTTCAGGCCGGCCAGCAGGATGGCGGACTTGACCTGGGCGGACGCGACGGGAAGGCGGTATTCGATCGGCTTGGCCTCGCCCGTCCCGCGAACGGCCATCGGCAGGCGGCCACCTTCGCGGGTCAGGAATTCGGAACCATTGGCAGCCAGCGGAACCGTCACGCGGCGCATGGGCCGCGAGCGGAGCGAGGCATCGCCCGTCATGACACTGTTGAACGCATGGGAAGACAGAATCCCGGACAGCAGGCGGGCTGCCGTGCCGGAATTACCCATGTCCAGAACATCCGCAGGCTCGGTCAAAGCGCCCACGCCGCGGCCCTCAATGGTCCACTCCGTGCCCTCGCGCGTGATTGTCGCGCCAAGGGCGCGCATGGCATCGGCCGTCCGCAGCACGTCTTCACCTTCGAGCAGGCCGGTCACGCGGGTACGGCCGGAAGCGAGAGCGGCGAACATCAGCGAGCGATGGCTGATGGATTTGTCACCCGGAACACGGGTACGGCCGGAAAGTCCCTTGGGGGACGCGGAGACGGTCAGGGGGCGCGAGACTTGCATGGCAATGTTCTGGCTGGGGCTTCCCTCACCTGTCAATCACCTCGTAAATCATGTCGGGGCGGCGCAGCCATGCGTCTGAAAACTGTCAGGAATCACGCTTCGGGATTTGACAGGGCGCGCACAAGCTGGCATGGCCGCGTTCCTTATTCGAGGCATCAGCAGGTTCCCGCACAATGGCAAAACCCGAACTTGGTCTGAAACGGACATGCGTTGAATGCAGCGCCCGCTTCTACGACCTGAACCGCGTCCCTGCGGTGTGCCCGAAATGCGGCACAACGCAGCCAGACGATTCCCGCCTCAAACGCAGCGAGATTCCGCTGCCGGAAGACAAGGATCCGAAGCCCCAGGCAAACGAGCATGAGGACGACGTGGATCTGGAAGTCGCCGAAGATGAGGACGACGATGATGTGATCGCCCCGGACGACGACCTGGACGATGACGACGACGATCTCAGCAATGACATCGAAGTGCCGAATGACAAGGACGACCGCGACGACAACTAAGGTTGTCCCCAAAGTCCTCCGGGCTGTTTCTCTGGCGGTACTTATGAGCGGCTGTTCTGATCCGGAAGGTGTTTTTGCTCCGGACAGCGCAGCCGTTCGCGCATTCAGGGCCCGGCTCGACAGCCAGCCCAGCGCCACGGCCGTGCTTCAGGCCCGCTGCCCCACTCCGATCCGGGTAATCCGCCTGGGCGTGGACCGGGCCGTGACAGAAGACATCCTGACGCTCCTCCAGGTCCGCGAGACGCATCAGGTCATGACACGGCATGTCCGGCTGCTGTGCGGCGAGACCGTGCTGTCGGACGCCTGGAACTGGTATGTGCCCGAGCGACTTTCCCCCGCAATGAACACACTGCTTGAACAGACCGACATCCCGTTCGGTCGTGTGGTCCACCAGACGGCTTTCCGGCGGCAGGGACTCGAAACACGTTTCCCGGGCCAGGCTTCGGGAATCGTTCTGGAAAACCGGGCGCTGCTGAGACGCGGTATCGATGACGCACCGATTTCGCTCGTCGTGGAAGATTATCTTCCCGCCGCGATCCGCCCCTGAGGCTTCAGGAGGCGGGCGACCAGTTCAGATGCTGCCCACCGTCGAGCGCAAGCATCTGGCCTGTCACGGAGGGCAGTGCAAACAGCGCGAACGCGGCCTGTGCGATTTCCTCGGGCGAGGAGCCGTGTTGCAGCGGAGTTCGGGCGCACATGCTGTCAAAATGCTCCTGCGTCTGACGCACGGCCGGCAGGACCGGCCCGGGACCGATGGCGTTCACCCGCACCCGGGGCGCGAGTGCGAGAGCCATGGTCTGCGTCAGGGTCCATAATCCCGTGCGGGACAGGGTATAGCTGACGAAATGCGGGGTCAGGTTCCACACACGCTGGTCCAGCATGTTCAGGATCAGGCCCTCGGCGCCTTCAGGAAGCGCCTGCGCCATGGCCTGCGAGAGCACGAAGGGCGCGCGGAGATTGGTTTCGAGATGCAGGTCCCAGCTTTCGCGGGTCACGCTCCCGATCTCGTCGCGGACAAAGGCGGAGGCGTTGTTGATGAGGATACCGACCGGGCCAAGCGCGGCACCGGCATGGGACAGAAGCGCTTCGACCTCTTCTTCGCGTTGCAGATCGGCTTTGAGGACACAGCCTTTGCCCCCGATCCGCTTCAGCAGGGCCTCGGCATCATTCGTGCTGTCACGGCAGTGAATGGCGACCGCGAATCCCTGCTCCGCCAGCATCTCCACGAGGGACGCGCCGATACGACGCGCGCTTCCCGTGACGAGAGCGACACGGGGGACGCGCGGCGAAATGCGCAATGGCGATGTCATGGTCAGAGCGAGCGACGGGCCGTGAGAGCCGCGGCCAGTGTGCCATCATCCAGCACATCCAGCGCACCTCCCATGGGCACCCCATGCCCCACGCGCGTCACGGTCACGCCTGTAGGCAGAAGACGCTCCTGAAGCCAGTGGGCAGTCGTCGCCCCTTCGACAGTGGCGCTGAGAGCAAGAATGACTTCCCGCACCCCGCCTTCCTCGATCCGCTCGAACAGGGGGCGGACATTCAGGTCATCCGGACCAAGCCCGGCCAGCGCGGACAGGGTGCCACCCAGCACCTGATAAACCCCGCGATGGACGCCTGCGCGTTCCAGCGCCCAGAGATCGCCCACGGTCTCGACCACGCAGATCAGGCCCCGGTCACGCCCTGCATCCGTGCAGATATGGCACGGATCGACCGTATCGAGATTGCCGCACAGGGAGCAGGTCTTCACGCTCGTGGCGGCGCGCTCCATCAGATGGGCGAGTGGCAGCATCCGGCTTTCCGGCTGGCGCAGAAGAGCCAGCGCGGCCCGACGGGCGGAGCGTGGCCCCAGTCCCGGCAGGCGCGCGAGCATGGTGATCAGCCGGTCGATGTCGCCGTGGCCCATCATGGGCGTCATATCCCTACCCGGATCAGAACGGCAGCTTCAGTCCAGCCGGAAGATCGAGTCCACCTGTCACGTCACGCATGGCTTCGGAGCTTGCAGCTTCAGCCTTGGTCCTGGCGTCCGTATAGGCCGCAACAATCAGGTCCTGAAGCGTTTCAATATCACTCGGATCGGCCAGCTGCGGGTCAATTTTCAGGTCACGCATCTCGCCCTTGCCCGTCAGCTTGACCGTCACCAGGCCCGCACCGGCCGAACCATCAACCACAAGAGACGCCAGATTGCTCTGCGCGGCTTCCATCTTGGCCTGCATCTGGCTGGCCTGCTTCATCAGTCCGGCAAGGTTCTTCATCAGTATCGTCCTATCGGTTCAGATTCAGATCGTCTTCATCAAGGAAATCGGCATCCAGCGGCGCGAATTCCAGATCGGGTGGCGCATCATCGGTCAGCGGCACGGTGATTTCCGGCGGCAGACCATATTCATCAAGGGAGTGATCCTGCACTTCCCCGATTTTCGCACCGGGAAAGGCTTTCAGGATAGCCTGCACCAACGGGTGCTCCTCCACCGAAGCCTGATTGATGGCAATGACCTCGGCGCCCTGCTCATCCAGCGTCGGCTCGCCCGGAGCCGTCGAGGCACTGACGCGCCACTGGCCGGGATAGACGCGATCCAGCAGCTTCTGGAGCTGCCGTTCGATGCGGGCCTGTGGCTCTTCGGCACGGATCTGCACATCGGGCGGGGAAAAGCGCACGAGATGCACGGCATTGCGGAGCAGACCGTGCAGCACGGGCTCACGCTCACGCGCCACCATCGCCACCATTTCACGCCAGGTCCGCGGCGGAGGCGGAAGCTCGGGTTCGGGTTCTGGCTGCGGGACAGGTTCGGCGTAACCGATGCCGGGCTCGACGATCTCGCCCCCATTGGCAACCAGCCGGACATGCGCGCGAGGCCCGTGACCACCAGATGCTTCCCTGACACTGCTGGACGCGATGCCGCTGACCGCACCGGACGGCGCGGCGGAAGACGTGCCACCCATCGGGCCTGATGGAGCAGCCGGGAGCGACAGATCCTGCCCCCCTTCGGTCAACTGGCGGATCAGGCGGTCAGGCGTGGGCAGCAGGCTGGCGTGACACAGGCGGATCAGCACCATCTCGGCGGCCTGACGGCGGTCCGGAGCGGTTTCGACTTCCTGTACCCCCTTGAGCAGGATCTGCCAGGCGCGCCCCAGAACTGCATTGGACAGCCGATCGGCCAGAGTCGCACCCCGCGTGCGCTCAGCTTCCGGCAGATCCCGGCCTTCCCGCAGAGATGGAATGGCCTTGAGGCGTGAGATCAGATGCAGCAGATCCAGCAGGTCCGCCAGCAGAACGCCGAGATCGGCGCCGCGGGCATAGGCCCGATCGGTCAGGTCCAGCGCGTCCGCGGGCTTGCCGGCCATCAGGGTATCCAGCAGATCGAAAACCAGTCCGCGATCCGCCAGACCGAGCATATCGGCCACGGCATCGGCGTCGCTGGCCCCCTGCGCGATCGCCTGATCGAGCAGCGAAAGCCCGTCACGTACGGAGCCGTCGGCCGCGCGGGCGATGAGGGCAAGCGCGTCTTCGGAAAGAGTCGCTCCTTCCCTGACGGCGATATTGTGAAAGTGCCCGGCCAGAAGAGACTGCGGGACACGACGCAGATCGAATCGCTGACACCGTGACAGGACCGTGACCGGAACCTTGCGCAGTTCTGTCGTAGCAAAAATGAACGTGACCTGGGGCGGCGGCTCTTCAAGAGTTTTAAGCAGCGCATTGAAGGCATTGCGCGAGAGCATGTGGACTTCATCGATGATGAAGACCTTCATCCGCGCCTGCATCGGACGGAAGCGCGTGGCCTCGATGATTTCACGTACGTCATCCACGCCAGTGCGGGAGGCGGCATCCATTTCCAGGACGTCAGGATGACGGTCCGCCAGAATGGCCGTGCAGTTGGCGCAGACGCCGCACGGATCGGCCGTTGGACCACCCTTGCCGTCCGGACCAATGCAGTTCAGGGCACGGGCGATGATGCGGGCGGTCGTCGTCTTGCCGACACCACGCACGCCCGTCAGCATGAAGGCATGCGCCACACGTTCAAGCTCGAAAGCCCGACGCAGAATCCGGACCAGAGAGTCCTGCCCGATCAGATCATCAAAAGTCTGCGGACGATATTTGCGGGCGAGAACGCGATATGGTGCGACCTCGGCAACGGGCATCGCGGCGTTTTTCTCTGCTGGCGAATCTCCAAAGAAGCCACCACCGCTTTCAGGTGGCAGGGGGAGATCATCGCTTTCATCAGTCATGGAAATGTCGCCCCCCCGGCGCGGAGGATGGAGCCGCAGGATAACGGCCGGGACGCTGCGCAAAAAGCGCATCCGGTAACTGGGTGAGGTAGGAGGCCGGACATTCAACCCGGATAAAACTCACTGCGGCTGCTTCCTTCCGGACCTGACCGGGTTGGCAAGGTATCCGTCCAAAGCCGACCTCCCGGCGCTCTCCTAACACAGAGACGGGGGTGCCTGACAACCCCCAATCATGAGAGAACGCCCTCACCACGCCCCGTTACTCCCCGACAGCCTCGCCACCCGCATGACGCGGATCGGCCGCGCCATAGATCAGACCGGTCTTGGCGGCGGACAGGCTGGGTCGGCCCGCAAGAATCCCCTCGGCCACACCCCAGGGACGATGAGGCGACAGGGCATAACCTTCGGCCTTGAGGGTCTGCATGGTCTCGTCAGACAGCGCATCGGGCTCCAGTTCGACGGCCGAAGGCTCCCACTGTTCGTGGATTCGCGGCAGATCCACGGCCTGACGGATATCCAGCCCGTAATCGATCACACCGAGAATGACGGACAGCGTAATGGTCGGAATACGCGATCCCCCCGGGCTGCCGATCACCATGACGGTTTTCCCGTCCCGCGACACAATGGACGGAGACATCGACGACAGGGGCGTCTTGCCCGGCGCGATCGCATTCGCTTCCGAACCGACGATGCCGAACATGTTGGGCGCACCCGGTTTGGACGAAAAATCGTCCATCTCGTCATTCATCCAGATACCGGTATGCCCGCCCATCACGCCCGCACCGAACCATCCATTGAGGGTGTAGGTCGCGGAAACGGCCATGCCATCATGATCGAGAACGGAGAACTGCGTCGTCTCGTGCTTTTCCTGCGTGTCGGGTGCCGCCTGCGCCACAGGAGCGGGAAGCGGCTCCCCTGCCCTGAGCGTGCTGGACGAAAGGGCACGATCGGTCGGAATGCCCTGACGGATCTGATAGGCATAGGCCGGGTCAATCAGGTGCTCGACGGGGTTGTGCACGAAATCCGGATCGCCCAGGTCACGACGGTCTGAATAGGCGTGACGCATGGCCTCGACTTCACGCTGCACGGACGGTGCCGTGTGCAGGCCAAGCGCATGCATGTCATAGCCCGACAGAATGTTCAGGATCTCGCACAGCGCAACCCCACCCCCGCTCGGCGGGGGCGCGGTATCGATCGTATAGCCACGATAGGTGCAGCGGATCGGTTCGAGATGCCGGATATGATAGGAGGTGAAGTCGGCAGGCTGAAGCAGGCCGCCGCCTTCCGTGCTGGCGCGCACGATTTCTTTCGCGATCGGACCGTCATAGAAGGCTTTGGGACCTTTCTTCGCAATCAGCTCCAGGGAGTTGGCCAGATCCTTCTGCACCAGCCGGTCACCGGCCTGAAGCGGCGTGCCATCGGGGCGCAGATAGAACGCCCGGGCATACGGGTCCTTCTGGAAATAGCGCGTAGACGTGTGCAGGAGATCCGCATCGCCCTGATTCAGAATGAAGCCGTCACGGGCAAGCGCGATGGCGGGCGCCATGGCCTTTGCGCGCGACAGTTTGCCCCATTTCTGAAGGATGGAGTCCAGACCTGCGACCGTGCCGGGAATCGCGACCGCCTTCCAGCCCTCAGTGGACAGACCCGGAATGACCTTGCCCGAGGCATCCTGATACATCGTAGCCGTTGCCGCACCTGGTGCATGCTCGCGGAAATCGATGAAGACCGTCTGGCCAGTCTTCAGACGCAGGGTCATGAACCCGCCACCACCAATATTGCCGGCGGCAGGATAAACCACAGCCAACGCATATCCAACGGCCACGGCGGCATCGACGGCGTTACCGCCCTGCGCCAGGACTTGCGCCCCCGCATCAGATGCAAGGTGCTGGGCCGAGACCACCATGCCGTGCCGCCCTGAAGCCAGAACGCCGGCATTCACATGGTCCGGACCAAAGGCCAGCGGATCATGGGCGGAGCTGAGCGCCTGAGGCGCGGCATTGGCGAGCGTCGTGCTGCTGATCAGAAGCGTGGCGAGGAAAAGCGGAAACGCTCTCATGCAGTCTCTCCATAGGGCGGCTTGGTGTAGCCTTTGGGGGACAGGGTGAAGATTTCGCAGCCATCGGCCGTCACGCCGACCTGATGTTCGAACTGGGCGGACAGGGTGCGGTCACGAGTGACGGCTGTCCAGCCATCATCAAGGATCTTCACGTCCGGGCGGCCGATATTCAGCATGGGCTCGATCGTAAAGACCATGCCTTCCACGAGCTTCACGCCTTCGCCCGGCCTGCCGTAATGCAGGATGTTAGGCTCGGAATGGAAGTCGCGGCCAATGCCGTGGCCACAGAAATCCCGCACGATGGAGAAGCGGTTGGCCTCTGCATATTCCTGGATCGCATGACCGATATCGCCAAGCGTGTTGCCGGGACGAACCTGGGCAATGCCGCGCATCATCGCGTCATAGGTCACATCAACCAGCTTCTCGGCCTTCCTGGGGGCCTTGCCTACGATATACATGCGCGAACTGTCGCCATACCAGCCATCCAGAATGGAGGTGACGTCGATATTGACGATGTCCCCATTGGACAGCTTCCTGGAGCCCGGAATGCCATGGCACACGACGTGGTTGATCGAGATGCAGCAGGATTTTGGATAGCCGCGATAGTTCAACGGGGCTGGCGTGGCGCCATGAGTGATCGTGAAGTCATGGATAAGCCGGTTGAGCTCTTCCGTGGTGACGCCAGGCTGAACATGGGGAGTAATCATGTCCAGCGCCTCTGCCGTCAGACGACCGACGCGATGCAGATGTTTGAAATCGTTCTGATCGTAGAGAACGATACCCCGTGCTTTGTCCATATCTGCTGCCCGATCCTTCAATCTTCAAAAAGCCCGGACAAAATGCGTCTGTCCGGACAGGATCGCAAGGCGGCAGGTCAGATTTTCGGTATCAGCTGTGCCGGGAACGCTTTTTGTGGGTGACGACATGACGCGCGCTGACCATCCGGACGGCCGCACCATGATGGGAAATCCGGCCATAACGACGCGAAGCAGTCGGCGCATCGGCCACTTCCATCGGGCGCGACGCCGCGAGCAGAACAGAATGACGGAAACGACCGCGACGACGGGCCGAAGCCATCAGCACGCCGGATGGCGCCACCGAGTGAAGAAGCGGCTGGGGCGCGACGCCTTCATCCGCGAAACCCTTGTCAAGCAGCGCCACCATCTCCATAGAACGGCGGGTGTTGTTCGGGGCCCCCATCACCACACCGATCAGGCGGACGTTGCCCCGCTGCGCGGAGGTGATGAGATTATGGCCCGCGAGATCGGTATAGCCGGTCTTGAGACCATCCGCGCCCGCATAGATCTTCAGCATCGGATCATGGTTCGGAACCATACGACGATGGAAGTAGAAGGAGGGCACGTTGAAATAGTGGTAATACTGAGGAAAATCCGAAATCAGATGCTGTGACAGCAGGGCGAGATCATGGGCCGTGGTGACCTGATCCGGATCCGGCAGGCCGGACGCGTTGCGGAAGGTCGTGTTGGTCATGCCAAGAGCACGGGCCTGCTGCGTCATGAGCTGCGCGAAGCGGACTTCGTCTCCCCCGCCGAGAAACTCCCCCAGAGCGCAGGCGGCGTCATTGGCGGATTTGGTGACGAGTCCCAGAATACCCTGCTCCACCGTCAGGCGCGTCCCCGGCACGAGCCCGAGCTTGGAAGGCGCCTGGACGGATGCGTGAATGGAGACCGGAACCTGCTCGTTCAGCGTGATCTGATGCGCCTCAAGAGCACGGAAGGTCAGATACAGGGTCATGAGCTTGGTCAGGGACGCCGGATAGCGCTGCAACTCGGCATCCGTTGCCGAGAGAACCGCGCCCGTGCGGGCATCCATCACATAAGTGGACATATGCCCGGCATACTGCGCTTTCGCAGATCCCAGACCCATGGCTGTCATGGCGCACAACAGAAAAGCTTTCTGGAACGGGAAACGCATTTGTCTGACAGCCTCTGAACGGAACATCGTCGCGGGAAAGGTTTCGGGCTCTAAAGCCACCTGCATTGCTGATACTTTAGGCGCATTAAAAACTTCCCGTCCACCAGCTTTGAAGGACTTTCCTTAATTTTTCGTAAGCAGGCGGCAAACGCGGCAGCATCATGGCGGAAGGCGCATAAAAACCTCATTTCAGAGGCGCGCAGCCCTTCTCAAGACCGAAATTCGCACCATATCATACCAGTCATGTCTTCTTATGATCTTCCTCCCTGTCCGAATGGCCTTCTCCGCGCCGCGTTCTCACGGCTCGAATCCCGCATGGGACCGGAGTCTCCCGACTCCATGCCACCTCATGGACCAGAAGACGGGGACGGGGATCAGGACCTTGAAATCGGGGTGGTGGTGCGTCCCCGAACCCGGACACGCAAGCCTTCCATGTACAAGGTTCTGATGCTCAATGATGACTACACGCCAATGGAGTTCGTGGTGCATGTCCTGGAGCGTTTCTTTTCCAAGACGCGCGATGAGGCGACGTCCATCATGCTTCAGGTCCATCAGCGTGGTGTTGGAATCTGCGGTGTGTTCACATATGAAGTTGCCGAGAGCAAGGTGACACAGGTGATGGATCTGGCACGCCAGAACCAGCATCCCCTTCAGTGCACGATCGAGAAAGACTGATCCGTCCGACAGACAGAAAAGCACGGATGCAGGATAATTTGTTGTTTCCTGCTGCGTTTCTGACTGGCGTTACACGTTACTCCGCGACAAGATACCTTTCCTACGAGAGGTCGAGAGGAGCGCTATCCCATGCTGTCCCGTACGCTCGAACAGACGCTCCACCGCGCACTGACATTCGCAGGTGAGCGGCGTCACGAATATGCAACCCTCGAACATCTTCTGCTCGCGCTGACAGAGGACGACGATGCGCTGACGGTCTTCCGGGCATGCGGCATCGACCTCGACAAGCTGCGCTCCGACCTGAAGGATTTTCTGGACAAGGATCTGGCGGGACTGGCGGCGGAACGCCCGACAGAACCCAAGCCGACCGCGGCCTTCCAGCGCGTGATCCAGCGGGCGGCGATCCATGTCCAGAGCACGGGTCGCGACGAAGTCACGGGCGCGAATGTCCTCGTGGCCCTGTTTGCCGAACGCGAAAGCCATGCCGTTTATTTCCTGCAGTTGCAGGACATGACGCGACTCGACGCGGTCAATTTCATCTCCCACGGCATTGCCAAGGCTCCGGACCGTGGCGCGGGACGGCGTCCGGCCGCGGCTTCCAAGGACACGTCCGAGCGTGAGGAGCGCAAGGAAAGCACCAAGGAAGGCGCGCTGGCGACCTATTGCGTCGATCTGAACGAGCGGGCGCGTGAAGGGCGGATCGATCCGCTCATCGGCCGCGATCAGGAAATCGAACGCACGATCCAGATCCTGTGCCGCCGCACCAAGAACAACCCGCTCTATGTGGGTGATCCGGGCGTGGGCAAGACGGCCATTGCCGAAGGTCTGGCCAAGCGGATCGTGGAAGGCGACGTGCCGGAAGTGCTGCTGAACAGCACGATCTACTCGCTCGACATGGGATCGCTTCTGGCTGGCACGCGCTATCGCGGCGATTTCGAAGAGCGGCTGAAGGCCGTCGTGACGGAAATGGACCAGACGCCGGGCGCGATCCTGTTCATCGACGAAATCCATACGGTCATCGGCGCCGGGGCCACTTCCGGCGGTGCGATGGATGCCTCCAACCTGCTCAAGCCAGCCCTGGCTGCGGGAACGCTGCGATGCATCGGATCGACGACCTACAAGGAGTTTCGCCAGCATTTCGAGAAGGACCGGGCACTTGTGCGCCGCTTCCAGAAAATCGACGTGCCTGAGCCTTCCGTCGAAGACGCAATCAAGATCCTGCGCGGCCTGAAAGGCAGTTACGAGAAGCATCACAAGGTCCGTTACACCGACGAGGCCCTGCGCGGCGCGGTCGAACTGGCGGCCAAGTATGTTCATGACCGTAAACTGCCGGACAAGGCGATCGACGTGATCGACGAAGTCGGCGCGGCGCGGATGCTGGTGCCCGAGAACAAGCGCCGCAAGACGGTGACGCTGAAAGATGTGGAAGAGGCGATCGCCAAGATCGCCCGCATCCCTCCCAAAAGCGTCTCGGCTAATGACCGTGAGACCCTGCGCCACCTGGAGCGGGATCTCCGCAACATGGTCTTCGGGCAGGACAAGGCGATCGACGCACTGGCGGCGGCGATCAAGCTGTCCCGTGCGGGTCTGCGCGATGCGGAAAAGCCGATCGGCAACTACCTGTTCTCCGGCCCCACGGGTGTCGGCAAGACGGAAGTCGCGAAACAGCTTTCCAACTCGCTTGGAATCGAGCTGATCCGCTTCGACATGTCCGAATACATGGAGCGTCATTCGATCTCCCGCCTGATCGGTGCGCCGCCGGGTTATGTCGGGTTCGATCAGGGCGGTCTGCTGACGGATGCGATCGACCAGCATCCTCATGCGGTCCTGCTTCTGGACGAAATCGAAAAGGCCCATCCGGACCTGTTCAATGTCCTGCTTCAGGTCATGGATCATGGTCGCCTGACGGACCACAACGGCAAGGTCGTTGATTTCCGGAACGTGATCCTGATCATGACCACGAACGCGGGCGCGGCGGATCTGTCCAAGGAGACGATCGGATTTGGCCGGACCGTGCGCAGCGGTGAGGATGAAGAGGCAATCAAGCGGCTGTTTACGCCGGAATTCCGCAACCGTCTGGATGCGATCATTCCATTCGCCAACCTGACGCCGGAAACGGTGGGCCGCGTGGTCGAGAAGTTCGTGTTGCAGCTTGAGGCGCAGCTTGCCGATCGTCATGTCACGATCGAGATCTCCTCGAGCGCGAAAGAGTGGTTGGCCGAGCGCGGATATGACCGCCTGTATGGCGCACGTCCTCTGGGCCGCGTCATTCAGGAGCACATCAAGAAACCGCTGGCGGAAGAGCTGCTCTTCGGGCGGCTTGCTCAGGGTGGCGCCGTGAAGATCGGCATGAAGAACGGCGCGCTCGACTTCGACATCATCGAAGGTCGGGACAGCGCCAGGGGCGAGGATGGGGCTTCCAAGAAAGACGAAGCGACAAACTGAAGCCCTTTCCAACAAGAAAAAGGCCCGGTGAGACACTGTCTCGCCGGGCCTTTTTCGTTACTGGTACCGGGTGCCGTTCACGACCACATAGCCGGGCCAGCGCCATTTGCGGCTCGTGCCGTGATGGGTCCAGTCCACACCCTGACGACGCAGGCTGTCGTAGTAATACCGCCCCTGCACTTCGACCTGATCGCCCTTGTTGACCCAGGGCCATTGGGGGGCGTTCATCTCATCGAGGTCGGAGACGATCCGGATGGAAACACCCTGCCCGACCGACACATAGAAATAGCCATGCCAGCCGCTGCGGGTCCGTCTGGCCTTTGGAGAAATGGCGAGGACCTGTCCGCACAGATGCTCGGGAAGATCGATGCGGGTGGGGCCGGACTGCTCAAGCCCCTGCTGATCCGCAAGGAAACGGGCATTATCGCAGGTGGCAGGCATGTCGTGGGGGGCCTGGCGTGTCAGGGCCTGCCCGAAAAGACCCTGCGCGGACGCGGCGAAGGGGGCGCACAGCAGGGCTGCGGCAACTGCGGGGAGCAGACGGAATGTCATGGAGCTTCTCCTGTCTGGGCGGCCCTGGGCGATGTTCTGCCGCCAGCGGAAAGGACCCGGACACAAAAAAGCCCGCCCCGACACGGGAACGGGCTTTCTGCTGGTCCGGAAAACGGATCAGGGGGCTTCGCTGGCACCTTCACCAGCAGCCGGGCCGGCCTTGGCGGCGTCGCTGGCAGCCGGGCGTATGGGCGCACCATCCGTAATCATTTCGAGCTGACCGGTGATCTGCCCCCCGTCCTCGACCTGCAGGCGACGGCACTTCACCTTGCCGATCAGACGGCCGGTGGAGCGGATCGTCAGGCTGCCATTGACGGTCAGGGTGCCGTCAATCGTGCCGGCCAGTTCCGCGTCCTCGACTTCAACACCACCGCGGAAGACGCCGCCATGCGTGACCTGAAGCTCGCTGGCCTGGATCATGCTGGATTCGACGGTCCCTTCGACCACGAGGCGCTCGGCGTCCTGCACCGAACCCTGGACGCTGATGCCACGGCCCACGACGAGCGTGCGGCGCTCCGGACCGGTCTGGCGGGGTGCGCCCGGAACGGCGGCCGCACCAGGGCGCGGAGCCCCTGCCGGCATCGCGCCCGTCGGAGAGTTGGGGGACGGCGGTGTCGGAAAAGGGGTACGACCCATGGGAGCGGGGTCCTTCTGCTGGTTGGGCTGCTGGGGACTGGCAGGCGATCCGGATCCTGACGCGGGAGCCGTCTGGCTGGGAGCGTCCGGCCGGTTGGGGAAAATGGGCTGTCCTGCGAGCTTGCTGTTCTCTGCAGGTTTGGAGTCATCTTCCGGTTTGCGTCTTCTGAACAAGGAAACCCCGCTGCGGATCTGGAAAAGAACACTCTCTGTCTAGGACATCTCCCGTATGTTCCATCGCGAGGGCGGAACAGTCAGGTCGGGCCTTTCGACAACGCTACACGCTCACCACCCGGCGGGACAAGACGCGCATTTCCATAAATGTGCCGAATGGCCACGCAGGAAAACGGCGCCGGATGGACCGGGAGTTGGCGTGAACCCACAGGGGACCTATGATCGTGTTGATTTAATGGCGCAGTCCGCCCGTTAAATGTTTTTTTCTGAAGTTTTCAGCGACCTGACCGGAGTTCCAATGTCTGCACCCCAGCATGACCTTCTGTGTATCGGCAATGCCATCGTCGACGTTCTCGCCCCTGTGGGCCAGGATCTGATCGACGGGCTTGGCGCCGCTGCCGGGAGCATGACCCTGATTGACGCTCCTACGGCGCATGCCATCGAAAGCCGTGTCGATATCGAAAATGTGACCGGCGGCGGTTCCGGCGCGAACACCGCCGTCGTGGCGGCCCGCATGGGCGCAAAGGTTGCGTATCTCGGCAAGGTGACGGCTGACGAAGCCGGCGACCACTTCACACGTGACATCCGCGAGCAGGGCATCACCTTCCCGTCCGAGCCGCTGCCGGCCGCCGATGGCACCCCGACCGCACGCTGCATCGTTCTGGTCACGCCGGAAGGCCAGCGGACGATGTTCACCTATCTCGGTGCCTGCACGGAGTTCACACCCGAGGACGTGCACGAATCCGTCGTGGCCGATGCGGCGATCACCTATCTGGAAGGCTATCTGTACGACAAGCCGCAGGCCCAGGAAGCATTCGAACACGCTGCCCGCCTGGCCCGCAAGGCCAACCGTCAGGTCGCCCTGACGCTGTCCGACACGTTCTGTGTGGAACGCCATCGCGCTGCCTTCCACGAACTTGTGGCCGGTCATGTGGACATCCTGTTCGCCAACGAAGCCGAACTTCTGGCCCTGTATGAAGTCACCGATTTCGAAGAGGCCGTCGCACAGGTCTCCGCCGAGACGAAGCTGGCCGTCATCACGCGCGGCGAGAAGGGCGCGGTCGTGATCGGCGACGGAGAGCGCCATGACGTGCCGACGACCGAAGTGAAGGTCGTGGACACCACGGGCGCCGGTGACGCATTCGCCGCGGGCTTCCTCGCCGGTCTGAGCAGGAAGCATGACCTCGTGACCTGCGCGAAGCTGGGTAATCAGGCTGCCGGCGAGATCATCACGCGCTATGGCGCGCGCCCGACCGAGGCGTTTACGCTGACGGCCTGAGGCTTACCCTGCCCCGCCGGTCAGGGCCGGTCTTACAGATCGGCCCAGCCGATGCGGGCGACCCCAGACCGGTCGAATGACGCCCGCACAGCCGGGTCCAGAAGGGCGGCCAGCTCGCCTTCCTGCTCATAGCCCGGCATGAAGCGCTTCATCATGGCGTTCTGGGCTGTGGCGGGGTGAAAGTAGATTTCGCTCGTGCCAGCCGGCAGGCGCGGAATGAGGCCGCGAATATGATCCGGCGTCATATGGCCGGACCAGCGCAGACCGAAACACCAGTCATTGGTCTTCAGACCCGCTTTGCGGATCTGGTGACGCAGGACGCCGATCCAGTGACGCAGGGCACGATCTCCCAGCGTGTCGTTGGCTTCAACAGGCTCCGGCGGCTCAAAGGGCGAGCGCACCGCCTGCAGTCCATGCTCCAGCCCGGCCTCGATCAGGAAACGTCCCACGGTCGGATGCAGATGCATGTGCTTGTGGGCGTTGGCATGATCGAGCGTCAGCCCGCTCCCGGCGAAAGCCCGAAACTGGGCGACGATCTCGCGGCGCAGGGCCTTGCGCGCGGCCGGGCAGAAGAAATACTCGACACCCAGACGCAACTGGTTGCGCCCGAACCACCCCTGCTCATCCGTGATGGCAGGCAGATCGAGCACGGACTTGCCCTCGATCGCCACGACATGCAGTCCGACCTTCAGATCCGGCATGGTCTTCGCACGCCGGATGGCATCTTCGGCGGCATCGCCCGCGACCATCAGGCTGGTCGTGGACAGGATGCCGTTGCGATGGGCCTGTTCGATGGCCTCGTTGACTTCAAGGCTCATGCCGAAATCGTCTGCGGATACGATGGCGCGGCGAAGGGTGCTGGATGTCATGGAAGGTCTCACGAAAAAGGGGCCACGACATCTGCCATGGCCCCTGGGTAGTATCCGGTCAAACGCGCACTGTTCAGGCGGCGTGACGGTCCTTGAGGAACTGGAAAAACTCCACGCCCTCGCGCAGACGACGCTTCATCATCTGCGGGCTGCGGACCATCTCGTTGACGATCGAGGCGATCTTGGAGCCACGGAAGTAGAACTTGCGATAGAATTCCTCGACGCTCTCGAAGATTTCCGTATGCGACAGATGCGGGTAGTGCAGCGGAGCGATCTGCACGCCGCTCTCATCGATCAGTTCGGCTTCCGCCTCGTTCAGCCAGCCGTTTTCCGTCGCCTGCTTGTGCAGGAACGTGCCCGGATACGGCGCGGCCAGGGAAACCTGTAGGGTATGCGGGTTGATTTCCTTGGCGAACTCGATCGTCTCCTGGATGGTCTCCTTCGTCTCACCCGGCAGGCCGACGATGAAGGTCCCGTGGATCTTGATGCCCAGCTTGTGGCAGTTGCGCGTGAATTCCTTGGCGGTCTCGACGCGCATGCCCTTCTTGATGTTGTGCAGGATCTGCTGGTTGCCGCTCTCATAGCCAACCAGCAGCAGGCGCAGGCCGTTCTCCTTGAGAACCTTCAGGGTCTCGTAAGGAACATTCGCCTTGGCGTTGCAGGACCAGGTGACACCGAGCTTGCCCATTTCACGGGCAATGGCTTCCGCGCGCGGCAGGTCGTCCGTGAAGGTGTCATCATCGAACATGAATTCCTGCACTTCCGGGAAGTACTGCTTGGCCAGACGCACTTCGGCAGCCACATGCTCGGGGCTGCGAGTCCGGTAGCGGTGCCCGCCAACCGTCTGCGGCCACAGGCAGAACGTGCAGCGCGACTTGCAGCCACGGCCCGTATAGATCGAAATGTAGGGGTGCTTCAGATAGCCGATGAAGTAGTCGTTGATGTTCAGGTCACGCTTGTAGACCTCGGTCACGAACGGCAGGCTGTCCATGTCCTCGATCATCGCGCGATCCTTGTTCGCGATGATCTCACCCTTCTCGTTGCGCCAGGTGATGCCGTCCACTTCAGCGAGCGGCTTGCCCTCGGCGATTTCCTTGATGGTGAAGTCGAACTCGTTGCGGGCCACGAAATCGATCGGGCCGCCTTTCTCCATGCTCTCCGTAGGCTGGACGGCAACCTTCGCGCCCACCATGCCGATCATCAGCTTGGGATTCGCATCCTTGAGCATCTGGGCGACGCGCACGTCGGATGCAAAGGACGGCGTGGAGGTGTGCATGACGACGAGATCACGGTTCTTCACGTCTTCGAGAATGGGATCCATGCCCATCTTGGCCGGCGGCGCATCGATCAGGCGCGATCCGGGAACGAGCGCGGCAGGCTGAGCCAGCCATGTCGGATACCAGAAGGACTTGATCTCACGCTTCGCCTGGTAGCGGGAGCCAGCGCCGCCATCGAAGCCGTCGAAGGAAGGAGGCTGGAGAAAAAGGGTTCTCATCATGATCGGACACTCCTGTGGGTGGCGCCGGCCTGGAGCGAGGGGGCGCAGGACGCGGAATTACGTTTTCTTCGGGCGATATGGACCGTTCTGCCCCGCCATGCAACGCGTGATCCGCGCGCACTGCCCACCATAATGGCCGCGGACAGCCAGTCACGGACGACCAGGAGCGGGATTGCGGCCGGGAGCGGGCACTCCGTGGCACGATCCATGATGCGGCTTCCGATGGCGCGCACCAGCCATGTCAGAAGCAGCATGAACCATGTCCACCAGGCGTTCGGACGGAACAGGACAGCCGTCACGGCCCAGAACAGGGGAAGCTGGATGGCGGACAGTCCATAGCCGACGGGAGCGACATTTTTGACGGTCCGCCCCCACCGCAGCTCATGGGCCAGCAGTTCACTGAGTGAATGTTCGCCCACAGTCGTGTGGGTCAGGGTCGGCGCGATGGTAATGGTCTCACCCCGCGCCCGGATAAGCTGGCCCAGTTCGGCATCGTCAGCCACATGATCGACCAGCGCCTCAAGGCCGCCGATCTCCTCAAGGGTCTGACGCCGCAGGGCCATCGTGGCCCCAAGACAGTCCTGACGCCCCAGAAAACGGGACATCATGACGCCGGGCAGGAAGTTATGATTGATCTGGCAGGCGCCAAGCTGCTGCACGAGCGTGCCTGTGGCCGGACGCCCTGCATACAATGTCGTGACCAGACCCG
This sequence comes from Gluconobacter aidae, assembly GCF_009547075.1. Taxonomy (GTDB): domain Bacteria; phylum Pseudomonadota; class Alphaproteobacteria; order Acetobacterales; family Acetobacteraceae; genus Gluconobacter; species Gluconobacter aidae. The sequence goes on from NZ_WIPH01000005.1 coordinate 70,954, forward strand.
TCCCCTGCTCTTCCAGACTCGTCACCACGTGACGCAGATAGTTGGGACTGGCGTGAATATCGGAGTCGGAAATCACGATAATGTCATGACGGGCTTCGCCGTACATGTTCATCAGATTTCCGACCTTGCGGTTCGGACCGTGTTCCTGCGGATCAACCACCACGCTGGCGGGAATCCGCGGATGACGCGCCCGAAGGCGCTCAATGACGGCTAGGGCGGTATCTTCCCTGTCCTGAACGCCGAAGACAATCTGGAAATCCGGGTAGTCCTGCGTGAACACGCTTTCCAGCGCATCCTCCAGCAGCGGCTCATTGCCATGCAGCGGCTTGAGAACCGTGACTGAAGGCCAGGTCCGGTCCGACAGGCGCAGGGCGTCATCCGCTCTGCGCTCCGTCCGACGGAACCGTGCGAGCAGGGTTGCGCCCGCCAGCGCCTGCAGATTGCCGGCGGCGGAAACAAGGGCGCAGAAACCGGCCGCGATCGTAAGAGGTAAGGGCACGACGGTCTTCTAGCCTTCCCGAACATTTTTGGGAAAGGGTGCGGTCGCGGGTGCGGACTCAGTCATGCAGGAAATGGGCAGTCTTGCTGTCCAGATGATCGGCCAGACCATTGGCGCCACCCTGGCTCAGAGCCCCGCCGAAATCGGCGCGCTGGGCAGCGACCTGACTGATATGGGCATTGAGCAGAACATCGGTAATCCGCCAGCCGGACGCGCCATTCGTCATGATGTAGTCGATCGGAGTGACCTCCCCGCCATCCATACCGCCAATCGTCGTATCGACGATCTGGCCTCCGGTCGGACTGGGCCGGGTCTGCGAAGACACCGTGAATGCCGCCTGGGCTTCAGGTTTGAACGAAGAGGCGTACCGGGCAATCGTGAACTGGCGGAACGATCCCAGAAGACGGGTCCGGTCGGACGGGCTCAGGTTGTTGTAGCGCACACCGACCGAACGGCGGAGAATCGCTTCGAGGTCAAAGGCACGATCTACGGCCGGGGCGATCATCGTCGCACGCTGCCGGGCGGTCTTTCCCGTCTTCTGGGCCGCTTTCAGGGCGTCATACAGAGACAAGATCGGCGCCACCGCGGATGTCGAATCAGCCGGCGCCGCCATGACGGCCGTCTGGGCCAGGGCGGCGGGGGCAAGCGCCGTCAGGGCGACAGGCCCCGTCAGAAGGCAGGCGGACAGAAGGGACCGGGTCACTTTCGGGGAAAAACGGCAAATCATGATCGTGCTTTCGTCCTGTAGACAGTTCCGTGCGTAGAGATCAGGTTCATGACACACTGTATCAAGCTCCTGTAACAAGTTCTGGCATCCATAGAGCGATCTGTGCTCGATTAGCCACAGCCCTGATGCGAATTATGCAGCCTGACATTGAGGCGAACACGACAATGGGTCTATAGGCAGTCAATCTTATGCCCAATGGCCCTTCATGTTTCCCGCCTTTCCGGAGCCGGGACAGGGAAGACAGCCACGGGCCATCCACGATGTGCAAGGCCCCGGGCGCCCTATGGACGCACCTTCCGGTGGCTAGAACCAGAGGATTATAATGGCCGTTCCTTTGATGCAGGCTGTCCGAGTCGGACGGTACGTTGTCAAGCAGCACCTCACGGGCCGCAAGCGTTATCCGCTGGTCCTGATGCTCGAACCGCTGTTCCGCTGCAACCTGGCATGCGCCGGCTGCGGCAAGATCGACTATCCCGCGCAAATCCTGAACCAGCGTCTCAGCCTTCAGGAATGCCTGGATGCCGACACGGAAGCCGGTGCCCCCGTCATCGCCATCGCCGGTGGCGAGCCTCTCCTGCACAAGGAAATGCCCCAGATCGTCAAAGGTTTGATCGGGCGGAAAAAATACGTCTACCTGTGCACGAATGGGCTGCTGCTGGAGAAGAAGCTCGACGATTACGAGCCTTCCCCCTTCTTCTCCTGGGACGTACATCTGGATGGCGACCAGCTCATGCATGACGCCTCCGTCTGTCAGGAAGGCGTTTTCGAGCGTGCGACCGCAGCAATCCGTCTTGCAAAGTCCCGTGGTTTCCGTGTGTCCATCAACTGCACCCTGTTCGACGGTGCGGTCCCCGAGCGCGTGGCAGCTTTCTTCGACGAAGTCATGGCGATGGGCGTGGACGGCATCATGACCGCTCCGGGCTATGCCTATGAGCGCGCACCGGATCAGGCACACTTCCTGAACCGCCAGAAGACGAAGCAGCTGTTCCGCGACATCTTCCGCCTCGGCAAGGGCAAGAAGTGGCGCTTCACGCAGTCTCCACTGTTCCTGAACTTCCTGGCCGGCAACGAGAACTATCACTGCACGCCGTGGGGCAAGCCACTTCGCACGGTCTTCGGCTGGCAGCGTCCGTGCTATCTGCTTGGCGAGGGTTATGCCAAGACCTTCAAGGAACTGATGGACGATACGGCCTGGGAGCAGTACGGCACCGGCGCTTACGAGAAATGCGCTGACTGCATGGTGCATTCCGGTTACGAATCCACCGCCGTCATGGATGCCGTCGCGCGTCCCTGGCATATCGCCAAGGTGGCCCTGTTCGGACCGGAAACCGAAAAGCCGATGGTCCCGGAAATCTCGCTCGCCAACCAGCGCCCGGCCGAATACGGCTATGAGGAGCAGGTCCAGCAGCAGATGGAGCGGATCTCCACGGGCGCCAAGCCGGCCCGCGGTCCCCGCGTCCGCGTGAATGGCCGTCCGGCCAACACGGTTTCGGATGTGGCTGACGCAGCAGACTGAGAACCCGTTTTCTCCTGGGGGCGAAACAGAAAACCGGCTCTTCGTGAGCCGGTTTTTTTATGGGGAAAGTCTTTCCTCTGCGGCGGCACAATCAAGGGCATGGCATCCGTCAGTCGTCCTGTTATGATTGTGTCTTCATTATTCTGGCCGGATCATGCTGACCCCTATCCTCGTTATCTGTCTGCTCATTTTCCTCAATGCCGTGTTTGCCATGGGAGAAATGGCACTCATCTCGGCAAAGCGGCCACGGCTGGACGTACTGGCCAGGCAGGGAGTCCGGGGGGCCACGACCGCAATCCGGCTGGCAGAAGATCCGCACAGCTTCCTGCCGACCGTTCAGGTGGGCATGACGCTGGTTTCCATCCTTGAAGGTACGTTTGGCGGCAGCCAGATGGAAAGTACCGTCACGGCATGGATCGCCAATATTCCCTCGCTTCGTCCGATTGCGAGCGAAGTCTCGATCGTGCTGGTCGTGGCGATGATCACCTTCGCCATGCTGGTTTTCGGTGAACTCATTCCCAAACAGATCGCATTGCAGCAGCCGGAAGCCATTGCCTCACGACTGGCATGGCTGCTGGTCGGCGTGGCCCGGATCGCCCAGCCGATTGTCTGGCTGCTCAGCGGCACGTCCTCACTGGTGCTCCGCCTGCTCCGTGTCGGCCCCCTGACACGCGCAGCGGTAACAGAAGAAGAACTGAAAGCCGTTCTGGCCGAAGGCGCCCGCGCAGGCGTTCTCGAAACCGACGAGCAGGCCATGATCGAGCGCCTTCTGCGCCTGGCAGACCGCCCCGTCCGCGCCATCATGACCCCCCGCAACGAGCTTTTCTGGATCGACAGACATGCGGATCAGGAAACGCTGGTCCGCAAATTACGCCAGTCTTCCTATGCCCGGATTGTCGTCTGTGAGGGAGACGTCGACCATCCCGTCGGTGTGATTCTGGCCAAGGACATGATGGACCGGCTGCTTCTGAAGCTTCCGGTTTCCGTCGATGCGGTCCTGCGTGAGCCGCCGGTCATTCCGGACAGCCTCACCGCCCAGGACATGATCGAGCGTATGCGGGGAGTCAATCTCGGCATCACCTTCGTCCTGGACGAATACGGCTCCTTCGAAGGCATCGTGACCCCCTCGGACGTTTTCGAAGCCATCGTCGGTGAGGAAAAGACCGAATCGTCATCTTCAGAGCTTCAGGCGGCTGAAGGCGAAGACGAATATATTTTCGACGGCTTCATGCCGGCAGATGAACTGCGCTCTCGTCTCGACCTGCCGGAACTGCCGGGCGCCGGCGGGTATCATACCCTTGGCGGCGTGATGCTGGCGCTTCTGCGGCGCGTTCCCGCCCGGGGCGACAAGGTAGCATTCGGAGGCTGGCTGTTCGAGGTGCTGGAAATGGATCGCCGGCGCGTGGGACGGGTCAAAGTCAGTCATCAGGTACTCGCCGAAGACTGACCCCGAAGCTCAGACCTTACTGACAAACAGGGCCGGCCTGTCAGTCACGGGGGCATATCCTCCCTGGTTGCCGTAGTTTTGCGGCTGAGCCGTCATTGGCGTGGATGCCAGCAGTTCGATGACGCGCTTCTGGGCTGTAATGGCCCTTTGCAGAAGCTCGCCATTGCGATTGCCCAGTTCCGTCATCTGTGCCAGCAGATCGCGATATGGAAAGGCTGGCGAGTCTTCCCGCGCAACAGTCCCGTCGTCCTCCGGGCAGCACGGGCAGAGATTCTCCCTGCGGTCATTGGCCGCGGAAACTTCCTGCCCCAGTTTTCTAGCTGCATCCTGTTTCTCCTGAAGCAGAGCCAAGGCATCCGGAATCCGTGCCTCTTCCAGTGCAGAATTTTCCGCTTCGAGAATAGCGATCAGCCGCTGCATGGCCGGAATAATGGAAGCGCTCATTTCTGCTCCTGCATGGCCAGCATCTGACGGTCAATCGCGTCCGTCAGGCCTATTCCACCGTTATTTTCCATCTGCTTGGCGATCTGTTCCACCAGCATGGGCCGGAACTGTTTTTCCCCTGCCCCCCCACTGAACATGCTGTCGCTCTCTTCAGCCGTGGCGAACATGGGCTGAAGCATCTGGTTGATGGCCATCGACTCGAAACTCTGAGCCGACTTCAGGGTCTTGGCCGGATCTGCCTTCTGCCCGTGCAGTGGCAATCCCTGCGATACCGTGGCGGTGGTCGAGGATACTGTCATCAACGCATCTCCAGTTCTGCCTGCAGGGCGCCATCGGCCTTGACGGCCTGCAGAATGCTGATCATGTCTCTTGGTCCTACTCCCAGCGCATTCAGCCCTGAAACAAGCTCCCGGAGTGTGGTCCCCCCCGGGACGACGGCAAGATGATGGGTCTTGCCCGTATCCACCTTGACGTTCGTACGGGGCACGACAGCCGTCTGACCGCCGGAGAATGGCCCTGGCTGGGAGACCTGGGGCGTCTCCGTCACCTGAACCGTCAGGTTGCCCTGCGCCACGGCAACGGTGCTGATCCGGACATCCGCCCCCATGATGATGGTTCCACTGGCTTCGTCCACGACCACCTTGGCCGGCGTATCAGGCGTTACCAGCAGATCACCGATTCGCGAGAGCGTGGAAACAGGATCATGATTGCTCAGATCCAGCAGGACTGTCCGTGGATCCTGAACGATTGCAATCGGTCCAAAGGTCCGGTTGATGATGGCCGCGATCCGGCTCGCCGTCGTGAAATCGGGGTTACGCAGGCTCAGATGCAGGTTCGCACGATGGCTGAGGTCGAAGGGCACTTCCCGTTCGACGATCCCGCCATTGGCGATATGTCCGCTGGTCGGCACGTTGCGGGTAATAGATGCAGCCGCGCCGCGAGCCGAGAACGCATTGGTCGCCAGAGAGCCCTGAGCAACGGCATAGACCTCACCGTCAGCGGCCATCAGCGGGGTCACCAGAAGCGTTCCGCCTGTCAGGGAAGACGCGTCACCCGCAGCCGAGACGGTCACATCGATGCGGTTACCCCCATGAACGAAAGCCGGAAGATCGGCCGTCACCATGACAGCGGCTACGTCATGCGTCTGGAGTTGGGTTTCCTGATCGCGGATGTTCACACCCAGACGGTTCAGCATGGAAATCAGGGTTTCGCGCGTGAAAATCGTATTGGTCAGCCGGTCGCCCGTTCCGTTCAGGCCCACCACCAGACCATAACCGATCAACTGGTTGCTCCGGACACCTTCCATATCCGTGATGTCCTTGATGCGAACGCTGGCAGCCAAGGTAAAGCCTGGCAGGAGCAGCAACCCGACACAGACGAATGCGATTAGTCGCTGCGTCAGGGTCTGAATAAAGAACGGAAATTGCGTGAAAAAGCGCATGGGCGACGGGCGGTATCCTGATGCCTGCAAGGCAGGTCTGGGGGGCTCGGGTATTGAGGATGGGCACACTGGGTAAAGAAACCGCTAACAGAGACGCGGATTTCCGCGCTTTCCGACAAACCGGCAAAGCATGCTCGGGGTTGGCGGATGCGGCTGGGATAGCTATAAGCCGCGCGTTATCGCCTGCGGCTGTTGGAAGCGGACGCTGGCAGATCAGCCAGGGATTGGATGCGCATGATTACGCTGCCGCCGGATTATAGACCCTCCGACAATGAAGAGTTCATGAACCCGCTTCAGGTCGAGTACTTCAGGCAGAAGCTTCTGCGCTGGCGTCTGGATCTGCTGAAAGAGGCGGATGGAACCCTTGCGAGTCTCTCGGAAGGCGGAATTCATGAATCAGACATCACCGACCGTGCCAGCGTCGAAACGGACCGGGCCTTCGAGCTCCGCACCCGTGACCGTGCGCGCAAGCTGATCACCAAGATCAATATGGCCCTCGAACGTATCGATGACGGAAGCTACGGTTTCTGCGAAGAGACGGGAGAGCCGATCGGCCTGAAACGCCTTGAAGCGCGCCCGATCGCGACCCTGTCCATCGACGCTCAGGAACGCCACGAGCGCATGGAAAAGGTCCACCGGGACGATTAAGGCTTGCGCTTGGCGCGCTGACCCGTTACGAAGCGCGCCAAGGCAACGGTACGCTGCTGTAGCTCAGTGGTAGAGCACTCCCTTGGTAAGGGAGAGGTCGACAGTTCAATCCTGTCCAGCAGCACCATTCTCCCCTGTTTTCAAAGACTTGACACTTTGATCCGTCGCGGATCTCCTGCCATCGCAGATCGCGGTGCATGGTTGTCATGGCTTGCTTTCGCGAACAGGATGTGAAGCCTTTTCCAGTCTGCGGCCATAAAAAAAGCCACCTCTCCGATGGGAGGGCGGCCTTTTCGGGCTCGTGGGCCTTGTCAGTCGCGTCGATCGCGGATCTTTACATAGGCAATAGCCGCATGTTCGGCACAATACGGCTTCCCAGGAAGCGGCGTCGCACCGCAGAAATGGAAACCCGGCGTACCGGGATCGCCGATAGGCCAGCAACAGGACGGGCCACGGCGGGTCGGGCGGTCGATACCAGCGGTGGAAAAGCGGGGCGGCATGGCCGGACGCGGCGCGGGAGCAACGCGAGGTTCGGGCCTGGGGGCCACAGCAGGCTCCCGACGGGCTGCGACAGGTTCTTTGGCGGCAGGCGGCAGAGAGCGTGACACGGAGGTGACCGGAGGCGCCGGCTGCGCGGCTTCCGGAACGAGGGAAGGCGCTTTGCGCACTGGAGCGGGCTTTTCTGCCGCCTTCTCCGCAACATTCGCAGGCGCCCTGGAGGGGCCCGCATTCTTGTCCACGAGCAGATCCACTGCCGCAGGCTCGGCGGCCTTGGCACGAGAAGGGCTTTTACGGCGGGGAATGGCTTCCGTCGTACCTGCTTCACCGTCCTGGACCTTGCGGTTGCGGATGGGAGACGGGCGGGGCGGCAGGCCCAGACGATGCGCCTTGCCGACGACCGCGTTCTTGGTGATGGAGAGCTGGCGGCCGATTTCGGCGGTCGAAAGTCCCTGACTCCACAGATCGCGAAGTCTGGCGATCGTCTCGTCCGTCCACTCCATATGTTCGTTTCCCTGTCCCGCTTCGGTGCCTGGGCTGGCCCGATATGCTGTTGATTTGCAGTCCCGGCCCACCGGACCCGGAACATCTTCGGGAGGTTTCTTACCAGAAACTCCCTGTCACGTCGAAGGCGGTTCTTAAACGACTGCTTCCGAGACGTGCTGAAGCTCCACAAGACCGTTCACAACGGCCAGAGCGATTTCTCCACGGACCAGCGCCTGAGCATCCAGACCGAAAAGCTCACGACGCCAGCCTTTCAACGCACCGACATCGGTTTCGCCAAGAGCGATCAGGTCCAGATCATCCGAGGAGGCCACCAGACGGGGCGCCACCTTGTGCTCCTCGCACTTGGCGGCCAGCAGAACCCGCAGAAGGGCCACAAGAGCCGCAGACGGCCGTGGACGATCGGATTTGGAGGGAGCCTTGGGGAGTTCGGACTCCGGAAGCTCCTGGGCGATACGGATCGCTTCGAGCAGACCTTTGCCCATCCTGCCTTCAGCAAACCCCCTGGTCACGCCCCGGATACGGGAGAGAGCCTCGACCGTATCGGGATGGACGGCTGCGATTTCCAGCAGGCTTTCATCACGGATGACGCGCTGGCGGGGAATGTCAGCGTTCTGCGCTTCCTGTTCGCGCCAGGCGGTGACTTCGCGCAGGATCCCGAGCATCCGGCGATTGCTGGTGCGGGCTTTGAGCTTTTCCCACAGGCGACGGGGATCTGGACGGAATGTTTTTTCTTCCGTCAGAATGGCCTGTTCGGAGTCGGCCCAGTGCAGACGGTCCTGCTCGGCAAGCTGCTTACGCAGCGCAGCATAGACCGTCCGCAGATGGGTGACGTCGGCAGCGGCATAGGCGAGCTGCGCCGCGCTGAGCGGACGGGCCGACCAGTCACTGAAACGGTGCGCCTTGTCGATGCTGCGGCCGGTGATTGCGCCAACCAGACTGTCATAGCCAACCTGATCGCCGAAACCGGCCACCATGGCAGCAACCTGCGTATCGAAAACCGAGACCGGAAGGCGATCAAAAATATGCAGGAAAATCTCAAGGTCCTGCCGGGCGGCATGAAAGACCTTGGTGCAGTCCGGCTTGGCCAGAAGCACTCCAAGAGGGGCAAGGTCGATGCCGGGAGCCAGCGTGTCGATCAGGACAACGTCCTCGGTTCCGGCAAGCTGGACAAGGCAGAGTTCGGGCCAGTAGGTCCGTTCCCGGACGAACTCCGTATCTATGGTCACGAAAGGCTCGTTCTGCAGTTTTTCGCAGATACGGGCCACCTCCTCACTGGAGGTCAGGAGAACGGGGGTCGGGAAGGTCGGAGCTTTCGAGCGCATGAAACGATCCTACACAAAGCGCAGGACCGTGACCACGCCCCCTGACTGTCCTTCCCTTACCCGTTATTCCGGGTCAATCAGAGGGACTGGTCGATCCAGGCCTTGAGCTGGCTCTTCGGCAGCGCGCCCATCTGCTGGGCCACCGGCTTGCCGTCCTTGAAGACGATCAGCGTCGGGATGCTACGGACGCCATACTTCGTCGGGGCTTCCGGGTTGGAGTCGATATTGACCTTCGCAACCTTCAGACGGCCCTGATACTCGGCACCGATTTCCTCAAGCGCCGGAGCGATCATCTTGCACGGGCCGCACCATTCCGCCCAGAAATCGACCAGAACCGGACCTTCGGACTTCAGGACGTCGGCTTCGAAGCTGCTGTCGCTGACGGCGACGGTATTTGCGCTCATGAGGGTATTCCTTGTGGCGAATGATGTTTCTGAGAACGGATATCGGCTGCCCTGCCCTTCACTGCAAGGGACTTTTGATCTGCATCAAGCTCCGGGGTGGACCTGATCCAGCAGCCAGGACGGAAGTGTGACAACGGCCGGTCCTTCCGTCCAGACCAGAGAACAGTGAATGTCGTAGCCGGGATGAAGTTGCGCCAGCACGGCACGATAGGCCGCCATCTGCCGCAGATAAGCGACGGGGGTGCGCTCAGCCCGCAGAGGGGGATTGCGATTCGTCTTGTAGTCACAGACCCAGATCCGCCCGTCCCCGATCCGCAGACGATCCACCTGCCCAAGCACGACCCGTCCGTCGCTGACACCGGAAATCGGCTGCTCCGCGCGGCTTCCGGGCGCAAAAAGCGGCGCAAGGTCGGGATGGGACAGGACACCGAGGACCTGCCTGGCCAGACGATCAATTTCAGGTTCCGTCAGGCCAAGTGCCCGGCGGGACAGCCAGCGCACGGCCACGGCCTCACGCTCCGCCGCCGGAGTTTCGGGCAGGAGTTGGAGCAGACGATGAATCATGGTGCCGCGCCGCATGGCCTGTTCGCGGACCGGCGTTGGACGACCGGCCAGAAGCTCCAGAGGCGACCGCGCGGCCGGAAGTTCGCCGAACTCCGCCCCATCCGGACGGCTCGGCGCGAGCGGGCGGGTCATGGCATCTTCACGGTGGGCAATGGACGGTTTCCAGTCCGGCGCACGCCCCATCCAGTCTGGCAGCGTTGCGCAGGGCGGTTCGGCCGATCCGGGCTGGAAAGCAACCGGAGCAAGTGTGCGCTCCTCTTCCAGCACGAGCCGCTCGCCCTCCCAACCCAGATCCATCGGTTCAGACCGGGCATTGGCCAGTTGCCGGAACCCGGCCTCACACTGCCGATACCAGCTTGTCTCGACAGGTTCGCGCTTGCCCGCAGCGCCGCAGATCACCAGCCAGTCACTGGCGCGGGTGAGGGCGACGTAAAGCAGGCGGTTGCTCTCGGCGCGGGATTTTTCGGCGTCACGTTCAGACAGAGCGGTCGTAACGTCCGTACCCATGTCCTTTTTCGGAACCCAGAGCGGAAGTTCGAAGGCCCCCGCCTCTTCCCACAGGAAATCGCTGCCTGGCGGCGGCTTGGATGTCGTGTCCGGCATGACGACCAGACGCGCCTGAAGCCCCTTGGAGCCATGAACCGTCATGATGCGAACGGCTCCCAGATCGCTCTCGGCCTCGCGTTTGCTGGTAATCTCGCTGGCTTCGAGCCAGTGCAAAAAGCCCTGAAGCGACGGCGGATGCAGCCCTTCATAGCGTAGGGCCGCCGTCAGCAGTTCATCCACCGGTTCAGCAGCTTCCGGCCCCAGACGACGCAGCAGTCGCGTGCGCCCCCCATGCTGGCCCAGCGTTTCGGCCAGAAGCCGATAGGGCGAGGCATAATCGACGCGTGCATAGAGCGTGGACAGCATGTCCCACGCCGCGCGCCAGTCCTCGCGCTCCCGATGCCGTTCGCGCAGAACAGTCCAGAGCGGCTGGCCTTTCGGGCCGAGGGCATGCGCCGTGCCATCGCGGGTGGCGAGCGCCATCAGCGAGTCGTCCGTCAACCCACCGAGCGGCGATGTAAGGACGGAAGCCAGAGTCAGGTCATCCTGCGGCAGGAGCAGAGCCGCACAGAGCGTCATGAGATCACGGACCGCGACCTGCTGCGTCAGCCCGACCCGGACCAGCGTCGCGACTGGCACATTGCGCGATTTCAGGGCCCGGACCAGCGAACGCAGGAATGGCGAGCGCCGGGGAACGAGGATCAGCACATCGCCTGCGGTCAGAGGCGCCTGCCCTGGCTGGGGTGGACGCCCGATCTGCCGGTCGATCCATTCCGCAAGGGCTTCAGCAAGACGCTGCGGCGCGCTGCGCTGTCCGGTATTGGCGGAAGGCGCGCGCCATGGCGTGAGACCCTCGTCATCATCTTCGCCCTGAACGACGGGGACAAGCGGCCAGAGTTCCACACGCCCTCCCTGCCCCGGACGCGCCGAGACATGTGGACGGAGCATCTTTTCGCCTTCCTGCAACAGACCATGCGCGGCCAGTGGCTGGGAAAACACCGCGTCCACGAAAGACAGGACGGGTGGAACCGAACGGAAAGACACGTTCAGTTCCGGATCGCGCCACAGCAGACCGGCATTGCGGACCCGGCTGGAAAATTCGTGACGCCAGCGGTGAAACTCTTCCGGCTGGGCGCCCTGAAACCCGTAAATCGACTGCTTGTAATCACCCACCGCAAAGATCGTGCGCGGACGCGGCCCCATCTCCCATGCGCCCTCGCCCGCAAAGAACTCGGAGGTCAGCGCGCCGGCGATTTCCCATTGCAGGCCGGAATTGTCCTGCACTTCGTCCAGCAGCAGGTGGTCGATGCCGCCATCGAGCTTGTACAGTACCCAGGCCGCGCCCGGATCACGCAGGAGGTTGCGGGTTTCCTGAATGAGATCGTTGTAATCCACCAGACCACGGGCGGATTTGCCGTCCTGAAACGCCGTCAGCATCGGCGCGGCCAGACCCAGCAGGGCACGGTTCAGCAGAACAAGGCGCGCACTCTTGAGGCTGGCCAGAAGATCCAGAAGACGTTGCGCTTCGTCCTCCAGCAAAGGCACAATGCCCGGAACGGCTTCCTGCGCCTTCTTGGCGACGATCCGGTTCATCTGCCGCACAGTTCCCTTGTCCGTCAGCAGACATTTCGCCCAGACGACCGGCACACGTTCAGCCGGTTCCGTCCCAAGCCAGACCAGCATCTGCTCGACATTGCCGCGAGCGGCAGTCGTCACGAGTCCAAGCACATCCCGCAGTCCAGTCCGCAGGTCATCTTCCTTCGGCGGCTGGCAGGCAAGGTTTTCAAGATCCTCAAGGCTCTGCTGCCCGGCTTTCAGCGCCTTGCGATAGGCACTGACCACGCTGTCCGGCAGGGTGGCCCAGCGTTCCAGCAATGGCCGGGCGCGGCTTTCCTCCATATTCAGCGCGCGAATGCGCTGGAAGAAACGATCCAGCCCCACCGTTCCGGCCACATCGGCCGCCAGTTCAGGCGAACGGGCCAGCCCGTCTTCCATCGCTTCACGCAATGCCAGTGTGGTGTCAGTGTCTTCCATCAGCGTGAAATGTGGATCGACCGAGGCTTCCAGCGGAAAACGCCGCAGCAGCGACTGACAGAAGGCGTGAATCGTCTCGATCCGCAGGCCGCCCGGCAGATCGAGCACACACAGGAACAGGGCGCGGGCACGACGGCGGGTTTCGTCCGTGTTGGGAGCGTCGAGGCTTTCAAGCTCCGCCCCCAGCGCCGCATCCGGCAGCGAGACCCAGAGTCCGAGCTTCTGCTGAAGCCGGTTAGCCATCTCGGCGGCGGCGGCCTTGGTATAGGTCAGGCACAGGATACGCGAGGGATGCGCGCCATCGGCCAGAACGGTGTCCCCGTCCTCGGTCTGGACGTAAAGCGGCAGCATGAGCCGCAGCAGACGGTCGATCAGCAGCTTGGTCTTGCCCGAACCCGCGGAAGCCGAGACGAACACCGAAGCGCGCGGATCGGACGCCTGACGCTGCGTGCGATCGGCGGCGGCAATGACCTCGTCACGGGTAATGGGACGTGTACCGGAGTGCGTCACAGGCGGCATGTCGTTCATTCGCCCTCTCCTTCCGCATAGGCCGCACGCCATTCATCCACGCGGGCAAGCTGCGCGTAGTCGGTATAGCGCGGCACATGCCCGGCCCAGGGCTGGGAGCGGTAGGGCTGATCGGGAGTGTCGTATTCGTCCACGAGGGTCCGGAGTTTTTCCATGGCCTCGGCAATCAGGGTCGGCGCATCCGTACCGGAGCGTGAACCGGGCACTTCGCTTTCCCTGCCCGGATCGTCCCCGCCCGTCAGGTGCCAGTAGAGCAGCTTCTTCGTCTCCACGGACGGAACGTCCCTGAACGCGCCTTTCGCCAGAAGCGCACCTTCGAGCACGAGCTGGACTGACCAGCCTTCCGCGACATGCTTGCCGCTGGGCGGCTGGCCGGTCTTGTAATCGAAGACCGTCGCCAGACCATCCGCGCCAATATCAATCCGGTCCGCCCGACCGCGAAGCTCGAAAGGCGCGAAAGCGGCTTCAAGGCGGAAAGACGCCGTCACTTCCACAAACCGCCCCTTCGCCGGACCACTATCTTCCATGTCCAGACGGTAGGCGGCTTCCTTTTCCGCCACCCAGTTCGCAATCCGGGCCAGACGCGGCCCCCACCAGTTCACGAGGGCCGGACGCATGTTCGCCTTGTCCAGTTCCTCGGCAAACACACGGCGCAGAATAATGCTCGCATTGGCGGGCCAGCGCTCGGGGAAGTCCCGCAGCATGCGTTCCATCGCATCATGCACGATCATGCCGAAATCCGCGTGTTCCGCCCCTTCCTCCAGTGGCCTGAGCGCCCGGAGTTTCAGAACATGCTTGGCATAGATCGCATACGGATCGTACATCCAGGTCTCGATCTCGGTGATACTGAGGCCGCGCGGGCGCAGGGCGACGGGGGGACGCGGTTCGGGGGGTGCCACGGCTTCAGCACCGGCGAGCGGCTGATCCAGACAGCGCTGCCAGTACAGCGCAGGATGCTCTGGCAGCTTCTGGCACCGCCCTTCCAGAAACGCATTCATCCGCACCATCCAGCGCGCGGGAACACCGGGCGCACCCTCCCGCCGGGTCGAACTGGCGAACACGACTTCCTTTGACGCCAGAATGGTCGAGACAAAATCATGCGCGCTCACACCCGTCTGTCGCTCCGGAGAGGGCAGACCAACCCGCACCCGCATTGGACGGCTCAGCCAAGGACCCGGATCAGTCGCAGGCGGCCAGACGCCTTCGTTCAGCCCGCCCAGAACCACGACATCGAACGCCAGAAGCCGCGCTTCCAGCACACCGAGGATCGAGACGCGCGGATGCGAAAGTTCCACGCCGCCCCGATGCGCGCGCAAGCCCGTCAGCATCTGTCCGGCCATCGACGTGTTGAGAAACGAATCCAGATGCGTCAGGCGCTGCGGCGGAAAGATGCCGGTATTGACGATCAGCGCCGCCAGATGCCTCGAGAGGGCCTCGCCGTCCTCGCCAAGCCACAGACGCGCCCCCGGATGGCGCGGTTCGTCTTCAGGGGCGTCCAGTTCATCCGCCGTGGCGGCCAGAGCTTCCGCCGTGTGGATCAGGCGTTCGAGTAGTTCCGGCAGAGGGATAGCGCCCTCGATGGACAGGAGCGGATCAAAAGCCTGCTCGATCCGTGCGATGAAAGCGGCTGGGCCTTCCGGCTCGTCGGGGGCGTCCGCGCTGGCGCCGTGATCGGGCGCATGTCTCTTCTTTGTGTATTCGTGCAGCGCGGCTTTCAGACCCGCGATGCCCGGCGCGGGAGCAGGCCCACGCAGCAGGAGCCGTTCCAGACGCCGGGCAGAGGCATGGCAGTCGCCCGGCGTGCGCCCCAGAGCGGCGAGCGGATGTTTCAACACGGACAAAAGCGCCACCGGGGACAGACGCGCTTCGGCGGCAGTCGCGATCAGACGCAGGAATACGGCGGCCGGCGTCTGGGACAGGGCCTCGCCCGCACTGTCATCGGCATGAATGCCAAAGCGCAGAAGCTCCGTCCCCACGCGCTGCGCCAGAGCCCGGTCCGGCGTGACGAGCGCGCAGGTTTTCCCGGCTTCGGAGACGACATCGCGCAGGATCAGGGCGATGGCCTGCGCCTCCTGCTGCTGGTCCTGCGCGGGAAGGATGGAGAGGCCATCGATATCACGGGGGCGGCTGTCCTGTCCCCAGTGCCCGATCCCGTGTTCCGGCAGCAGGACTTCGCGCAGCATCAGTTCGCGCCCACGATCCCGGCCACCATCCCAATCCGTCAGTTCTTCGCGGGACAGGCCCAGATCGGTCAGGATTTCCTTAAGACCCGCCTGCGGATGCGACGGCGGCAGATCGGCCCAGATCTCGTCCGCCATGCCCAGATCCACACCCGGCAGAATCACGAGCCCGGCGGGAAGCCGCGCCACCACGGCCAGCACGTCCGACACTGCCGCCGACCCATCCGCGAAACCCACCCCCCAGACGGGGGTGAACGGCGGTTTTTCCGCCCAGGCCCGCGCCTGTGCTTTCAGCCGCGCGATCTGCCGGGCCACCGGGTTGCACAGCCCCTCTTCCTCCAGCCATTTCGGCCAGACGGCGGTGACGATTTCCAGAAATTTCAGCGTCTGCTGCCAGTGATCGGAAAAGCGCTCCTCCACCGCATCCGGCAGGCGTTCGGCCAGATCGACGCCGCTGCGCTCGGCCTCGTCCATCAGATCCGCCAGCGCCTTGGCGAGCGGCCAGGCGCGGTCGATCCCCTTGGTGCTATCCACGCCGACGCTCACGAGCGGCGTCTGGAGAATCAGCATCGAGAGCACAGCCAGACGCCGCTGCGGCTCCACGGCGGGCGGCAGAACGACATCGATCCCGATGGACGCCAGCGCATCCTCATCCACGTCATTAATCGCGACGATGCGCGGCAGGAGTGCGGCCTGCGTGTCCAGAACCCGCAGGAACGCTTCCATCAGCGCACGGCCAGCGCGACGGCTGGGAACGAGGATCAGGCCGGGGCCATCCGTTCCGGCCGCCGGGTCCCGCTCAAGCCATTCCTGAGCGACCCGATCCAGAAACGGCTCCGTGCCCGCGATGGTGACGACGCCGCTCATGGGTGCAGTCCTGTCAGGCGCTTTTCAGGCCAGCCTGTCAGATCCACGACGCGGGAGTCCTCGCCGTCTCCGGGAGCGAAGGTGAGATGCAGCGCGCCTTCGGGCAGCAGGTCCCCGGCCCGTTCCGGCCATTCGACCAGCATGATGCCCTCGCACGCCTCGTCCCAGGCCAGTTCATACAGCGCATCCGGCCCGTCCAGCCGCCACAGGTCATAGTGATGCACCGCCCCTTTCGGCGTCTCGTAAGGCTGAACGAGCGCGAAGCTGGGACTAGGAACTTCCATCTGCCGGTCCTGAGCCAGATGGCGCAGGAATGCCCGGGCGAACGTGCTTTTCCCCGCCCCCAAGCCCCCCGAGAGCGCAAGGCAGTCTCCGGGCGCACAGCGATCGGCAATCAGGGCCGCCAGAGTTTCGGTCGCAAGCTGGTCATCGAGGCGTATCTGCATGAGCCCCAATGTGGCCCGACTGCCCCGAGCCAGCAAGCACGTTTAGGGAACATCTGAGCCCGTTCAGCCGGATATGTGCTGAAGAAGCGTCTTCCACCGCGCCATGACAGGGCTTTCCTGAAACTCCGCCGCCCGCTGACGGGCTTTGGCGGACATGCGCTGACGCTGTTCAGGGGCACCCATCAGTTCCAGCAGGGCAACAGCCAACGCCTCGGGCTCTTCGGGCGGTACCAGAAAACCGGTCTCACAATCGCGCACGATTTCAGCCGGCCCGGTCTCACAATCGAACGCCACGACCGGCACGCCCGCCGCCATGGCTTCGAGCAGCACCATTGGCAGGCCCTCATATCGCGAAGACGCCACGAAAAGCGCGGCCCGGGCATAATCGGCATCAATGCCCCCGGTTGCGGGCGCGATCGTCACATGATGCAGACCCTGCGCCTGCTGAAGCAGGGCATCGTAGTCGGGCCCGTCACCGCGAATCAGAAGCTCCCAGCCCACGCTCCGCGGGTCCTGCTCGACGATCCGCCAGGCCCGGAGCAGCAGGTCGTAGCCCTTCTGCTCGGTCAGGCGTCCCGCCGCCAGAACCAGACGGGACGCTCCGGGATAGGGCCTGTCCGTCACGCGCGGCGCCATGTTCGGAATGGCGGTCAGACGCGCCCGCACCGTCGTCCCCTCACGCCACAGAGCCGTATCCCGCTGCGTCAGGACGACCACATCATCGGCCCAGCGCGCGGCGATCTGCCGGCCCCAGACGCGCTTGCGACGGTTCAGCGTCACGTTGAAGTTGAAATGCTCCCACACTACGCAGCGCACACCCGCAAGCCGTGCCGCTGCCACGCCATAAAGTGCATGGGTGGACTCCACGACCACCAACGTGTCGATCTTCTCCCGTTTCAGCAGACGCGACAGCCGCCAGACAATGCGGAACCAGGAATTGAAAATCTTCACCGGCCGGTCGAACAGGCACGAGACGGCGATTTCGGGCGACAGCGGAAAGGCCGGAGCCCCCGCCCCGACGAGTTCCACCAGACGCACCTCACAGCCCTGCCGGACCAGCCCGTTCATGACGGCACAGGTCGAGCGTTCAGTGCCGCCGAGGCCTCTGAGGTCCTGAATTACAAACGCATATCGTGCCTTCAATGCCCTACCCCAACCTCTTCAAACCGATTATGAAACAGATCATGACGACTGCACCTCAGACCCTGACCACCGATGTCGCGATTGTCGGCGCCGGTCCGACCGCCCTCTTCGCCGCATTCGAATGTGGCATGCTCAAGCTGTCCTGCGTCCTGATCGACGCGCTCGACAGCGTAGGCGGACAATGTGCGGCGCTCTATCCGGAAAAACCGATCTACGATATCCCGGCTCATCCCGCCATCGAAGGCGGCGCACTGATCGAGGCGCTCGAACAGCAGATTGCACCGTTCGACGTACCCCGCCTGCTGGGCTCGCGGGTTGAGACGCTGGAAGGTCAGCGCGGGGCGTTCACGCTGAAGACCGCACGCGGCGACGTCATCACCGCGAAGGCCGTCATCATCGCCGCCGGTGCTGGTGCATTCGGGCCGAATCGTCCGCCGCTCGACGGGCTTGAAGCCTATGAGCGCACGGGGGCCGTGCAGTATTACGTCAAAAAACGCGCCGACTTCGCAGACAAGCGCGTCGTGGTTGCAGGCGGTGGCGATTCCGCGCTGGACTGGGCTCTGTCCCTCTCCGAAGTGGCCGCGCAGGTCTATCTTCTGCATCGCCGGGACCGCTTCCGCGGCGCGCCCGAGACGCTTTCGCGCATCGAACAGCAGATTGCGGCTGGCAAGATCGAGAAGGTCGTGCCCTATCAGCTCCATGCCCTGCATGGCACGGACGGTGTGCTCTCGACCGTAGAAGTCACCACGCTTGAAGGCACATCCCGCCATATCGAAGCCGATGCGCTTCTGCCGTTCTATGGTCTGTCCACCGATCTGGGGCCAATCGCGCTCTGGGGACTGGACACACATCGCAACACCGTCCCCGTCACCCCGGCTACGCTGGAGAGCAGCACGCCGGGCATTTTCGCGATCGGAGACGTGGCGACCTATCCGGGCAAGCTGAAGCTGATCCTCCAGGGCTTCTCCGAAGGCGCCATGGCGGCCCATGCCATCCATGCGATCGTCCATCCCGACACGGCCCTGCATTTCGAATATTCGACCAGCAAGGGTGTGCCGGGCTGACAAAGCAGGACGGAACAGTTTTTTCGCAGCGCTGAGCTGACTTTCATGGCTTCAGGGCGGTTTCACGAACGACAACACAGCAGGACAGATATGAAAGTCATCGTTATGGGCGCCGGCGTCATCGGCGTGACAACGGCCTGGTATCTCGCTCAGGAAGGCCACGAAGTCGAAGTCATCGACCGCCAGCCGGGTGTGGGCCTGGAAACGTCCTTTGCCAATGCGGGTCAGGTCTCTCCGGGCTATTCCACCCCCTGGGCCATGCCGGGTCTGCCGCTCAAGGCCGCGAAGTGGATGTTCGAGAAGCACAGCCCACTCGTGATCCGGCCGCGCTTCGATACGGCCATGTTCCGCTTCATGGGCGAACTGCTCATGAACTGTACGGAAAAGGCCTATGACATCAACAAGGGCCGGATGCTGCGGATTGCGGAATACGCCCGCGACCGTCTGGACGCTCTGCGCGCCGAGACCGGCATCACCTATGACGGCGCCCAGAAGGGCCTGATCCAGCTTTTCCGCACGGACAGCCAGGTCGAATACGCCGCCGAAGACATGCGTCTGCTGGCCGAAAGCGGCGTCGAGCACAAGCTGCTGACCGTGGACGAAATCCTCGCCCGCGAGCCCGGACTCGCCCATGCGCGACACCTGCTCAAGGCTGGTCTGCTGCTGCCGGGCGACCAGACCGGCGATGCGCATCTCTTCACCCGTCGTCTGGCCAGGATGGCTGAAGACAAGGGCGTGAAGTTCCATCTCGGCGTCACGATCGAGGCTCTGGAAGCCGCCAGCGATGCCATCGTGAGCATCCGCACCAGCGCCGGCCGCATGACCGCCGACCGCTATGTCCTCGCGCTCGGCAGCTACTCCCCCCGCTTCCTCAAGCCGCTGGAACTGCGTCTGCCGATCTATCCGGTCAAGGGCTACTCCCTGACCATGCCGATCACGGATGAAAGCCGCGCCCCCGTCTCGACCGTCAATGACGAGACATACAAGGTCGCCATCACGCGCCTGGGCGACCGCATCCGCATCGGCGGCACGGCGGAGCTGAATGGCTTCAACCTGCGTCTCAGCCCGGACCGTCGCGAGACGCTGGAACTGTCCTTCAGCGAAATGTATGGCGGCGGCGATCTTTCGTCCGCGAAATACTGGACGGGCCTGCGTCCCTGCACGCCGGACGGCACGCCGATCGTCGGCCCCTCCCCGCGCTATGGCAATCTGTGGCTCAACACCGGCCACGGCACGCTGGGCTGGACGATGGCGGCAGGCTCCGGCCAGATCGTCGCGGACCAGATCTCCAGCCGCCAGACAGCCATTCCGTCCCTCGACCTGTCGCTCGACCGCTACTGATGCGGTCCTTCCGTAAGCCCTTGTGGCTTGCGGGAGAAGACCAGAGCACAAAAAAGGGGGCTGCCATGAGCAGACCCCTTTTTAAGTTCCGTGGCCCGTCAGAAGAGCCGGCGGAGATCCCTCAGTTTGAGGGCGCGGCGTCAGACGTCGTGGCATCCGTGGGAGCGGACGTCTTCTTGTGGTGCCGGTGCTTGTGGTGATGCTTCTTGCCGTGGTGCTTCTTCGTGGACGTCTCGGTTGCAGCAGCCGGAGCGGCTTCCGCAGGAGTGGCCGGAGCCGCTTCCGTGGTGGCCGGGGCAGCAGGAGCTTCAGCGGCAGGGGCGGCAGGGGCTGCCGTCGTGGCCGGATCGGCGAATGCCGGCGCGGCCGTCAGAGCCAGAGCAGAAACGGCGGCGATCAGAGACAGATTAAAAAAGCGCATCTGGAAACGAAGCTCCATAACAGAATAAAGACCGACCACATTCAGACGGTCTGAAGTGGTCTTGCGCCTAACATTATCATTCCCACTTCATACGGTCGCGCATTAACTTTATGAAATTTCAGTCTCTCGAGTGTGCAGCGTGCGAATACGCCTCAATTCAGACAAAGTCCCTCTTCGTCCATAGAAAAAAGGCGTGTCCCGAACGAACGGGACACGCCTTTTTCTTGAACCTGTCTCTTAAAAGGACGGATCAGCCTTCGCGGGACTTGGAAGCGCGCTTGCGCTCATGCGGATCAAGGTAACGCTTGCGGATCCGGATGGCGGACGGCGTGACTTCGACCAGCTCATCGTCTTCGATATAGGCGATGGCCTGCTCGAGGCTCATGCGACGCGGCGGCGTCAGAAGCAGGGCTTCATCCTTGCCGGAAGCACGCATGTTGGTCAGCTTCTTTTCGCGGACCGCGTTGACGTCCAGATCGTTCTCGCGCGAATGCTCGCCGAGGATCATGCCCGTGTAGATCTTCTCACCGGCATCAACGAACATCGTGCCGCGATCCTGCAGGGAGAACAGCGCATACTGCGTCGTCGTTCCGTCTTCAGCGGAGATCAGCGAGCCGTTGCGACGGCCTTCGATCGATCCGACATACGGCAGATAGCCGTGGAACAGACGATTCATGAGACCCGTGCCGCGCGTATCGGTCAGGAACTCGCCGTGATAGCCGATCAGGCCGCGCGACGGGATCAGGAACGTCAGACGGACCTTTCCACCACCGGACGGACGCATGTCCTGCATGACGCCCTTACGGAGCGACATCTTCTCGACGACAACGCCAGAATAAGGCTCGTCCACGTCGACCAGAACTTCTTCGAACGGCTCTTCGCGCTCGCCGGTCTCTTCGTTTTCACGGAAAAGAACGCGCGGACGGCCGATCGTCAGCTCGAAGCCTTCACGACGCATCGTCTCGATCAGAACGCCGAGCTGAAGTTCGCCACGACCGGCGACTTCGAACGCTTCGCTTTCCGGGCTTTCCGTCACCTTGATGGCCACGTTGCCTTCAGTTTCCTTGAAGAGACGGTCACGGATCTGGCGCGATGTCACCTTCTTGCCTTCACGACCGCCCAGCGGGCCGTCGTTGATGCGGAAGGTCATGGACAGGGTCGGCGGATCGACCGGGCGGGACGGCAGCGGCTCGTCGATGGACGGATCGGCGATCGTGTCGGGAATCGTCGCTTCGGACAGACCGGCCACGGCCACGATGTCACCGGCTTCGGCTTCTTCCACAGGCACGCGATCAAGGCCACGGAAGGACAGCAGCTTCGTCAGACGACCGGTTTCAACAATCGTGCCATCCGGACGCAGCACGCGCACCGGCATGTTCACCTTCGCACGGCCCTGATCGATACGACCCGTCAGGATGCGGCCCAGGAAGTTGTCGCTCTCGAGAATGGTGGAGACCATTCCGAACGGTGCGTCCTTGTCCACGTTCGGCTGCGGCACATGGCGCAGCACCAGGTCGAACAGCGGGGCGAGGTCCTTCTTCGGTCCGTCCAGCTCCAGATCGGCCCAACCCTGACGGCCCGAAGCGTAGAGCATCGGGAAGTCAAGCTGGTGCTCATCGGCGCCGAGGGACGCGAACAGGTCGAAGATCTCTTCGTGCACTTCGTCCGGACGGGCGTCGGAACGGTCGATCTTGTTGACGACGACGATCGGACGGATGCCACGGGCCAGCGCCTTGCCAAGCACGAACTTGGTCTGCGGCAGCGCGCCTTCAGCGGCATCGACGAGGATGATCGCGCCATCCACCATGCTCAGGATACGCTCGACCTCACCACCGAAATCGGCGTGGCCCGGGGTATCGATGATGTTGATGCGGGTTTCTTTCCACACAACGGACGTGCACTTGGCGAGAATGGTGATGCCACGCTCGCGTTCGAGGTCGTTGCTGTCCATCGCACGATCAGCAACATGCTGATTGTCGCGGAAAGAGCCGGACTGTTTAAGAAGCGCGTCAACCAGCGTGGTCTTGCCATGATCGACGTGCGCGATGATGGCGATATTACGGAGTTCCATGTGGTCTTCCAGACGGGAGGCATCGAAGAGAGGATTTGCGCCGTCTTCTGCACCGAATCCCGCCAATATGCAAACTCTGTCACCGTCTTTTCGTCCCGAAGACGCCTTGAGCCTGCGGGAAAGCTGGGCCACATCACATAAAACACTGCCCTTTTGAGGAGTTCCGATCATGTCCGACCGTCCCCCCGCCGGTCCCTCCGCCCCCGGCACCGACGCCCTCAGCCAGCTTGGCCGCGCCACCACGACGCCACAGTGTCCCGAGGAAGCCGTCCTTGAACGCGTCCCCTCCCCGCATCAGGGGCGGCAGTATGTCGTGCGTTTCACGGCGCCAGAGTTCACCTCGCTCTGCCCCGTCACCGGACAGCCGGATTTCGCGCATATCGTCATCGACTACATCCCCGGCAAATGGATCGTGGAGAGCAAGTCCCTCAAGCTCTTCCTGAGCAGCTTCCGCAATCACGGAGCCTTCCATGAGGACTGCTCCATCGCGATTGCCGAACGTCTGGTGGCACTGCTCGACCCGCAATGGCTGCGGATCGGCGCCTACTGGTATCCGCGCGGCGGCATCCCGATCGACGTGTTCTGGCAGACGGGCGAGCCGCCGAAGGGCGTGTGGATTCCCGCACAGGACGTGCCGGGCTATCGCGGTCGCGGCTGAACCCGTCCATGACCGAAGCCGCCGCCATCGCCCGCTCCAGCGGCCCTGTGACGCAGGCGCGACTGGTGGTGGATCTGCAACGCCTCGGCGTCACGCCGGGGATGACGTTGCTCGTCCATACCTCCCTGAGCCGGATCGGCTGGGTCTGCGGCGGCGCGCGGACGGTTATCGAAAGCCTGCTTCAGGCGGTCGGCCCGGACGGTACCATCGTCATGCCCGCGCAATCCTGTGAACTGAGCGACCCGTCAGGCTGGTGCGACCCTCCCGTGCCGGAAAGCTGGTGGGAGACGATCCGCGCCACCATGCCGCCCTACGATCCGCATCTGACGCCGACGCGGGGCATGGGACAGGTCGCCGAAGTTTTCCGGACATGGCCCGGCGTGCAGCGCAGCGCCCATCCGCAGGTTTCATTTACTGCTCTGGGACCGCTGGCCAAGGATATTCTGGTGGATCAGCCGATGGAAGATCCGTTCGGCACCGGCTCCCCGCTTGCGGCCTTGTCGGGCCATAATGCACAGGTTCTGATGATCGGGACCGGCTGGGACACCTGCACGGCGCTCCATCTGGCCGAGCGCCTCGCCGATCCTGATGGGCCGAGATTTCAGGACGGAACCTGCATCACGGCGGACGGGGAGCGCCGCTGGATCAGCATCAGCCTCCCCGAGACGCAGACGGAGCGTTTCGCGTCTTTTGGCGCAAGACTTGATGGAAACGCCCTGCTCCGGCACGGGCATGTGGGCTCGGCGGCCTCACGCCTGTTCCCGCTGGTCCCGGCCATCCGCATGGCCGTGCAGCACTGGACCAGACAGGAACAGCAACCAGACAACGCGCAGCAAAGCGATCAGTAGGCTGCACTGAGTTCGCCGAGGAACATGCGACCCGTCGACGGCGTGGCACGGTTCGAGAACAGGCTCTGGTAATTCAGACGGTTCGCAAGATTGTAGCCGTTCATCGACACCTTCCAGTGCTGGTTGAAACGGTGCGAGATCATGGCGCTGAAATCCAGATTGGCCGGTGCGCGAAGCGTGTTGGCCGCATTCAGCCAGACATGCTCGCACCAGGTCAGGCCACCACCGAACGTCACGTTGTAAGGCTTGCCCGCGAAGGCGTTATAGGCCGACCATAGCGTCGCCTGATTATGCGGCACATACTGCACGTTCTTTCCGCGATTGGCCTTCGTGGCGGAAAAGGTGGTGCTGCTGTCATACAGGGCGTAAGTGGCGGACACGTTCCAGCCCGGCAGAATAATGCCGCCAACGGACAGTTCGAGCCCCTGATTGCGCTGCCGGTCGGACGATCCCGTGATTTCGCCCGTCACCGGATCGGCATTCAGCGCATTGCCCTTGTCCAGCCGGAACAGTGACGCCGTCACACCCAAACGGTCGTGCAGGATGCTGTACTTGGCGCCGAGTTCATAAAGCTGCGCTTTTTCCGGGCTGGCGAACGAGTTGGTGCCGGGACGGATCGGGACGGAACCATTGGTCACATACATGCCCATCGGCGTCGTGGAATTGGCCCATGTGAAATAATAGGTCTGATGCGAATCCGGCGTCAGAACGAGGCTGGCATTCGGGTTGAACACCCCGCTCACATCATGGAAATGCTGGTCCGGGTTTTTCGCAACATCCCCGCCCGTCAGGTTATAGCTCGTCTGCCAGCGGTCCCAGCGGAACCCACCCTTGAGGGACAGCCACTTCGTAAACCAGATCTGGTCGAACAGAAACAGGCCGGTATCAAAGCCGTATCCGCTGCTGTGCGACTTCGCGCCGAGAGACCCCAGTGTGACGAGGCCACTCGGATTCATGTCGCCCGGCACCAGATCCAGATTTCCCACATGAGGGTTCGGATTAACGAGGCTCGCATAGGGCTTGGGCTTGAGATAGGTCGACTGCGAACGGACATCATTGACGCGCTCGACATCGAAACCCGCGACGACCTGATGACGCAGGAACCCCGTGTGGAAATCCGCAACCATGGAGCCGACATTCTGCACGGACCAGCTCGTCTGCTGATACGGCAGCGGGGCCATATACGTCCCGGCCCCCGTCCCCGCGCCTGCGCCCACCGGACCCGAGCGCGCTACGAGGGCCTTTGACGCATCACCACTGAAGTAATTGTTCACGCACGTCGTATCGCAGGTCGCCTTGGATGCCGCGAACGTCCGGTAATATTCCCCGCCCCGCAGATCGTCATGGAACGTGATGTGCCGGTTCAGCCTGAAGCTGAAACGGGCCGTTTCCATATTGGCGTTCGTTGCGTTCTGGTCATTGTCCGTCCCGTACCAGTTGGTGCGGCGGATACCGTATTCCGTGATGGGCTGGCCATATTTTGCTCCCGGTTTCGTGACCACCGGCACGCCGAAATCCGGAATGGAATTTTCCTGCTGGTGCATGTATTGCAGAACCAGCGTCGTCCTTTTGCCGAGACCGAAGGCCAGCGAGGGCGCGATGCCCCAGCGATGGGAAAACAGATAATCCCGCCCGACGACGTTATGCTCGTCGCCCATGCCAGTAATGCGCAAAGCCGTTGAATCGTTGATCCTCTGATTGACGTCCAGCGTCCCGCGATAATAGCTGCCCGATCCGCCGGTAAACTCGGCATTGTAATGATTTTTGAGGCCCGGGGTCTTGGTGACCATATTGATGGCGCCCCCAGTCGTTCCGTTTCCGAACACTTCCGAAGACGGCCCCTTGATGACCGAGACGCTCTCGAAATTGAATGAATCGCGCGAATAGACGCCGAAATCCCGTAAACCATCTTCATAGATGTCATTCTGGGCCTGAAAACCACGGATCAGGAACTGATCGCCGTTCATGCCACCCGCGCCCTCGCCGATGGACGTCGTCACACCCGGAACATTCCGCAACGCCTCGTCGAGGGATTTGACGTTCTGCTGCTGCATCAGGGCCTGCGGCACCACGTTGATGTTCTGCGGCGTGTGCATCACGTCCTGCGGCATCCGCGACAGCCCCATGGAGTCATGCATGGTGTTGAATCCATGCCCCTGCACCGTCAGATATTCCGCATCGGCACCTTCAAGGCTCTGCGTCCTGTTCAGGGACTTTGCCGCAGAAGGCGCTTTGGGGTCCGGTTTTTCATCCTTTTTGACGGGGTCCGCCGCATAGCCATGTGAAGACATCAGCAGCGTTCCCGCAACTGACAGCGAAGTAATGTGCGCACGCAGCGAACCGGTCATCGAGGGCCTCTTGGTTACGAAGATATCTGTTTGTGTTACAGGGGCTAGTATTAGAAATAAGAATCATTCGCAACAACTTTCTGAAGGAATGCCTTCCCTTTCTCCAGAAAAACGCTTTGCCTGACCAGAAACCGCCCTAAAACACATCAGGCTCCCCACCCCGGACACAGAGGGTGGAGAGCCTGTGTGGTCTCTTCAGAATTGTGCAGGCTTCAGAGCGTGATGCCGAGCTGCCCCTGGAAATACAGCAGCGGCGGGCGGTTCTCATCGAGTTCCAGCGCAACGGGACGCGCCATGAACAGGGCATGCGTGCCGCCCTGGAACGTCTCGACCAGTTCGCAGTGCATCTTGACCAGTGAGTCGCGGACGAAGGCCGTGCCATCAGCCGCACGCTCGATCACGTCCGACCCGAACTTGTCGGCCGTGCGGCTGGCGAACAGCATCGCCACGTCCTTGTGGTCGTTGCCCAGAATGCTGAGGCCGAATACCCCGGCTTCCGCAATCGCACGATAGGTCGCGCTGGCACGGTTGAGACAGATCAGCAGCAGAAGCGGATCAAGGGACACGGACGTCAGGGCGCTGATGGTCGCGCCCTGCTCACCTTCGCTGCCTTTCGCCGTTACCACGGCAACACCCGTGGCGAAATGGGACATGGCTTTGCGGAAATCGGTTTCGTTCGGAGTCGTCATGACAATCTCCTTGCCATAATCCGGCGGCAAGCGCACCTCCCCTTCAGAACCCCAGCGCCATGTCCGCCCCGAACAGGATGCGCCCCATGTGGTGCTGGTCATCGAACGGCCGCGTGCTGTTGAGCGAGCGGTCAAAGCGCACTTCCGGCCGGAACTGGAGCAGCTTGACATGATGCCCCACATCCGGCCGCCAGACGGTATTGAGCGTCAGGGCCCCGTAAGTCGTGGCGGGCGCGGATTCCGAGCGCGTCGGATTGCCGAGCATGGCCTGCGCATAGCCTTCATTCTCCGCGAAACTCGCCACAAAACTCCCGGTATTGTCCCGGTACAGCTCGACCCGCGCATTGACGCTCCAATTCGGACGAATGTGCCACCCGCCCCACACGACCGCACTGTATGTATCGGCACGCAGGCCTTCGTCATGAAGCTGGTTCAGCTCCGCCGTGACGCTCCATTTTTTCGAGAACGTCCAGGTCCCGTTCAGGTCGTTCCAGTACCGCATGGCTCCATTCGCCCGCGCCCCAAGAGAGCGCAAGGCATTCTCCGGCCCGACCCGCAGCAGATAGGTGAAGGACAGATGCCCGTCCGCCAGATTGTTGCCCGTCACGCCGATATAGCCGGCGGGACGGCCATTGTTGTCGCCGCGCCCGAAAGACGTCTGGTTGCCGGTATCCGCCCCGAACTGAAGATCGAAATGATCGTCCAGATGGAGCTGGAACATGCCGCCCACATGCTCGAACGGCGTGGAATATTCCGTCGTATAGGCCAGTGTATAGAAAGCGCGGGTCGAGGGATCGAGCGCCTCCACCCCCATGGGGGAAGTCAGGATGCCGATCTGCCCGTCCACCCCTTTGGTCGTGAACCAGGGCATGTGGATCGCGACATTGGCAAAGACCGGCATGGCCTGATAGCGGCCGTTGATCCAGCGGTCTGAAACACCGGCAATCGTGTAGCTGCGGGCGTCGGAGCCATAGAGCATCCGCAGATTCATCCCCAGACCATACCCGCCGCCGATCGGATCGACCGGTTTGGTGAGCGTGAAGGTGAGCTGGTTCAGCGTCGCCTGATCGGCGTAAGGCGAAAGGAGCTGGCCGAAATTGAGATTGCTGGCGGGATGGCTGGAACTCCCCATCACACCACCTTCGATCTGGGCGCCAAAGGAAACGTCGGAAAACCACTGGTCCGTCCAGGCGTTGCCCTGCCCGGTCGCGGTCTGCTCCCCCCCGGTCCGGGCGCCGGCAGCGGAGCCGCCGAGCCCCGCAAGAACCGCCAGTATCGCCCCCAAACCCCGACTGAAACGCTGCCTCATGCCATCCACCTTCCGGTTGCATGAGGCAGCCCATAGCACAGACCTGGTTTTTTACTTAATGTTGCTAAAGGGGAATATTTCTCAGAATTTCGCCGTATTCGGATCAGCACCCATCCGGCCATCCTTACGGTCCATCTGTTCGATGGCCTGCATGTCATCCGCATCCAGCACGAAACCGAACACATCCAGATTTTCAGACAGACGCTTTGGATTGACCGATTTCGGAATGACGATCAGTCCGCTCTGGATATGCCAGCGGATCACAACCTGAGCCGGAGTGCGGCTGTGCTTTTCGGCAATCTTTCCGATCCGCTCATCGCTCAAAACACGCCCCTTGCCCAGAGGACGCCAGGATTCGGTGCGGATATTGTGCTTTTCATGGAACTCACGCAGGGCGCGCTGCTGGAAATCGGGATGCAGTTCGATCTGGTTGACGACCGGCACCTCACCGGTCGCATCCATGATCCGCTTCAGATGTTCCGGCTCGAAATTGGACACGCCGATAGACTTCACACGGCCCGATTTCTTCAGCTCGACCAGCGCCTTCCAGGTCTCGACATACTGGCCCTGCGCCGGCATCGGCCAGTGGATCAGATAGAGGTCCAGCACCGGACGGCGCAGCAGGCGCGCGCTTTCTTCATACGCCCGCAGGGTGCTGTCATAGCCCTGCTCGTCATTCCAGAGCTTGGTCGTCAGGAAGACGTCCGGATGGTCTTCCAGACCTTTGCCGACGCCTTCCTCGTTCTTGTACAGACGCGCCGTATCGACAGACCGGTAACCGAGCTTCACGGCTTCCTTCACGACCTCGGCCGTCTCATCCGGCGGCGTTTCCCACACACCCAGGCCGATCTGGGGCATGATGTGGCCATCGTGAAAGGAAATCACGGTCTGGGCCTCGGCGGATGGAACCTGTGACGACATGTCTGTCTCCCTGCAAAGATGAAAACTACGGGCACAAGGCCTGCTGACTGACCAACGGCCGCGCCGAAGACCGGGTTCAGTCCCCTTTTAGCAGAACGGCCAGTTTGCGGCTGAATGCCGCAACCGTGAACGGCTTGACCAGCAGCGCGCAACCCGGCGCCAGGGCCTGATCGCCCAGAACGCTCTGCTCGGCATAGCCCGTGATGAGCAGTACCTTCAGCCCGGGCCAACGTTTCAGCATCTGCTCGCCCAGCTCCCGGCCATTCATGTCACCCGGCATCCCGATATCACTGACGAGAACCACGGGCGGCGCTCCCTCCGCGACCAGCGCCTCAGCCGATGGCCCATCGGCCGCCGCCAGCACGATCCCGCCCAGATCCGTCACCATGTCCGACACGATCATCCGCACGGCCTCCTCGTCATCCACGACGAGGACACGCTGCCCCTCCAGAAGGCGCAGCCGGGACGCGACGGGCAGGGAAGGCGGCTCGGGGCGGATGGCGTCCTGTCCCTGATAGCGGGGCAGCCAGAGTGACACGATGGTCCCCTCCCCCGGCACGGAATGGATCTCCACCTGTCCGCCCGACTGCTGGGTAAAGCCATAGATCATGCTCAGTCCCAGTCCCGTTCCCTCCCCCAGCGGCTTGGTCGTGAAGAAGGGGTCAAAGGCGCGCTGCACGATCTCGGGAGGCATGCCGCAGCCTTCATCCTGTACCGACAGGACAACATAATCGCCCGCCCGGATGGACATGTCAGTGGCCCCCTCAGCCGTCAGAACCCTGTTGGCACTTTCAAGCCGCAGAATCGTCCCGCAGTCATGCATGGCATCACGGGCATTGATGCACAGGTTCAGGATCGCGTTCTCAAGCTGGTTGGCATCCACGCGCGTCAGCCAGAGATCCGGCTGCAGATCGAAAACAAGCTCCATGCCCGGCCCGACCGTCCCCCGAAGCAGACTTTCAAGCCCACGGACGAGCGCATTCATCTCCGTAGGCGTGGGATCGAGGGTCTGACGCCGCGAGAAGGCCAGAAGACGATGGGTCAGCGACGCAGCCCGGCGGACCGCATCCTGCGAGGCCGCGATGTAACGCTCCAGCCCGTCCGTCCGCCCCTGCTCCAGACGCAGGCCGATCAGTTCCAAGCCGCCCCCGATCCCGGCGAGCAGATTGTTGAAATCATGCGCCAGACCGCCCGTAAGCTGCCCGACAGCCTCCATTTTCTGCGCCTGACGGAGTTGCTCTTCCAGTTCGTTACGCTCGGTCAGGTCACGTCCGACCGCATAGATCGCATCGCCCTCGTCGTTGCAGCTCCAGTTATAAGTCCGCCAGTTGCCATCAGACCGCCGCATCCGGACATCCAGCCCCGCCGTCGGCCAGGGCGTCCCCGTCAGAAGACGCCTGAACGTGTCCAGCACCATACGCCTGTCATCGGGATGGCAGAGCGCATCCAGCCGCAGCCCGGCGAGTTCCTCAGCCCTGTAACCCTGCGTCTCTTCCCAGCTCGGGCTAACCGCAACGTAATAGCCGCGCCGGTCAATGATGATGAACAGATCGCGTGCAATGTTCCACAGCCGGTCGCGCTCGCGGGTCCGTTGCAGGATCCGCTCTTCGAGCATGACGTTGAGATCACGGATCTGCTGCTGCGTGCGGGCCTGACGCATGGACGCATGGGTGCGGTCCGCCACGGCGCGGGTGAAGACGATTTCCTCGTCCGTCCAGGTATGGGGCGCATCGTGGCAGACGAACATCAGCCCCACGAAACGCCCGAACTTGAAGATCGGAACGCAGAGGATCGCCACGATACCCTCGGCGTCATAGCGGGCATCATAACCCGCCGTCAGGGCATCGGTATGGACATCGGCGATGGCCACGGGCTCGCCTCGCGCGAGGATCGGCCTGAACTCGCCGTAATCCGCGAACATCCGTACGCCCACCAGCGGCCGTGTGACCTCCGGCGCGCCGCCAACGGTCATGCCGGTCCAGTCATCATTGACCATCCCGTAACCCGCGCCGCTGGCATCCAGTTCGCGGCAGATGATGCGGGCAGCGACTTCTTCCATCATGCTGGTATCATCCAGCGCACGAAGCTGGTCTCCCAGCTCGACCAGCGCGGCCTGACGCAGGGCCTGCCGCTTGCTCCGGTCGATATCGAAAACGATGCCGGGGAAACGCGCCACACGCCCTTCGTCCCCCAGATCGCAGCGTCCGTTGCCCTCAAACCAGCGTTGTCCCTCCGGCGTGTCCACCCGGAACTCGAACCGGCATTTCCCGCCCCGCCGCGTCGCCGACGTGACGGCCTGCACCACGGCGAACCGGTCCCGCGGGTCCACCGAATCATAAATGACATTCGGCATGACGCCTTCGCGCAGACGGGCCGGGTCCAGCCCCAGCGTCTGCGCCAGCCGGGCATCCCCCGTCATCCGGGACGCACTGTCATCCCACATCCAGGTCCCGGCGATCGCACCTGCATCCAGGGCAAGCTGGAGCCGCTCGGCGGACTGGTTGGCCTCCGTCAGGTCGCGCCCGATCGCCAGCAGACGCCGCACATCGCCGTCCTCGCCAAAAACCGGCGTCACAGCCACGTCCCAGAAGCGGCGCTGCCCCCGCATGGTCATGGCATAACCCTGGAACCGCGCCGTCTCGCCGGCCAGAGCGGTCTGCACCGCCAGAGCGGCCCGGCGGCGCGGCTGCCCCCGCCACAGATCGACCCAGGGCAGACCGTGCATAATGATCGGACTGTCCATTTCCATGGACCTGATGCCGCCTTCATTGACGAAGCGGATGCAGCCTTCGCAGTCGAGAATATGGATGCAGTCCGGCAGACTGGACAGCAGCAGCCGCGTGAATGCCTCGCTGGACCGCAGGGCTTCCGCAGTCATGGAGGCGGAAGATACGTCCATCGCGAGGCCGACGCTGCGGCGGCTGTCAGGCCGGCTTTCATCTTCCCGCCACCCGCGCAACAGAACATGCCGCAGCCGGGAACTGCGGGGAGAGCGTGACTGCGCCTGTCCGGAACCGGAGAGGGACGGGGGTGAGACCAGAATCCGGAACCGCAGTTCGTAGCAGCCCTCGTCCCGCAGTTCGTCCTCAAGACTGCCATCATAGACCAGCCGGTCATCGGGATGCAGGAACATCAGCAGTTCGTCGATCGGCACCCCCACGGCCAGCCGCTCGGGCGGCAAACCCCAGAGACTCGCGAAACGCGCGTCCCCCGTCACCACACGGCTTGCGAAATCGCAGCGGTAGAATGCGACATCCGCCGTGTCCGCCATGCGCTGCATCCGCAGCCGCATGCGCTCCACAAGCGCATGCTCCCCCGATTGCGGGGCCGCGGCACGCTCACGGAGCAGATCGTCCACCTGCAGGGCACACAGGGCCAGGACATGCGCGAGCGCGGGCGCATTGCGCCGCACGCACAGCCAGACCTCGACCGCACCGGAGCGCACCGGCAGGAGCCGCACGGTGCAGGCATCGAGGGACTGACCATCCATGAGGCAGGCCGCGCCTTCCGCGGCGATCGCGCTTCCCTCACCGCCCGGGGCACCACCCAGAACACGCACGCCATCGGCGTCGCGCAGCAGAAGCGCGGCCTCCCCCCCACCTTCAGCAGCGGCCAGGGCCAGAAGATGGACACACAGGATGGATGCACGGCCGCCAGCAGGCGCCGGAGGCAGCATCAGCGCTCCGGAAGCCCCTTCGGTGCCCTCCACAAGATCCATCATTCCTCCCTCTCCGCGCCGGTATCCTGACACATCCTGTTTCGGAAGTATGTCACAGCAGTCGCAGATCCTGTATGTCTCGCATTCTGTCACGAAACCTCTACAAAAGAATGTGCCACTTTCCCTCATCCCTGACGTTCCTGTCGGGACAGGATCACATTTTCAGGAGTCTGCCATGCTGAACCTCGATCTGAGCGGCCGCACCGCCCTTGTCACCGGCTCCACCGGCGGGATCGGTCTGGCCATCGCCCGGAAGCTGGGCGAGGCAGGAGCGACAGTCATCATCAACGGCCGCAAGCAGGAAAGCGTCGACGGCACTCTTGAAAAACTGGCCAAGACCGTCCCGGGCGGCGCATTTCGCAGTGTCGTCGCCGATGTCGGAACGGCCGAGGGCTGCAAGGCGCTCTTCGAGGCCGAAAGCAGCGTGGATGTCCTCATCAACAATGCCGGGATTTTCGCGCCCAACGATTTTTTCCGGACGACGGACGAAAGCTGGGAACACCTGTTCGAGGTCAACCTGTTCTCGGGCGTGCGCCTGTCACGCGCCTATATGCCAGGCATGAAAGAGCGCAACTGGGGCCGCGTACTGTTCATCGCATCGGAATCCGCGCTGAACATCCCGGTCGAAATGGTGGATTACGGCGTCAGCAAGACCGCCATGCTGGGTCTGGCCCGCGGGCTGGCCAAGCTGATGGCGGGCACGAACGTGACGGTCAATTCGATCCTGCCCGGCCCCACCCTGTCCGAAGGTGTCGAGGACATGCTCAAGGCCCAGAACCCCGACAGCACCCGCCCGGTCGCGGAACTGGCGGCGGAGTTCGTGCAGAAGCACCGCCCGAGCAATATCCTGCGCCGCATGGCCACGGTTGATGAAGTGGCCAATCTCGTCGTCTATGCCGCCTCGCCCCTGGCGTCCGCCACGACGGGCGCGGCCCTGCGCGTGGATGGCGGCACCGTCGACACCATCTGATCTGGAAGACTGATCGGGCAGACGGGGTCACGTCCCCCGCCAGCCGCTGGCGGATGGATACGTGCGTGAAGATGACTGGCCCCAGAAAGGCACTGGCCCCATTGAGGAACGACACTTCGTCATAGCACATGAGATTTGATGGCCCGGACGGCCAGGCCGTCACTTCCCATAAAAACCACGCCCCATGATACCGGTCGCAGCGCGCAATCCATTGAGAACCGGGGAAAATGCCGGTACTGGTCGAGAGCGATGAGATAGGTCAACCGACGCAGGAACACGAGGGCTTGTCCATGAACACGGAAAGGGTAGGAAGTGTGTCGGCCTGATCCGTCCGTGGCAATCATCGGTAGCCCTCCGTCAGACCGCCCGAAACAGCACCCCGCCTCTCTGCCCCGCCTCTCTGCTCTGTGGCCTGCGTGCATCAGAACAGAAAATCCAGCCGATTATCACATGTATTTTTGAATATTTTCCCAATTATTCGTTATACTTTAGGGCTCAAGATGGCGAATCATTGTGCCTGCCACAGAAGAGCCCTCATCCCTGATCCCCGACACAGGCTGCCCTGTCCGGTTTTTTCTGCTTTTTCCCCTGACAGGTCTACCCTGCGGGTCGCCGGAGTTTTCCCGTCATGAGCGACACAGTGCTCAACCCCTCTCCCTCTTCTGCTCCGTCCTCCGCCCCTCCCTCTGGAGCCGTTAAAGCGCCCATGGTCAGGCGCATGATGTTCGCCGTGGCTCTGGCTGCGATTGCAGGTCTGATGTTCGGGCTGGATGTGGGGGTCATTTCCGGCGCACTCGGGTTCATCCGCGACGAGTTCCACGCCACCGATTTTGAACAGTCCTGGATCGTGTCGTCCATGATGTTCGGCGCTGCCGTGGGGGCCGTGGGCGCAGGCCGCATGTCCTATGCGTTCGGACGCCGCCGCTCCCTGATCTTCAGCGCATTCCTGTTTGTGGCAGGAGGACTCGTCTGCGCCCTGGCATCCTCTGTGTCCGAACTGATCATCGGACGTGCGATGCTGGGTCTGGCGATCGGTATCGGAAGCTTCGTGGCTCCGCTGTACATTTCCGAAGTCTCGGACATTTCGCGACGCGGCAGTCTGGTGTCGATGTACCAATTGATGATTACGCTGGGCATCCTGCTGGCCTTCGTGTCCAACGCCATCCTGTCCTACAGCGGCTCGTGGCGCTGGATGCTGGGAATCATGGCCATTCCCGGCACGTTTTTCCTGATCGGTTCGTTCTTCCTGCCCGACAGCCCGCGCTGGCTGATGCTGCGCGGCCGTCACGACGAAGCCCTGTCGATCATGAAGGAACTGCGTCACAACCCCGAGCTTGCCCATCAGGAAATCCGCGACATTCAGGGGCAGATCCATGACCGTCAGCGCGGTCTGGCGATGTTCCTTGAAAACCGGAACTTCCGCCGCGCCGTCCTCCTCGGCATCGCGCTCCAGGTCATGCAGCAGCTCACGGGCATCAACGTGGTCATGTACTACGCTCCGCGCATCTTCCAGGAAGTCGGCTTCGGATCGAGCGGCCAGATATGGGGCACGGCAATCGTCGGCGTGGTCAACTGGCTTGCCACGTTCATCGCCATTGCTTTCGCCGACAACTGGGGCCGTCGTCCGATGCTGATCACGGGATTTGCCATCATGTCGGCGGGCCTCGCGGTTCTGGCGACCATCATGTCGGGCGCCGCCGGCAATACGGACCTGTCGCATTACCTCGCGATCTCGGTCCTGCTGTGCTTCATCGCGGGCTTCGCGTTCTCTGCCGGTCCGCTGGTCTGGGTACTGTGCTCGGAAATCATGCCGCTACAAGGACGCGATTTCGGCATCACCTGCTCGACCGTCACAAACTGGGTCACGAACATGGTGGTGGGCGCCACGTTCCTCGGCCTGCTCACGACGCTGGGGGCCTCGCATACCTTCTGGCTCTATGCCGGGCTGAATGCGCTCTTCATTTTCATGGTGCTGTTCTTTGTTCCGGAGACCAAGGGCGTGTCCCTGGAATCCATCGAAACCAAGCTCAATCAGGGCGTCACCCTGCGCAATATCGGCCGCTGATCCCGTTCTTTACGGCACCAAAAAGCCCCCTTTCCCTGCGGAGCGGGGGCTTTTTCACATCCGGAGCATCAGCCGCGACCGGCGGCGATCTTGCGATCGGTGTTATACTGGCTCAGCGCATAAACCGACCAGATGGCCGCCGGGATCCAGCCGATCACCGTGACCTGAAGGAGCAGGCACACCAGACCGGCAAACGGACGGCCGATGGTGAAGAACTGCAGCCAGGGCAGAAGCAGGGCAAGAATGAGACGCATGATGCTCTCCTTTCACAAAAATGCTCTGACATCAGTGATCGGTGAGAAACGCTCGGGATGCAACTCCGGTTCAGAGAGAACAGTTCAGAAAGACTGGTCAGAGAGACTGGCCAACCGGCCTGGATGTCGCCGTCTTGGTCCGCATCCATCCGCCCTCGAAGCCCGCGCGCTCCAGCCCGGCCCGCAGATAGGCGTTCTTCTTCATCGTGTTCCACACGAGGCCGCTGCGCCAGTTTTCCAGCATCAGCAGGATCGGCCCCTGATCGATGCCAAGCTGCTGCCCATCGACCCAGTAGCTTTTCTGGTCCGCAAAGGACGGATTGAAAGCGTCGAGGAACCCATATTTGTTGTAAATCCGGTCCCCGTAACGGGCGCGCATTTCCTTGAGCGCCGGCAGGGCAATTTCCGGCGCAAAGGCGATGGACCCACCCACGGCCGTCGGCGCAATCGTGCCGTCATCCAGAATGTAATCGCGCCCCGCACCGCGCGCGCTGTAGGCCAGGTAATGACGCTTCTTGCCGTCATAGACCTGCTGCGCATCGCCCGGACCATCACAGGCGGTCAGACCCCAGATATTGGGCCCGTAACCCTTCCAGTCGCCCGGATTGGCCTGCGCATAGGCCCGCTGGGCATAGGCGGCTTCACGCCCGTTCTGGAAATAATCGACGTTATGAGCCCGGTCCCACGCATCCTGCACACCCCGGAAATCAATCCAGGATTCACTATACTGATGGCCGAACATCGGCGCGAAATTCAGCAGTTTGTGGCCCTGGAAGTCACCCCACTGGTTTTCATAGGTCGCGGTCCACGCCTTCCAGGTCGTGGCCGGCAGCGGATGTGTCGGCGAACCGAGCGCCTGAAGATAAATGATCAGGCCCTCGTTATAGCCCTTCCAGTCACTCGGCAGGAACGTATGCGGCGGCATCCACCCCATGCTGAGCCACGGGCCATGCGCCTTCATCCAGGTCCAGTCGATCCGGCGATACAGTCTGTCCGCGATATCGCGGATTTCCTTCTCCCGCGGCGTGTCATGATCGAAATAGGACTGTGAGAAGAGCACCCCCCCCATCAGGAGGGCCGTATCGATGCTGGAGAGTTCGGACCAGTCCGCAACACGCAGGCCGGTGTTGGGATCAAGGAAATGATAGAAGAAGCCATGATAACCGGCGGCCCCGGAGACATGGTCGTTCTGCGGCAGGGAGGCCAGAAAGCGAAGCGTGGTCAGCGTCCGGTCAACAGCCTGCTGGCGCGTGATATAATGACGTTCCACACCAATGCCATAAGCCGTCAGCCCGAAACCGACACTTGCGATGCTTGCCGCTCCATTGGGGAGCGGCGCACGGTCCGGCACAAGGCCGTTCTTCGGATTACCCGTTTCCCAGAACCAGTTGAAAGTCCGTTTTTCCAGATCATCCACAAAAGCGGTATCAGCAGCCGGCAGACCTTCAGGCTGAAGGGCTGGCGCGGCACTGGCGCCGTCCATCGATGCCGCGTTCGCAGAGCCGATGTTCAGGGCAAGAAGAGCCGGAGCCAGAAAAACCGGAACCAGAACGCCCAGCATCAGGCCCTTCTCGCGGACACGGGATAGCCGGGGTCTGGGTCTCCGTCGCTTCAACTTCTCATGTGAGGAAGGCGGGACTGCGACAGTCTGCTGAATCCGGTGCTGCATGCTCATGCCCAGAGGATAAGCAGAAGGATGAAGCCGGACGCACCCGCCGTTACATCAACTTTATGTGATATTCGGAAAGCAAGGGAACTCCACCCCTTGTCAGCTTCGCATTCGTGACAGGATTGGGGCGAATGTAACATTGCTGGTATCTGAAACGCCGCGTTCCGGAATCGCGTCTTCTATCGCGTCTCCAGCGCGCTATCTGTTTCGCACAGCATCCGGGCCGCGACTTCAGCCGTCACGAATGTGGCGATCACCTCCGGGCGCTTGTCCCGCACGCCGAAATCCCCGATCGGACAGACCAGACGGTCAATCCGCTCCTGCGGAATGTCGATCTGGCGGAACGCGCTCTCGAACCGTCTGCGCTTGGTCCGCGACCCGATCATGCCGACATAGCTCAGGTCGCCCCGCTCCAGCGCAGCCCCCGTAATGAGCGCATCCAGCGCATGACTCTGCGTCAGCACCAGAACGCCCGATCCGGCAGGAGCCCCCTGCACAAGCGCCTCCCACTGTTCCGTAACCACTGCCTCCACGCCCGGCGGCACGGTCCCGAACTCGTCCTCCCGCGCATCGACCCAGACCAGCCGCAGCGGCAGAAGCGCCAGAGACCGGGCGAGCGCACGGCCCACATGCCCGGCTCCGAACAGCAGCAGTTGCGGCAACTTTTCCCGGTCAGCGCGGAGTTCGGCCTCAAGAGCGGCAGGATCATCCACCCGCTCCATGCGGATCGTGACAGCCCCGCCGCAGCACTGATTGATGGCCGGGCCGAGCGGAATATGGCGCTCGACCGCCTCTCCCCCCGATGCCAGAAGCGCGCGCCCCTCCGCCATGCAGTCCCATTCCAGACGGCCGCCGCCGATCGTGCCGCTCTGTTCGGTGCAGGTGAGGAGCATGAACGCGCCCTCCTCACGGGGGGTCGATCCTTTCGCGCGAATGACGGTCAGACGCACCATCTCCTGCCCTTCCGACCGCCAGCGCAGAACATCGGCCAGCATGGTCAGCCTGTTTTCATGACGGCGCGCTCCTGCAACGCCATCAGGGTTTTCAGAACCCGCTCCGGCGTGGCTGGCGCATCCAGTTTCGGACAGGCACGATAGTCGTCCAGACTGGCAATCGCGTCTGAAATAGCCTGAAGAACCGCAACCCCATGTACGAAAGGCGGCTCCCCCACGGCCTTGGAGCGAAAGATCGTCTCCTCCCGGTTCGGCGCGTTCTCCAGCAGCTCCACATTGAAAATCCGCGGCCGATCCGAACAGGCCGGGATCTTGTAGGTGCTGGGCGCATGGGTCCGCAGACGTCCGGCCCCGTCCCAGACCAGTTCCTCCGTCGTCAGCCAGCCCGCCCCCTGTACGAAGCCGCCTTCGATCTGCCCGATATCGATGTCCGGATTCAGGGACTGCCCGGCATCATGCAGGATATCCACGCGGTCGATGCTGTGCTCGCCCGTCAGCAGATCGACCGACACTTCCGCACAGGCCGCACCATAGGCGAAATAGAAAAATGGCCGCCCCCGCCCGGTCGCGGGATTCCAGGAGATTTTCGGCGTTTTGTAAAACCCGTTCGAAGACAGCGAGACCCGCGCGAAATAGACCTGCCAGGCAAGCTGCTGAAAGGTCATGACCTCCCCGCCGACATGCACGCCATCGGGCCGGAAATGGACGTCTTCAGCCGCAACGCCCCACTTCTCAACGGCAAAAACGATCATCCGATCCTTGATTTTGCGCACCGCATCCAGCACCGCCATGCCGTTCAGATCCGCCCCCGAAGATGCCGCCGTGGCGGACGTGTTCGGCACTTTCCCGGTCGTGGTGGCCGTGATTCGGACGCGATCCGCCGTCAGGCCGAATTCGCGCAGGACAATCTGCACCATCTTGGTGTGCAGCCCCTGCCCCATTTCCGTCCCGCCGTGGTTCACCTGAACCGAGCCGTCCGTATAGACATGCACCAGCGCGCCGGCCTGATTGTAATGCGTGGCCGTAAACGAAATGCCGAACTTCACCGGCGTCAGCGCAATGCCGCGACGGATGATCCGGCTGGTGCGGTTGAACGCCCGGATTTCGGCTTTTCGCGCCTGATAGTCACAGCGCTCGACCAGCTTCGTGAGGATCTCGGCCGTAATCGAGTCCTCCACCGTCATGTGATACGGCGTGAGATTGCGTGTCCCGGTCCCATAAACATTGCGCAGTCGGACCATCACAGGATCAAGACCGGTCGCAAACGCGACTTCCTCGATTACCCGTTCCGCCGCCACAATCCCCTGCGGTCCACCAAAACCGCGATAGGCGGTGTTGGACTGGGTATTGGTCCGCAAAGGCTCGGATTTCAGCCGTACATCGGGATAGAAATAGGCATTATCGGCGTGAAACAGCGCCCGGTCCGTCACCGGTCCGGACAGATCCGCCGCCCAGCCACAACGCGCGGCCAGCACCATGTCCACGGCCAGAATATCGCCCTCATCGGTGAAGCCGACATCATAGTCGATCAGGAAATCATGCCGCTTCCCGGTCGCCATCATGTCATCATCGCGATCCAGACGTGCCTTGACGGCCTGCCCCGTCCGGTCAGCGGCTATGGCGGCCAGACAGGCCCAGGCATTGGCCTGCGTCTCCTTGCCGCCGAACGCGCCACCCATACGCCGGACTTCCGTCGTGACCAGATGATGCGGCCGCCCAAGCACGGCCGCGACCAGATGCTGCGTCTCGGACGGATGCTGCGTGGAGGACCAGACGCGCATCTCCCCGGCCTCTCCGGGCTGGGCGAGCGCGGCCTGCCCTTCCAGATAGAAATGCTCCTGCCCGCCAATCTCGATCTGCCCCGACAGACGGCGCGGCGCGGCCTTCAGACCCCGTTCCACATCCCCGCGCTGCATGATCAGGGAGCGCCAGACCATCGGGCTGCCATTCTCCCGCGCCTGCGCGATGTTCAGGATCGCAGGCTTTTCCTCATAATCGATCTTCGCCAGACGTACGGCCTGACGCGCCGCCTGACGCGAGGTGGCCACCACGGCGAACATCACCTGCCCCCAGAAATGGACATGATCCGTCGCCAGAAGCGGCTCGTCTTCCCGATGAACCGGGCTGATCTGGTTCTCACCCGGCACATCATCCGCCGTCAGTACACACACGACGCCTGGCGCGGCACGCACAGCATCCAGATCCATCGACACGATCCGCGCATGGGCCTTCGTGCTCAGCCCCGGCACGAGATGCAGCGTCCCGCGCGGCTCGGGCAAGTCATCAATATATGCTGCCTGCCCCGTCACATGCAGTAATGCGCTCTCATGCTTCATGCTGGTCGAAGCAGCGCCCGGAACGAAATCAGACATGCGCCAGCCCTCCCGTCCGGGCGAGGCGCGCCTGACCGCCCCCCGTCGTTTCCTCAAAAAACCGCGTCAGTAGGTTGGCAGCGACGGTCTGCCGGTACCATGCACTCGCGCGCATGTCGGTCAGCGGCGAGAAATCTTCCAGAATCGCCGACCGCGCTGCCTCAAGCGCGTTTTCATCCCAGACCTGTCCGAGCAATGCAGCTTCCGCACCAGATGCCCGCTTCGGCGTGGCCGCCATGCCGCCATAGGCCAGCCGGACCGCAGTAATCCGGCCCTGATCGTCCGTTTCGATCATGAAAGCGCCGAGGACAGCGGAAATATCCTGATCGAAGCGCTTGGAAATCTTATAGGCCCGGAACTGCGCGTTCTGTGCCGGTATCGGAATGGTCAGCGCCTCCACGAACTCGCCGGGCTGCCGGTCCTGCTTTCCGTAAGCGATGAAATAGTCTTCCAGCGCAATGGACCGACGCTCCGTCCCGCGCCGCAGATGCAGCGTCGCGTTGGCCGCGATGAACATCGGCGGGCCGTCCCCGATCGGGGAGCCATTGGCGATATTTCCACAGACCGTGGCGCTGTTCCGCACCTGCGTAGAGCCCAGACGACGGATCATTTCCCCCGCATCCGGAAGCAGCTCCGCAATGGCCGGGCGCGCGTCCTGATACGTCACCGCAGCGCCAATCCGCAGTCCGTCAGCCGTTCTGGTCAGAGCGCGCAGTTCCGGAACGCGCCCGATGGGCACGACATGCTTCAGACGACGCATCCCCTTCGTCACCCACAGCCCCACATCAGTGGCGCCCGCGACAATGGTCGCCTCCGGATCGGCCAGAAGGATCTCCGCCAGATCATCCGCAGACGCCGGAATACTGAGCGTGCCTTCAGACCCTTCAAGCCGGACGCTTTCCCCGTCCTGCAACGCCGTCAGACGTTCAGAAATCGCCGCCACCTGCGTATCGAAACGGTCCGGCCCGGCCGCCATTGCCTGTTTCATGGCCCGCACGATCGGCGCATAGCCGGTGCAGCGGCACAGATTGCCGGCCAGTGCATCATCAATGGCCTGATCGTCCGTCGAGGCCCCTTCGGCCTTGCGATAAGCGGCCATCGACATGATGAAACCCGGCGTGCAGAATCCGCATTGCGAACCATGCTGCTCAACCATGGCACTCTGCACGGGATGCGGCGCATCGGCCGTTCCCAGGTCTTCGATCGTAAAGACCTGTGCGCCGTCCAGCATACTGACGAACTGAATGCAGGCATTGACCGCCCGCCAGTTCAGCCGCCCGTCCTCAAGCCGGACAACCAGCACCGTACACGCCCCACAGTCGCCTTCATTGCAGCCTTCCTTCGTGCCAGTCCGACCACGGTCGCGCAGCCAGTCCAGCAGGGTCAGCGTCGGGGACAGATCCCTGAGTGTGCAGAGGTCTTCCCCCAGATAAAAACGGACAGTCTGGCGCATCGGGCGGAATCTCAGGCAAAAAATACGAGGGGGCGTGCAGACTTCTGTGCCCCACGGCAGGCGTTGCCGTCTATATCCAAGATCGGAACGAAGCGTTGCCTTTTCTAGAGCAGTGGATAATGACAGGCGACCGTCCGCCCTTCCACGATCCTGTGCGGTTCCGGCCGTTCCTGCGCGCATCGCGGCTGGGCCAGCGGACAGCGCGTATGAAACGCACAGCCCTGCGGCGGATGGATCGGGCTTGGCACGTCGCCTTTGAGCGGCGGCGGCAAGGGCCGGTCCGGACGGGGCACAGCGTTCAGCAGGGCCCGCGTATAGGGATGGGCCGGGGCTTGCAGAACCGCCAGCACGTCCCCTTCCTCCACGATCCGCCCCAGATACATGACGGCAATCCGGTCCGCCATCTGCCGCACGACCGCCAGGTCATGGGAGATGAACACGCACGCCACGCCCAGCGAATTACGCAATTCCCGCAGCAGATTCACGATCTGCGCCTGCACGGATACATCGAGCGCCGATGTCGGCTCATCCGCCACCAGAAGATCCGGCCCCAGCATCAGGGCCCGCGCAATGTTCAGACGCTGCCGCTGCCCGCCCGAAAACTCATGCGGATAGCGGGACAGAACGGACGACGACAGACCAACCTGCTCCAGCAGCGCCGCGATCCGTTCGGCAATGCCGGTCCGCCCATGAATCCGCATCGGTTCCGCCAGCGTCTCACCGATGGTGCGGCGCGGATTGAACGTCGAGGACGAATCCTGAAACACCATCTGCATCCGCGGCCGCCAGCGGCGCAGCGCCCGGTCCGACAGGCCGGAAATCCGCTCCCCTTCAAAGAACACGTCACCCGAACTCGGCGCTCCTAGTCCGATCAGCGTCCGGCCCAGTGTGGACTTGCCACAGCCGGACTCCCCGACCAGCGCCAGAGCCTCTCCCCGATGCACGACCAGCGACACATCGCTCACGGCGCGCAGGGTCTGCCCGTGCGACAG
The DNA here is from genome assembly GCF_009547075.1 of Gluconobacter aidae. Lineage (GTDB taxonomy): Bacteria > Pseudomonadota > Alphaproteobacteria > Acetobacterales > Acetobacteraceae > Gluconobacter > Gluconobacter aidae. The sequence continues at coordinate 114,831 of NZ_WIPH01000005.1, forward strand.
GCGGTATTGTTTGCTGAGGTTTTTCGCTTCAAGCAGGATGGTCATGCGTCGTACAGCACGCAGGCCACGCGCCGCCCTTCTTCCGGTTCACGCAACGCAGGACGGACAGCACAGTCCGGCCGCACAAACCGGCAGCGGGGCGCGAAAACACACCCTTCCGGCCGCGCATCCGGAGCCGGCGGCCGTCCCGGAATGGACGGCAGCGCATCCGGCCTCGGACCATCCAGCGGCGGAATCGCCTCCAGTAAAGCCTGCGTATAGGGATGCAGCGGCCGCGCCATCACCGCCGCAACCGGCCCCTGCTCCACCACAAGCCCTGAATAGACAACCGCCACATGCGTGCAGGTCTGCGCCACGACGCCCATATCGTGCGTAATCAGCATCACACCCGCCCCGCTATCGCGGATTTCGCACAGCAACGTCAGAATCTGCGCCTGCACCGTGACATCGAGCGCCGTGGTCGGCTCATCCGCGATCAGAAGCGCGGGACCACAGGACAGCGCCATCGCGATCATGGCACGCTGACGCAGACCGCCGGAAAGCTGGTGCGGATAACGCTTCGCCGCTGCTTCCGGATCGGGCACGCCCATCCGCCCCAGCAGAGCCACGGTCCGCGCCCGCGCCTCACGACGACTGACGCGCTCATGCAGGCGGATCTGTTCATCAATCTGCGCGCCAATGGAGCGCACCGGCAGGAACGCCGTCATCGGGTCCTGAAAGATCATGGCCATGCCCGCACCACGCAGACGCCGCCACTCCCGATCTTTCATCCCGAGCAGTTCGCGCGCCTCAAAACCGATGGAGCCTGAGGCTTTCAGCCCCGGCAGCAGCCCCATCACGCTCATGGCCGTCAGGCTTTTCCCCGACCCGGACTCCCCCACCACGCCAAGCGCATCCCCACGCCGCACGGTCAGGGACACGTCTTCCAGCAGGGCCGTCCCATCCGGCAGTTCCAGATGCAGGTGATGCAGCTTTAAAAGAGCGTCAGCGCCCATGCCGCCCCTCCATAATCCGCGGGTCCAGCAGGGCATAGAGCCCGTCCACCAGCGCATTGGCGATGACGACGAACACGGCGGCATACATGACTGTCGCCATGATGAGCGGCAGGTCGAGCGTTGCCAGTGCCTGATAGGTCAGCCGCCCCACGCCCGGCATGGCGAACACAACTTCCGTCAGAAGCGCGCCACCGCCCAGAAGCTGCGCAAAATCCAGCCCGAACAGCGAAATATAGCTCAGCCAAGACAGTCGCAGACCATGCCACAGCCAGACGCGCACCGGTCCCGCGCCCTTGGCGCGCGCCGTGCGGATGGAATCTTCGCCCATGGCGGTCAGCAGTTCGGAACGCAGGACCCGCGCATATAGACCGATAAAACACACCGCCAGCGTCAGGGACGGCAGGAACAGCGCCGTCGCCCAGCCCCACGGGCTCTGCGAAAACGGCACATATCCGAGTGGTGGCACCCAGCGGAACAGGAATGTGTCATGCCAGCGGCTCTGCGTGACGAGATTGACAACCTCGCCGAGCCAGAACACCGGCATGGACAGGCCAATCAGGCCCAGAACCATCAGCAGCCGGTCCACCCAACTATCGCGCAGAACAGCCGAAGCAATCCCGAACACCAACGATCCGCTGACCCAGAAAAACGCAGCCCACAACACCAGCGAGAGCGTCACGGGTGCTGCCTGCAACACTTCCGGAACGACCCGCTGCCCGTGATTGACGAAAGACGTCAGATCCCGGGTGACGAACAGCTTTTCCATCATCTTCACGTACTGCACGGGCAGTGGTCGATCGAACCCGTATTCCGCGCGGATGCGTTCCACGACCTGCGGACTGGCCCCGCGCCCTGCAATCCGCGCTGTCGGGTCTGCCCCCGGTGTGGCAAAGAAAATGCAGAACACCAGAACGGAAATTCCGAAAATGACCAGCAGCATCTGCCCGGTCCGGGAAGCCAGACTGCGGATCATCGGCCTGCTCCTTTCGGGTCAAGCTGGTCCCGCAGCGCATTGCCTAGAACATTGAGCGCCAGAACGGTCAGAACGATCGCCAGCCCCGGCACGATGGCCACCATGGGCCGCGTATAGAGTAGCCCTTCCCCGTCCTGAATGATCGTCCCCCAGGACGCCGCCGGGGCCTGCACACCCAGCGACAGGAAAGACAGTGCTGATTCCGCCAGCATGCACAGCGCCATCACCAGGGGAGCCAGAACGGCCATGGTCGGCGTCAGTCCCGGCAGGATTTCCCGCCACAGGATACGCCAGTCCGACGCCCCCATTCCCCGCGCCGCCATCACGAACCCGGCCTGCGACAGGCTCAACGCCCGTGCCCGCAATGGTCGCGCCGCATAGGGCACATAGACCAGTGCGATAATCCCGATCGGGATCAGCAGATTATCCGCCCCGATGGTCACAGGCCCAAGCCGGATGCCATGCCCCACCGTGACGACGGACAGCGAAATTGCGAACAGATAGACCGGGATCGCCCAGAGCATATCCAGAATGCGCGACAGGATCAGATCGATCCAGCCACCGAAATACCCCGCACAGATCCCGATACAGGCCGCCAGACACAGGCAGAACGTCGCAGACGCGGCCGCAATCAGCAGCGAATTACGCCCGCCATACAGGACGCGCGCCGCAACATCACGCCCCTGCGAGTCCGCCCCAAGTGCATACGGCCCCGGCCGCCAGTCTGGTCCGATCGGACTGAGCCCCAGATGAAGCGGATTGTCATTCGGCTGCATGAGGTCAACGCGCTGCCCGTTCCGGATCGTCGTGCCCGCAATGTCGGAGGAAAACGGGTCAATCCCGTTGAACGACGCATAAAGCGGAGCGGACAGGCAGGCGAGGACGATGGAAACCAGAAGCAGGGCCGCGAAGGCGCCATCGCGGCGCGTCAGAACAGCGCGGATAATCCGCCGATAACTTCCTTCCACGCCTGCTCCAATCCGTTCCGGTTCGTGATCTTTTTTGTTCTACAGCACGAACGGGCCCGGACAGAAGGGGGTCTTTGTCAATCAGACCAGTTGATAGGCTGGCCTGCGCACATGCAGACGGATGCGCTGCTGAAGCGCGACCAAATCGGGAAGGAGTTCGTTGTGGAGCGCGCGCACGCTGTCATGCGCGGCGTAGAAGCGTCTCGCCCCGCTTTCGCTGACCAGAATGGCCGCGCCGAGGAAGACGCCGTTGATTTCGATGACTGTTGAACCAAGCATGATGCCGGACCCTGAAGAAAGAGCCCGACAGTCCAGTTGTCGGGCGTTATGACACGCCGGAGACACTTGCCTCCGGACCTGAAGCGGAGCAGCGTTTGCGCTGCGTGCTACACATTCGACACATCATTGACCGACTGGTCCCGTTGCTGTGGATGCCACTGGAGACTGTCAGATACGACGGCCTGTAGCGTGCCGTCAACATATAACGCATGAACATGATGTGATATCGACGCCACGCCCATAATAACGCTATTGTTTCGTTGTAACAGAAATCATCATTTACCGTCTGCCCTTTTCCCCATTTCCCATGTTAAGTGAGGCCATGAGCAAGAAGGTTCCGCTGTCCCCCGCCCCGTTCGAAGGTTATGCCGCCCCCCGGGGACGCGTTTTCAACTCCTTTCTGGAGACGGTCGGAGGCACACCGCTGGTCGCGCTGCCACATCTGACCCAGCGTGAGCATCTCAACGGGCGGCTGCTCCTCAAGCTGGAATTCTTCAACCCGCTCGGCTCCGTCAAGGACCGGATTGGCGTGGCCATGCTGCGGGATGCCGAAGCGCGCGGCCTGATTACGCCGGGCCGCACCGTCCTGATCGAACCGACCTCGGGTAATACCGGCATTTCGCTCGCTTTCGCCGCCGTGGCGCTGGGATACCGCCTGATCGTTACCATGCCGGAAAATGCCTCAACCGAGCGCCGCAAGATGCTGCGCCTGATGGGCGCGGACACGGAACTGACCCCTGCATCCCGTGGCATGGCCGGCGCCATCGAACGCGCTGAGCAGCTCAACCGCACCCTGCCGGACGCCTGGATGCCGAGCCAGTTCGAAAACGACGCCAACCCGGCCGTGCATGAAGCCACGACGGCCCAGGAAATCTGGGAAGATACGGCAGGCAAGGTCGATATGGTCGTGGCCGGTCTGGGAACGGGCGGTACGGCGTCTGGTATTGCCCACGGGCTCAAGAAACACCGCAAATCCATCAAGGTCTATGGTGTGGAGCCGCGCGAAAGTGCCGTGCTGCATGGCGATGAGCCCGGCCCGCATGGCATTCAGGGCATCGGCCCGGGTTTCGAGCCCGATACGCTGGATCTCAAGGCGCTGGACGGGGTGTTCGAGGTCTCCGAGCAGGAAGCGGTGGCAACGGCACGACTATGTGCAGCGGTTGAAGGGATTCCCATCGGAATTTCCTCGGGGGCCGCGCTGTTTGCGGGAATGGAACTGGCCCGCAAGCCCTCCAGCCGTGGCAAGACGATCGTGGCCATCGTCCCGTCCTTTGCGGAACGCTACCTCTCCACGCAGCTCTTCGACGGGCTGGCCTGAGGGTTAATAAAACAACCATAAACAAAAGTTATTTTATTTAATGCTCGTTTGTGTTCGTTATTAACTCGAAGTCCTGTTCCGCTCTCCTGAAGAAGAGTCGGGACGGCTGAGAGGAGATAACGTCATGAACCTGTTTTCCGGCCGTCCGACATCTTTCGATCCCGCATGGGCGACACATGGCCTGCCTGATACGGGCCGCCAGCAGATCGCCGGCGCGTTCCAGCGCCTCGGCCAGCAGGTCGAACTGCTGCTGGTTCCCGGCCTGTTCGGTTCGGGTCCGGATCACTGGCAGTCCCACTGGGAACAGGCTTACGGTCTGCAACGTCTCCATCAGATGGACTGGGAAGCGCCCAGCCCCGCAGACTGGGACGCAGCGCTTACCGCTGCGGTCGAAACATCCTCACGCCCGGTCTTCCTGATCGCCCACAGTCTCGGGGCCGTATTGAGCGCGACATGGCTGAGCCGGCATGGTGGACAGCGCGTGGCCGGGGCGTTTCTGGTCGCGCCTGCCGATATTGACCAGACGACGCATCCGGACGTCACGCGCATCCGCTCTTTCGGCCCGCTTCCCCACATGCCCCTGCCCGTGCCCACCGCGATCATGGCCAGCAGTAATGACCCCTGGCTGTCCCTTCCGCGCGCACGCGCGCTGGCCGGACAGTGGCAGTCGGATTTTCTGGAAGCGGGCGCTGTCGGCCATATCGGCAGCAGCGAACCGCTGGGCCTGTGGGGGCATGGCGCGACGACCATGCTCGATTTCGCCCGCAGGAAACTCCCGTTCCGGGTGCAGTGACCGCAACCGGAAGAGCCCATGTCAGGACTGGCCGGAGACCGGTTTCCAGCGATTGAGCAGCAGGGAGTTGCTGACCACGGAGACGGAACTCATGGCCATGGCAGCACCCGCCACGATCGGGTTCAGCACCCCGAAAGCCGCCAGCGGCAGACCCAGAATGTTGTAGATGAACGCAAAGAACAGGTTCTGCCGGATCTTTGACAGCGTGGCGCTGGACAGGGAAATCGCATCCAGAACACCCGTCATCTCGCTCTTCATCAGCACGACATCGGCCGTATCGAGAGCAACGGAAGAGCCCGCGCCAATGGCGAAGCCGACATCGGCGGCGGCCAGGGCCGGCGCATCGTTGATGCCATCGCCCACCATGCCGACCAGACCGCCCTGCGCGCGGTATTTCGCAACGTCCTCCGCCTTGTGCTCGGGCAGCACGCCGGCCAGATAGTCATCCACGCCAATCTGCCGCGCCACAACCGAGGCCGCACGTTCATTGTCGCCCGTCAGCATCACGACCCGGATGCCCCGGGCCTTCAGAGCCTTCACAGTCGCCACGGCATCGGCCCGCAGTTCATCCGCCAGTGCGATGATGCCCAGAACCTGACCACCCTGCGCCACGGCGATGACGGTATTCCCCTCGCTTTCCAGCGCGGCGACGGGCAACGCGGACAGATCCAGACCACTCGCCCGCATGAAGGCTGGCGAGCCCAGATGCGCTTCCTCTCCGCCGAACCGGGCCACGACGCCCTTACCCGGCACCGCCTGAAAATCTTCTGCGATGACAGAGGAAGCGACGCCATGATTCCGCGCATAGTCCACAATGGCGCGGGCCAGTGGATGTTCGGAATTAACCTCAAGGGCATGCGCGACACCCAGAAGTGTCTCCATCGACACTCCGGCCGCCGGATGCACCGCAACGACCGTCGGACGGCCCTGTGTCAGGGTTCCCGTCTTGTCGACGATAATGGTCTTGAGCTTTTCGGCCCGCTCCAGCGCATCGGCGTTACGAAACAGAATGCCACACTGCGCTCCACGCCCCGTCCCGACCATGATGGCCGTCGGCGTGGCCAGACCCAGCGAACACGGACAGGCGATAACCAGAACGGACACCGCCGAGACGAGGCTCCATGTCGCGGAGCCGGTCACGGCCCAGCCGATCAGGAAGGTGAGAACGGCGATCCCGATGACGGCAGGGACGAAAATGCCGGAAACACGGTCGGCCAGACGCTGCACATTGGCCTTGGAGCCCTGCGCCTGCTCGACCATTTTCACGATCCGTGACAGCGCCGTATCCGCGCCCACCCCGGTCGCCCGGACACGCAGCGCGCCATTGGCGTTCATCGTTCCGCCAAAGACCCCGTTGCCGGCCTCCTTGAGAACCGGAACGCCCTCACCCGTCAGCATGGACTCGTTGACTTCGGATGCTCCCTCGATAATCTCGCCATCCACCGGCACGCTCTCGCCCGGACGGACGACGAAAATGTCCCCGACATGCACATCCGCGACCGCACGATCCACAATCACACCATCACGCTCGACATGCGCGATCTGCGGCTGAAGGTGGAGCAGGCTTTCGATCCCGGCGCTGGCCCTGTTCCTGGCACGGGTCTCCATGAGTTTGCCGAGCGAAATCAGCGTGATGATCGAGGCGCTGGCTTCGAAATAGACATGCTGGTGCAGTCCGAACACCATGACGACCGCGCTGAACAGCCAGGCAATGGACGTTCCCAGCACGACCAGCACATCCATGTTGGCCGAACCGCCACGCACGGCGTTCCAGGCCCTGCGATACAGATGCGCGCCACAGACGAACTGCACGATCGTCGCGAACAGGAACTGCGCCGGAACCGGCACGATCATACGCCCGAAGAACATGCCGACCATCTCGGCAAAAAGCGGCAGGGACAGGATGAGCGTCAGGATGAAACGGTTGCGCTCACGCTTCCAGATGGCGGCCCGCTTGGCTTTGGGGTCCTCGCGGGGGCCCTCATCGAGGCGCGCCGCGCCGAAACCAGCCTTTTCGATCGTCCCGATCAGATCTGCCGGTTCGACCACGCCGGGAATATAGTTGATATGTGCGCGCTCGGCCGCGAAATTCACGCTGGCCCGCACCGAAGGCTGACGGTTCAGGATCTTCTCGATCCGTGCGGCGCAGGCGGCGCAGGTCATGCCCGACAGGGACAGGTCAAGACTCTGCTCGTCCACTAAAAATCCTGCACGACGCACGGCCGCCACCACGCTCTCGAGAGAGGACGCAGTATTTTCAAAAGTGACCTGCGCTCTTTCGGACGCGAAATTGACAGTCGCTTTCACACCGTTCTGACGGTTGAGCATTTTTTCGATCCGGGCGGCGCACGCGGCGCAGGTCATGCCACCGACGGGGAAACTGATCGTTTCTGACATCTGGAGAGGATCCTGTCGGCTAGGAAGGTTCAGCAAGGTCAATAAGAGATATACCCCAACACCCTATTTTCAAGTGCAGAAAAAACAGCGCTCTCGCGATCGAGACTGATTGGGTGATTATGAAGCTTCGGAGGGCGGCGGGAAAGTTGAACTGCCACTGACCGCTGGCACATTGAAGGAATTGATTCCCCGGCAGGGTATGTTTCATATTAAAAACGGAACAAATCCGACGAGCGGTTTTCCGCTGGGCAAAATAATCTTCCCTTATCCCCCTGGCAGGTATAAAACATCTCCTGTTTCAGGAACCGTATTGTCCTGTTTCTTACTTTTTCTGGGATTTCTGATGCTCAGGACACATGCCCGGATCTGGATCGGCCTGCTGGCCTGCCTGCTGATGCAGGTCGGGCTGATGCTGGGCGTGTCCACGGCGCAGGCCACATCACAGACCCAGCCGCCCCGGCACATGAGCATGCACCATATGGCGCATCATCAGAACGCCGATATGGCCGGTTGCTGCACGACGACAGCATTCCAGACGATCCCCCATCCGCAACCGTCCTCCGATGGCTGCTGTCATACGCACACGGTCTCGACGGAGCCGATGCTGACGCTGACATCCATTCATCCGTCCCGCCCTGACCATACGGCATCCAGCGCTTTTGCACTCCACGTACAGAACCGTTTCAACGGCATGGACTGGATACCCGCCTCTCCACCTCCCAGGCCCCGCGCGATCTGACACACGCCTGACGGGCGTGAACCCGTCCTGCTGCCGGAAATCGGCATTCAGGGCCTGATTCTCTGTCATTTTCGCGGATTTCTCATCATGACCTTTCCGTCCCATATCCGGGGCGGCCTGACACGACGGCGTTTCGTGACGGGGACTGGCGCAGGCGGCCTTCTGGCCGCCTTGCCCCACACCTCACATGCGTTCCCGTCCAGGCCCTCTTCCGGTGCCTCTTCCGGCGCCTCTTCCGGCATCATCCCCTCCCATCCCTCTGACCGGTGGGATCTGAAAGTCGGACACACGCGCATCTCGCTCGATGGCAAAACCATGCACGCCCCGACCGTTGGCGGTACGGTACCCGGCCCGATCCTGCGCTTCAGACAGGGCGATACCGTCAACATCAACGTCACCAACACGCTGGACGAACCCACCTCGATCCACTGGCACGGCATCCGCACGCCCGCCAACATGGACGGCGTCCCGGGGCTGAGCTTCGGCGGCATCGCACCGGGCGAGACCTTCACCTACCGCTTCAGGCTCCATCAGAGCGGCACCTACTGGTATCACAGCCATTCGGGGATGCAGGAAGCGATGGGCCTGTATGGCGCACTGGTCATCGACCCGAGCCGCCCGGACCCGAACGCGTGCGACCGCGATTATGTGATCTTCCTGAGCGAATGGACGGATGTCATGCCCGATGACATCGTCAGCAATCTCAAGATGCAGGACGACTATTACGTCTTCCGCCAGCGCACGGCCGCGTCATTCCCGAAGGAAGCGCGCGAGGCCGGAAGCGCGGGCGCGGCCCTCGCGAACCGTCTGACATGGTCGAGAATGCGCATGGCCGCGACCGACATCGCAGACGTCTCGGGCGCGATCTACACCTACACACTGAACGGCCACGCCCCGGACATGAACTGGAGCGGCCTGTTCCGGCCTGGCGAAAGAGTACGCCTGCGCTTCATCAACGGCTCCAGCATGACGTTCTTCGACGTCCGGATCCCAGGGCTCGAAATGCTGGTCGTACAGGCCGACGGCAACGATATCGAACCCGTTCCCATAGACGAGTTCCGCATCGGCGTGGCGGAAACCTACGACGTCATCGTTCAGCCGAAGGACGAGCGCGCCTATGCCATTTTCGCCCAGAGCGAAGACCGCACCGGCTACGCCCGCGGCACCCTCGCGCCGCGCGAGGGCATGATCGCCCCCCTGCCGCCGATGGATCCGCGCCCCGTCCGCACCATGGTCGATATGGGCATGGGGAACATGAAGCCCGGCAAAAGCATGAAGGGCACGAAAATGAACGGCGACATGGCCGGAATGGACATGCACGGCATGGATATGAGCCACATGGCCATGCCGAGGATGGAAGTGGACGATCCTGGACCCCCTCCCCTCAATGTCGAAAACCAGATGCGTGCCATGATGCCCATCGACCGCACCGGCAGCCCCGGCGACGGTCTGGAAAACAATGGGCGCCGTGTCCTGAACTACAAACAGCTTCGTGCCACTCGCCCCGGTGCGGATCCGCGCCCTCCAACGCGGGAAATCATTTTGCATCTGACGGGCAACATGGAACGCTACATCTGGGGCATGAACGGCCGGAAATTCTCGGAATCCGGGCCGATCCGCCTCAAACTCGGCGAGCGCGTGCGCATCACGCTCATCAACGATACCATGATGGAGCATCCCATCCATCTGCACGGTCTGTGGAGCGAACTGGAAAACGGTCAGGGCGACTACCGCCCCTACAAGCACACCGTCATTTCCCAGCCGGGCTCGAAGCTGAGCTATCTCGTGACAGCCGATACCCCCGGCATGTGGGCGTATCACTGCCACCTGTTGTATCACATGCATCTGGGCATGTTCCGTACGGTGATCGTGGCATGAAACACGCCCCTTCCCTCGCGCTTCCGGCCCTCGCGATCCTGTCCGTTCTCGCCCTGTCCGGCACAGCCCGCGCCGACCAGTTGACCTATCATGCGGCCGATGCGCCCGAAGCCACCCCTGTCGTCTATATCGGCAATTTCAAGCCCACAATGGACCAGGGCACCTGGTTGCACGGCATTTTCAACGAGCTTGAAGGCCGCTATGCACCCGGCGGCACTGACTTCCGCTGGGATGGCGAAGCCTGGTTCGGTGGCGATTACAACAAGATCTGGCTCAAATCCGAAGGCACGCTGGAAAAAGGCCGCCTGAGTGATGGGGACCATGAACTCCTCTATACGCGCTCCATCTCGTCTTACTGGAACCTTCAGGGCGGCGTGCGAATGGACCTTGATGACGGCCCGACGCGCACCTGGGGCGCGTTCGGCATTCAGGGTCTGGCGCTGTACGAGTTCGAGTTCGAGGCCACGGCCTATGTCAGCGATCGCGGACGTTTCGCCACACGCGTGGAAGGATCTTACGACTTCCTGCTGACCAACCGCCTGATCCTTCAGCCGCAGGCGGAATTCAACTTCTACACGAAGTCCGACGCCGCACGTCAGGCTGGCGCCGGCCTGTCGGATGTCGATGCCGGTCTGCGCCTGCGTTACGAACTCTGGCGGAAATTCGCGCCCTACGTGGCCGTAACCTACTCCGGATATCTCACCCAGGCCCGCCGGATCGCCCGTGACCGGCACGACGACACCGGCTCCGTCCGCTTCAGCCTTGGCGTCCGAAGCTGGTTCTGATCCCGACACCACATACAGGAAAGTCACACATCATGCGCAAGACCCTTCTCGCACCGGACATCCTCTTCACAACCACCGCAGCCTGCGCCAATTCCTCCATACCCGGCATGGACATGAGCCACATGGACATGGGGTATGACGAACCAGACGCCGCCCCCGGCGAAACGCTGGAACACTGACGCTTCAGCGCATCATCCGGCGGACAACCTGGAGAAGTTCGTCAATCGCGTCTTCTCCACCGTCTTCCTGCACCGCGCGGCGCACACAGCCATTGGCGTGGGACGACAGGATCTGGATGGACACACCATCCAGCGCCGACTTGATGGCGGAGATCTGGGTCAGGATATCGACGCAGTAGCGGTCGTTCTCGATCATGTTGAGAACCCCGCCGACCTGCCCCTCGATCCGGCGGACCCGGTTCGTCAGGGCCTTTTTGCGGGGCTGTTCGATACGCCGGCTGTCATCGTCCAGCGTCGCGCCGCTCTCGCAGACATCCACTGCCTGTTCTTTATGGGATAGTGCCATTCCAGGATCCGCCCTCTGCCAGACATTCCGAACGTAACATCATGGGGTCATGCCCGCCCAACCCGGCGCTCACAGGCGGGTGTATGCTCCCCTGCGTCCGGAATTGCCAGTCCAACGAGATCCTCTCGTGTTTCGGAATTGGAAAAAACCGAGTCTCCCGGCAGGAAAAACATATCCCCCTCATCTCTGGACAGTCAGGTCTTTCCTGTTGTGCCGGGTCCTTCTGGCGCGCCCTTTCCACCTGACGGCGGGTTTCATAAAATTTATTATAAAACCGGCGATTTCGTTCAGTCTGTAGCGCTCTTGATGCAAATCATTCTCACTCCCCTTCCCGGATGGTCAGGATGCGCCTATCTAGGGTAAAGGTCCGCGCCGCTGAGCCCGCGCCATATTACCGGGGTACCGAACTGATGCTGTATCTGGATACACTGCCCAAGGGCGCTCATGCCGTGATCGAGAAGATCGAGCAGCGCGCGCCGCTGGACCCGATCGCCACACGGCTGGAAGAGCTGGGCTTCGTACCCGGCGAGGCCGTCCAGGTGCTCGCGACCGGGCCGATGGGCAGGGATCCGATCGCCGTGCGCCTGGGAACATCGCGCTTTGCCCTGCGCCGGGGGGAAGCCGCCCGCGTGGGTCTGCGGACTGCCGCCTGATCTCCATGAGTTCGACAGCCTCGACGCAGACGCCCGCCCCCAGCCTGCATATCGCCCTCGTCGGAAATCCGAACTGCGGCAAGACCTCCCTGTTCAACCAGCTGACGGGAAGTCGGCAGAAGGTCGCGAACTATGCGGGTGTGACGGTCGAGCGCAAGGAAGGGTTCTTCACAACGCCCAACGGCCGCGCAATCCGCGTGCTGGACCTGCCTGGCGCCTACAGCCTTGATTCGACCAGCCCCGACGAGGACGTCACGCGCGATGTCTGTCTGGGCCGACACCGCTCCGAACCCCGGCCCGAAATGCTGGTGGCCGTCATTTCGGCGACCAATCTGCGGCTGCATCTGCGTTTTCTGCTGGAACTGAAGCAGCTTGGCCTGCCCGTCATCGTGGCGTTGAACATGATGGACGAAGCCCGCCGCCATGGACTTCAAATTGACGTCGCCGGATTACAGGCCGATCTGGGCATGCCCATCGTCCCCGTCGTCAGCCTCAACCGCGCGGGCGTGATGCCTCTTCTTCAGGCTCTCGATCTGCCCCTTCCCGCTCCACCGGCCCCGCTCCCGGCGGGGATCGATCCCCATATGGAAGTGCGGCGGCTTCTGGCGGCTTATGTTATCGATCCGTCAGCGGGAACGGACCGCCTGACCGACCGGCTGGACCGGCTGTTCCTGCACCCGGTCTGGGGGCCGGTCATTCTGCTGGTCGTGCTGTTCGTCATGTTCCAGACCGTTTTCGCCTGGGCGCAGCCGCTCATGGACGGGCTGGACAGCGGGATCTCGACTTTCGGGCAGATCGTCCTCAAGCCATTGCCGGACGGCATCCTGCGCAGCCTTCTGGCCGATGGCGTGATTGCCGGTGCGGGCACGGTCATCGTGTTTCTGCCGCAGATCCTCATCCTCTTCCTGTGGATTCTGGCCCTTGAGGAATCCGGCTATCTGCCCCGTGCGGCGTTCCTGCTGGACCGGCTCATGGCGCTGGCCGGGCTGAGCGGACGCTCCTTCATTCCCCTGCTGTCGAGCTTCGCCTGTGCCATTCCGGGCATCATGGCGGCCCGGACCATCCAGAACCCGCGCGACCGTCTGGTCACGATCCTGATCGCACCGCTCATGACGTGCTCCGCGCGTCTGCCGGTCTATACGCTGCTGATCGGCGCGTTCGTGCCGCACCGGACCGTCCTGGGGATTTTCGGGCTTCAGGGGCTGGTGCTGTTCGGGCTCTATGCCGTGGCCATCGTCAGCGGCGTGATCGCGGCCCGTGTCATGACACGGGGCGTAAAGTCCGAAGAGCACCCCCTGCTGCTCGAACTGCCGCCCTATCGCCGCCCGAACCTCAGGAGCCTGGCACTCGGCCTGTGGCAGCGCGCGGTGATGTTCCTCTCCCGCGTGGGGACGATCATCGTCTCGCTGAACGTGCTGCTCTGGGCGCTGTCGAGCTTCCCGCTGCCGCCCGCAGGCGCGCCGGGGGCGGCCATCGATTACAGTCTGGCCGGACGAATCGGCCATCTGATGCAGTGGGTGTTCGCGCCCATCGGCTTCAACTGGCAGATCTGCGTCTCGCTCATCCCCGGTCTCGCGGCCCGTGAAGTGGCCGTCAGCGCGCTGGCGACCGTCTACGCCATCGGGGCCACGGATGACGGCGCGACCGACAAACTCCTGCCGCTGCTCTCGACGCAGTGGAGCATGGCCACCGCCTTCTCGCTGCTGGCCTGGTATGTTTATGCGCCGCAATGCATTTCCACGCTGGCTGTCATGCGGCGGGAGACCGGATCGATCAAAACCGTTCTGTGGGCTGCGGCATATCTGTTCGGACTGGCCTATCTGGCCGCGTTCCTGACCTATCACATCACCCGCGCCCTTACGGGAGTTCCCTGATGCTCGAACTTGCTGTTGCCCTGCTGATCGTCTGCGCCGCCGCGATTTACTGGTATGCGCGTCTGTTTCCTGCTGGGTGGGGCCGATTGCGGGCCGCCGTGGGCCTGCCCGCTCCCCAACCCACCACCGGCAAGGGTTGCGGCGGCTGCCCGGGCTGTGACCGGTCCGGCAAGGGTGGCTGCC
>NZ_WIPH01000050.1 GCF_009547075.1 Gluconobacter aidae
CCTGAGAGAGGACGGGTTTTATGGGCAAGGTTACGCGCAAGAGGTATGGGGCGGAGTTCAAATCACGGGTTGCCCTGGAAGCGATCCGTGGGGAACTGACGCTGGCGGAACTGGCTTCGAAACATGGGGTGCATCAGACGATGATCGCCCAGTGGAAACGGCAGGCGATCGAGGGGATGGCAGCGACCTTTTCCGGGAAGACGGTTTCCGCACCCCCGGTCAGTCCGGCTGATGTGGAGAAACTACACGCGAAGATAGGCGAACTACTCGTGGAACGGGATTTTTTACGCGATGCCTCTGCTCGGTTGGGCGTGATCAGAGGCGGCAGATGATTGACCCGAAGCGAGCGCGTCTGCCGATCATCCGGCAATGTACGCTGCTGCACCTCAACCGGTCGGGCGTGTACTATCGGCCTGTGCCACAGAGCGAGGCCAATCTGGCGTTGATGCGGCTGATCGATGCCCAGTTCCTGGAAACGCCGTATTATGGTTCGCGGCAGATGACATGGCATCTGCGTCGCCTGGGGCATGAAGTTGGTCGCAAGCGGGCCCGGCGGCTCATGGCGATCATGGGTCTGCGGGCGATCTACCAGAAGCCGCGCACGACTGTGCCGCATCCGGAGCATCGGAAATATCCCTATCTGCTACGGAATCTGGTCATCGACCGGCCCAACCAGGTCTGGTGTTCCGATATCACGTATATTCCCATGAAACGGGGTTTTCTCTATCTCGTGGCGATCATGGACTGGTTCACGCGCAAGATCCTGTCCTGGCGTCTGTCGAACACGATGGACGCGGAGTTCTGTATCGAGGCGCTACAGGATGCCCTTACGCGCTATGGCGCCCCGGAAATTTTCAATACGGACCAGGGCTCACAATTCACGACGCCCCGTTTTACCGGGATCCTGGAAGAGCGTCAGATCCGTATCAGCATGGATGGACGTGGGCGCTGGCTGGACAACGTGTTCATCGAGCGTCTGTGGCGGTCGCTGAAATACGAATGCGTTTACCTGTATGCGTTCGAGACGGGTTCAGAACTTCGAGTGGGGCTCACGAAATGGATCGCACATTATAACGGGCAACGTCCCCATACGGCTCTGGCTGGACGAACGCCTGATGAGGCGTATCATGGCGCGCCGACGCCATCTGGTCCGGGGTTAACCCCGGACCAGATGGCCAACAGCAACGCCGTCAGAATGGCGGCATAACAACAACCGGGTATAGCTTATTCAAACCCAAAAACTGTCCGAACAGACGGGTCCACCTCTTTAGGCCACGAATGCCTGCCGTCGTTGCGATCATCTTTGCAAGCTAGCTGATCCGCTCCTCACTGTGCCCAAAGGCAATCAGCCGGGCCCATCGCTAGCAACTGTGTTTAAGCGGCGGAGCTAATGTGCCATGGCAGGCCGGTTTTGAGGACGGCATTGGCGATTGTGACGAGACGCCGTGCGATAGCGACGATCACCAATTTATGTGGCTTACCCCGCTCTTTCATGCGCCTGGCAACAGCTTTCAGAACCGGATTATGGCAGGCAGCTGCCAATCCTGCCTGAAACAGGACGTGACGGAGAGATATTCTTCCCCCTGAAATGACCCGTTTCCCACGCATCGCGCCACTATCATGAGCCATTGGAGCAAGTCCGGTCATGGCAGCGGCTTCTGTCGCTGTCATACGGCCGAGCTCTGGCATTTCGGCGAGAAGCATGGCGACTGATACCGGGCCGATACCAGGAATAGAACGGAGAAGCTCTGCTTTGGCAGAGAGTTCTTTGCCCTGTGCAATGACTCCTTCAATCCGTTGTTCGAGCTCGCTGATCTGGCTCTCAAGAAATGCTTTAAGACTGCTGTCCATCTCCTCCAGTTCAGCGCTCACACCCTGCTTGCGGCGCGCCGAAATCTGAGCAGAAAGCCGTTTGCGTGCCTCCACCATCTGAGCTCTGCGCACCGTCAGTGCCCGCAGAAGCTGGAGTTTTGCATCCGGCAATGTTCGGCCGGCCTCTGGGCGAAAAGCCATGAAGCGCGCAATCAATTCCGCATCGATCTGATCGGTTTTCGCGCGTTTCCCCATACCCCGGCTTCCGGACATCGATGGAGACAAGCCCAAACGACAGCGTTTCAAACGCTATCCCATCGGCTTTTTTCACATCGATATTGCCGAGGTCCAAACTGCTGAAGGCAAGCTGTATCTCTTCGTCGCCATCGACCGGACCAGCAAGTTCGCTGTCACACAACTGGTTGAGAAAGCCGATCGGAAGACCGCCTGGGAATTCCTCGAATATCTCCTGCGCATCATTCCTTATCGGATCCATACCATTCTGACCGATAACGGCATCCAGTTCGCTGATCAGCCCCGCAACCGCAATACGGCCTGGTCTCGCCCCATGCGCTTCGACATGATCTGCGAAGCTCACGAGATCGAACATCGTCTGACGAAACCCAATCATCCCTGGACGAACGGTCAGGTTGAACGGATGAACCGGACAATCAAGGAAGCAACCGTCAAACGCATCCATTACGATAGTCATGAGCAGTTGAGGACACACCTCAATGACTTCATGGCAGCCTATAATTTCGGGCGAAGACTCAAGACCCTGAACGGCCTTACCCCTTACGAATACGTCTGCAAAATCTGGACTTCAGAGCCAGAAAGATTCATTATCAATCCAACCCATCAAAACACGGGACTAAACACATGACGAGTTTCGGGGTTTCCTTCTCCTGATGTTTCATGACTCGTCCTTCCGGCTGAATGTTCGCGTAGGCTTCACGGTATGGATGTCCACTTGTGATGACATCGCGAAATGCAAAGGCGAAATTGAATTACAGGATCCCCTCCTCAGGCGAGAATTTTTGCCGCAAGTGCCGCGCCCGATTGCCAGGCCAGTTCTATGCGCGGCCCCAGCAGCCAGTCGCCACAGGCACCCAGGCGCAAGTCGCGATTCCAGAGCGCACCACATGAAGAAGGTCGTGTCATTGCGTAGCGCCAGCGATGGGCAGCGAGAGATTTTCGATCAGGCAAAGACACGCCGCAGGTCTGGTTTGTCAGCCATGCGGCCAATCGCTCCGCAACGTCGGGCGCGTCTTCTTCCAGATGCCGGAGCGACCAATCTGATCCAGCCTGCACGACCCATGTTTCCGCCGCATCCCGACCGGGCTTAGAGCTGTTGCGTGCTGCCCAGGCGATCGGTCCTGCAGAGCGAAGAATATCGCTCTCGATCGGCAATCGATCCGAAAACGCGATCATCGCCGTCCAGCAGGGCCGCGAACGCGCAGCGACGGCGTGGACCGCCATTTGCAGATCGTGTGCTCCCAGAAAGGCAGCGGCCTGTTCTGCCGGAAGAGCCAGAATGGCGGCGTCATAGGGACCATGGGCGCATCCATCTTGTAGCATGATCCGCCATTTCCGCCCTTCCGGTATCAGCCCCATAACGTGGCTGGAGAAATGCACTTCCTGCCGCGCGGCCATGTGTGCAACCGGCGCATTCATGCCGGGCGTGCCGACCCAGGCATCGGCTCCGGCGGCAGGCCATGGCGCTACCACGCCCCGCGTATTCCAACGCGCCACCTGTTCACGGAACGGTGCTCCGCGCGCAGTGAAATACTGCGCTCCATGATCGAAGGCCAGCGTCTCCTCGTTCACGGATATGCGTCGCGTCGATATCCGTCCGCCCGGACCGCGGCCTTTGTCGAACAGTGTCACCGTGTGGCCAGCCTTGGAGATCGTCTGTGCGCAGGTTAGCCCCGCCATTCCAGCTCCAACGATAACGATGTGCATTGTTGCCTCCGCTTTAACAGCCCGTCATGTCGGCTGGAACGGCTTGGGATGGCCTCTCTTCTTTGGCGTGGTCGCAGACTTCCTTGCACGGACGAATGGCTGTCATGAGGTTCATCAGGCTCTGGCGCTCCGGCATTATGCGAAAGATATCGTTATGGATTGTGAGCCTCCATATCCGGGCGTGAGGCGGTTGTCGGCAATATGGCAAAAAGGGTAGGTTATTTGTCTTGGGACGCCGGAAATGGCTGGCGCCGGAGCGGACAATGGTGACCGATGGCTATTTCAGACATGATCGCTGATAGTACAGTCGCCGCCGTCATCAGCGATCCGCAGCTACCCGACAATCCAATCATCGAATGCAACACCGCGTTCGAGGCTTTGACCGGTTATGCCCGTGAGGAGGTCATCGGCCGTAACTGCCGCTTTCTGACCGGTGCCGGGACGGAACTGCGGTTGGTGGAAGCCCTTCGCGCAGGCATCCGCGAACGACGCCCGGTCATGGTCGAGATTCTTAATTACAGGAAGGACGGCCTTCCTTTTCGCAATGCCGTGATGGTGGCGCCTATATTCGATAGCGAAGGGGAACTCCTGTATTTTCTTGGCTCCCAGATGCAGATTCCGGACGAGCCCGACGAAAGCCGCGCAGCAACCGCGCGGGCCAAGGTCGAAGGGCTATCGCCCCGTCAACGCACGGTGTTGCTGGCGATGGCGAAGGGCCAGCTCAACAAGCAGATCGCCCATGCATTGGCGTTGTCCGAGCGTACGGTCAAAATGCATCGTGCCGCCATGTTGCGCGCCTTGGGCGCGCAGACGACCGCCGATGCCGTCCGCCTTGCAATCGAAGCGGGATTCTGACGGATTTTTGCCCCTGAAGTCAGGCTTCGCGTCTTGGGGCGGCGCGCTAATCTTTCGATATGAAACGCATAGTTCTTGTTCTGGGCGATCAGCTGACGCCGACGCTCTCCTCCCTTCTGGCGGCCGACCGGGAAAACGACGTGGTGTTGATGGCGGAGGTCGTCGCCGAGGCCACCTATATTCGTCACCACAAAAAGAAGATCGTGCTGGTCCTCGCTGCGATGCGGCATTTCGCGGCGGAACTGCGTGCGGCTGGCTGGCGCGTCGATTATGTCACGTTACTGGATCCAGCCAATTCCGGCAGCCTGCATGGCGAGGTCATGCGCGCATTCACCCGGCACGGAGCCACGCATGTCCTCGTCACGGAGCCCGGCGAATGGCGCCTGATGCGGGAAATGGCACAATGGCCGTCTGTCACGCTGCTGCCTGACGATCGCTTTCTGGCCGATCGCCATGGCTTTGCCTCCTGGGCTGAAAACCGCCGGGGGCTCCGGATGGAGCATTTTTGTCGGCTGATGCGCCTCAAGACAGGGCTGTTGATGGAAGGCGACCAGCCTGCCGGAGGACGTTGGAATTTTGATCGCGACAATCGCAAACCGGCGCCGGGCGCTCTGGCTCTGCCGGGGCCGCTGCGTTTCGAGCCCGACGCGATCACACGCGATGTGCTGGAGATGGTGGCGACGCGTTTTCCCGACCATTTCGGCGAGCTGAATCCTTTCTGGTTCGCTGTCACCCGCGCCGGGGCGGAGGCTGCTTTTGCCCATTTCCTGCGCCATGGCCTGGAGCAATAGCGCACGGAACTCCAGTCGCGCGCCCATTTCTTGCGCCAGACGAAGGGCCGCCCGCAGGCCGCGCAAAGTTTGCTCGGCAGATCGGATTTTCTGCGCATTTTCACCAAGGCAGCCTTTCTCCATTCCACGCAATCAGGCTGCCGCTATCGGCAGTGGTGAGAGTCTCGATCACCCGCAGAAGATTCTCTGCCGACGTGGCGGGCGAAAAGCGCTTTCCCGCTGGCAAGGCACCTTGGAATGGCGCTGAAAGCGCGGTGCCCACGGTGCCGGGGTGCAGGGCCACGACGATCGCCTCAGGGTGGGTGCGCCGCATCTCGATAGCGAAATTGACCACCAGCATGTCAAGCGCCGCCTTGCTGGCACGAT
Organism: Gluconobacter aidae; assembly: GCF_009547075.1. Lineage (GTDB taxonomy): Bacteria > Pseudomonadota > Alphaproteobacteria > Acetobacterales > Acetobacteraceae > Gluconobacter > Gluconobacter aidae. The sequence continues at coordinate 5,787 of NZ_WIPH01000050.1, forward strand.
AGGCATGCCAGCCCCCCAACCGGTTGTCGCCGATGGAGCCGACCCGTGCGGAGAGAACCGCGAAAACCGCGCGTCGATCGCGTGGCAGACGTGGCAGCACATGCTTGGCAATCAGCGCCGGCCCGGTGGTGTTGATGGCGAAGACGCGGGCCATGGACGCGGCATCGAGGCTGCGAAATGTCTTTTCGGGAAAGATGTTCCGCACGGCATCATGCAGAATTCCGGTGGTTAACAGGACCAATTCGGGGGCATGCTCGATCGAGGCCGCAGCGTCGGCAATGCTGTTCTCGTCGGTCAAATCGAAGGTGAACGGCGACACCGTGGCACCAAAGCCGACGCATGGTCGGCGTGATCCGGCATGAATGCGCGCATAGCGCCCAGACGCGGCAAGGCGTTCGACGACAGCATGGCCGATGCCGCCGCCAGCGCCGAACACGGCTGCTACCCTCATCTCAACCATCGCTGCAGAATCGGCCGTACCCGAAGAAACTGACGGTAACCAGCCTCGAGAACCCACAGGACCGGTTTCAGCCGGGCGAGTTCGCCAAGCGGCCGCAGCGCCGGAATGACGCGCCACATTGCGGCAAAAGCGGCGGCGCCGTCATAAAGCACAGTGCCTTGCCGGGCATGGAAACGATCGAGCAGCAATTGCCGGTCGAGAGGGCAGGCCTGCGTCGGGTCGGTGAGATCGACGAAGTGAATACGCTTCGCCCGGTCCCATCGGCGCATCAGCGCGATCTCGCGCAGGCAGAGCGGACAGCCGCCATCATACCATACGGTCAAGGTGTCGTCGTCGTGTCGATCATTCATGATCACATCTTGCGATACCTTACGCACCGTGACGACCTGACATTTCGGGAATATAGCCGATGTATCGGTTGAAATCCGGCGTCCCGGTCGTGCGCCTATGCCCTAAATGACGTGTTTCCTCTATGCCACCCTCAAAAGATGATGATCGAAGACAAGTATGTTGGAGGCGTGTGGTGTTTGTTCTGGTGATGGGTGCATCGCGAGGCCTCGGGCTCGAAGTCGTCAAAGCGGCGCTTGCCCAAGGTCATAGTGTCAGAGCCTTTGCTCGCGGCGCCTCCGGCATCAAACTGACGCACGATCGGCTTGAGAAATTCCCAGGTGATGCTCTGGCGCTGCAGGACGTGAGGCGAGCGCTCGTCGGCGTCGATGGGGTGGTACAGGTTCTGGGGGTTTCCAACCGTGATCTGTTTGGACCGATCGACTTGTTTTCCCGGGCCACGGCGGTCTTGGTGCCTTTGATGATCAGCCAGGGCGTGCGCCGGTTGGTGGCTGTAACCGGCTTTGGCGCAGGCGACAGTGCCCCTGCTATCGGTCCGTTTCAGCGCCTGCCCTTTCGTATGCTGTTTGGTCGCGCTTATGACGACAAGACCCGGCAGGAAAGGCTTATCGTCGCCAGCGGTCTGGACTGGACGATCTGGCGACCGGGCGTGCTGATCAACGGGAGCATCAGCGGCAAAGCTAAAATCTTAATGGCACCGGCACAGTGGCGAAACGGTGTTGTGTCTCGCGGAGATGTCGCAGCTAACGTGGTATCCCATCTTACAGATGTAGCTATGATTGGCCAAAAACCTGTTATTATCCGGTTTTAAATATATTCAATTTCTTGAGATAATCTGAGAGTGTGCTTCAGAAATCGACCTGATTGATTTTCCGCAGACCTCTGCGGATGTGAGCGATCATGAACCATGCCTGTAATAATGAGATAGTGGTCTCGACATTGCAGGTTAGGGATTGGCCCACTCTCGTGGCGCTGCTCATCGCAGCGACGCTTTTGCAAGCAACAGTAACAAAGGTGTCGGCCCTGGCGAGCTGGCGGAAACTACAGCATTATGGAACCGGTAGAGGCGTCCGGTGTCTGCAAAGCGAGTTGATTGAGGCGGTCGGATTTACAGCGCTCCTCTTCTCACAGCGTCTGACGACGAATGCGGGCGCGTTGTGTAACACGGATATCATTGCCGTCGCGCGTCCAGCCCGTATGGCACATCTGAGCAACGACATAATCTTGCTCCAGATAGGAAAATCATTACGGCAGCGTTCATACCACCATCAAATCCCGGGACTAAACACCTTAACAATGTCGGCTTTCGGGTAAGCATGATAATCGTTTGGATATCCGACATGTAGGCGATAGCCGTCTTGCCGAGGCTATTTGTAGGCAGCCAAAACTCTCATGCTGCCGACACAGGCAGCATCTCCAAGCTGCGCGCATAGGCGGTTGGTGACACACCTACCACGCGACTGAACGCGGTGCTGAAGGCGCTGACAGACTGGAAGCCCGCCTGGTGGGCGATCTGCAACATCGGCATGTCGCGTGAGGCAAGCATCGAGCAGGCCTGATTGATGCGCCATTGCGTGGCATAGTTGATCGGGCTGGTGCCAAGCGTTCTGGTAAAACGATCAGCGAATGCGGAGCGTGACATGCCAGCGTGGCGGGCTAGACGTTGCACATTCCAGGGCGGTGATGCCCCGCCGTGGATGATCTGCAAAGCGCGGGCAAGCTTCTTGTCGCCTAGGGCCGTCAACAGGCGCTGGGCGTGACCCGGAAGCGCATCAGGACGCGTGCGCAGTGTTTCAACGAGGATGATTTCGATCAGCCGATCAAGGATCAGACTTCGACCCGGCCGGGTAATTGTTGCTTCCTCACCAACGAGGCGTAACAGCATGCCAAGGCGTTCGGCCGCCACGTCATTGTGCAAGACCGGCAGCAAGGGCGGGATGAGATCTGCGACCAGCGTGGCATTCGGCGCTTCCAGCACGAACGCTCCGGCCATAAAGCACGTCACGTTCGGGGATGGATCGTCTGTCTGCACCAGACGTGCGGGCTCGGCGATGGCAGTCATGAAATCGATCGAACGTGGATTGGGGCCGGTTTCAATCACCCATGGTTCCGTCGTGCCTAAAAAGGCAAGGTCGCCGCGTGTCAGGGACGCAGTGTGCGTGGAACCGATCTTAATCGTCGGATTGCCCGAGATGATCTGCCCGAACGAGATGACTGGGTTGGCTGGGAACGCAATCGCCCATGACCCACGAGCCTCGATCACACGCCACGCCAGAACGCGCGGCCTGAGCAGGGCGATCGTCCGTGACAGAGGGTCGATTTCAGAAGGCATACCCATTCTGGACGCTCGATAATCGTTTCAGGAGGTTCGGTTATCTACAACCCTGAAAGGCACGGGTAAAGATAGATCAATGGCCAGGAAGCGGCCAGATGTCGCGCAGGGGATAATGACATGCGGATCTTTATGACCGGAGCCAACGGATTTATCGGTCGTGCTGTCGTGCGCGAATTGCAGGACGCCGGACATGCCGTCATCGGTCTCGCGCGATCTGCGGAGACTGCGAAATCGCTGACCGCCGCAGGGCTGGAAGTTCATCAAGGGGCATTGACCGACATAGAGAGCCTTGCCACTGCGGCATCGAAAGCCGACGGTGTTATTCATCTCGCCTTTATCCATGGGCTTGGGCAACTCGACTGGCTCCAGCGCCTGCGTCTTTTCGGAGGTGGTTTGCCAACTGGCATTGTCGCGCGGTTCGGAGCTGAAATCACACGCGTGGACAGTCGGGCCATTGACGCTATGGCGGGCGCCTTGAAAGGGTCGGGGCGCCCGTTCATCGCGGCCTTTGGCACCATGGGGTTGGCGCCTGGCGGCGGCATGACGGAGGCAGATCTGCCCGACCCACGGTCTCCAGGGGCCGCACGGGCGGTCGCTGAGACTATGGTTCACGCGTGGGCAGACCGTGGCGTCCGGGCGATGATTATGAGATTGCCGCCGTCAGTCCATGGCGATGGGGATAAGGGTCTGGTGCCACAGATCATCAAAGCCGCACGCAAGGCGGGTTCGGCCGATTATGTAGGCGATGGACGCAATCGCTGGTGTGCCGCTCATCGTGACGACGTGGCGCATCTGTTCCGGCTTGCTCTGGAGCGGGGCGATGCGGGTGCCTGCTATCACGGCGTGGCGGAGGACGGCATTGCTTTTGCCGATATCGCTGGGATCATTGCGCGTAAGCTTGGCATCCCGAGTCAGAGCCTTTCGAAGCGGGCTGCGCAAAAGCGTTTCAGCTGGCTTGCACCGTTCTGTAGCGTCGACAACCCGGCAACAAGTGAGATGACGCGCCAAGCGCTGGACTGGGCTCCAACCAAGGTCGGCTTGTTGGCCGATATGGAAGCCGGCGCTTACTTCACGAGCACTCGCAAGACTTAACCATCGTGCACGCTATATTTCGTCATCCTGGGACGATCAAGTCACATGGTGCCGCTTGAAGATGAAGGTCAGTTTCGAACGAAAAGCTTGTAAGGCACGTCTGCTTTCGGGAACCGTCAACGAGCTCATGTGCGTCCGAGAAGAGGCGTAAGCGGACCTGCTGCTCACGCCCTCTTATCGGTCATTTTTGTTGCCCAATGAGTGTCTACTAAGCGGACATAGTTGAAGAAGCTGCTTGACCGCTGCTACTGGCATCAGCAAAGTCGTGTTTGCCTAAAAAGACAGCGATGCAGGTATGGTGACAACCTGTGGTCTCTCTGGAGAGACAGTCACGCTTGAGCGAATAAACCCGCTCTTGGCCATGGCCGGACACGACGAGGATAGGCCTCGTCCGTGGCCGGTCGTCGTTGTCCAGATTGCGATCGGCTTGTGTCCGTCTCACCAACGGAAAGACACAGTCATGAAGCTGAACCATATCAACCTCTACAGCCACGATACTGAGGCTGATCGCGCAATGTTCGAACAGTATTTTGGCCTGCGTACTCTCGTTGTACGTGGGATCAAGATGGCCATCATGCAGGACAATGATGGGCTGGTGCTGATCGTCAATCACTTCGACAACAAACTTGAAGGCTTCGATTATCCCAGGCAATTCGACATCCTGCACATTGGTTTCATCCAGAAGTCTCGCGAGGACGTTGATGCTCTCTATGAGCGCCTAAGCGCCGATGGCTGGGAGGTGCAGGCTCCACGCAACGCGCATGGGGCGTGGTCCTTCTACTTTCGAGCGAAAGGGGGTTATTTCATCGAAGTGACGACATTAACGCCGGTTCGCCCCGAAGAAGCATATCAGAAAAACTCATAATAATGCTCGCCATGAGCGGCTGAGTAATTGGCCGAGCTTCATCAACTATACGGATCATACGTCTCTTAGAGCGTTTTCTGCCCTGAATGAATCGTTGTGGATTCCCAAAGTGGCTGTGATCTGATTCAAGATG
>NZ_WIPH01000051.1 GCF_009547075.1 Gluconobacter aidae
AGATGACGGGATGCTGATCGGATCATTCACACGCCTGACAAAGGTCCGCACGAAAGAGTTCCGTCGTCTTCTCGATGAAGAAGCTTCCAGGCCATCCCCTGTAGATCTTCGACCTGTCGTGAGACAACTGGAGCAACAGGAAAGACGGCATCAGCAGCGGGCAGAGCGAAAGCGTGCCGTGAAGGGCTTGATCTGGATTCCGCCAGCCTCATTATCAGCCCTGGATCGACAGAGGCTCCATGAACAGGGACGAAGAGAAGCGGACGCGATCCGAAAGCGATTGCCGTCCATCGGTTCTCTTCGATCTCAGGAACAGTTCAGCGAGGGGTTTCGGATCTATTTGAAAGACTGGAAGCAGGAGATGCAGGCTGCCCGACGCGTTCTGAATGCCCGGCATCCGCTCGAACGGCGCTATGGGCCGGAGAGCCCTCTGGATATTCAAAGCGCATGCATGGTGCGGATGATGAAAGAAGGATGGAGCAGACTGAAGCAGGCCCATCTGGCTGTTGAGCAGGCGCGACAGGAATTGGATGAACTGGAAGCGCGGAAAATCCTGTTTTCCCGGAAGATGAGATTGTCGCAAGCAGAGGAACAATACCGTCAGGCGCTGGCTCAACTGGCCGAAATCCTGCGCTATCTCGTCCAGTTCATTTTGTATCATTTGGGGCTGAGCAGTCAGAAGCCTGATCCGATCCAGTGTCCGGTGCCCATAGAACGAGAAACGACATTGCAGGGTTATCTGCAAGAGAGACGCGAGTTGCTTCAGACCCTGCTGGATGAGAAAGCCCGTCGCCTGTGGATCAAGGATCGCTGCCGGGAGGCAGAGCACAAACGGGCCCGGGTGATTGCCCAATGGCATGCGGAGCGTGTGCGGGAATGTGAGCAGGCACAGCAGACCATTGCCAGGCTTGAGCGCTTGCATCTGCTGTCTTGGTCGCTTCCCGAGGATGTTCGCATGGAAATCAGGGATTTGAAACGACAGGGGCAGCTTCAGATGGCCCTGAGGAAGCTGGAGCGTTTCGACAACAGGCATGCCCTGGTATCGCCGACACCTGCTCATCGCTCTGATGTCACTCGACGGTCTCAGCCAATGGCATTGCGAAAGAAGACGTCACCCACACCTTTGCTATCTCCATAGGAAATGGAAAAGCATACGCCTCACAACATGATGTGTGGGACCTAAAAATCGCCTATTGTTGATGTTTGTCCCATGGATCCATTTTTTGTTTTGATTCGATAATGGAAACAAACTCAGGAGCAATCCAAAAAATGAGTTTTTCGAGCCCTCCAGCTTGATTTATGTTGCGAAAAAACAACTAACTGGTCAAATGGGATCAAAATGTGACTTTTTTAATTTTAGGCCCATTCGTCATATGACAGGATGTTTCTGATACGAAATCTTGCAGGATCATACATGATCCATGCATCTAGTTTTGACGGAGTAACCTGTGGCCATGAAAAAGGCTCGATGGACGGCATCGCTCATGGGAGCGACTGCACTGGCGGCTGTGCTTCAGTTGCCACAAATCGCGAATGCTGCATCTGCTTCTGAGGCAGAAACGTCTACATTAAAAAAGAATAATACGCCGAACACTAAAATAATAAATCATGATACAAAAGCAACATCTGTTTCAAAGCGGAATACATTAAAGAATAGCATTGAAGCTCCGGAGACTCGTAGTGAAAATGTTGTCGTAACGGGTACATTGTTTCGCGACCCCAATACGGCAAGCTCATCCGAAATTACTCATATCACACGCAAAGACATGCAGCAGCGTGGTCTCAAAACGGTGAATGATCTCGTTCAACAACTTTCCTCAAACGGGGCAGGAAATTTAACGAGCCAGTGGGCTTCTGGAGGAGGGTTTGCTCCAGGCGGATCAGCTCCGTCGTTGCGTGGGCTCAGTACTGACTCTACTCTTGTGCTCATCGACGGACAGAGAGGTTCTTATTATCCGCTTGCGGACGATGGCGAACGTGATTTTGTCGACACGACCTGGATCCCAATGTCTATCCTTGAAGGTATGGATGTCCTGCAAGACGGAGGTTCTGCAACATACGGTGCAGATGCAGTTGCGGGCGTAATTAACTTCAGAACCCGAAACGAGATTAAGGGTTTTGAAGGCAATGCCGAGGGTGGTCTGACCCAGCGTGGAGACCAAGGTCATCAGCGCTTATATGCTACATTCGGGCATGGTGATCTTGCTAACGACGGTTACAATTTTTACATCAATTCCGAATACCAACAGGATGATTCTTTATATTATCGCCAACTTCAATCGCCATATAATAGTGGGGATCTGACATCGTTGGGCGGTTCCAACGGAAACACAAATACTCTTCTTCCGGGGACAAATCAGTTTAATACAAACTTTACTGGTGCAACGACTACAGCTCTTGTTCGCCCTGCTGTCAATGGAAGTGGTGTTGGTGGATATAATCTTCTGAATTCTTCTGCTGGATGCGGTAGTAATCAGACAGGCGTCTCAGGTTACGGCTTTTCCACAAATTATCCCAATTCTTTTACAAATGCATGCTCACAGAACGCAATGCGTTACAAGCAAGTCGCCCCTGATTTGCGTCGTATTAGCGCTACAGCACATTTGACGGCGAATGTCACAGATCAGTCGCAGTTGATTGCGATGTTTAACTGGTCTCAGGCGCGTACAATTACGACCGGGACGCCAGCATCCTATGGTTCGTATACACAGGATGAGTTGGCTGGTAATTCTCCCACCATTCTGCCGTGGGAGCTTTCGAATGGACAATTGAACCCGAACGATCCATACGCCGCACAACATCAAGATGCGCAAGTGGTTGGCTTGTTCAATCAAATTCCAGTAACTACCGATACCTCTAATAATTTCAGGGGATCAGTTCGTTATACTGGTTGGTCTCATTCGAATTGGGGTTCCGACTGGAATTATAATGCTGATTTTGTCGGCATGAATACGCTTCTTAATCAGGTGCAAACAGGACAGCCATACATCAGTCATTTAACAGCAGCGATTGCGGATGGGTCGTATAATTTTGTTGACCCGTCAAAAAACTCGCGTTCTGAAATGAATTATGTTTTGCCTGCGAACACTATTAACGCCCGTTCACAGGAATATTCAGGGCAGGTTGGTCTCAGTAAAGGGCTTTTCAAGCTTCCGGGCGGCATGGCTAAGCTCGCGATTGGAGCAAACTGGCGTTATGAATCCGTGAACGACCCAAACGCCAATCCAATTGACACAAGCAACTACGCGAATCAGTGGGCGAGTTACAATCCGGTCTCGCAGATCGGTCATCGTTGGGTTGAATCTGGTTTTTACGAGGCAAATTTGCCTGTTGTAAAACAGTTCGTTGTTGATACGTCAGGTCGTTACGATCACTATTCAGAAGGTTTTAGCCATTTCTCTCCGAAAGTTGGCTTTCAATTCAAACCAGTCAAACAGTTCACGTTACGTGGTACATTTAATCGTGGCTTCCGTGTGCCTAGTTTTGCGGAGACGGGCGGCCAGACAGAGGGTTTTACCCCGGTGACTTACGACACGTCCAATCCTGCTGTGCAAGCATGGATGGCGTCTCATGGAAATAGCTCTTATGTTCAATCAGGTAATTATCTCGGGCTAATGAGTGTAGGGAACCCGCATCTTCGACCCGAGATATCAACAAGCTACACCGTCGGTCCCGTTATAAAACCTACAAATTGGATGACACTGTCTTTTGAATACTATTACATTAAGAAGAACCACTATATTACGACAGGAATTCTTAATCCTAATCAGTATTTCAATTCTTGGATTGAGAATGGAGGATCAAATTCCGGGGAGCCTTCTGGAATTACAGTTGTTCCAGGGCCAAAAGACCCTAACTATCCCAACGCATTAGCCGCGCCGGGTTATGTTGAGGGCGAATATATTAATGCCAAAAGTATGATGACTGATGGCTTTGATATGTCCATTGATGCGCACGCACGTCTTCCCGGCTTTCTGCACAACATTATGTGGTATAGTAAAGGGCAAGCAACGTTTGTTAGACGCTTTAATCAGGTTAATCCTGACGGTACTACGTATCGCTATGCTGGGACGCTTGGTCCCTATCAGAGCGTTTCTTCTTCTGGTACTCCTCGTTGGAGAGCGAACTGGGCCAACACTTTTTCGTATAAAGGTTTAGCAGTTACCCCAACTGTTTATTATACGAGCGGTTATAAAACGGTCGCAGATGATAGCGGTATTGCATCGGCGGGCAGTAATGGACTGTATAGTCATAGCTGCGCATACTCCTTGGGTATGAATCAGGCTAATGGACCTAATTATCCTACACAGTGCCGGGTTAAGGGCTTCTGGGATGTTGATCTGACTGTTAATTATCAGATGAATAAACGTTGGTCTGTTTATGCGAACGTTTATAATCTACTTGGCTTCCGCGCGCCTTTGGATTATGCGACTTACGGTGGTTATTTGTATAACTCGTCATGGTCTCAGAAGGGTGTTATTATGCGTTCCTTTCAGTTTGGCGTGAACGTTTCTCTTTAAGGTGGAGGGCTCGAAGAACCCTTGATTGATACGCTTGGCCCGTAATTTCTGGTTTTTGGCGTATTGATTGACGGTTCTTTGGGGGGCTTTTGATCTGCGTTTTGAGCAGATTAGGGGCCGTCCCCCGCTGGATAGCTATGCGTTCGCGTTCAATCTTTCGAGGAAGAGGAAGCGGCGCATGTTGTAGACGATATTGGCGAGCCCGATCCTCATGGTGGCTTAGCTGATGCCGACAGTCCGGATGAAGAGCCCCGTCTGCGATTTCTGATCGGCAAAGGCGTGCTCAACACGAGATCGGATCACAGACTTTTCTGCACTGGATCTCTGGATATGCCGGGGCATCGGTTTGAGATGCGTTTTTTTCTGTGAACCTGGAGGGTTCTTCGACCCCCAGGTGTCAGTGTCTCCACTCTATACCAATTTGCAGCGGACATTCCGTTTACCCCCCCCAAAAAAAGTGACGCGTTCGTGTCGCCTTATTTTGTAGCGGCCGCCCATAGCGGAGCAAATTCCTCCGCCTGTCGCAGAATATTCTGCACAGCCTCATTCTCCATATCAGGCGGATAGCCATAATCACGTAATATGCGTTTAACCGCGACACGCATTCTGGCTCGTGTTGCCGCCATGACGTTCCAGTCTACTGTAGCGTTCTGTCTTATAGTCTTGACCAGGGCAGCCGCAATCACGCGTAACCCCGGATCTCCCATCGCATCACGGGCACTCTCATTGCGGGCAAGAGCATCGTAAAACGCGACCTCTTCTGGGGTGAGGCCCAGTTCTTCTCCTCGGGCACGAGCCGCGGCCATTTCTTGTGCCAGTCGGATCAGTTCATCCAGAATCTGCACAGAGGTCAGAGCATTGGAATGGTATCGGCCCACGGCCTGTTCCAGTCGGGCGGAGAAAGCCTCGGCTTCTGTCAGGTTTGAGCGGCTGCGGCTGCGGATCTGGCCCTCCAGAAGCTTTCGTAAGGCTTCGATGGCCAGATTGCGCTGGGGCATCTCCCGGACTTCCTGAAGAAACCCATCAGACAGGATGGAAATGTCCGGCCGACCAATCCCTGCGGCTTCCATGATGTCGATGATATCCGTTGAGACGACGGCCCGGCTGACCAGTTGCTTGATCGCCAGTTCGCGTTCCTGTGGGCTGACCCGGTCTGAATCATCGCCGCTTTGTTTGACCAACGCGGCACGAACAGCCTCGAAAAACCCGACTTCATCGCGTAACGCCGCAGCCTGCTCACTGGCCGAAGCCAGAGCAAATGCGACAGAGAGCGCCTTAACAGCATCTGGAAAGCGTTTCTGCGCAGCCTTCCGGGCTTCGTCGCTTGTGGCGCGTGCAGCTTCTTTCTGCTGTTCGCCCAAAATGTGATCGAGAGCCCCCGCCATAATGGAGAGCTTTATTTTTGGAGAAGTTCCAGGGAGTAGGGCCGGGCGATAATCGAACCCACTGGCCTGTTCAGGGTTGAACATGGCCCGGACAATTTCGTAGCGTTCCTGAAGAGCCCGGATCGCCTCGGCCTCATCAATACCGACCTGTTCCCGGTCTCCAGCCGAATATTCCCCCAGAGCTGCCTTCAGGTTCTGAGCCAGACCGATATAGTCCACGACCAAACCACCGGGCTTGCCCTTGAAGACGCGGTTGACACGAGCAATCGCCTGCATCAGACCATGCCCCCGCATCGGCTTGTCCACATACATCGTATGCATGGACGGCACGTCAAAACCCGTCAGCCACATATCTCGGACAATCACCAATTTCAGCGGGTCGGAATTGTCTTTCATCCGCTTGGCCAGTAATTCGCGGCGAACTTTCGGACGTTTGCCGATATGCTGCTGAAAGCCGGAGGGATCAGAAGAACTGCCTGTCATCACAATCTTGATGACGCCTTCAGTGTCATCATCGCTGTGCCAGTTTGGACGAAGGCGGATGATTTCGTCGTAAAGCGCCACGCAGATCGCACGGCTCATACCCACGATCATGCCCTTGCCGTCCAGCGCTTCAAGGCGATTTTCAAAATGCTGGACCAGATCCTGTGCGATGCGGCGCAGACGTGGTTCCGCACCAACCAGCGCCTCTACCCGTGAGTATTTCTGGCTAAGTTTGTGCTCTTCGCTCTCTGACAATCCCTCGACAATGTCGGCCAGTTCGTCGTCAAGCTCGCTCTTAACGTCCTCATCCAGTTCAATGCGGACGAGGCGGCTTTCATAGTAAATTGGCACAGTTGCGCCATCTTCTACGGCCTGGGCAATGTCGTAAATGTCGATGTAATCGCCGAAAATGCCGCGCGTGTTGGCGTCGGCAGTTTCAATCGGTGTTCCCGTAAAGCCGATGAAGGACGCATTGGGCAGAGCATCACGCAAATGCTTGGCAAAGCCGTAAGAAACCTTGCCTGTCTCACGATTAAACTTTGCATCCAGCCCATACTGGCTGCGATGCGCCTCATCCGCCATGACCACGATGTTGCGGCGGTCCGTCAGAAGCGGCACGGTCTCTTCGTCGCCCTCGGGCTGAAATTTCTGCAATGTGGTGAAAATGACGCCACCGGATGCCCGCCGGAGCAGTTTGCGCAGATCGTCCCGACTATCAGCCTGTTCTGGTGTCTGACGCAGAAGGGCCTGTGCACCGGAGAAGGTTGCGAACAACTGGTCGTCCAGATCGTTACGGTCCGTCAGGACGATGATGGTCGGGTTTTCCATCTCGGGATGGCGGGCGATGACGCCAGCATAGAACGTCATCAGAAGGCTTTTGCCCGAGCCTTGCGTATGCCAAATGACCCCCGCTTTGCGGTCACCACCCTGTGCCGTGGCCCGGACGGTCTGCGTCACGGCTTTCCGGCAGGCATGGAACTGGTGATAGGCGGCGAGGATCTTGATCGGGCTGCCATCTTTTTCCGTGAACAGCACGAAATCCCGCACCAGTGCCAAAAGCCAGCGTGGCGTGAATACGCCTCGCAAGACGGTTTCCATCTCCTGATGGTTCTTTGGCTCCAGCTTCTCGCCGTCGATTGTTCGCCATGGCATGAAGCGTTCGCGGTCGGCTGTGAGAGAGCCAACGCGGGCTTCTGTGCCGTCCGAGATCACCAGAACTTCGTTGAAGCGGAATAGCGATGGGATGAAGGATCGATAGGTCTGGAACTGATTCCATGCGGAATCCAGCGTGGCGTGTTCGGAACTTGGGCTTTTTAATTCAATCACGCCCAGAGGCAGACCGTTGACGAACAGCACGATATCGGGCCGCCGGTTTGCCTCGTTTTTTTCGACTACAAACTGACGGACCGCGAGGAAGTCGTTGCGCTCGGGATGGTCAAAATCCAGCAGTCGCGCCCGGTCGCCAGATTGCGTGCCGTCTTCCCGCACGACGTCTACAGGAACCCCATCAACGAGATAGAAATGCAGACGGCGGTTTTCGTCCACGACATCTGGCGTATCTTCACGGCGGAGCGCCAGCAGGGCTTCGTCTCGTGCGGCTTGCGAGAGATGCGGGTTCAGGCGGTCTATGGCAGCCCGAAGCCGCCCCGTCAGAATGACGTCCGATAACGATGCGCGCTCGGGATGGGCGCCGCCGGGAGAGATTTCTGGCCCTGTGGTGACGGTGTAGCCGCATTCCCGTAGGATCTCGCAGGCCCAATCCTCGATCTCGTTTTCGGACAGGAAGCTCATAGCGCGTCGGCCACCATTTTCTCGGCGTCACGAATGCGGATTTCGCCGGACATCAGTTTGGGGAGGAGAAGGTCGCGGATTTGGGCGAGTGTTTGTGATTCTCCGTTATTGGACTGAATCTGCGTGTGCAGATTTCCAATAACTGCGTTTGCAGCTTGCATGGTATTTGAATGGGGGACTGTCACGAGGCTTTCCGTAAGATGCCGTCTCTGTATATGCCCCATCGTGGTTGCCTTTGCTGCCGCGATGGCTTGAAATTCAGGCATGTAATATTGGATACACTCATAGATAAACCATGAAGAAAAACGCTTTGATGTCACTTTAAAAAGGTGTTGATTTAGAGCTCCGCGCGGCCCATTCCAAAACTTACACAGCAGACTTCCTGACCATGAAAACAGAAGATCATTTTGTTCAACAATATAATCAGGCGGAAGGTCAGGAGATACAGGGTCTGCTGCTTCAGTATTCTCGGAGCGCAGTTGTGCAATTTTGATCGCGGGAAGATAGGCACTCCCGTTTGCCGGGTATTTTTGAAGAGCCAAGCCGTTTAAAAACGTTGCGGTTTCATCAAGAGATTCTCTTTCCCACCCCTCGGGCTTCCCCTCGTCATCCAATTTGTCGGGGAAAAGCTTCCAGATTTCGGGGGCGAGATAAGGCGCTTGCCCGGCCATTTTTGCGCGTGTCGGACCGAAATCGACAAACCAATCCCGAAACAACGCCCGCGCCATCGCCTCCAGTGTCTCGTTCGTCCGACGGTTGAGGTCGATCTTGTCGTCGAGGGCACCGAGGATGGAGGTAATAGAGCGTTGCGCTTTAATCGGAGGTAGCAAGAGAGAGAAAGCTGTGCGCTGGTCTAGTAGAGAAATATAAGGAGCCATATCGGTCTGGGCTGCGGACCATTCCATCTGCTCGCGCATGAACGGCGATTGCATAGCAAAAAATAGCCATCGGGAATCAATTACGGACTGATCAAGAGACCGCCAGAAACAAATTTGCGGAGAATATATAAACTCCGGCGAGTTGGGGTGGACAAATGCTAAACGCCCAATCGTCCCTTTGGTTGTTATAACAACATCACCTGGCAATGACCGTTTCCTGCCAGCTGTACGAGCGCTCGCATCGGAAAGATAATCAGCCCCTGAAATCCGCACTGCTCCATCGACATCTCCCGCTCGAATGAAAGGAATCCCCGTCGCGGCCATTTCTGAGTTTTTCGCGCGATATCCATCGCCAATTTCCAAAAATTTATCGGCAATAAGTTCCTGCGTGGTGACTTTCTTAAAAAAGATCATTGCGATTTCTGGTTTTCTTGACGAACGATGAAATGATTGCGATCGATGATTTTCTGAAATGTAGTATCCGCCTGCGCCCAATCCAGCACATCGACCTTCCACGGCAGCTCGGACGCTGAAAACGCCTCTTCTAGCTGTGCCCGCGTCTCCAGAGGCAACGGTTCATCCCCCATAATCGCCAGATCCAGATCCGAGAACGGCTTCGCCTTTCCCGTCACACGCGAGCCAAACGCCCGCACGTCGCGATCAGGCACAATCTCATTGAGAATATGCAGAACGATGGCCCGTTCTTCGGGTGTGATATCAATCTGACTTGTCACGCCATCCGGTCTTTCAGAACAGCCAATAGAAATGCAGCTTCCTCGATAAACGCCGGAATTTCCGCGACGACCTGCTTTGCGGACGCCTCATTATAGGTATGGCTGGTCATGTTGCGCATTTTGCGAAACACGCTCCATTGCGGCCATGGGCTTTTCAGCAGTCCCGCTTCGTTGGCAGAGCGGATGAGGTCCGGAAAGCCCATGCGGTCATATTCTTCCGGAGAGGCCGCGTTGGCTTCGAGAAAGCGTTTGAGCGTTTTATGGCTCAACTCATAAGTGAATTCGAAACGCTGGATCAGCCCGTCACGCAACTGCTCATCGTCCGGATGCGCCACATGGCGCTCCCACCCTTCTTTCAGGCGATTGAGTGCCCGCTCTAATGGGACGAGATACAGGGTCATGATCCCTCCTGCGGGATGATTAGCTTGAGAGAGTCCGTGATTTTGGCGTTCAGCTCCTCGCCCTGACGGAACTGTTCTTGAAGGGTCTTCTCCAAAGGCGCGAAGCGTTCGCTAAAGGGTACGCTGTCTTCTTCGGCCTCTTCTGCACCGACATAACGGCCGGGTGTCAGCACAAAGCCGTGCTTCTCAACCTCATCAAGCGTAACGGATTTGCAGAAGCCGGGAACGTCTTCATAGGAAGACGCATTCTTCTCGCCACGCCATGCGTGATAGGTGTCTGCAATACGCGCAACATCAGCATCCGTCAGTTCCCGACGGGTTCTGTCCACCATCGTGCCAAGTTTGCGGGCGTCGATGAAGAGCATTTCCCCGCGACGGTCCCGCCAGCCTTTCTGGTTTTTGGTCCGGGTTAGGAACCAGAGACAGGCTGGAATCTGGGTGGAATAGAACAACTGACCAGGC
>NZ_WIPH01000052.1 GCF_009547075.1 Gluconobacter aidae
TACCGGCGGAAGCTTATTAGCTGCTTTTGGAATGCTCCTAATTACAGTCGTACCTATATGGCAGCTCACTCTATTTGGTTACGCCCTTGTAGGAGCAGGATGTTCCAATGTTGTTCCAATCCTTTACTCAGCAGTGGGACGACAGCGTTATATGCCCGAACACCTTGCTGTCTCCGCCATCACAACCCTTGGATACTCAGGGATTCTGGCCGGTCCTGCCGTTCTCGGGTTCAACGCTCAGATCACTGACCTGTCACTTACACTTGCCATTGTGGGAGGTCTTTTGGCTGTCGTTTCTGTTATGGGAATGCTGATCCCTGCGACACTGCTGCAAAACAGGTCGTCTTAGTTCTCCGCCCGAAATCCAAATGATTCAGTCCGATCTTCATGACGATATGTCTCATTCCAAAAATTCAGGTTGAGATCGCCAAGCGTAAATTTGGCCATTTTTGATTGTCAGATCATCGTCGTGAAAAAGGTGTTTCCTTGCAAGTCTTGACGGTCCGCATCTGAACGTCGTCTCCGCGGTCTTGGTGGACCATCTATATCCAATCTTGCAATGTCTGCTTTGCAAACAGGAGCACAGAGATTTTGTACGCCCGGTATGAGGCGCAAACGGTCAGGCGGCTAATATCCTATTGTGTGCCGTCCCATCGTTAGATCGCCCCCTCCAGGAAAACGCTTCTTCGCCCAGATGATGCTATTGTTTGCTTTGAGGCGTACTTGTGCACCACAAAGCACCTTTATAGAGATGCGGGACGGGGCAAGCCGTCGAGGAATTCGGTAAAGGCTGTGGTTTGCCAAGACGGCGAAGAATCCCGGGCATTTCCGCATCAATTACGGCGAGCGGATTACCGTCGCCATAATGCGTTGCGCTCCGGAAACGTATCCTTGCTCGGTAGGTTGCGGAGTCTTGGCTAAGGACCGTGATCCAGTATCCATAGGGCGCGTCTGTAGTCGGTTCAGCTATGACGATGCCGCCCGCCATGGGACCGTGTTCGATGACACGGATCTCCTGATTGTTGTTACTACCAACCGTTTGCGCAAACAGGGATTGGAACCGATCCTCTCTGCGGTCGTAGGCTAGCACCTGCGTCATTATCCAATGGCTGCCATTGACACCATGTGGACCAGAGCTCTCCACAAGCAAACGTTTCCCAAGGGGCAGAGAGAGGATTGCGATGCGATCCACGTTCCGCGTGGTCGCCCACGCCGGGTCGTCTCCGGGGCGGGTGGGTGACGTATTCAGCAGAACACTTTCACAGCTCGGATGCTCGCTCTTCTGAAGGCACAGTGTAATAACGCCTGGAATAGAAGGCTCGAGGCCGCTTGGGTCTGGGGTCGGTGCCCCTCGCGTCGCCATTAGCATCCAGGGAGATCGGGTCGCAAAGGAGCCGCTCAGATCGAGCTTTGGAAGCATAGTTGCTTCATCTGCTCGAGCGGCAGTTGCGACAATCGAATATGACAAGAGGGTGGCGAGAATAACAGCAATGCGCATTCGAAGTACTCTGCCATTAATTAACATCAGCTATAATAAAACGAGGTTGGCTTGTTGACAAAGTATGTCTGCTTGTCGCGCGCTGATCACCTGCAAGATATGTCTGATTTGAGGCGTATCTCGCCTGTCCGCTTCATATTCCTTGAGCGGCTAGGCTATAGGGACAGAGAGGTTTTGCGCGAAACGGAGAAATAGCTGAGATCCTGTTCGAGTGTTTCGTGCTTGCGCTGGACATCACTGGCTTCCTCAGCAGCCCGCTGAATACAAAATCAGCCTCCTATTTCCGATTAAGTGTTTAAATATCCTTCTGGTCGATATGACCTTTTATGAGGGTAATCCGTCCTTTGAGACGTAGTGACAAAAATCTACAATGAGCCACGGTCTTCATCACCGAGATACTTAATTGCAAGCAATTGAAGATCTTGCCGGTAGAAAGTCAACTCTGAACTGCCCTGAGATAACCATCGCAATGAAAAATCGAATCATCATGATCGTAAAAGCATTTTCGATGATCGGGATTTGCCTCCCGTTGGTCGCAGCAAGCATAACCAAGAGCGTAGCCGAAGACGTCATGCCAATCGATGTGACGGCCATTCAGGCGCTCGAGAATCGTCTTATCAAAGCCAACCATGAAAAAGACGTTGCAGCCGTCATGCGACTTTACGAACCCAACACGAATGTGGTGATTTTCGATGTCGTTCCTCCTCGCCAATATCTCAGTAGAGTAGCCTGGGAGAAAAATGTCGCAGGCTATTTTGCATCCTTCGATGGGCCAGCCAACCTCGAAATTGCAAATCTGAATATCACAGTGAGTGGAGATCTGGCTTACGGTTACATGATCCAGCATTTTTCCGGCAAACAGAAAGGTGGCGGCAATGTGGATCTATCCGCGCGGGTCACAGACGTATATCGCAAAATCGCTGGTCGTTGGTTTATTGTGCATGAGCATGTCTCGGTACCGGTGAATATTGAAACCGGGATGGCCGATCTGCACTCCAAGCCATGAACCTAGGTGAGGCAGACAATCGTGACGGTTAATCGTGCTATGAAAATCAGCTGATATCCTGAGCATCGTTATTGCACATGCGCCAAAAAATGCTGCGTAATATTTTGCAGTGTTCGCAACGCAACGTGCACCAGGTCCGATGGAAATATTTGTGACGGTGCCATAATTCCCACTCCCGGCGCCTAGATGAAGGGTGAACCGCCATGAAGATTCTCGTTACAGGCGGCACGGGATTCCTGGGCAGCCGCCTGCTCCCAAAGCTCGTGCAGGCCGGGCATGAGGTATTCGCCCTGACGCGCTCACAAGGATCGCATCTTGCGCTGCGTGCATTGGGCGCTTTGCCGGTGGACGCCGACCTGGATAGCGCGAAGCCTCTCGCGTTGCCAACGATCGATGCGGTCGTCCATGCGGCCGCCATGTTTCGGTTTTCCGGTCCTCGTGAGCCTTATTTTCGGACCAATGTAGACGGCACTGTCACGTTACTCGCGGCGTCTGAGAAAGCGGGGGCGAAATGCTTCATTTTCATGAGCGCCGCCGGGATTGTTATGGATGAAGCAGGGCATCCCACAAATGAGGTCGATGAAAGTGCCCCGACATTCCCAAACCACTTCTCCGCTTATCTCGCGAGCAAAGCCCAGGCCGAAGCGCTCGTGTTGGCGGCCGACAAGCCAGCTCTCCGTACGATCGCGCTTCGCCCTCCAGCTATCTGGGGCCCCGGAGATCCATTCAGCAACGCATTACCTCGAGCGATAAAATCCAGGCAATTCGCCTTCATCGATCGCGGCGAATATGCCTTTTCTACCTGCCACGTAGACAATGTGATTGAAGCCATCGGACTAGCTCTCAAGTCTGGAGAGGGCGGTCGGGCCTTTTTTATCGCCGACCAGGAACAGACGACGTTCCGTGCATTCATCGCGTCGCTGGCGACTGTCCAAGGACTATCGGTCGATAAGCTGCACTCCATACCCTATTGGGTCGCCACTATGATAGGTCGCGTCATGGATGCCGCCTGGAGCTTCACGCGGCAGGAGGGCGATCCTCCAATCTCGCGTTCAATGATGCGGATGATCGGTCGGGAGTTCGTCATCGATGACAGCGCGGCGCGTCGAGAACTCGGCTACGTTGGACAGATATCGCGTTCTGAGGGCCTACACGGATATGAGTCTCAAGGCGCTTCCTGATTTGAAAGGCCCTAAGCTTCGGTCGTTCAAGAAAAATATATGGCCCGAATTCTAGTTTTCCCTTAAATAAGGACCATGCATCACGTTGGCTTTTTTATCTGCCCGAATCACCGCATTCTCGATCTCGCAGGCCCACTGGGAGCATTCGAAGAGGCGAATATCCTCATTAAAAGTGGGGCCTACCGGCTGACGGTCATCTCTGAATCTGGAGGCACCGTCGTTGGCAGTTCGGGAGTGCCCATCGACACGCAACTCGGCCTCTACACGGCTTTCGACACTATTCTGTTCATTGGTGGAGAGATCGGGGCATTCCAAGACCCCGGCACCATCGCTGCTGCAAAGGACCTTGCGGCGCGAACCGTCCGCGTCGCAAGTGTCTGCACCGGCGCATTCCTCCTTGCAGAAACTGGACTGCTCGACGGCCGTCGAGCAACAACCCACTGGCGTCTCGCACCAGAATTGCAACAGCGCTATCCCCAAATAAGGGTCGATGCGGACCGTATCTTCATCTCGGACCACAATGTATGGACTTCCGCAGGGATTTCCGCAGGGATCGATCTGGCACTGGCCCTCATCGAAACCGACCACGGTATCGCAATCGCACGTGACGTGGCACGTGAACTTGTCGTCCCCTATCGGCGCTCTGGCGGCCAGTCACAGTTCTCGGCCATGTCCCAGATGGAACCGGAATCGGACCGTATCCGCATGGCGCTGGCATTCGCACGCGACCACCTGGTCGAGCCGCTTCCGATCGAACGTCTGGCCGAAGCGGCCCGGTTAAGCGTCCGCCAGTTCGGGCGCGCTTTTCGTGGTCAGACGGGCGAGACACCGGCCAGAGCGGTCGAACGTCTGCGCGTAGAAGCTGCCTGTGCCCGCCTGCAAAGCGGGTCGGAGCCAATTGAGCAGATTGCAAAATCCGTGGGTTTTTCCGATCCGGAGCGCATGCGCCGCGCGTTCGTCAAACTCCACGGCCACCCGCCGCAGGCAATCCGACGGGCGGGTCGTCAGGACAGCACTTTGTGAATGATGCCGAGGGCATGATCTCAAAAAGAGAGGACGCCCATCAGTGCCTCCGTCGGATCATGAATAAACCCGTCGGCCTTCAGCATGACCAGCCCATGAAGTTGCCCCCACCTGACATGGGCCGATATAAGCGAGGACTCTGGATTTGAAGCTGTGACGCGCTCCAGAAGCGGCTGAAAACTTGAGGTCGCAGCACGTTTGAGGGCGCTATCGGATCCAGCTCCTGGAACCAGTCCCGATGCGAACATCAGGCGGTAAAGCTCCACATTTTTTTCCCCAAAAGCAAGGTAGGCAATTGCCATCCTTTTTAGCGCAGTCACGTCATCTCCATTCGACGCGGCTTCGAGAAGCATTTCGGTGAAGCGCACAAATCCCTCCGTCGCGACAGCGGCAAGAAGGTCTTCACGATTGCTGAAATGGCGATAGGACGCTGACTGAGCCACGCCAGCCCTGCGCGCCAGCGATGCCATGGAAAGACCCTGCGCCCCATGAGTGGCGATTTCCATCAGGGCGGCATCAAGCAATTCCTTCCGCAGATCACCATGATGATAGGTTTTGCGAGAACCGGAGGTTTTTGCGTCTACGATTTGCTTCATGTGATGACATATAACATTTAAGTTGACATCGGATCAATGAATGACGATGTGATGATCTATCACATGGGACGTTGTCATGACTCTGATTCCGAAATTCCAAGCTCCCACGCCTTCTGGGGCGTCCTATCTCGCCAATAATTTCAAACCGATCGAGGCTGAAACGACCGCTTTCGATCTGGAAGTAATCGGCCATATTCCTGAAGCCCTGAACGGCCGCCTGCTACGTATCGGTCCCAACCCCGCCAGTGTTCCAGACCCTGCGCAATATCACTGGTTTTCAGGATCAGGCATGGCGCATGGCTTATGTCTGCGGGAGGGAAGGGCAGAGTGGTATCGCAGCCGTTATGTCAGGGATGCGTCCGTGGTTGCCGCTCTGAAATTGCCTCCGCTCGGAGGGCCTGGCGTCGGTCGGCGCGATGGCAGCGTGAACACGAATTTTACCAGTGTTGGAGGAAAACTTTATGCTGTTGTCGAGGCGGGCAGCCTTCCAGTCGAGTTGAACTACGAGTTGGAAAGTCTCGCGCGTGCGGATTTCAACGGGACTCTTGAAGCCGGCTTCACCGGCCATCCGAAGTTCGATCCCATAACCGGCGAACAGCACGCTCTCACCTATGAACCCGGACAGTCGGTTCGCTATATTTCGCTCGATCAGAACGGATATGCCACAACGAAAGCGCGGATCGATCTGCCCCATATTCCACTGATCCATGATATGGCATTTACCGCGTCGTTCATCGTCATCCCCGATCTGCCTGTCACGTTTCAGCCCGAACATGCGAAGGCGAAATTCCCCTGGCTCTGGGATGAGCGACGGGATGCGCGGATTGGACTGCTTCCCCGCAACGGAGACGTCACGAACATTCAGTGGTTTGAAGCCCCACGCTGCTTTGTTTTCCATTTCGTGAATGCCTATGACGATGGCGACCTGACCATCATAGATCTCGTGCGTCATCCCCGGATGTTTGAACGCGATCGCAATGGCCCAAACGAAGGCTCCCCCACGCTCGTCCGCTGGACGCTAGACCGACGCTCCAGGCGCTTGAGCGAGACGCTTCTTGACGATCACGGAACTGAGTTTCCACGGATCAATGCCCGGTTCGGCGGTAAGTCCTATCGCTTCGGCTATACAGCCCACTGGGGGGGGGACGTGCGCTTTGGGCCGGCCATGAAACACGACATGCTACGAGGAAGTACGGAAATCCATCATTACGGACCCGACCGCATGACGCTGGAGCCTATCTTTGTGCGCAAGCCAGAAGCACTTGCCGAAGATGAAGGCTGGATCATGTCTTATGTGTATGATGCGGCCCGAAATCTGAGTGATGTCGTTATTCTGGATGCTCAGGATTTTACTGGGGAGCCTGTCGCTACGATACGCCTGCCCGTCCGGGTGCCGTTTGGCTTTCACGGAGAATGGATCGCCGACAACACTCTGCCATCTCATTCGGCCTGAACCAGATACGCACCATTTTCTGGTGCGTATCTGGTCTCTACAGACTAAAGAACCGGACGCATCAGGCCGTTCTGAGAGCCCGGCAGTTTCTTATAAACCACGTCACGAATTGCCGGAGGAGCCTCTGCAGGATTGCCAGCATGAAAAGGTGGCTGCGGATCATACTGCACAAGAAGCTGCACTTCCTGAGCGGCCTGCGCTCCACGAAGTTCAGCAGCGATCGCTAGGCCAAAATCAATACCGGCCGTCACCCCGCCGCCGCTCATGAAGCGTCCGTCCTTCACAATACGCGCGGGGTCGGGAATGGCCCCATAGTCCTTGAGCACGTTCAAAAATGCCCAATGGCAAGCACTCCGCCGCCCCTTCAGAACACCTGAAGCTGCGAGGATAATCGAGCCCGTACAGACGGAGGTCACATATCTCGCCGTCTCAGACAGACGCCTTACATGCCCTAGAATCTCCGGCTTCATCATGGCCGAAAGATTCAGGGCGCCAGGCACGCAAATGACATCGACTTTGTCGATATCGGAAAGTTTTTCCGTCGGTCCAAAGACAACGCCTTTTTCCAAAGTAACTAGACCGCCTTCAGGACTGGCAAAACGAACATTTGTGTTAGGAATACGTGACAGGATTTCATTGGGGCCGGCAAAATCGAGAAGTGTCCCGTTGGGATAAATCGCAAACAGAAAATCGATGGGCTTTTCGGCTGTCCCCAGCACAGCCGCCCGTGCGCTTTCCGGCAGAAGGCGCGTTGCCGCCGTTGCTGCAATCGCAGAGCCTCCCATGAGCATCATGCGCCGCCGCGCGCTCCCTGTCTCGGTCAATTCTTTCGGGAAGGTTTCATCGAAAATTTCAGGCATCTCCGTCTCCTCATGTCTTCTGCCCCTCAGGGCTTGTTGCAGACGGTCTTGAGACGTAGTGCTCTGTGAGAATTTCCTAAAGGACCTATTTCCCTTGTTTTGCGCCATATGTAAGGCATTGAAACGATATGACTTAAAGAGAGGGAAATATGTCCTTTAGGTCATTATCTGTTTTGCTAGGATCAATGGGAACGGTGATCTCGTCCGGGACGCCTGTCACGTTTTTCTACTATGGGGATCTGATATGAGACTTTCGGGAAAGACTGCCCTCATCACGGGTGGTACGAGCGGTATTGGCCTTGCGACAGCAAAGCGGTTTATCGCAGAAGGGGCCCGCGTTGCTGTCACTGGTCGCGATGAAAACCGGTTCGCTGATGTGCATGCAGAACTGGGTGGAGAGGCACTGGTTCTGGCTGCCGATGTGCGGTCTGTCGACGCCATGACATCCGTTGCGGACAAGGTCCAGAAGGCATTCGGCGGGCTCGATATTCTGTTTGTGAATGCCGGTTACGTCATTCCGACCCCATTACAGTCAATTGATGAAGGTCAGTATGACGACGTCATGGATGTCAGCGTCAAAGGCGCCGTGTTGACGATGCAGGCGGCGCTCCCTGTGCTGCGTGAGGGATCATCCGTCATTCTGACGACCTCGTTCATCGACCAAACCGGCAAGCATGGGCTGTCGCTGGTTGCAGCAGCCAAAGCAGCAGTCCGGTCTTTTGCGCGAAGCTGGTCCTATGAACTGCTCAACCGCAAAATCCGTGTCAACGCGGTAGCACCTGGCGGGATCGAAACGCCGCTTCTGAACAAGATCGGTCTTTCTGAAGCCGAAGTGGAAGACTTCAAAACACAGTTCGCTGCGAGCGTTCCTCTTGGGCGCATGGGCCGGGCCGAAGAAATCGCTGCCGCCGTTCTCTACCTCGCAAGCGATGAATCCCAATACGTTGTAGGCACAGAACTGGTGGTCGATGGCGGTTGTTCGCAGCTTTGAAACACAGTGCCGATCGCTTCAACGAGCTTTTATCACCGGGATATTTGCGATGAGATTTACAAAACCGCTTTCTTCTTTTCTGGGCGCCTCGATGGCGTTCGTTCTGCAATGCGCTCCTGCCATGGCTACCAGCACGCAATCGCCGGATGCGGCTGCCGTAAAGGCTGTGACCGAGCAGTTTGCTGCCGATCTCGCCAAAGGTGATCTTGAGGCAATTTCGCGCCTCTACACTGATGACGCCAGGCTGCTGCCGCCCAACGCAGACCCAATTTCCGGCCGCGCTGCCATTCTCGCTTATTTTGAGAAGACCTTGCGACCTGATCTCGTTGGCGGTGCTACATTCTATCACTACGAGATTTATAGCGGCGAAAACACCGCAGCCAGCCTCTCCCAAATCAAGATGCTTGATACCAAAGGTCAGGTTATCGAGCGCGGCAAACAGACGATCATTTTGCTCAAGCAGGATGGAAAATGGAAGATTCATCGAGATATGTGGTCAGATAATTCTCCTGCGAATACCACTAACTGACCATTATGGAAGATCGGCAATTCGATGTAAGAGGCGGTAAACTGAGAACTCGTTGCGGTCTGTCCGCTATCCGGACGCCAGATTGTTGGACTTAATGTCCAATATGTAGGCGTAAGCAGACCTGCTGCTTACGCCTCATGTGAGACATAAACGGTAGTTCCTGTTTCCCCGAAAACGGACGGGCGGATTTTTCATAAATAGGATAACAATCGATCTGTTATCTTTCGTTTCTAGCAGTGAGTGGACGCACAGCCGACTATGAGAAAAATATTGCTGAGCAAAGTCTGTCGGAAAGATGCAGTTGACCTTATTAAAGCTAATATAGAGAGCCGTTCTTATCACGCCCCCTGGACTCACCCCTTCATAACGCGTGAAGGCTTTGATACGTGGTTCAATGAACAGATGTCAGGCGCCAATATGGGGTTTGTTGCGCGCGATTTGGATACTGGACGTATTGTAGGCATCACCCATCTCAGCCAGATTTTCATGCGTGGCTTTCAGAATGCATATCTGGGCTATTATGGAATGATAGAGTTCTCTGGACGTGGCTTGATGACCGAAGCAGTACGCCTGACGGTACAGGCTGCTTTCGATGACGTCGGACTACACCGCCTGGAAGCAAACATTCAGCCTGGGAATATGAAATCTATAGCGCTGGTTCGAAGGCTGGGGTTCCGTAATGAAGGCTTCTCACCCCGTTATCTTCGCATAAATGGGGAATGGTGTGACCATGAACGCTGGGCGTTGCTACGAGATGAATCCTGATTTCTGAGTATTGGCCTTTTTCCATTTTTCTCAGAAGGCCGATATCCCAATTCATCAGTTTAAGTCGTCTACTCACCTATCAGACGTAACAGACGGACGGCGGTCGCCCTCATGCTGGACATACTCTCTCCAAGAAGCATCTCGGCAGAGCAGACGTAGCTTGTCCGAAGTTGAGCTATGGATTTGGGCCGCTGGCGGAGTGCAGTTTAGTTCTGGTGGAACGGTTAAAATTGTCATCCCAATCGATGTCTACGAGACTTAGAAGGGTGGGTCTGCAGCATATCGCACCAAAGTTATCAGTCGAGATGGTTCAGAGTTGCTTCGACAACGACATCCATTTTTTGATGAGGTGTGCGCTATAATAGCTTTAAAG
This sequence comes from Gluconobacter aidae, assembly GCF_009547075.1. Classification (GTDB taxonomy): domain Bacteria; phylum Pseudomonadota; class Alphaproteobacteria; order Acetobacterales; family Acetobacteraceae; genus Gluconobacter; species Gluconobacter aidae. Next base: position 10,276 of record NZ_WIPH01000052.1, read on the forward strand.
GACGAGAGAGGCGCAATGGCGGACTTAGACAAGCAGCTCAACGGGTTCGCGCCAAAGAGTGTCGCACGACACATCAAAGAAAATCCGCATATGGCCGTTTCGGTCGGCCTGTTCTTTTGTGGGGGCGTGGCCCTCTGGCAGGACATTACGCCACTTGCAGGCTCATTGTTCGGTGCTGGTGGGGCACTCCTTGGTGCCTGGATCACCGAATTGAACAAGCGTCGCGCCGATGCTGAGGACAAGGCGAACAAAGAGAAGGGTGCCGTCGCTGCGCTTGCGCCGGAACTACAACGAACCGTCGAACGAGTTCGGTACATCTTGGATCGATCGACGGCTAACTTCAG
>NZ_WIPH01000053.1 GCF_009547075.1 Gluconobacter aidae
ATGACGATAGAATCTTCTCCTTCCTTGTTCGACATTGCGCCTTCCCTGGCTATGGAAGGTGAAGATCGCACACCCCTCCTGCCAGTCCGCCATCCAAATCAGGACCTATTCATCTGTGACGTGCTCGATGCCATTCCCAAAGATGATATGGCGTCAATGGAGCATCCTGTTTTTTCGCTCTCGACCAAGCCTGACACTCGGATGCGACGCTATGAACACAATGGGAATATCATAGAGATCATCCCGTCTGGCAAAGGGCTGGCAACGATCCATGACAAGGATATCCTAATCTACTGCATCTCTCAGCTCGTTGCGAAAATGAATCACGGCGAACAACCAGGCCGAACACTCCGCCTTCAAGCTTATGACATGCTGGTCGCTACCAACCGTCAAACCAGCGGAGCAGGCTATAGACTACTGACCGACGCGTTGACGCGCTTGCGCGGAACAACCGTGCGAACCAACATTCAAACAGGCGGCATTGAAGAGACGCGAATTTTCGGTTTGATCGAAGAAGCTAGAATCACCCGTAAGACGTTTGATGGTCGAATGCTTGATCTCGAAATCACTCTGTCAGAGTGGGTCTATCGTTCAGTCATCAGCAAGAACGTCCTAACACTTCACCGAGACTATTTCCGACTTCGTAAACCATTCGAACGACGCATGTACGAGCTAGCCCGCAAACACTGCGGTATGAAAGATGAATGGAAGATCGGATTAGAGCTGCTGCAAAAAAAATGTGGCTCAAATAGCCCGCTTCGCGTCTTTCGATCCTTGGTTAAGAAAGTTTGTGCGCATGACACCAGCCATGCTCATTTTCCTGACTATGCCATCACAATGGCCGACGACATCATTCTATTTCGCAACCGTTTGAGCCTTAACACAAAGGCCGACGTTATTGTCCCCGTCAGGGATGCCCCCTACATTGATCCCGAAACCATGCATGACGCTAAAACTGTTGCGCCAGGATATGACATTTATGCTCTCCATGACGAATGGGTTTCATGGTGGCACGACATGGGGAAACCCGAGCTTAAAAGCCCTGCCGGTGCCTTTATTGGCTTTTGCAAAAAACGGCACGAACGCAGCCCAATACGCTGATTCCAACGCACGCTGGCAAGTGTACATGCGTGCATGCAAACATAACCTCAGGTACACCTACCTACTTGCCTACAGGACTTTCTCCCATCTTGCGTAGCCAGTCGTTAAACGCGTCGGCCATCGCGTCCTGTAAACTCATCCCATGCTTTCTGGCGGTCATATGCATGGCAAACGACATTTCCGGGCTAAAATAGCCCGTCATGGCTTTCTTTCCTTGACGGCTCGGCGCAACCGGCTTGCTGTCTGTGGCAGCAACCTTGCTTTCTGATGTGGCTACAGCCGACGATATTGCGGAAGCACGATCCCGCAACGACAGTAGAGACCCCTTCCGGCTCATGCACTAGCTCTCCGCTTTCTCGATGATTGCATGTTTACATGCTTGCATGTCCACTTGTAAAGCAGCCTTAGCTCATCAGACGCCTTGCCTTTTGGCTCTATTTCCATTGCAGTTTTCCCTTCCGCCGCCGCATGACGAAAAACTGCACGATCAGCGATAATATGTGGGCAGGCGTTTAGCCCGTAGCTTTCTACGAGCTGTGTGGCCTCCTCATACATACGCGGAGCGGTCGGACTTCCCGCTGTAAAAACGACGAAGGCTGGTTTGCCACGCATTTTTATAAGGCTGGCAGTAGTTTTGATCGCTGCCAGATCGAATGCACTCGGCCGACATGGAATTAACACTAAATCGGCGACTTCAACGGCAGCACTAGCCGCACTATCAGCGTGAGGCGGAGTATCAATCACGATGAACTCAGCGCCCTGACTCATTGCCTGTTCGATCTTAGCCGCGAGGCGCGGCGGAGCACTGTCAATCACAACCGGCGGAGCATCTTTACGCCATGCCGCCCATTGGCTCGCGGTTGCCTGTGGGTCCACATCAATCACCAATGCCGTATGGCCAGTATCCTCAGCAGCCGCAGCCAGATGCAAAGCCAGAGTGGTTTTTCCAGCCCCACCCTTCTGACTGATAATCGCTATTGTTGGCATGTGAACGTCCTTACATGACCGCATGTTTGCATGCAGTCATACGCGATAACCTACTAGACCGACAATAGAGAACGACAGAAAGCAACCCATATTCAACGGCCGATAAACTCACCTTTCCCTCTGCACAATGGCAGCAACAGTGTTCTTGCTGATTCCCAGATCACGGGCGATCCACCGATAACTCCGCTTTTCTGCCACCAGCGCCAGAACCTTCGGAGCCAGACGGTCAGACTTCGGCCGCTCTCCTTTCTGTCGGCCGAGAACCTTCCCGCGCGCCTTGGCAGCGGCCAGACCAGACTTCACCCGCTCGCTAATCAGATCCCGTTCGAACTCAGCGATCCCGGCCAGAACCGTCGCCAGCATCCGTCCGTGTGGCGTCGCCAGGTCGAACGTCATCCCCGTTATGGCGATCAGGGAAACACGATAGCTCTCCAGCTCCTGAAGCGTGGAAATGAGATCAATGGTTGAGCGCCCCCAGCGGGACAGCTCCGTCACCAGGATGGCATCAATTTCACGGGCCTGGGCCAGTGCCATGACCTTTCGACGCTCGGCCCGATCCACCCGGACGCCAGAACCGGTCTCCATGAAGATGCCAGACACTTCATAGCCCGCGCGTTCGGCAAACCGCTTCAGCTCATCTTTCTGGCGCACGCATGACTGATCAGCCGTGGAAACCCGGCAATAGATGACCGCGCGCTGTCCCATTTGAACCCTCCCGGAAAAACCACCATGCAGCCCTTGATACACCGTGGCTTCGGTCTGTCCCAATCTGACTATAGCCAAAACATGACAGTTGCGGCGTTTATCGTATTTGACCGGTTTGCCGCGGGATCTCCGCTCTGGAATGCAGGGCAGAGATCCCTTTTTCTTCCAGAGCATCCCGAAACCAGTCAGCATCATAACCCCAGTCCGCCAGCATCCGTATGGTCCGCACAAGACGCTCCAACTCTTCCTGCGGTTGTAGAGCGTCTTGTGCGGACCATACGGGCGCGCATACCATTACGGTTCACGAAAATGATTCCGCTCAGCACACGGCGGTCATCAACCACGAGGTTTACCGTGGCCCTTGAGAAAGAGCGGCCGCAAACGCTCCATCTGTTCATCCGCCAGCCCAAATAAGTCGGTCATCTTCAATCTCCCTGCGGAGATTGAAGCAAAATTCTCTACATTGAATTTTCGATAATATTATATTATATTGTAAAATCATGTCAGAAATATATAGGCAGGTTATACTATGATAGAATGTATTAAAAATATAAATATTAAAAACCTTTTTGGGAGTAAAAATATCAACTGGGATTTGAAAGATATTAATGTTCTTGTTGGAAAAAATGGGGCTGGAAAGTCTACTATTTTAAATATACTCAGGGAGATGTCCCATCAAGATGGCGCAGAACATATATGCAAAGCATCGTCGTCTAAAATCACATTTTCAGATGATTCATTTATTGAAGCCAAAGAGGAAATTATTAAACCGTCAGATTTAGACAGTTTTTTACATATAATTGAAGAAAATATGAGCGAAAAGCTCGATAAAACCCAATTAGAAAAAATTAAATCTCTCCGGAGTATATTATCTTTAAAAAATCCTGACAAAAAACCCCGCAGCATAACTGCAAAACTAGGGGGTGTGAAATTCCATAAAGGTAAAACCTTACATAAACAATCAGATATAAAAACACAATATGTATCAACAATAAATATGAATGCTAATTCCATAAATGAAATAAAAGGAAGCGATGGAGTCACAAAAACAATACTAGATATGGAGATTCAAAAAGAAATATTAATATTTAATGGAAAAAAAAATGACGAGCGCTATGCTTCCGTAGCTTCAAGATTATCCAGATCTATCAATTCATTTTTTAAAGAAGGTGGGAAATCTATAGAAATAAAAGATAAAATTTCTATAAAAAAATCAAAATCCTCTAAAATTTCACTGCAAAATCTCTCCTCTGGAGAGCGTCAAGTTATATTTATCTTTTTAAAGGTGGCTAATTCTTTTCTTGATGGATCAATCATCTTAATGGATGAGCCAGAAATATCTCTTCATTTAAGTTGGCAAGAGAAACTTATATCTGAAATTAGATACGTAAATCCAGAAAGTCAAATTATTATTGTAACACACAGTCCTGCGATAGTAATGAACGGGTGGATGGATAAATTTACAGATATTTCCGATATTGAAGTGAAAGATTAAAAAATGAAAAGCTTCACTGAATATCTAACTGACCCTAATTATATTTCAGCATATGACTTTGACGGGAAAGGTATCATATACATAGAAGATGAAAATGATAAACGCTTTTGGACAGAAGTTATAGACGATTTAGCTAAAAATAGATATACTTTTAAGATAGCGACAAATAAATCTTTAGGAAAAGGCTCAGATGAAATTAAAATTCGCGGTAAAGGAGCTTTAACAAAGCTGTACGATACTCTTAATAAAACAGTTATGGTCGCAGTAGATAGCGATTTTGACTATATATGCCCAGAAAATAGTGAATATGCAAAGAAATTATCTGAAAACAAATTTATAATACATACTTTTTCGTATAGCACTGAGAGTGTTATTTTTTGCGAAAAATCAATAAAGTTAATATCCAGTAAAATTAAATATGATCTTGAAGTTTCTTTTGATATCAATGAAGAAATAAAAAAAATATCAAATATTATTTTTGAATCTTTTTCAATGTTTGCCTATCTAAATAATAGAGGATCTTCCCTGGAAAGTTCTAAACAATATCATGAAATTTTTCACTTCTCCACCTCAAAAGAAATGTTTCTTGACGAAAATTATAATTTATGCTCACACATAATAAATGAATTAACAGTAAAATCAAATAAAAAGAAGGAAAAATATTTAAAATATATTGAAGATAATGGTCTTTTAGAAGAATATAATTCATATTTAGGGCATTTAAGTAGTTTAGGTTTACAAAAAGATAATGCATACCGTTTTATACGCGGCCATGATCTCGAAGAGAAAATAGTTATTCCGCTCCTAGAGTGCCTAAAACACAAAATACTAAACGATGAAATTTCATATGTAGATCAACAAACTCATAAAAACGATCAGATAAAAGAAGAAACAAAACGAAAAATACTTAATGTTTTTAACGAAAAAATGGATTTACCAACCATAATATATAATGATAATTCATTTAAAGAAGATTATATTTTCAACAAAATAAAAGAGAAGTTTTCTATCGCATTAAAACATGATTCCCAACTTCCATAATAAACGGTACTATTACATCATTCCCTGTTGTCGCGTTCTTGCGCAATGACAGGGAAGTCAAAGTGCAGACCAGTCTATATCATAGCACCACTGTACCTTTACCGCTCTTTTACTCTCAATAGAGCTCGTCACGGTTGGGCTTGCTGTTATGAACAACGGTTGTCCCACTTCCAGGGAACCGCCCGGCCCGCTTTTCTTCCCAGGTCAGACGCCGCGTCTTCTCTGGCTGTTCATTCTTCTTCTCTTCTGCCTGCTCAACGACCGGATCAGGCTGGATGATGGTTCTGGAGACCTCTTTCAAAACAGGCGCGGCTTTCACCTGAAGAGCCCGCCGGACCCGCTCCCGAAAGGCTGGTAGCGGAATATCGAACGCCGCCCCATATCGGTCTAAGAGCCAGAGCCGTATGGATTCATACGACCAGCGTTCCGCGATGAATGTCTGGATCTGCTCCACTTCCCGGATCAGAAGCACCCGGCAGGCATCACGCCCACGGGGAATGGGTAACCCTGTCTCACGATCGGCATTCACAACGACCATTGTTTCTTCCTCAGGCCTCTCCTGTTTTGAAAGCACAGGCTCTGTCCCGAAAGGTTCTTGTCCCACAAGCAACCGCTGTACGACCCGAGCCGCTGGAACAGTCTCATCAGACCGGAAGCGCACATAGCCCGGACGTGCCGGTGGTTTCCAGGAGTTTGCCTTCCGCCTGATCCGTCCCCAGTCTTTTTTTGCAAAGCCGTGCAGTTCAAAGACCTGCTGCCGCACCCCCTTGAACCCTGGCAGCCGCACCAGACGGGCCATGACAGCCTTGATGGCATCATCACTGCGTGTGGTCCGGATCGCAGCCTGGATCTCACCCTGCCATTCCTGCACACGCTCCCGGGTCATCCGCCAGGACCAGGTGGGCTTTGCTTTCAGGCTCGGCAGCTGAACCAATTCGAACTCCGTTCCCCAGGACAAGCGACCGTATTTGTCTGAAACCTGTCGGCGTTCATGCTCCCGCTGAAAGGCTGCGTTCTCTCCATCCGTAAAGAGTAACCACCACAGGAAGCGGGTCGTTCCCTGTTCAGGGTAGGCAAAGAAACGCACACCAGCTGCGCCCTTCTGCCGCTGACGACAGCGCTGCCAACGGGACAGTCCTATGTCATAGCGCTCGGCAAATTTCTCTTCGAGCGCCAGCAGTTTCTCTGCTGAGACAACCCCGGAGACATGCCAGGTATATCCACGGGCCACAGCACTCTGAATGGCCTGCATGACGGATGTCTTGTGCACCGGGATCTGCATCTCTCACCTTAACTCAATCCCGGAAACCGTAGTTTTCAGCGGCATTTTGGAAACTCATGGAAACGCTCGAATATGTACGATAAGGCATGATAACTCACGTTATCGCAACATCATATAAATTAGAAATCTCTGAGAAAAATGAGCTTCGCAACTTTATAATAGGAAGTTCCTCACGCGAATGAGGAAGAATGTGCCGCCCACACATCTGACTTGACCCTGGGCCAGAGAAATTTTCATACTGGAAAACGGATGGAGAGACGCCTCGCGAAAAAGACAATCTCCCCACCCTTAGCCTACAGACGACTACTCAGCGGGTGACTTCAGAGCGGCCCCAACCGCTTACCCCAAGGCTCAGGACATCCCCTAGTGTCCTGAGCCTCTACGCTCTCTCCTTGGCAAACATAGCAAACAGTCTGCCAGAACAGGCAGGAGAGAGAGAAAAAGCTCTCTGTCAGGGACGTTCGTGCCAGGGAACCGTGCGTTTCTCTCCGAGATCCTGAGGATCGACTTCGATACCGGCCTTAAGCATGGCCCGCATCAGCACCTCTTTCTGGGTTGTATCCCGAAGAGCGGCTGTCCGGCTCAACGCCCGGATGGTTGTCTCGGTGACTTTCACATTGAGATTGACGGTTTTCTGGCGCGGCTGCGGCATGGATATCTTCCTGGCAAGAGAGAGAAAAAATGCGAGGGAATGAATAGTTACATATTATAGTTGATAAACTTATAGTGTGTAAGTCGTCACGGTCCCTGCATGGACATGAAACGACTTGTCGGGAAGAATTTTGCCCGCCTGAGGCAGGAGAAGGGGCTGACCCAGGAGCAGGTGGAAGAACGCTCCGGGTTTAGTCAGCAGTATCTGAGCGGTCTGGAGCGCGGTTACCGCAACCCGACAGTCGTGACGCTGTATGAACTGGCGCAGGCGCTTGAAACGACGCCTGTCGAGTTCCTGAAGCCTGTTAGTATGGCCTGAGTGCACCGACTGACGCGCGGAGTGATTTCCGGGCGTACCTACATCACCCGATCTCCTCTGTTCTGGTCGAAATACAGCTTTACCGCGCCTGAGCGACATCGGTCTCCAGCAGCATTCGGACATAGCGTGTGTAAGGGATGCCCTTTGCCTTCGCCCTGGCTTTCACGGCGTCCAGCAGGGACGCTGGCAGGCGCATGTTGAGGGCATCTGCCTTGGGTTCGATCTCAAAGCGCATGGGTTTGAAACCGGACAGATCATATTGGGTCAGATCGGCGGTCGCGACGAAATCCTCGGCCGCTTCGTCACTGTGCAGCGAGGGCATGGACCTGTTTTTGCTGCTCATAGTGGTCGATATCCTTCAGACGGCTTCGATCGGGCCAGGATAAGCCTTTACCAGTGGATCATGGGTCAGCAGAAGCAATCCTTCCACCGTGGCCTGTGCCACGAGTATCCGGTCAAAAGGATCCCGATGCACATCTGGCAGGTGTCTCACGGCCAGAGCATGCTGGCTGGTGATCGGCAACTCCTCATAACCGTTTTCGATCAGACCGCGTCGCAGCAGATGAGGATCGACCTGGAAGTCTGCCCGTCCCAGCCCGGTCTTAATGGTGATCTCCCAGAGACTGGCCGCACTGAAGACCAGATCATTGCCCGGATCGTCCATCAATGCTCTCGCCCGTGCTGACAGCTTATCTGGCTCTCCGGCCGCCCAAAGCAGCAGATGGGTATCCAGAAGGAGCTTCATGCCGGACCGTTGAACAGAGACACAATGTCGTCCTGCCCCATGCGATCAAAATCCTCGGGCACCCGGATTTTTCCAGCAAGAAACCCCAGACGCCGTTGCTGTAACTCTTCAGGAGCCGTAATCGGGCTGACCCGCACCATCGGCCGGCCGGCTTTGGCAATGATGAAGCTTTCCCCTTTCATGGCCGCGTCAATCAGCCGGGACAGATGTGTCTTGGCTTCGTGGATGTTGACCGTGCGCATGGCGAAAGCCTCCTGAGTCTACCAAAAAAGACTTAGTCATATTAGTCTAGTCTATCAAGGCAAATGTCGCCAGGACCACCTCAGGAAACGAAAAAAGCACGCCCATCGCGTTATTCGCCTACCGTCATACCTTTTCGGATGCGACATTGGCGGTCAGGAATGCCGCATAGCCCTGTTCATCCATCTGACCTGCTGCCAGCGCGAGAACCGCATTCGCAGCATCTTCCTGGGCTGCCGTGAAACAATAGCCGTTCAGTTCCAGAAACAGCACACCGAGCACAAAGCCCGTGCGTTTGTTCCCATCGATGAAGGGATGGTTTTTGACGATACCCGCCGTATAGACGGCCGCCAAATGCACTGGATCCAGCGGATTCGCATAGGCCGCATGCTGCTGTGGCCGGGCAAGCGCGGATTTCAGAAGACCTGCATCCCGTACGCCGGAAGCGCCACCATGCAGCCCCAACAGCCGGTCATGCAGGATCAGGGCTTCGCGTTCGTCTATCCAGACGAAGACTGTCATTGCGCCAGAACATGCAGCGTATCACGGTAGCGCCGCATAATATCCTCAGCCTTTGTCATTTTGGTTTCGAAGTCAGGATCATAGGGTACGAGCCGATAGCCGCCGTCTGGTGCTTCGGTCAGATACAGGGGCGCACCGTCCTGGGTGTTCAGCCGTGAGATCACTTCCTTGGGCAGCACCACCCCGAGAGAGTTTCCGAATTTTCGCACTTTCAGCTCGACCATGGTGAATCCCCCTAATGTTATTACCAATGTAATAACTTTTTGCGGTTTCAGCAACCACCATGCTCACCGGCCTGTCTAGCTCACAGTGATCAGCAGTCTTTCCTTACGCGACGTTTCTGGGCCGACCGCTTTTCGTACCATTCTGACGTGCGGCTGCCGCCTTTGCGGGACTGGCGGACGATCCGCCCACACGTCCCATCTGTGCTGCCATCCAGCTTCGGGAACCGTAGATGAGACCTTCGACCAGAACATCAGCGTCAAGACGGGGCCAGTGAAGGCCTTTACCCAACGGTGTGATCTCGATTTTAGCCAGATCATTCAGGGAAGCGCCCTGCAAATCCTGTAACAGATCCAAACTTACCAGCCATCACACTTGATAATGCCTGTATGGCCTTCCTGTGGCGTCTGACGGGCATGTTGAAACACGTGAGTTGCTAAATGATCGAATGAACACCGATATGTCTTGAGCAGATTACGATCTTACCCTGTTTTTCTGGTGTTACAGGCGTCGGGCGAGCGCGGAGCGGGAGCCCCGTAGGGCGCCAGAGGCGCCGACGCGGGAAAGGGAGGTGCTGGTGAAGAGACGATGCATTGCATCGTTAGATCATGATTCCGCGCCGTAGGCGTGTCCATTTAGCGCAGGCCCAAAGGGCCGAGCAGGGGGATGCCGGGTGGGAGATCGCGCTATGCGCGATCAGGGCAGCTGTAGGCCGCGAGCCGGCGGGGGGCGGTATTTGGGTTTAATGTGGCTAGAAATTTTTAAGCGATAAAAAGTTATCCACAGCCTTAGAGTGTTTAATAGGTGTTTAAGTAGTGTTACGGTTTTTCAGAGTTAGGATAACATATTGAATAATAATGGTTTTATTAGACGATTTCGTCGTCTTGTGAATCCACTATGACGATAAACTGAATCCACTATGACGATAAACTGAATCCACTATGACGATAGCAAGCATGCGTAATTGAAATGACGATAAGTTCAAACTGAATCTAATATGACGATAATTAGCTTGCGTATGTGAAGTGACGATAGTAGCTATCTGTAATTGAA
>NZ_WIPH01000054.1 GCF_009547075.1 Gluconobacter aidae
ACGTGGCAACCCGTCTGGAACAGAAAATCAGTCAGATATCAGGTGTCGGCGAAGTTTCGCTTTCGGGGGGAAACAAAAAAGCGTATCGCGTCCGGGTCAATATTCCCAAAATGACCGCCTACGGGCTGGATATGGATACGTTGCGCACGACGATCGGCAACGTCAACGTCAATACGCCTACTGGAAGTTTCAACGGAGAGTTCCAGAGCAAAACCATTAATTTCCAGGGGCAGATCTCCAGTATAAAGCAACTTCTTGATCAGGTGGTGGGGTGGTCCAGCACCAGCAAGGGACCTATCCGTATCCGCGACATTGCGACGGTTTCGGAAGGACCGGAAGATACGGAACTGGCAGGATGGTCCGATGCTGATCCAGCTATCATCCTGAATATCCGACGTCAGCCTTCGGCTAACATCCTGAGCACTGTCAACGCCATTAAGAGCAGACTTTCCCAGTTGCAGGCTGATCTGCCTGCAGGCGTGAAAATCAAGGTGTTGACGGATCGTACAACGACAATTCAGGCATCGGTTTCAGACGTCGAGTTTGAACTGCTGCTGTCTCTTGTTCTGGTCGTCGGTGTTATTTTCGTCTTTCTGCATGATCCTTTCGCGACACTGATCCCGGCATTGTCCGTTCCCTTGTCGATTGTGGGAACACTTGCTGTCATGCATTTCGAGGGCTTTTCCCTTGATAACCTGTCACTAATGTCCCTGACGATCGCAACCGGTTTTGTTGTTGATGATGCCATCGTCATGATCGAAAATATTGCACGGTATATCGAGAAAGGTGATGACCGCTACAAGGCCGCTGTAGACGGGGCAGGAGAGATTGGTTTCACAATTATCTCTCTGACGGTCTCCCTTATTGCTGTTCTGATCCCCCTGCTTTTTATGAGCGATGTGATCGGAAGGCTTTTTTATGAATTCTCGGTCACGCTAGCCGTAACGATCGTCATTTCAGCCGTCGTGTCCCTGACGCTGGTGCCCATGTTGTGCGCACGCCTGTTGAAGGACCACGATCATGCCAAATCCAAACCGCGCTGGGCCGCAGCGACGGATCGGCTCATCGCTCGTGTGATTGATGCTTATGATCGTGGGCTTGCGCGTGTTCTGCGGCATCAGACACTCACAATGATCTGCTTCGCGATGACGCTCATCGTTACGGCCGGGCTTGTGATAATCATCCCAAAAGGACTGTTTCCAGAACAGGATACCGGCGTTCTGCAGGGTATTTCCGTGATGGATGCCTCCATTTCTTTTGATGAAATGAAGGCTTTGCAGAAGCGTCTGGGAGACGTGCTTCTCAGGGATGCCGATGTTGCCAGCCTGTCGTCCTATATCGGTGTTGATGGCGACAATACAACGCTGAACCGGGGGCGGTTTCAGATCAATCTGAAATCACATGACAAGAGGACGCTGACTGCCGCGCAAATTGGCCGGCGTCTTCAGCAGGAAGCCTTGCAGGTTCCCGGAACACAGCTTTACGTGCAGCCTGTACAGGATCTGACGCTTGATACCACTGTGTCCGCCACGCGATATCAGTTCCTGATTGAAGATTCGAGCGCGGAACGGCTCGAAACCTGGGTGCCCAGACTGGTCAAGGAGCTTCAGAAATCTACCGCGCTGTCCGAGGTCACATCTGATCTTCAGGCGCAGGCTCTGGCCACCGATGTCACACTGGATCGTAGCACCGGAGCACGTTTTTCCATTACGCCGCAGACGGTGGACAATCTGCTCTATGACTCATTCGGTCAGCGTCAGATTTCGACCATCTATACCCAGTCCAATCAGTACCGCGTAATCCTTGAAGCGCTTCCCCAGTTCCAGCGACGTCCGGAATCACTGGACCAGCTTTACATGGCTGGGAGTGCGACGACAGGAAGCAGTACGTCAGGCCCCACACGGCAGCCGACATCCGGGCTTGTGCCTCTCTCGGCAGTTGCCAAAATCACGCCTGCCAAGGCTTCGATGCTCATAACGCATGTGGGTCAGTTTCCTGCTGCTACGATTTCCTTCAACGTGGCGAGTGGCCATGCACTCGGAGAGGCCGTTTCCGCCATTGAGCAGGCACGTAAGAAGCTAAGTCTGCCAGCAACCATGCAGACATCCTTTCAGGGAACAGCTCAGGTTTTCGAGAGCAGTATGTCCAGTGAGGTCTGGCTGATTCTTGCGGCTCTTGCGGCCATCTATATCGTGCTGGGTGTGCTCTATGAGAGTTTTGTCCATCCCCTGACCATTCTCTCAACGCTGCCGTCCGCTGCCGTGGGAGCCTTGCTGATGCTCTGGATGACAGGGGCTGGGCTGGATATCATGGGCATTATCGGCATCGTGTTGCTGATTGGCATTGTCAAGAAAAACGCGATCATGATGATCGACTTCGCGCTTGAAGCCGAGCGGGTTGAAGGCATGTCATCTGAAGCGTCCATCGTGCAGGCCGCTAAGCTACGTTTCCGCCCCATTCTGATGACGACGCTGGCTGCTATGCTTGGTGCTGTCCCGCTGGCCATTGGCTCGGGAGTTGGCTCTGAACTACGCCGTCCGTTGGGATACGCGATTGTTGGTGGGCTTATGGTGAGTCAGTTGCTCACTCTTTTCACCACGCCCGTCATTTACCTGAAAATGGAGCAATTGCGTCTCTATGTGACAGCCTGGCGGAACAGACGTCATGGTGGCGTCTCAGCGCCGGCGGGAGAGTAGGAAATGTCTCCTGTTGCCCTGTGCATACAGCGCCCGATTGGCACAACCCTGATCGTAATCGGTATGATACTGGCGGGTATCATAGGATATAACCAGCTCCCCGTTTCCGATCTTCCCAATGTCGATATGCCGATGATTCAGGTCTCGGCTCAGCAGGCCGGTGGCACGCCGGAGGAAATGGCCAGCACTATTGCCGAACCACTGGAGCGGCATTTAGGGACGATTGCGGGACTGGATTCCATGACGTCGGAATCTGTTACAGGGCAGGTCAATATCTCGCTTCAGTTCGTCTCCTCGCGCGATGTCAACAGTGCGGGCCGAGACGTACAGGCTGCTATCCGTGCTGCCCGTAGTGACCTGCCATCAACTTTGCGGCAGGACCCGACATATCGCGCTGCCAACACGTCAGGGATGCCGGTCATGGTGCTGGCGCTGACATCGAAAACCCGGACATCCGCCCAGCTTTACGATGAAGCGACCAATGTTCTTGAACAGCATCTTGATTCCGTAACCGGTGTGGGTGAAGTGGAACTGGGAGGGAGTGCGCTTCCTGCTGTTCGTGTCGAGATGAATCCCCTCAAACTGTATCAGTATGGGATCGGGTTTGAAGATATCCGTGCAGCGCTGTCATCTGCCAATGCCAACACGCCCAAAGGTTTTATTACCCGCGGGAAACAGCGCCTGATTTTGAGAACCAATGACCAGATCCGTAAAGCAAAGGACCTGAAGGGACTGATTGTTGCTTACAGAAGTAATCGGCCTGTCCATCTGGAGGACGTGGCGACAGTTACAGACAGTGTGGAGGATGTGGAAACAGGGGGATTTTTCAATGGCTCTCCGGCGGTATTGGCGATTATTTTTCCACGGTCGGGAGCGAATGTCGTCAAGACTATCAACGAGATCCGTGCTCGCTTTCCGACGTTGCTTTCTGCGCTTCCTGCCGATGTCGAACTTCATGTCAGTAGTGATCGTTCCCAGACGATCAGGGCCGCTCTGGATGACACCCAGCGTACGCTGGTCCTGTCGGTCCTGCTTGTCGTAGGGGTGGTACTGGTCTTTCTACGCTCTCCCCGGACAACCCTGATTCCGGCCGTCGTTGTTCCGACGTCCCTGATCGCGACGTTCGCAGTCATGAAATTCATGGGGTATTCCCTGGACAACCTGTCCCTGATGGCTCTGACGATTGCGACTGGATTTGTCGTTGATGATGCGATTGTCGTTCTTGAAAATATCAGTCGTTATATTGAAGCTGGCGTGCCGCATTCCGAGGCGGTTCTGAAAGGAGCGCAGGAAGTCGCTTTCACGGTCTTTTCAGTCTCTGTTTCCCTCGTGGCGGTTTTCTTTCCTGTTGCCATGCTCAGCGGTATTATTGGTGGATTACTTCACGAATTCGCCATGACCATCTCGATCACAGTATTGGTCTCGATGGTTCTTTCCCTGACACTGACGCCCATGATGTGCGCCTATATTTTGCGCTCTAAAGACGACGAAGAGGCCCACAGGCTTTCTGCGCATCGTGGCAGGCTGGCTGCATTATCAACTCAGATCGAGGCAATGCTTGACCGGATGCACGCAATATACGGTCGTCTTCTGGATCGTGCACTCAGGCACCCGGTTCTGGTCCTCCTTTCTCTGCCATCCACCATTCTTTTGATGGGCGTACTATTTTTCCTGATGCCGAAAGGTCTGTTCCCAGAAAGCGATACCGGATCGCTGATGGCTCATCTCGTGGCGGATCAGTCGATTTCATTCAATGCGATGATGGCCAAGGTCAAAGGTGTAGAAGGCACGGTTTTAGGGAACAGGGACGTTGACAGTATCGTGGGTTTTATTGGAGGCCGTGACTCCGCCAATCAGGCAATGATGTTCGTGGAGCTTAAGGACAAGTCAGATCGCAAGGTTTCAATTCAGCAGACTGTAGCGGACCTTCGACGCCGTACTTCGGATGTTGCAGGGGGGCAGTTTATTGCTCAGGTCCCCAGTCTGCTTCCAACGGGTCCTCGGAGCAGTAACGGTGCCTATCAGTACACCCTGGAGGGTGATGACGCCAAAGACCTTTATCACTGGGTTCCCATCCTTCAGCAGGCTTTGCAAAAGCACGTTCAGCTGAAAGATATTTCTACCGATATTCAGCAGAAAGGTCTTGCTGAAGAAGTGGTGCTGGACCGCGATCTGGCGGGGCGTACGAATATTACGGCACAGCTTGTTGCCAATGCTCTTTATGACGCTTTTGGTCAGCGCTCAGCTTCGGTCATTTATAACGCACTGAACCAGTACCGTGTGGTGATGAATGTACAGCCGCAATACTGGAAAAACGCTGACATGTTGCAGCTGGCCTGGGTCAGTGCTTCCGGCGGGACAGCAAGTGGCAGCACGCAGAGTAACAGTATCCGCTCCTCGTCGTCATCCAGCAGTTCCTCCGATACGACGGACACATCTTCCTCTTCAGAGAACAGCCAGTCCTTTACCAATCAGATTGCAAACAGTCTGGCAGGAGGAAGCAGCGCGTCGAGTGGCTCGGCCGTTTCTTCAGATGCTGAAACGATGATCCCTCTTTCCGTGGTCGCACGGATGTCCCGCGGGACAACGCCGGTCAACGTCAATCATCAGGGGCAGGCCATTGCGGCAACGCTTTCGTTCAATCTGGCATCAGGTGCATCAATGTCTGATGCGACCCGTATTATTAGCAACGAAATGGTCCGCCTTAAAATTCCGTCCTCAATACATGGCAGCTTTGCCGGGACCGCGGCCCAGTTTCAGAGCCAGAGTAGCAGCGAACCATTGATCATTCTGGCTGCCCTGGCTGCTGTCTATGTTGTGCTTGGCATTTTGTATGAGAGCTATGTCCATCCGCTCACCATTCTGTCGACCCTTCCATCAGCGGGGGCTGGTGCTTTGCTGGCGCTTTACCTGTGTGGTCAGGAATTTGATCTGATTGGGTTGATCGGGGTCATTCTGCTGATCGGGATCGTCAAGAAGAATGCAATTCTGCTGGTCGATTTTGCCATCAGTGAAGAACGGCAGAATGGCAAGAGCGCACGCGAGGCCATTCACGAAGCCTGCATGCTGCGTTTCCGACCGATCCTGATGACCACTCTGGCCGCGGCATTAGGTGCTGTCCCGCTGGTGTTCGGGAATGGGTATGGCGTTGAACTTCATCGCCCTCTTGGCATCGCCATTATTGGCGGCCTCGCCCTGAGCCAGATCCTTACGCTTTTCACGACGCCGGTCGTCTATATTTACCTTGATCGTCTGGGAATGTGGGGGCGGCAGAAATTGCCAGCTACTTTGCGCGGTCTCGTCCAGCGTCTCAGACCATCCTCTTTCCACAGATCCTGAGCATTTCGGAATATAAAAATGATGTTGCAATTTCCTCCGATGCTTCGTGCGCGCACGGCAAAAGCCATACTTCTGTTGCTCACGCCAACTATTCTGTCCGGCTGTATTCTTGTCGGCCCAGAATATAAACGTCCAAAAGCTATTCTTTCTGCACGTTTTAAAGAGGCGCAACCCGCTCCAGGATGGGATAAAGCCCGTCCCGAGATGGCGGCCATCCCAAAGGGGCAATGGTGGGCAATTTATAATGATCCTGTTCTGAATGCCCTTGAGGAGCAGGTGTCGCTTTCCAATCAGAACGTCAAGGAATATGAGGCCAAATATCGCAAGGCTCGGGCACTTGTCACAGCAGCACGAGCCAGCCTGTACCCAACTCTTTCGGGCAGCCTGAATTTTTCGCGTAACAGTCAGGGGGGTACAGCAACGTCCACCAGTGGGACACAATATAGTTCAGGCATGACACGCAATACCTATGCCGCCGAACTGACGGCCGACTGGACGATTGATGTCTGGGGGAAAATCCGCCGGCAAATCCAGGAGCAGGTGACAGCAGCACAGGCCAGTGCAGCCGATCTGGCGAACGCACAACTCTCCTATCAGGAGCAACTGGCCGAGGACTATTTTGAGCTTCGGTATCAGGACACTCTGAAAGCGCTGCTGGAACGTTCGATCCGGTTATACGAACATACACTGGCCATTATTCGTGCCCAGCACCAAGGGGGGACGGCCAATGGCAGTGATGAATGGCAGGCACAAAATACTCTGGATGCCGCACGAGCCAGTGCCACAGCGACCGATGTCAGTCGTTCAGAGTATGAACATGCGATTGCTGTTCTGATTGGTAAACCGCCTGCAGAACTTTCGTTGGATCGGGACATCATGACATCCGTTGTCCCTGATATCCCTGTCACCGTCCCCGCAAGTCTTCTGCAACGGCGGCCGGATATTGCTTCTGCCGAGCGTGCCATGGAGGAGTATAATGCCGCAGTCGGCGTGGCAATCGGCGCTTTCTATCCAGAGTTTTCTCTCTCGGCTTCCTATGGATACAGTGGCAACCCGGTGCAGTCGCTCATTCAGATCAGCAATCGTATCTGGTCCTTGGGCGCATCCGCTTCGCAAACCCTTTTCGAAGGGGGGGCAAGAACGGCGGCCGTGCAGGAAGCCAATGCTGACTATGACAGCGCCGTGGCAAGCTACAGACAGACCGTTCTGACGGCTTTACAGGACACGGAAGACCAATTGTCGAGTTTGCGGATTTTGAAACAGCAGGCTGGCGAGCAGCAGCAGGCTGTTCAGGCAGCACTCCATGCTGCAGATGTGTCACTCAGTCAGTACCAATACGGAACAGCAATTTATACGACGGTCCTGACCGGCCAGCAGACGGCGCTCAGCAATCAGGAGACAGCGCTGCAAATTCAGGAAAGCCGTTTGGTGGCAAGTGTGAAACTGATCGTCGATCTTGGGGGCGGCTGGAATACTCAACAGCTTCCATCAAAAGGATCCCTGCAGAAGGATAATCCTCTTATTCCGGCCTTTCTGGAGAAACATAGCGGGAAGTAGCCGTTGATGAGCTGCTTCGGGAATGTTTCTCCAGAAAGTGTTCGTGCTTCAAGACCCTGCGAAGTATCCGTCGTCGCAAGATTTGGGACATTGGGCGGCGTGAGATAACGGAGGCTGTGGCCCATCTCTATACTAAATTGTTTTGGATGTGACTCATGGGGGTACCCATAGGCGTTGAATTGTGATTCACAGGATACCATTGTTGAAGGAAGGTATCTCTGATGAGCAGGGCAGTCGCACTCCGAGAGGACTATGACGCAACGAGGGTGCGCAGTGTGGCCCGAGGAAGCAGACATGCCGACCAGTCCCGGCGCCTTCTGGCGCTTGCCGCGATTTATGACGGGGCGACACGTGGAGAAGCGGCCCGTCTTGCGGGAACGGATCGACAGATCGTTCGGGACTGGGTTTTGCGCTTTAACGCTAAAGGACCTGCGGGTCTGATTGATCGTCATGGTGGGGGCGCTCCGGGACTATCCTGAATTTTGTGCGGTGTGGTGATAACCTGCTCGAAGAGGAGCCCCCGCATGAGCATTGATAAAGACCTCCTGGACCGCCTGATGGAAGGGCGTTCACCCGGCGACCTGTTGTAAGCTTCCGGAGTGAGACGCCTTGTTGAGTTTATGGTGTGGTGATGTGTTCTGTTCATGACAGAGCAATCAGAACAGCATCGCGAGCCCTTCATCCGGTTATTGAAATTGTTGGCGAACGGCGTCGGGCCTATGATGATGCGTTCAGGCGTCGGGTTGTGCTGGCTTCTTATGAAACTGGTCAGTCAGTCCGTGCTGTTGATCGCAGCCCACAGCGTCTGCAGACCGGGTTTTTTATGGATTTCAGCAGTCATGTCACGGCTCGACGGTCCTTGTGCAGGCAAATTTCCTGATTATATGTTCCTGATTTGTTCCATGTAGTCTGTCGGCGTCAACATTTATCTGTAGGGAGACTACCCCTTTTCAGCGTGTGGAAATCCACAATCCCTGACGATACCGTCCTAAGAAATTGAAAACAGGAAGCTTTGTCGGAAGAGCACAGGCTGTTACCATCTCGCCCATAAAAAAGATCGCTGTCCGGGGGAAACCGACAAACACGGAGTCTCCCTCATGCGGTCAGTCACGACGGCTGGCTGTGGGTTATTATTCGGCCAATATGACCGGCAATGTCTCCACACTGGCGAGTGGCCTACATGAAGGCCATCTGGAACTGGTCCTGTCCTGCTGTGGTCTGATACTGGCCTTCGTCGCCGGCGCGGTGCTGTCGGCGCTGCTGGTCAATGCAGGTCGTCGCCGTCATCTGGCGTCGATCTACGCACGGAG
>NZ_WIPH01000055.1 GCF_009547075.1 Gluconobacter aidae
ATTTGCGACCCAGTTTACGGGGGTCAACGCATTCATGTACTTCACCCCGATCATCCTGCGTCAGACGGGGCTCGGAACCGAGGCCGCTCTGATCGCAACAATCGGCGATGGTCTGGTCGCGGTAGGCGCGACATTTGCCGGCATCTGGATGATTGGACGCTTCCCGCGGCGGGTCACACTGCTGGGCGGTCTGGGCGGCGTGGTTCTGGCTCATCTGGGGCTTGGGGCCACTCTGCTGCTGCTCAAGGGCTCGGAAATCGAAAGTTATGTCGCGCTTGGCTTTATCCTTCTGGCTCTGCTGTTCATCCAGATGATGGTCTCGCCATTGTACTGGCTGCTGATGTCCGAGCTTTTTCCCATGCGGGCCCGTGGAGTTCTGACGGGCCTGTCGGTCTCATCCCAGTGGATCTTTAACGCTACAGTCGCTTTCCTCTTCCCTATTTTTCTGCACGCGATCGGTCCCGGTACGTTTTTCGTTTTCGCCACGATCAACGTATTGTCCTTCTGCTTCGTGGCGCGCTTCCTGCCTGAAACGAAAGGCTTTTCCCTGGAAAAGCTGGAGACGCATCTCAAAGAGCATTTTTCTCCGGACACGGCCGTCTCTGAAGAAGCGGTTGATCCCGCACCACTCAGGATAGACCGTCATGCGGACATCACCTGATCCCCGTTGCGACCAATCTGCGAGATCTGGCAATGCCCGACGGATAGGGCGCGGCCACCCGGAATATCTGCCCCGTCCACCGGCGACAGTGCCAGGGATCTCACTGAGAAAATCAGTGCCTTCGTCCAGACCTGTAACGCCAGAGCGAAACCGTTTGTCTGGACCGCTACAGGAGAGGCCATCTTTATGTAAATCTATTTGCAAGGCAGGACAACCTGAAGAGCTATGCCACCATCTTTCCGTCTGCCTGGCCGACACGCCGGTATGGGAGCAGCTGAAAATATTATATTCCTACTTCTGTATAACCCGTTGCTTTAAGATCGGAGCAGCCCTTCATTCTGTCTGTCGCAACATGGGAAACGATGAATTTCGTTTCGAACAAACATCAAGAATCGGAAAATCCAGGGCAGCCTGGATCTCCAAAGCAAGGAACTCCAATGCGCCTGCGCCAGATCGAAGTTTTCTATGCGATTATGACTGCGGGTTCGCTCCGACGCGCTGCCGAACTGCTTCATGTCTCGCAGCCGGCGGCAAGCAAGGTTCTGCGCTATGCCGAGCAGTCACTGGGATTTGCGCTGTTTGAGCGCGCGGGAGGACGACTGGTGCCGACGCGCGAGGCCCGCATCATGCTGCCCCACGTCAACGCGATCTTCGAGAAACTGTCCGACCTCAAACGCCTGACCGACAATCTGCGTTACGCCCGCGACGGACACTCCATCAGTATCGGATGCGTACCAAGTCTGGGGCTGAGCCTCGTACCCCGTGTCGTGCAACGCTACCGCGCGGATCATCCAGGCATGGAACTGACAATCGATGCCATGCACGGACCCGAAATCGTGTCACGCATCATGAATCATGATCTCGACCTTGGAATTGTGTTCGGTGACTACACATGTGACGGACTGACGGCCCTGCACATCGCCAATATCCCACTGATGATGATTGATGCGGAAGAAGGAGAAGGGCCAGTCAGTGTCGCTGAAATCAACCCTGAACGCTATATCGGGCTCAGTGAGAACGATCCTACGGCCCGCATGCTGGATATGGTGATGGAAGAAGCCCGCATTCCCATCAAGGCGCATGTACGGGTACGGACCCATTTCATGGCAGCCGAACTCGTGCGTCTCGGTGGCGGGTGTGCCATCGTGGATGCTGTGACAGCCCTGCATCATCCGGGCCTGCCTCGCCCACGCCCTCTTTCTCCTCCCCTGAGCGTGACCTGTACGGTCCTGTTCCGGGCCGACCATGCCTTGTCCCAGATCTCCCAAAGCATCCTCACCCTGCTGCGCAGCGAACTGGACGTGGACCTGCTCAGCCTGAAAAAATAATAGCCAAGAATAATAGCCGGAGTTCAGCACTACTTTGGCAGAAAATGATTTGTAGGATTCCCATGTCGCTGATTGCGTGATTCATGGGGGCCGTATGGTTCTTTCGTCGACGTGACCCAAGGTTTCCATATCTTCATGGCACGGGAGAAGACATTTCCCTGCGAAAGCGTTCATCAACTCTGTGCCGGGCGTATATGACAGCGTCTGGCAGAGCTTTTCCATCAGCCAGAGCCGCGGCCAGACTGCTGGCCAGATGGCATCCTGTTCCCCGCAGATCAAATGGATAGCGCGCGGAACGGAAGGACGATGCCGGACGACCGGGCTGAAACAGGATATCCGTCGATAGCTCGGGATGGCCGTCATGGCCCCCTTTCAGCAGGACGCTCTGGCACCCCCGATCCAGCAACATCCCGACAACGTCGCCATCTTCAGAGAGTGTCTCCGGCTGGAGCACCGATTTCAAGGCTGCCAGTTCCGGCACGTTGGGGGTCAGGACTGCGATGCGGGGCACAAGCAGGTCAACAAGCGCCCTGATCCCCTCCGGCTCCAGAAGGGTATGACCGGAAGTGGAACAGAGAACCGGGTCCAGAACAACCGGCACATCGGGAAGACGGGTTGCCACGGTCCGTATGAGCGCCGCGTTGCACAGGACACCGATCTTGACGGCCCCGATGCCGTCCTCAAGCGCCGCGTCGATCTGGGCCGCGAGCATGTCCGGAGAGACGGGATCGACAGCCAGAACCCTGTGATCCGTCTGGGCCGTAACGGCTGTAACGGCGATCCGGGCCGTCTGTCCTGCGTCATGGACAGCCAGCAGATCCCGCGCAAGGCCAGCCCCTCCGCTGGAATCCATCCCGCCGATCAGAAGAACGGGGCGTTTCAACGTCCTGTCGTCGCAATATAGGACACAGCGCCGCTCCGCCCGGAAAACCGTCTTGCGGCACGCCAGGCGCGCAGACCACTTGCACAGACGAACACGGTCCTCTGCGTTCCAGCGTCCAGTATTTCCGGATCTTCGAGGGGCCCGCGTCTGGCCCAGGCCACGGAGAGCGGACCTTTTTCATCCGGCTCCCGGAGATCGAACACACGGTCTGTTTCAGTCAGCTCTTCAAGCCCCAGAATGAAGGGGCCGTCCTCTTCCGGCTCGGGAGCGCCATCAAAGCGAAAGGACGAACTCCGCCAGTGTTCCAGATCCAGACGGATCATCTGCCCCAGCGGCGAGGGTTGCAGATCAAGCAGGAGGGACAGCGTCATCTGGGCCTGTATCGCGCCCAGAGCCGCCACGACAGGCCCGGACACGCCTGCGTCTGAGCAGGTAGGGAAACTGGCGGGAATGTCCGGGAAGACGGCGCGATAGCCGGGCGCTCCGCCACAGAATCCGCCTGCATAGCCGGACTGCCCCAGGACTGACGCGCTGATGAGAGGGAGCCCTGCCTCAAGACAGAGGTCCGACAGCATATAGGTCACGGCCACACTGTCCGCCGCATCGACCACGACTGAGAGACCCGGCAGAAGGCGACGTGCGGACGCGGGTTCCAGACGCTCGGCGACGGGTATGATCCGGCAATCCGGATTCAGGCCAGACAGTCGCTCTGCGACGCAGGAGACTTTCAGTTTGCCGATATCGTCCACGCGGAACAGGGTCTGCCGATGAAGATTGCTTTCATCAACACGGTCATGATCCACCAGCGTGATCTTGCCACATCCGGCTCCGGCCAGCGCTGGCAGAACCGTCGCCCCGAGACCACCGGCGCCGACAACCAGAACATGGGCATCCAGAAGACGTTTCTGATCGGCCTCGCCCTGCGGAAAGAGGCTGATCTGCCGCACGTATCGGCTCATCGCCTGTAAGCCCGTGTGGTGGAGACCCATTCCTGACAGCGGGCCACAGGGTCGTCCGCCATCTGGATATCCGTGACAACGGCGGCGCTGTCCGCCCCGGCGGAAAAGACGTCTGCCAGGCGCTCGGGCGTCAGACCACCAATGGCCACGAGCGGCGTCTGGCCGGCGCGTTTCTTCCAGTCCGCCACCCGCTCCAGCCCCTGCGGTCCCCATTTCATTTTCTTCAGAAGGGTCGGATAGACAGGCCCAAGGGCGACATAGGCCGGTTCGAAAGACAGGGCATGTTCCAGTTCCGCCGGGTCGTGGGTGGACAGGCCGAACCGGATCCCGGCCTTGCGAAGTGCGGCAAAATCCGCAGTCTCCATGTCTTCCTGACCGAGATGGACGAAATCGCATCCCAGCTCCATTGCAGGACGCCAGTAGTCATTGACGACAAGCTGGGCGCCATGCCGCGCGCACAGATCGCGGGCATGTCTGATCTGACGGTGGATTTCCGCCTCCGGCCTGTCCTTGAGGCGAAGCTGCACCAGCCGCACGCCACAGGGCAGAAGTGTTTCAAGAAGCCCCACGTCGCCGACAAGAAGATAGAACGGATCGAGCGTCATCATGCCAGTTCCGCCAGTCCGAAAACGGGCGTCGAGGCGCTGGCCATGTCCCGCTCCGGCATGAGGCCGGCCTCGAAACCCTCGCGTCCCGCCTGTATGGCGCGCCCGAAGGCCCGCGCCATACCCACAGGATCGACCGCCTTCGCCACGGCGGTATTCAGCAGGACCGCATCAAATCCCAGTTCCATGGCCTGCGCGGCCTGACTGGGCGTACCGATCCCCGCATCCACGATCAGTGGCACATCGGGGAAATGCGCCCTCATGGTCCGCAGGCCCGCGGGGTTTCGCAGGCCCTGTCCTGAACCGATGGGCGCGCCCCAGGGCATCAGGACTTTGCAACCGGCCTCAAGCAGCTTTTCGCCCACGATCAGGTCCTCGGTCGTGTAGGGAAAGACATCGAACCCTTCCGCACACAGCACGCGCGCGGCCTCGACGAGGGCGAACGGATCAGGCTGGAGCGTATCGGCATGACCGATGACTTCCAGCTTGATCCATGAGGTGCCAAACACCTCGCGCGCCATTCGCGCAGTGGTTACGGCTTCCCTGACGGTATGACAGCCCGCTGTATTGGGCAGCAGACGGCAGCGGCTTTCAGCCAGAAGATCGCGGAATGCCCCCCCTGCCACACCTTCCCGCCTCAGCGAGACGGTAATGACCTCGGCACCAGAGGCCGCGATGGCCTCAAGCAGGATCTGTGGCGACGGATATTGCGCGGTCCCGAGCATCAGACGGGACGTCAGATCGACACCATGGAACATGTCAGCCTCCCTGCATCGGCGACAGGACTTCAACCTTCACGCCATCATCCAGACGAGTTTCGGAGCGAAGGGAGCGGGCAATGAATTCGCCATTCACGGCCGTGGCGACGCAGGAGGATTCAAATCCCTGCTCGCTGAGCAGATCCGCCAGCGTCTGGGCCTGCGTTTCAATTGTCTGGCCGTTCAGATCAATCCGCATGGGCGTAAAGCTCCGCAAGTTCCGTAGCCAGTTGCTCTGCGCAGACAGGTGCCATTAGAAAACCGTGGCGATACATCCCGTTCACATGGATGCGGTCCATAGCGTGTCGAATGGCCGGAATATTGTCAGGAAAGGACGGACGCAGACCTGCGCCCAGTTCAAGGATTTCCGCTTCGGCAAAACCGGGATGAAGCGTATAGGCTGCCGAAAGCAGCTCCATCGCGGCCCGCGCCGTAACGCCTCCGCGACGCGCACTTTCCACCATGGTCGCACCGATCATGTAACGCCCGTTCTCGCGCGGCACGATGTAGCAGGGGAAACGGGGATGCAGCAGACGCACGGGCCGCGTCAGCGTCACGTCCGGCGCATGCACGATCAGCATTTCACCCCGGACACCGCGCAGATCGGCCAGATCCTCCCGGGCCGCCAGCCCCCGACAGTCCACGATCCGGC
The DNA here is from genome assembly GCF_009547075.1 of Gluconobacter aidae. Lineage (GTDB taxonomy): Bacteria > Pseudomonadota > Alphaproteobacteria > Acetobacterales > Acetobacteraceae > Gluconobacter > Gluconobacter aidae. The sequence continues at coordinate 5,847 of NZ_WIPH01000055.1, forward strand.
CCCGTGGCGCTCCGGTCCGGAACGACACGCCTCTGCTTTCCAGACGGCTTCGCAGGCTGGCCAGCGCCAGGCGTGGGTCCAGATGCGCTTCGCTTGAAAAGAACAGTCCCCGTGCGAAACGTCCTGCCAGATCCGGCTCCAGATCCCCGGGAGACACCCAGTCATGCTCCCGCGTCGCCCGTGCAAAACGCGCCAGTTCGGAAACATCCCGAGGCGGCGCGACAACAAGCGTGCCATGCCTCACAACACCGGACACATGCGCGGCCCACCAGTTCACGGAAGCCCGCCCTTTTGCCACGATCAACTCCGGCGCACTTTCCCCTTCGCAGAAAGGCGCCAGCATTCCCCCCGCAAACCATGACGCCGGTTCCGGGGCACCAGCCGGGACGATGACTTCCACGTCAAGATCCCGGTCGGAAAGGGCCGTGGCACAGCATAGTGCCGTAACCCCTTCCCCCAGGACGGAATGGATCATTCCGCCGGTTCCGTCACCGGAACATAAAGCTGCCCGCCTTCACGGAATTTCCCCGCCATCTGTTGCATACCGTCCTGCTTTTCCGCCTCGGCCCGGATGTCATGCGAAATTTTCATCGAACAGAACTTCGGCCCACACATGGAGCAGAAATGGGACACTTTGTGCGCCTGCTTGGGCAGGGTCTCATCATGCATGGACCGGGCGGTATCGGGGTCCAGCCCCAGATTGAACTGGTCCTCCCACCGGAACTCGAACCGCGCCCGCGACAAAGCATCATCCCGCATCCGCGCGCCCGGATGACCCTTCGCCAGATCCGCCGCATGGGCTGCGAGCTTGTAGGTGATGACACCCGTCTTGACGTCATTCCGGTCCGGCAGGCCCAGATGTTCCTTCGGCGTGACATAGCAGAGCATCGCCGTGCCAAACCAGCCGATCATGGCCGCGCCGATGGCGGAGGTGATGTGATCGTAACCAGGCGCGATATCGGTCGTCAGCGGGCCAAGCGTATAGAACGGCGCCTCGTGGCAGTGCTCAAGCTGTTTGTCCATATTGGCCTTGATCTTGTGCATCGGGACATGACCCGGCCCCTCGATCATAACCTGACAGTCCTTCGCCCAAGCGATTTTCGTCAGTTCACCAAGGGTTTCCAGCTCCGCGAACTGCGCCGCATCATTGGCGTCCGCGATCGCCCCGGGACGCAGACCGTCCCCGAGCGAGAACGACACGTCATAACGCCGGCAGATGTCGCAGATCTCCTCGAAATGCTCATACAGAAAGCTCTCACGGTGATGATGCAGGCACCATTTCGCCATGATGGAACCGCCGCGCGACACAATGCCTGTCACCCGTCGCGCCGTCAGGGGGATCATGTGCAGCCGGACACCGGCATGGATGGTGAAGTAGTCCACGCCCTGTTCGGCCTGTTCGATCAGCGTGTCGCGAAAGATCTCCCATGTCAGGTCTTCCGCAATCCCGCCCACCTTTTCCAACGCCTGATACAGCGGCACTGTCCCGATCGGCACAGGCGCGTTGCGAATGATCCAGTCCCGGATGTTATGGATGTTGCGGCCCGTCGAGAGATCCATGACGGTATCCGCGCCCCAGCGGATCGACCAGACCATCTTTTCGACTTCCTCTTCCATGGAAGAGGTGACAGCCGAATTGCCGATATTGGCGTTGATCTTCACCAGAAAGTTGCGCCCGATGATCATCGGCTCAAGCTCACGGTGATTGATGTTGGCGGGGATGATCGCCCGGCCCGAGGCAATTTCCTGCCGGACAAATTCCGGTGTCACGAAGTCCGGAATGCAGGCGCCGAAATCTTCGCCATCCCGCTCTTCCTTCAGCGCCTGCGTTCGGCCGATATTTTCCCGGATAGCAACGAATTCCATCTCCGGCGTAATGATACCAGCGCGGGCATAGGCCATCTGGGTCACTGCACGATCCCCCACCGCACGCATGGGGCGGCGCTGGTTCGGAAATGCCGGTGTCAGTCGCTCCCCTTCCGCAAAACCGTTATCGGCTGCCGTGATCGTGCGACCATCATACTCCTCCACGTCACCGCGATGCCGCAGCCAGTCCCCGCGACTATCCGCAAGACCCTTCGCAATGTCGATGCTGATGGCGATGTCGGTATAGGGCCCGGAACTGTCATAGACGTTCAGCGGACATTCGTCCGAAACCTCGATCTGCCGCATGGGCACTGTGATGTCATGAAGCGTGCCCTGAACATGGACCTTGCTGGAAGCCGGCAAAGGACCTGTCGTAATGGCCGGAATGGAAGCGTTCATATGGTGTCTCCTCAAGCGCACTCGAAAAGACCCAGGGAGAACGTGAAGCAGAAAGGGAGCCGCCGTCTCCTGTGCACAGAGACACAGAAAGGGCCGGATCGGCCCGACAGGCGCTTCCCCACATAGCGATGGAAATAAGCGCCCTTCGGTCTTCCTACGCCAGTATCAACTGGGTCAGGTTCAAAGGGTCGCTTCACCGTGAGCCGGTTTCCCGACAACACCAATCAGCCTCTCAGTCCCTTAAGGCGGGACCCCCCTGACGAGCCGTGATAGTGAGGGAGAAATGAAAAAAAATCAATCGCGCAGAATAATTTTCCCTACAGATCAAGGCTTTCTCTCCATGGAAAAAAGCGCAGACCGACCAGATCGATGCGGAACTGGAGGAACAGGAATCAGTCTGGGCTGAAGGTCTCTGATCTTTGCCACAAACACGGGATCACTAACGCGACGTTCCATAAATGGAAGACCGCTATGGTGGCCTTGAAATATCCGAGGCCCTTGTCATTCCATCAGAGGTGGTCCCGGTTTTTCGGACAGGGGGTTAG